>CAWIGO010000001.1:0-33979 GCA_963835625.1 uncultured Verrucomicrobiae bacterium
CGTTCACGCATCAAGCAATATCGCAAAGCCGTCGAAGCGGCGGCGGCGGGCAGGTTGGTGGAGTCATTCAAACGGCTCGACCAAATGGGGGCAATCGTTGCGTGTGGCCTGGGTGAACAGGCCGACAAGCTGGCGGATGAATACCTCCGGCTGGCGGAGCAAAAGGCATCTGCCGTGGTGGTGTCGCAGACCTGGGTGGAAGTCCACCGAGTCAATTCAAAGGTGCGCGATGCGCTTAAAGGTAAAGGATTGCTCGGCGCAAATGACGTGACGGTTCAGGCTTTGGAGAAACTGGATTTGACCAACGCGCAGAAACGCGATGAGCGATTCTATCCAAAGGATGCGGTGATTGTGTTCAACCAGAAGGTGCGCCAAGCCGCGCCGGGGGCAACGGGAAAGCTGATGGGCATCGTCAAGGCCGGCGTGCTGGCCGAAGTGAATGGCCGTTGCGTCATGGTTTCAAACAAGGTGCTGGATAAAATCACCGTCAGCCTGCCGCGTGACATTCCAGTGGCGGAAGGTGAGCGGCTGCATCTCAAAGCCAATCGCAAACTGGCTTCCGGTGCGCGTGTCACCAATGGCGAACTGGTGACGGTGAAATCCGTCCGCGCCAATGGCCGGATCGAACTGGCCGACGGCCGGGTTTTGGAAAAAAGTTTCCGCGAGTTCCTTCCCGGTTACGCCATTACGTCCTATGGCTCGCAAGGTAAGACCGTGGATCATGTTCTTTTTTCGGATTCGACCATCAAGGCCGCAACCAATGCCCAGCAATGGTATGTCACCATTTCGCGCGGTCGGCGCGGCATCCGCATTTTCACGCCGGATAAAATTCAACTGCGTGAAAACCTGGTTCGTTCCGGTCACAGGCCGCTGGCACTGGAATTGGCGCCTGGCTTTCGCCCGCGCTACGGCAACCGGCTTTGGGACCGGCTGCATGGCTGTCTCCTCCGCTTCGGCCAGCGGGCCGCCGACACGTTTTGCCGTTTGAAAATATCCAGCCGTCGTCAACACCAACAAAAATATGAGCACAAAATTACCCGAATGTTACACCACTGAACCGCAGGCACGTTGTTTGCGCGTTGAAATTTCACCCGGACGCGCGCTCCTGCTGCCGCTGGATCAATTCGCGTTTGCCGAAATCACCAATGAAGACAAGGAGCAATTGCTTCATCTGTCATTTGCCTCGCATGAAGTCATGGTTCGCGGACGCGCGCTCCGGCGCATCGAAACCGCCCTTCACAAGCTGGAATTGTCGTTCTTGATGGCGTTGCCGGCGAAATATCATTCGCTGGTTCCCGACGGCCAGCCCAAGATTCGGGAAATCGTGGTGGTGGAGAACAAGCCTGCTGACTCGCAGCCGCAGGCATCTCTAAATTAAATTGCGTTCCATAACATCGGCGAAGGCAGGGCAAAAACTTGAAAGGAGACCCCACCTTCGATTTTACTGCGAAGGGGCATTTCATGAAGGCAGTCTATTCACATTGGAGTAAGAAAATCGTCGCGCAGCTTGTATGCAGTGGAGGAGCCGGCGGCAACCATCTCGTCAAGAAGCTTCATTGCGGCCTGGCGGAGATCAGCTTCGACGCGTATGCGGCGATTGCCACCGTAAATAAGGCGGGTCAGAATAGTTTCGAGATAGAACACTGTAATCTCGGAAAGCAAAGCTGCCCCGCCTGTCATGGGCATTTTTGTTGCGAGGCTGATGAATGCGTCGGGGAGTGTTGGAGAGCCAATTTTTTCGAGGAAGTATGTGTATACCTCGAAACCTTTTTGGCTCGCCGGCATACGATCAAACAATCCGCGTATACGTTGTTCTTCGCCATGGAGTGGATTCCAGTCACGCGCCTCGCCCCAATTATCGCCAAGGAAAAGCTCCCGGAGAAGTTTGGCGGAATGTGAATGTTCGTTGTCCGCTGAAGCCGGCAGGGAACTAGCCAAATAACCGTCTGCAAACCGCTGCCACAACATCCAGAAAGTCGTTGCCGGTGTTTGATCCCCTTGACGTATCACCAGCCATTTGACGACTTCTGCTGCTTTTTCCGGCAGATGGCTAGACACACTGAAGACCGGCTCCAAAATTTCATTTGCCTCCTGCGCCGGTTGGTTGAACGCGAATTGCACCAGCGGGTCCACGTAAAGGTGTTCCACCTGTGCGTCCAACTCCTGCTCATCGTCCGGTTTCTCAACCCGCGAATGACGCCGGTTATGGTCGGTTGTCCACCTGAGAACCAAAGCGGCTGTATTGCGTTTGAAAAATCCGCGCGCAAGCGGATCGGTAAATTGTGGACCGAAAACCGCGAGCAGATGCGGTGCAACCTGTCGTCCCGGCCAGCGCGTCAAATCAAGCTGGAGAATGGCATCGTCATTGCCCGTTTTGCGGTTTTCAACGAATTTACGCAACCGCGTGAGCAGGTCGGCACGAAATTGAGCTTCGGTTGCCGCATCTTCGGTAGGCTTCCGCCGTCGTTCATTCCAAAATTGGTTTTGCTCGACCGCTTCCAGTATAAGCGCGTGAACACACGTCAGAGCGAGTGGCCGATCTGATTTCCACAAATAAGCCCCGATACCTTGCACGGCGTATTTCACGACTTCATCCACGGAATGAGTTATCGCTTTGGCGAGAGCTGGCAGCAGCCGAGCTTGAACATCGGGGGCGCATTGTTTTTCAAACAATGCAGGCAGAATGAAAGCTGCCGGGCGTGAGGCTTCCATGGCGTTTAGCGCCGCAATTTTGAATTGATCTGAAGTATCTGCATCCGCTTCAACCGAATCGCAGGTCATTATGGCGCACCATTCCTTTTCAGCGTCCGCTAATTCAACCCAATGATCCCGGATGCACACGGCGGCCACATAAGCCGGTCCGGCAAGTGCGATAGATGTCTGAACCTGGTCTGTTACTTTATTGATGGAAGCAAGCTGTGTTTGTGCCGCGTCAAGTTTTGCTTTCCATTGTTCTGGTTTGACGCCCTGTGCCGGCTGCCCCGCAAAGACCGACCGGCCCCATACGAACAAACTCGTCACCGCATCCCAGGTTTCCCGCTGCGGTTTTTTCGCATCAATCATTTCTTGAAGTTCGGGCGGCGGGGCTGAGGCTTGAATCAGCACGCGTCCATCTTCTGCTTCGCCCACTTCAACAAAATTTCGCGTATCCATTTGGTGCAGCCTGAACCGCCACACCTTGATCTCATCATCCTGTTCGTTTTCTTTTGGAAGTTCCGCTTTATACGCATCAAGCAGCGCCCAGACCTGATCGCGAAAACGCGACATTTGCAGCATCACGGCAAGGTATTCAAGATGCTGCGGGCGATGCGGCAAGCGGGCGGATTCAGTGCGCTCGTCATCATATAACTTCTTTTCAACGCCCAGCCATATTCCCGTATTCATGCGGCGAGCATTCATCGTTTCGTTTACGGAACGCTCCAAATCCGCCTTAAATAGATGCTTGCACGTCAGGACGGCAAATGCCGCGTCGCCGGCCTGGCTTGGGTAAGCTGTGGTCACGCTGGCGACGACTGCTGTTACGGCGATATTGTTGCTTTGACTTAAAAGACGATTCAGTATTTCAGGCAAATCAGTTTCACCGCGAGCCGCTTTGTTGAGCAACCAACGTTCCAACGCCATGAGGGCACTTTTCAGAACGTCTGGGCCATGGGTGAAGTCTCGGTATAATTCCCATAAACGGCCGTCCCCAAACTGCATTTGGGTTTTGCCATCCGGCAACTGGATGGCTACGCGCATTGGGCCGTTTATGCCACGTCTTCGATTGGACGGATGTGCGTAAGCTTCGCATGAACGGTTGGCAAATTTCAAAATGAAATCGAGACCTCGCTGCGGGTGGTGCGAAAGGAATTTGAAAAATGGTCCATGATACGCGCTTGAGGGGTAGTCGTCCATTGATGATCGGAAACCGAGTCCGAAAGCGTCATTCATCGTGTTCATGTCGTATCCAGACCCAACCGCGAGGGCCTGTTCTACAGAAAGATGCATGCCCAGCGTGTATTCACCTACGCTGATCATCAAGTCGGGCATGTCGCGACAGAGGGCGTCGGAATAAAAATGATTGAACATGAGTTCAAGCAGTTCTTTGTAATCATGATGGCGCCTCTTGTCGTCCATCGCAGTCATGGCCATTTGCGTTAGCGTTGCTTTGGCGGCCAAAGGTATGATCAATAGGATTTTGAACAGCCGTTCGCGTCCATCACGGACAGGAGAGCGCCATGACTTCACATTTGGCAACCAGTGCAGTGCCAATTTGGCGATGGATTCCGCACCTTTTGGATAACGCAAACCCCAGCGTGTCAATTGCACCCAATCCTCCATGAATCCAAGGACAAAAGGAAAATCTGCTTCGCCAAACTGCGGTATGGCTGACTCCATCAATTCAGCGGCCCCGGTCCAGCCATTTCCTCGGGGCAAGAAGACATCACCAGCACCCTCTATCCCAAACAACCGCCGTGGAATTGCCGCCCGACACGCAACACGCAGAATGTGGATAACCTGCCGCAGAAGTTTTGCGCCATCGGCAATCAAAAGCGTGGCATTCCGCCGCAAAAAGCCGTTCGCATCGGACGATTGAAGCACGCCCACGAGTGTGTCATCCCGCCAATGCGCAGCAATAGATGTATTTTGGATAACATCCAGAACCAGTGTGTCGGTCGTTTGCGGGGCTGTATCCAGCAATTCTGTCAGCCACTTCCGGTAGGCGCGCCGCAGGGCGGGATACGTTCCAACTTGAGCAAAAAGCACGGCCAGACGGCGCTCGCTGCGTTCAAATTCCGCGTCCAACCAATGCGCCAAAGCCCAATCTTCAAATACATCGTGCGCCGGAGCAAAATGGTCATCACCCGTCGTGGGGGTTGCCAGCAAACTGTCGCGGACGAGTCTGTGAAGCGCGCGCGCATCAAGGTCCGTAGCCGAAACGAATGGCTTCATGGCCTTTGCACGGCGCAATGCCACTTCAACTAAAATCTCGCCACGCAACCGTGGCAGCCCAATCTGCTGGCCCTCGTCCGGGTGGCGAACAACATCCCGCCAAACTTTTTCCCGAAACGCGCGCTCATGCGATGGAAGCGGTTCTGTCGCTGGCCACTGCATTTGCACGGCTTTATCCAACAAAAATGGTTTCTTGAGCATTCGGCGGAGCGCGTCACTCGACATCGGGCGTTGCATCGTGGGAAATTCAGCCGTCGCCTCGTCCAGTTCGGCGTCACTCAATTCAGGCACGAAGATGTCTGCGCAGGGTATGCCGACTTCGTTAAAAAGGGCGCTTCTCACGGTTTCTGCCGAGTAGTCCCGGCAGGTGATGAGCAATCTCCACGTGGGATCATTCTTGATGGCGCGAAGCAGGTCGAGAAAAGCCGCTCGTTGTTCGGCATCTTTTTCCATCAACCGTTCAAGGCTCTCAATCCACAGAATTTTTCGGCCATGCAACGCGGTTTGTGCGCGAAGGCCGTCAATAGTGAGTTCAAAACGTGCGAGAACTTCATTGATATGAGTGCCGGCGAGACTTTCAGCGCGAAACGCGAAGCCGACTGCGCCGATGGTGGCCAAAGAAAAACCCATTTTCGCAAGCACGGATTTTCCCGAACCCGCCTCGCCCGTCACAAACACGAGTGGATTATTTTCGATGAGGCGACAAAGCTGACCGAACAGTTCGCGCCGGGGAATCTCCATCTTTCCACCAATCGTGGTGCGAATTCCATCAACGACTACGCGTGTATCCTCCAACAGGCGTAATGCACCAACCGGGTATCCACTGGCGTGGTTGTGCTGTTGCAACAACGGTTCGGGAAGTTTTTCTAGCGTATAGGACGAAGCCGTCCCTGTTCGAGTAGCGGCCAAGGTGCAGAGGGTGTTCCACGTTGCATCGGCGGCGGCTGTATTATTGTCACGGGCTGTAATTGCGAGCAATGAGCGCATCATGGTCTCGATGAATCCATGTTCAACATTGAGATCACAATCCACCACATTGAAGCGGCATAAAAATCGCCAGATTTCTTCGTCCGTTAGTTGCGGTCCGCTTGAATCTCGCAGGATTGCTACAATATTATTGTAGTAATCAAGCGTGGGTTTTCCAAGATAACCGGGAATTTGCAGCCGTCGAACCATGTCAGCGGAATCAGTCGAGGCCAGCGCACAGTCGAGCAAAGTGCGCAGCCCCCTGACCAGTTTTGTAGAAAGGCTGCTCGTAATCAGTCCAATCACGTCACGATTCTGATTGAATAGTGATGTGTTTCGGAAATCAGCAAAAGCGCGCCGTAACGTTTCGGCAGATTCCTCATCCTTTTCGCTCAAAACAAACGCGCGTTTAATCTGAACGGCTGCCTTCCTGTTCAACCCCTTTTCATCAACCACCTCCAATAGAAGGTCGTCTGTTTTCCAACCTAGGTATTTGGTTTGGAAATGCACTACATTGACCGCGCCGGTTTCGAGGAAGAATGGCGCGCCGCCTGTGAGCAGGAGCGTCAAACAAGCTGCCCCGACTTTGAATTCAAAGTCCTGTCCAGATCCGCCTGTTGCTGATGGGCTGGTTATCATTTCCACGCAAAACGAATTATTGCCTACAATTATTGTGCCGACGAATGAAAAATCAACAACGTGGTGACGCAAAATCGCACCTTGTAAAACCGTGAGCTGATCTTGCTTAAATTTGCTTCGGCCTGCGGTTTGGCGAACGGGAAAGTGGAGCACAGGCGGAGAGACGAAGGAACGCAGCCGGAGCGAAACGACCGTCGCCGTGCCGCAGGCGGAAGCACGCCGAACATTCGATGCTATGCGGATGCGCGCTCGTGACGAGCGCGCGATTTGCGGAGTGGAGCGGGCGTCGTCGAGAGGGGGACAGGGACGACGGGCAGCCCGTGAAACGCAGCAAACCGCGCGTTGGTCACGGCGTAAACGGCAATTATGCTGTAGCCGGCTCTCATGTGAATATTTCCAAACAGACCAAAGTATTGACACCAGCATCACCATTTATGAATATGATCTACGCAATTACAGAAACGTCGTGGATTACAGAACAGAGGCATTCAAAACGAAATTGAGCGATGCAGGGCGACACCTCGGTGTAACACCCAAGGACGTGGTGTCGCTCAAGCTCCGGGAGAATGTGAGTTCAAACGCCGAATATCGGGAGTTTTTCCGCGCGTTGGAGCATGAAGCTGGGTTTCAATGCACTCCAGTTGATGGCGATTTTCAAGGCAAAGGCTATCTTTTAGCCGATGGCAGCAGCCGAGTAATCATTGTCGAGCACGAAACCGGTTTGGAAATTCTTTATATTGCTGGTTCGATTGCGTCTTTGATCGGAATTTTACCGTTGATTGTTCAAGGCTGGCGTGCCTTTCGCGGTCATCACGCCGGGAGATGTGATTTTGACGACTGGGGTGTTGAGATTCGCCGAATAGATGAGAAAGGACATCTTTCTGAAGACCATGTTCACGAAAGGTCTTTGTTCCACAATTCGCAATTCACAGCAAACACTTTTCTTGCAACATCAGCAGCGAAGACCATTGAATCCGAATTGCAGCAGCTTAAGGAGCAGATAAAAGCATTGAGTGGCCGTGTGGACACCCTTGAAGGAACAAATCCGGCCAAGGCCAAGAGCCGCAAATCCAGGATGAGCAAAAGGGGTTCGCAAAAAAGGATTCGCAGACCCCGATCTGATGCCGGCTGAAATTGACGAGGCTTTGGTCTGCGGTCGGGGATCGGGAGAAGTGGAACCCAAGTGGAAAACCGGCGAAGCAAGCTGAAGCCGCACTTGCGGAACGTGAATATGTCCAGCCAGCGTCTCATGCTGGGCGAAATAGCTTTGCGGACTGGTTTAATTTCGTGCTTTCACATTCTGACAATTCAAGTTAAATCACTGAGGTAGCGATGGTTCAATACCTCCAGCTTCTGCGCCATGTAATGGAACACGGCAGGCCAAAGCCTGACCGCACCGGCACCGGCACATATTCTATTTTCGGCGCGCAGACGCGATTCCAGCTTTCGCAGGGATTCCCACTTCTCACCACAAAGAAAGTTCACCTCAAATCTATCATCTATGAATTGTTCTGGATGCTGCGTGGTGACACGAACGTCCGTTGGCTTCAAGAGCACGGCGTGACCATCTGGGACGAATGGGCGGACAAAGATGGCAACCTTGGCCCAATTTACGGCGCGCAGTGGTGCAACTGGCGCACGCCTGATGGCCGTTCAATCAATCAAATTGATCAGGTTATCGAAGAAATCGAAAGCAACCCAGACAGCCGGAGGCTCATGGTAAGCGCGTGGAATGTGGGCGAACTTGAACAAATGTCCCTGCCACCGTGCCATTGTTTATTTCAATTTTATGTGAGCGACGGCGAATTAAGCTGCCAGCTTTATCAACGAAGTGCAGACATTTTCATTGGTGTGCCGTTCAACATCGCCAGTTACGCGTTGCTTACAATGATGGTAGCGCAGGTTGCCGGACTGAAACCCGGCGCATTCGTTCATACGTTCGGCGACCTG
This sequence comes from uncultured Verrucomicrobiae bacterium, assembly GCA_963835625.1. Classification (GTDB taxonomy): domain Bacteria; phylum Verrucomicrobiota; class Verrucomicrobiia; order Limisphaerales; family UBA11358; genus UBA11358. The sequence goes on from CAWIGO010000001.1 coordinate 8,488, forward strand.
CATCTTTACTTAAATCATGTCGAGCAGGCAAAACTTCAACTCACTCGTCAGCCGCGCCCGCTGCCGACTATGAAACTCAATCCCGCCGTCAAGAATATCCACGACTTCAAGTTCCAAGATTTTGAATTAGCGGGTTATGACCCGCATCCTGCGATCAAGGCGCCGGTGGCGGTTTAGGCTGTCGAATCGGGTTCGAATGGAATTCGCTCAAAAGAGGCAGCTTTTGTGCTGCACGACTTCCATCTCACTCCGCTTAGTTGGACCGAAAGGCCAAAACGACTTCTTCTTTAATCAGTCCCTTGTGGCCACACCGGTTGGGCGCAAGCATTCTGTCTTTGATAATATCAGTGAAAGAATCAAATAGTTTGAAGCCTCGCTCGACCAACATATCGCGCAGGATTTGCCATGTGCGGATGCGCACTCCTCCGATAAGATTGTCTCCACAGACCAACACGAACGTGCCTTTGCGTTTTAGGCACTTTTTGATGATGTCAAACGCATTTCCCATATCGCGCAGGTAGTGGAGGACAATTGCCTCCGACCGAGGAGACTTTCGCGCCAGTTTTTTTATTTGAGGAATTCGCTCACGTTGGCGTCGGATTTGTTCGGCTGAAATGCCGGCGAGAAGATTGCCGCGTTCTGTGCCGATAAAACACTCTTGAAGTTCGCTGACTCGAAACGAGAGCAGCCCTTCGAGTAGATATAATTCGAGTTTGAAATTACGAAAGTAATCTTGAGCATTGATATACGGAGGCGACGTAATTACATGCGAGTGCTTTCCGATTAGACGTGGGATTGAAGTGTCACAAGTCACATCAGCTAACAAAAAGCGACAATCATTTTTGTGGAAATCTGCCCCATAAACCTCGCCTAATTCTTTCAAAAGCATGTGAACCATCCGATACGGGTCGAAATGTTTTCCTTTACGAGTGGAGATTGCCTTTTTTGAGATGAAAGGCTTCGGACTTCGCTGGTCGGCTTTAGAGCAAAGTCGAATTGATAAAGCAAAAGCGAGGAGCACGGCCTTCCCATCAATTGTATTGTGCAACTTAAGATTTTGACCGGCTGCTCGAAGGCGTTCATATTTTTCCAGCGTTGCCGAAGTGAACCAATAATGTTTTGCTGGCCATTGAATGGGAAATGTCCGTTTTGTATTCCGGGCTGTTTGCACAAATTCATTTGCAAGTGCTGTTGCTTTCTCAACAGAAAATCCTGTGAGTTTAATTTCAGAGAGCAAGCCGGCCATCGGATTCAAATCGATCCCAGTCACTGAAAGACCGTTCCGACGACCGGCAACGAGCACCGCACCCGACCCACAAAATGGATCTAAAATGCTCTTGGCATTAACTGCATAACGGCTCACAAGTTTGTCAGCAAGCCGTGACACCATCTTGGCTGGATACCTGTCGAGACGCGTTGGTAAACGCATTTTCATCATACCTTCTTCAAAACCCAAGTTATACCGATGCCGTGTGAAAAGAATTCGTGATTGTGCCGGAGTGGGCTTGCATAAACGATAGCTGGTGGGTCGTTGCATTCTCGAACGTAGGAATAAATTCCTAAAGTTTGCGGCTTTGTGCCAAGAGGACTGACAACTTTAGCGTGCAAGCTACGTTTGTCTCTTTCTCCCAGAATCTGATCGAGTGCTTTACAAGTAGCCTCCGGATCAGTCGAATCAACTTTCGATATAGCTTCGTTGCCTACGAGACCTATAAGATCAGCATTGAAGCGCTCTGTTCTGCCTGCCCACGAAGGCTGGTATGGCGGATATGGAATAACCAGCGTTGTCTGCATTGGCTGAACATGCTCATAAGTCGCGAGAACCCTGTCTCCCTCGTAACCAAGGAACAACACCAAATGCACCGGTCTGCTCAAGTCTGGACAGGCGGAAAACCCGGGGATTTGTTGAAATGACGCGATCCCGAAGGATAGCGGAATAAATTGTGATACGTCATAATCCTCCGGGGCGGTGTAAACAACGCAAAGCTTGTCCCAATAACCCTCATCGTCCAGCCAGCGAAGCATCATGAGCAAGTGACGTTTTGTGAATACGGAAATGTCCAAGACAATTGCGTCACTCTTTCGCGATGCTAGAATCTCCTTAAGCTGATTCATATTGTCACGGAGACTCATAACAGCATTGGATTCCGTAAATCGAAGCGTAGTTGCCGATACAGCGGCTGCACTTAGCACATCCAGCATTGCTTTATGACGAATTTCACGCTTGGGATTAACATCGTCATAATGGAAAATCACAGCGCCGCTTGGCCTCCAGCCTGCCATTCTGGACACAAAACCTTCACATCGCGCTTCATGACTTGAACAAGTCAGCAGCAATGCGCGTGCTGGCATCAAGCTTGGTGAAAACTGGGCTTTCATCTTGGTATGGTTCTTACAGCAAACCAGGCTGCTTATCGTCCGAATGGGCTTTTGCCATCGTCGTCATGAGCTGCTTCTTTGCTTGCGCGCGCTGACCGGGTGAGAGAAGTTTCGCCAAATCATTACATTTAACTTTTGTGCGCCAGCGTTGGCGGGGGCTGATTTGTAGCACTGGTGCATAAACTCGCGAGATATTGAATTCAACTGGTTGTGGATCAGAACTATGCTTTGGCTTGAAACCAGGCCTTCCCTCTTTCGTTTGGAAAACTCCCTCCTTAGCACCGACCGTGAGAATGCGGCGAAGGTCGTCATAATTGGCTGAATCCAAATGTTCCGGATCGGCAATCGTCAATCGCGCTGCCTCCGGTTCACTCGTATGGTTCAAAAGTCTAAATCTAAGGCAATCACCTAAATCGAGCAGGAAGTATTTTAAGGTCTCTCCGTCAGCTTCAATATTCTTGCTCAGGGTGGTTAGATTGTGTTGGGACACAAAGTGGACTGCATCGGACTGTTTCTTTGGAGGCAAAACGAACTCATTCGTTGGCTGTTGCCCCGAACCATAAGTTAAGTGGTAAGCTACGCCGAGGAATTCTTGGAAATAGCGAATTACGCCAGAGCTTAAGAAAGCCAACTCATTAAAACCGGAAAAATGTTTGGCTTTGTGCCGCCCTTTATTTCCATAAAGAACTCTGTAGATTGCGGTCTCACCATAATATGTCATTTTTTCCCGCTGCTTTTCGACTGGCCAGTTTTGAAACTGTTTGACACTCACTTTGCATAGCTTCGCAACAGAAGCAAGAAAAGCCTCCGCACCAACTTCCTCTGAAGTATCTGCCGGCAGAAGTTGTTGCATATTGCTAAATGGCAACTCTTCGTTCTTCAGAATGTTAGTAACAATATGGGTCAGAAGCTGGTTGTACGCACTTTGCTGTTCCTTGTCTTCGAGATCGTAAATCAGTGGAACGCGGGTATAATCGTGGATTTCTTGTAACTCTTGGCCTGTCATTGTGCCAGAGGTATCCGCAGTCCCAATCTTCTTCGCGATTTTTATGGATGCATCTGGGGAAGCTAACTTAACGTAACTGTTTACAATCCGTTGCTGATAAGGAAACAAATTTTCATACTCATCCAGCAACGCCATGAATGTCGCGTTGGCGAACATCGGAATCAACTTCTTGACGAGCTTGATCGTTCGTTTCAACGCTTCCAGGTCAAAGGTTGCGATGGGAACGGATACGTTTTCCTCATATATGAATTTTCGCCGTATAAATCCTGCGATCTTGAGGTGTATATTGGCCAACTTGCTGAGCAACTCGTCTAAATTTCTCGGCGCGTTTTGATCCGTGTCAAAGAGCGCCAAATAAGCGGCCTCTGCCAAAGCCTTCTCAGCATGTCCATCACAAGACAAGAGTTGCTGTTTGATGCAAAAATCGATCTCTGAAAATAAACTTTCGAGGAGACAAATGATGATTTCTTGCGAACCAATATCAGTGATTTGAATAAAATCACGCTCGTTAGCGATTCTTGGATCACCGCAGGAGTTTGGAAGTCCTGCATTGCAAATTGCACCTCGACTGAGCTTTAGATAGAAACCAAATATTTTCTGGCCGCTGCCACTTGCTTTGTGCCGCGCAAGAAAATTGCGCGCTCGCAGAGACAGCAAGAGCATAGATTTTCCTGTTCCGCGCGAACCCTCTAGGAAGCACGGTTTCATTTCTTCAAGTGCGCCTGTCTTTTGCGCATCAGGCGGTGAGAATGTCTTAGCCAGCAGGTCGGGCCGGTCCTCAAAATATTCCGCGCGGACACGACGGAATGGATTGCTCGATTCTAATTTGAATGCTTCCAAAACCACCGAGGAGGCCGTTTTCCCTGATAAAATTGCGCCGCACAAATCTTCCAGTAGTTTTTTGTAGGAATTGGGGTCGGATACATTCAGTTTTCCAAACACTTTGTGGCCAAGCACTGGTGGAAGCGGCGAATCATCAAGTTTCACAACCATACAGACGCCACCCGACTGTTCGACTTCATTCCAGACAGCCGAATAAATTTCGAGTTTCTGCCATTTGGCCTGCGGAGTGTTTTTGGAATAAAGAATGACAACAGTATGAGCGCCTGCGATACCGTCGTTCATGAAGCCAATTGCGTCCACACCCAACTTCAGTTCATTTGTATCGACTTTTGTTTCGTGGCTGGCATTGCGTAGGTCGCCTTCAAGTCGTTTTGCAATCTCGACATCCGCACCAGCGTGTGAAATAAAAATATGTTTCATGGCTGCCTTTTAGGAGCGTTGCCCGAGGTTGACATCATCATTCAAACCGAGTTCGCGCAACGCGGATTTCGTTTCGTCGAGTTTCTGTTTGGAGACGCCGCCTTCGGGTAACACTTCAACTTTCACGGTTAATTTCAAGCCGCGCGCGGTTGCGAACTTGGAAAGAACTTTCGTGTAAAAGTTCATCCATTTCTGCGGCGGAATCTCGCCTGTCCACGTTAGGCCGGACGCGGTTGAAGACGCTGGGGATGTCGGGGGAATCAAGTCAACCGGCACGGCAGTGCCAGCGGCGGCTGGTATTGGCGCTGACGGAACTGGTGCGGTGGCAGATGCAGGCGACGAAGCCCGCGTTTTTAGATAAGTCTCTGCGGTTTCCTTGGTGACGATGAACATTTCCTCGGAGAATTCCACATCGGCGGTCATCAACGCCTGGTTGAAGGAAAACGGTTTGTAACCGTTAGCCGTTTTACCGACGTAACCGAGCAAACCATTACCAACTCCGCGCGAAATCGTGTCCCTCAACACGTCCGGGTTCGTCAAGCGCGGAAATTGTGGCGACGCGAAAAACGCATCACGCACGGATTTCGTTGACCATTCCTTGAATGCGGGCGGCCAGTTGCGAATTAGAAATGACGGACTGATGCCTTTTGTTTCCAAGTCGCCATCGGAACTCAATCGGCCAACGATTAACGAAATTAAGTCTGTTGCCGCGCTGGAATGAACCAAGCCGAGATCAACGCGTTTCACGGTGTTGTCTTTGCCAAGCAACATCAAATTTTTGTAGGTGCGCCAGATGGTTTCCTTCAAGTCGCGCCGGGCTTTTTTGAGGTTTTCCGAAAGTTGATGAACCTGGGTTTCATCCAGTTTCAAATCATCGTCTTCAATGGCTTCCCATGCGAGCACCTTGCGAGCGTCTTCGCGCAATGTGTCCGGTGATTCCGGCACGCAAAAGATGACGGCGCTCTTGAAAGTGCGAGATGATGTGCCGTATTCGCGAATCATGTTTTCAATAAACGGCACTGTGGCTTTCTCGTCCTGCAACGACCGGTCGGGTGACAGCACGACCAGCGTGACCGTTGGACGATCAGTAATCTGAATTGTCTTCTCCGCGAAATAAACACGCTCCAATCCGCTGCCTGCAGAAAAGACGTTTTGGATTTCCTCGCAAATGTGTTCTTCAACTTGCGCGGGCGGGATGGTCGCGCGCCGGTCGGCGAACCGCTTGTTGAGATTTTCTTTAAGGCTGAAATGATAGCGATTGCGTTCGACTGCAAGGTAGTAACATCCTTCGGTGAGCGCTTCCAACACCGTCTCGACGTTGCCGATGTCGAGTCCTGGTTCGGCCACGGCAAAACGAATTTCGGGCACGGTTGCGTCGGTCTTCGCCTGACCACCGTTCGACTCAAAGAAAATGGCCGTTATCGCTTTGCGATGCAGGCGAGCATCTTTGATTGTCTCCTGCGCCTCCGCGTCAAGCCGCGTTGCATGTGAATCGCGTTTGCCGCAAATATCGGTCGTCACCGCTCCTTCCAGTTTCGTTTCGCCCAACTGCTCAAAAGTTGCGGAGCGGAACATGGCGTCGTCAAGGGGAGCCGTGCCCAGCCCAATCATCGCATCCTTGTGCGCGCCCTTGAATCCTTCCTGATAGGCACGCGACACCCAAAGCGCGAGCAAACGCAAAATGCCACGGGTCTGCTGAAAACGTGGCAGCGCCTGCCACTTGCGCTCGAACACGGAAATGACTGCCGGATGAAACGGATATGTTGCGGTAAATGCCTCGCGCGCCCTGTCCGCGTTAAACTGGCTTGGCAATTGTTGCCGATGTTCGACAACCCAATCGGCGTATTCCGCACACGTTTCCAATGCTTCCTTGGGTAACATCACTTTGCCTTCGCTGGTCACGGCGCGCTCGTCCCACTCGAACAACCGGCGACGGATGATTTCGGAAATCTCCGTGTCGGATGACATGACGATGGCCTTGCCAAGCCGGTCGAGCACTTTCTTGAATCGCTCGAAATCGGACTGGTCTTCCGCAGTCATTTCCAATTCCGACGCCGGAATGGAAACGGCCAGCACGATGTTGTCTGTGCTGCGCGCCACTTCCGAAAGATTTTGCAGAAAATTGTAAAGCTGCGCGCCCAAACCGCCCCGGCGATTGCGGCTGACGTAATTCATCAACTCGTCCATCAAGATGAGGCTCGGTTTGTCCTTCGGAAGAAATTGGCGGATGACTTCGCCGCCGGGCGCCTCTCCCTTTTTGTCGTGCTCGGCCACGATTGCGAAGGCTCGCTCCCCGCCAAGTTGAAACGCAATCTCACCCCAGGGCGTTTTGCGAAGCGGCGTGCCGTCTTTTCCGCCGCGCCCACTGATGGAGTCGAACTCGGTGCCGACGAACACGGCAGCACTGGCCTTTGGCACACTCGCTACGCCCGCCTTGGAAAGTAATGTTGCCACGCCCGCCCACTTGTTTGCGGCAGGGCCGTGCTTTGCCAGATGGAAAAGCAGCGTGAGCGCGTGTGTCTTGCCGCCGCCAAATTGCGTCGAGAGATTGAAGATGGCGTTGGTTTCAGTTTTCTCGCCGGACAGACGGCGGATGACTTCGGAAGCGAGACTGGCGAGATTCTTGGTGAGATACGTGCGCTCGAAAAAACGTTCCGGCTTTTGATAATCGGCAGGCGCTTTGCCTTCGCGAACCTGATCCAAATGCACGGCGAATTCAGACGCATCAAGCGGCTTGCCGTCGCGCAAGTCCTCGCGCGGAGTGACAACTTTATACCAAGGTTTGAGAGGCATAACTTAAAATCCAAGTCCCTTCTTCCGCGCCAGAACACCGTCAACCCAGCGCTTTTCTTCGGTGTGCGAAGGATACAAGGCCGAGAGCGCTTGCGCCAGTCTCCAAAACCGTTGATCCCGACCCGCGCCGTCTTCGACGATGAATCGTTTCAGCGCTTCGCTGCGTCCGGCGGCGAAAAGAATCATACTCTGGTGGATGCGGTCGAGGACGGTCTGACCTAACTTCTCAATGCGTCCTTCGATGGGTGTCGCCTCGGCGTCCGGGTCTTTGCCGCTGGCAATATCCGCTTCGCGGACGACCTGCCCCATCTCAATTTGCTGGCTGCGAGTCCTGCGCGCCTTGGTCTTGGGCAGATTTGATACCTCACGGCCGGTGAGATAGGCAGACCGCTCCGCCACCGGCAGCAGGCGAGCGGTTTCGCCAGAAATTTCAACGAGGCTGCTTAAATCTTCCAAATTTGCGCCGAGGCCCTGAGCGATTTTTCGCGCGGCGTCGTATTCGAGGACGAAGCCGGTCGTCTTTGATTTCTTCGCGCCACCTTCGGATTCCTCATCCACGTCTTCATCCTCGGCATCTTGGCCGGACCCGGCATCGGCTCCCGCGTTCAATGTCCAGAGCCACATGGCGGTGAGGCGGGCATCGGCCTCGAAGCCGGTGACGTCCGCATCTTTGAAGACCAAGGCCAGCGCTTCCTTGGCGACGGCGGCCCAGACTTGTTCCAGATATTCTTTGAGCGTGACGGTTTCGCCGCTGGCTTTTTCCACGCGCGAATAGCGGGAGAAAATTTCCAGGGCCGGGCCGAGACAGGCGAAGATGGCATCCGCGCCGACAACGCCTTCTTCGGCCAGACGCGGCATCCATTCGTGAATTCGGACGGGCAACGCCTGCAACACGTCGCGCCAATCGCCGATTTCGTCCGTGCGCACCGAGCCGTCGGGATTTTCGCGCGGGCGACAGACGAGATGAATTGAAGAGGCAAGCACAGCGGAATCTTGTGCGCGTAGCCTTGAACCACATTCTGTGTCAATTGGCCAAGATGCTTGAACAATCCAACCGGCTTCGATTACGGCATTAAGCATGGTTTCCCATGCGGCAGTCGTTTTGTGCGCAAAAACAATAACGCAAAGTCCTTGGGGCTGAGTGATTCGCCTTGCTTCCGATAGCGCTTTGAGCATCTGCGTTTCAAAGTGTTGCTTAGTTTTGTAAGCATACTTTGGATTTCGTTCAGCCAATTGAACCGCTTCTTCGCGCTTCGGCGAAAGTTCTTCTACAAATAAATCACCGTGAATGCCGGCAAGTGCGCGTTTTAGCCAAACGTAAAAAAAGTCAGACAAGTCTGCGTAAGGAACAGCGTCATAATATGGCGGATCGGTAACGACAGCCTGAACAGAATCATCGGCAAGAGGATGTTTGGTTGCCGATGATTGGACAACAACGCCAGTGGTAGTCAAATTCGACAACATGGACTTAATGACATGCTCCAAACGCTCAACCTGAATTATCCAGCCTCCACTAGAGTCACCGGTGACAACGCCTTCGGCAAAATCCCAAATAATTCCGATGGCTTGGCGACCAAATAATTGCCGTGGACATTCGGCGACTGGTTCCCATCTACAAAGTGAATTTCCAAGGTCAGCTTGTTTACCGAGCATGAAAGCAAGGAGGGTCTGGACTGCGGCAGCTAATTCGCGGTCTTCGGTTTTTGCGAGTTGTTGGCCAGCCTCACGAATGAGACGCACTAAAACCACCATCACTAACATCTGACGACTGGAGAAAAGCTGGCCCCATTGAGTGACATCCAGAAGTTGTATGTTGAATATGCTTCGTAAGTATGGAAGTTCCTCTTCTGGAATGAGCGTTGGCTGTCCGGTGTGTTGAGCCTTGAATTTGCCAAGACGAGTTTTTGCCGCGTTGAAAGCTTGGTAATCGGTTTTTGCAGCAAGCCGAAAAAGCCTTCCGGTATGGTCCGGGACTTTGACCACGACTGCAAGAAGCGTGGCCGAATCAGCCCCGCCGTTCTTTCCTTTGAATTGGGCGCGGACTCTTTCGGCTGGAGTTGTGTAGCCGCAACAGGGACATGTGGCGGAACTCCGTTTCAAAGTGCCATCGAATTGTGGGTCAGCAATTTTCTCGTTTTGATCATCCTGGTTCGCCCAACCGCCACGCTGCTTGATCAGAATTTTGAAATCCACGCGCTTCGCTTTTTTGTTCGGCACGAGTTGCAGCGCCACGGAACGGTTGGCTTTCTTGGCGAGCCAGAGGGAGCGGATGAGCGGCACTTCCGCGCCGCAGCCGGGGCCTTCGCATTGAATCGTCCGCGCCCAGAGATAGGCGATGGGCGTCGCGCCGTCCGCGTCCTTGGGATAGAACTCGGCCAGTTCCTTTTCGGCTTCGCGCTTGATCCATTCGCCCCATTTGCGGACTTCATCGGCAAGACGCTGGCCGTATTTGGGAATGTATTCGAGGACGACCTTGTTGAGCAGCACCGGCACGGGATTGAGGTCGGACGCGAAGGCGTCGGCCCCCACGCGGAGCGCTTCCAACGGAATGGAGCCGCCGCCGGCAAACGGGTCCACGACGAGCGGGCGCGTGCCGGGCGCACCGCCCAGCGCCTCATGCGCCGCCTGCGTGAGCGCGCGGCTGGTGGCGAGAAATTCGGGCACGGTGGAGCTATCCCAATTGGCAAAGTCGGCGATGAAGTCGAGCAGCGCGCCGCGCAGTTCGGTCGTATCGTCGAACTTTTTTGGCTGCTGTCGCGCCGCCTCGAATCGCGCCCGGCTTTCCGCGCTCAAAAGATTCTGCCGCTCGTGCGTGGTCCATTGCAGCATCAGCTCGCGCGCCTGCTTGACGAAAGCCGGCGGACAGTTTTCATCCGCCGGGTCCGGCCACAGCGCCGCGCATATCACCGCCCGACACGCCGCCAGCGGTCGCCTCGCCCACCAGATGTGCAGCGTGGAAATGTGCCCGTGCCGGATGGATTTCTCGCGCCGCGCGTGCGCAGAGATGCGCTTGATGGGCAGGTCAACTTCGATGAGGCGTTTGGGGTAAGCAGGCATTTACGCGATTTCAATTTTTTCAAGTTCGGCGATGTAATCAGCCGGAAGTTTCCAAGCCTTCGCTCCATTGACCAGCATTGCTTTGTATTCAGCACTTGGCTTGGGGTTTGGGTCTTCTTTTTTTACAACGACGAATGTCAACGCCTTAATGCACTTGGCCTCGTCGCCTTCAGGACACACCTCCACCGAAATTGGTTTGTAGGCACGCACGGCGACGCCCTCGGCCTTGTCCAACGCAGCGCGATCCTCCTCCTTGATTTGATAAACGACGCCCCAAACCGCGCCGTGCGATTCCGGGATGATGTCCGCCGCGCCGCATCGGTTGTTTGTCGAAAAGCGGGTGAAGGCGAGCCGGAAGCCTAGAAGCCGGGCGATGGACATGAATTGAGCGGACGGACAGCGTTTCCGCATCCGCGTTTCGTCCATGTTTGAACCGTAGGCGAAGTAGATCATACGTTGTCTCGGATTACGTCGGTCTATTCTCCGGCATAGCGTTTAACCCGAATCGGTAGATTGGCCGAAAAAATCGGTAGATTATCGGTAGATTATTCACGGCTTTGTTTAAGGACATAACGGGCGTTTCTGCCACGGCCTTGTGACTTGATAAGGCCGATTTGCACCAAGGCAATCAAGTCGCGGCGAATAGTGTCATAAACCACATCCAGATTTTTGCGGCACCAGCCGCTGGTCACGAATCCCGTCTTCTGCACCTCAACCATGATTTTCTTCTGGCGCTCGTTGAGTTGGGATTCAATGGCCGGTGTAATGAGGCCGGTTGCTCCCGCCGGAACCTTAAGCCGGTCGTAGTTGCCATCGGAACCGGGGAAGGTGACGACGAAATAGCCGTCCTGCTCGGCGTAGGTCGGAGATTCGAGGCCGTGATTGAGCATGGCGTCGCGCATTCGCGCAAAGCCGCTGCCGCGCTGTTCCATGAGCTTGAACGTGGCGAGGGTCTGGGCAATGACCGGGTTGCGCGAACAGGGCCGGTAATTGCCACGCCGCAATTTGGCGAGAGTCAACGGCGCGGGCGGGTAGCCGGGACTGGAGATCACGACCCGGTCTGTGAACACTTCAATCATGATTTTCCGGCTGGCATCCTCGTAATTACGATGTGCGACCGCATTGACGAGGGCTTCGCGCAGTGCGCGGGGCGGATATTCGTCGAGTGTGACGTTGTTGATGCCGACGACACGGGTCGGGTGAAAAGTGTGTTTATCCACGAATTGCAGCGCCTGCTCGATAGCCACGACCAACGGCGCGTTGATGGTCAACTGGCCGCGAGGCTTGCCGGAAACTTTGGTGCCGGCGTAGGCGTCGGCGAGAATCGAGGCTTGGGGAAAATGGGCGGCTGGCGATTGGCCGAACAAAAGCAGTCCGGCCGCAGTCGCGTAGAACTCGCCTTTGGCCGTGTCACGCCAGAGCAGTCCGCGCGTGTGCATTGACGGGCAAACCGAATCCACCGAAACGCTCAATCCCGAACTTTCCACCACAAGGGAACCAAAACTGGAAACCTGACTTGATTCCAACGAAGACCACGGAACACTTGGCAGCGGTTTTGATTCAAACGTGGAGGAGGCTTCGATTTGTTCGCGTCCGCCCGCAGATTCGTCCGCTGAAGGCTCGAATTCAAATTCGGTTTTGAGCAGGTTCAAAAGACCTCGCCGGAGTTCCGGCTTCAGGTCTTCGCGATCAATGAAGCGTTTGTAAGTGTGCTTATGCTGCTTGATTTCATTGATGAACGCCCGCGTCGCATCCTTGCGTGCATCGTCGGCACCTTTGAGAAACACGAGGGTCGGCAGCTTGAGTTTTTGAGCGAGACGATATTCGTGATGCGTTGCTGAAACGTCCCCGTCAAGCTGGCCGTAATCGTTGAAGATGAGCAAAATGTATATCTGACAACTGCGGAGACATTCCAAGTAAGGTTTGTCGGCGGGTCGGGCGGGTGCCGGTTCCTTTTCCCACAAGACAGGGTCGCAATGCTGCATCAGAAATGGATCAGTGGTGATGAGCGACGCGATGGCGACACGCTCCGCCTCCAATTCCTTCTGCACGGAACTAACAAAGACACGCAATTTGCTCATGCCGCACCTCCAGTGCGATACGGTGTCGCATCTTCTTTCAATTCGACCGGATGTTTCACTGAATCTTGCCGCAACCGATAGTGCTCGACTTTAACAATGGGCTGCCAGTCCAACGTCGAGGGGTCGTTGAGAATGTTCAACGACGGATTCGGCGTGCCACAATGGAAAACGACGTAGAGCCAGTAATCTTTGCGCAGGCGGCGGGCGGTGTTGTATTCGTTGGAGGTCAAGGCGATGTCGCCGGTATGCGAGCGGCCTTTGACTTCAATGAACCGCACGTCTATGGCTGTTTTGGGGTCTTCGGGATGCAATTTGCGGGAGATGAGGTCAAAGCCGCGATTGTCTGCTTCCACGCTTTCCACGACGCGGCCCTGGGCATTCTCATGGGCGATGACGTGTTGCACGGCGATGCGTTCAATTTCCGGGTCCGTGACCATCTCACGGATTTGCGGCGAGTTACGCTCCGGGTGCGGCAACACCCACGCCCGGCCGACGTGCTGGATTTCGCCAATCATGCACTCGGCTTCGCGGCGCAATTCCGCCGTGCGCTGCTCCAGCCGGCCATTCAGTTCGTCGAGCTTGTCCTCGACCTTCTTCATGTTGGCGGCCATCAAGGTTTCGTCACCGAACTGGCCCGACTCGTGGATTTCCGCCATGCGGAGATTTTGGCGGTGAATCAACTCGTTTAGGCTGATTTTAAGATGTTTTTCGATGGTCGCCGTCTCTTTTGACCGTTGTGCGGCGACTTCGGCCAGGAAAGGATTGAGGGCTGTGGTAACGAGGAATCGTTCGGCAGCAGTGCGGTCGGGCAACCCGTCGCCGTCGGGGACAGTCGTTTCCTTCGGCGCAAGGGCCAGATCGAGGAAGATGGTCGGCTGGCGGATGGTCATCGTGCCGCTGTGGTCGGCCTGCACAACAAAGATGCGGCGGTGAAGCTGGTTGTTTCTTCCGTCTTTGATGGACGCCGCAAACACGTCAAGCCGGTATGGATATGCCTGATGCAGATCGTAAAAAACCGAGCCGCGCAGCAAATCTTCGCGGACGTGCTCAGTCACGTCCTCGCGCACGGCCTCGAACAGCGGGTGACCGGGCGTGACCCATTCCAGCGTGGCATCCCGTTTCAGGTGCTCCTTGTCGAAGACAATGTTTTTGTATTCGCGACCTAATTTACCGAAACGAGGTTCGAGCCTTTCACCAACGGGCCAGAGCGTGCGCGGCACTTTTCCAAGTTTGTAAACGTGACCGCCTTCGCGGATTTCATTGGGATGAACGCCGACAATGGGCGCGGCTTGGATGAAAAAGTCCTCGATGACTTCCGGCACGAGGCGGCGTTCCTTGGCTTCGGCGGACTTACCGATGATAGCGGATAGATTCAGTTCGCGCTTAGCGAGTCCTTCCAACGTGGAATTGGTGATGCTCTCCAACCGCTTCGTGTCCACCTGCTCGACGATGCGCTGCTTGATGAGTTCCTCGTCCATCTGGTTGTGCGCATACATATCGCGAATCATTTTCTCCAACTGATTCGATGGGAACACGTCGCCCAGGACATTGAATACTTTGCCGGTGCGCTTGGGGTCGAGGTCATCTTCGATGGCTTGAATGCGCTCAAACAGTTTGTGAAGCACGCGGCCTTCGCGCGTATTCGTCGAAACGAAATTGAAAATGAGACAATCCTTTTCCTGACCGTAACGGTGGATGCGGCCCATGCGCTGCTCCAGCCGCACAGGATTCCACGGGATGTCATAATTGATCATCAACCAGCAGAATTGCAGATTGATGCCTTCGCCGGCGGCCTCGGTCGCCACGAGGACTTGGGCGGACTCGCGAAATTCGCGCTCGGCGAAAATGCGCGAGCCGGGCGTGTCGCGGTCCCCGATTTTCATACCGCCGTGAATCTGCGTTACGCTGAGTCCCCATTCGCGCAGTTTGCCGAGTGGCCGGCCGTCTTTGCCGTCGGCGCAAAGGAAGTCGAGCGTGTCCTTGTGCTCAGTGAAGATAAGCAACTTCATCTTCGGGTCGGCGAAGATGCCGTGCTGTTTGATGAGTTCGCGCAATCGGACAAGTTTTGATTCGACTTCGCGCTTTTCCAAATCCACCGCCTTTTGAATCAACTTGCCGAGTTCGGTGATTTCATCGCGCAACGCCGCCGGGTCGTATGACGCGACCAGGTCTTCCAGTTCGGAAACGATTTCCTGCTGCTCTTCTTCCGGCAGATCTTCGTAGTCGTCGGGCAGGCGTTTATTGATTTGCGACTGACGAAACCCTTCGGGGTCGGCGAGAATGTGTTCGCGCTTGTCCTTCATGCGCTGAAGACTGCGGCGCACGGCGTAAATGCTCGATGCAAAGCGGCGTTGCAGCATCGCCATGGTGAAGGCAAGCGCACGGCCACGGGCGGAATCCTCGGACGCGGCTTTGATGGACTGGTCTTCTACGAATCGCGTCAGGGCATCATAGAAATCGAGTTCGTCGAGATTGATCTTAAACTCGGTGGTGCGGACATGGCGTTTGGTGAACAGCGCCTTGACCATGCCGGTTTCCGGGTCGGGGAAAGAAACAAGTGCTTCTTTCACGCGGCGAAGGTAAAACGGTGCTTCCTGTTTCCGCATCGCTTCCTCCAAACTTTTCACGTCGCCATAAACGTCACGGTCGAGTAATTCCAGAAACAGGCAGAAATTTTCCGGGTCGCCCTTGTGCGGCGTGGCGGTCATCAGCAAAAAGTGATCGGTCATCTGTGACAGCGCCTCGCCCAATTGGTACGCGAGCGTCTTTTTGTCGCGACTGGCCGCGCTCATTTTGTGCGCCTCATCCACAATGATTAAATCCCACTGACTGCGAAGCAGGCTTTCCTTGGCGTCTTCGATGCGCGAGACCCACGAGACGGACGTGATGACCTGATTTTTATCCTGCCATGGATTCGAGCCGTAATTCGCCCGCAACACGTCGCTACGGATAATTTCAAAATTCTCGCGGAATTTGTCCTTCATTTCGCGCTGCCACTGAAACGAGAGATTGGCCGGCGTGATGATGAGCGTGCGTTTGACGAGGCCGCGTATCTTCAACTCTTTCAGGAGCAAACCGGCCATGATGGTTTTGCCTGCGCCGGGGTCGTCGGCCAGCAGGAAACGGATGCGCGGCAGCGCCATGAAATACTGATAAACCGCCTCAAGCTGATGCGGCAACGGGTCAACCCGCGCGATGGAGAGCGAAAAATAGGGGTCGTATTCAAATGCCAGCGCGAGCCGCATGGCTTCGATGGCGAGGCGGAATCGCAGCGGGTCGCCGTCAAAGGGTTCGGTGTCCGGCGTGGTTTCGAGTGTCGCCAACTGCTCTGGCGTGAGGACGGGTTCGTAAACGCGCGAAGTGTTCAGGCCCTTGGCGATGAGTTTCACCGCGTCGCCCATCGGAATGCAGACGATGATCTGAACCGGTTCTGGGAAAATCGGTCCGCGCAGAATTTTGTTGGGCTTCAGGTCTTCGGCTTTCATCCAGGATCTGCCTTTATGCTGTCCGTGATTCGCGCATGATGCACCCTTGGCGCGAAATCTGCACGGAGAAATTTATTCGGCGAAGGCGCGATTGTCGGGCGAGCCGCCGAAGAGTTCGATTTTTCCGGTGAGGCACCTTGCCACTGTTCCGTCCGATTCCAACGGCGGCAACGCCATGCGGCGGAATCCCCGTTCGCAGTGAACCAGCACACATTCATGGGCGCGGAGATTTCGGAGTTGGTGCGGCTTGATTTTGTGTTCTTCGGTTTCGTCGTTGTAATTCATGCTGCTGTTTTCCAGCGGCGCTCAATTGTTCTTTCGCGCTCGTTCCAACTCATCTTGCAGCGCCCGTTCCTTGGCGAGTATGGAAAAAATCTCGGCGTCAGCGTCGGAGAATTGATTCTTCGCCATTCCGAGATACCGATAAAACAAAGTGAAGCGGCTACGTTGGTTCAAATAAGTTTTGCAAGGCTTCGGTCTGCGGTTTGGTGAACGGGAAAGTGGAGCGCAGGCGCAGAGACGCAGGAACGGAGCCGGAGCGGAACGACCGTCGCCGTGCCGCAGGCGGAAGCAAGCCGATCATTCGGCTAATACAGATGCCGCTCGTGACGAGCGCGCTTTTTGTGGAACGGAACCGGCGTGGTCGTGAGGGAGACAGGGCCGACCATCAGCCGGTGAAGTGAAGCAAGAAAGCGCGTTGGTCACGGCGAAAGACTGGCGTTGCCATTTATTTGAGAATGTTTGGCAGCTTGTTCGCGGCTTGCCGCAACGTGTCGGTGGGAATGTGAGTGTATTGTTTGGACACGGTGGGCGAGTCGTGGCCGATAAATTCCCGCGTTATGGCGTCCGATACACCAGCAGCTTTGAGCAGGGTGGTGGCCGTGTGCCGAAGCGAATGAAAACTGATTTCGCTTTGTTCGCGCGAAGTGTTGCGGCCTTTGCCGGTGCTGTGATGACTGCGTTCTTCGGCAAAGCCAGCAGCGACAAGAATCTTGTGAAACTGATTGCTCAAGTTCCCTGCGCGGCCTTGCCGCTGCACCGTGGCGTAGGCGTTTGGAAAAAGCGGCGCGTCAGGCACATCTGTGGCGGGCAATTTTCCAACGTAGTCAAGCAACGGCGCGGAGAGCGGTAGAAGCTGCCGCCTGCCGGTCTTGCCGGTGGTGAGACGGATTTCTTTCTGGGTGAGGTTAAGGTTCTTCCAAGTGAGCGTGGCGATGTCACCCAGCCGCTGGCCGGTATAGAGGCCAAACAGAATCATGCCGCGCCATTCTTTATCCGCCAGCTCCATGAGCCGTTTCAGTTCGGGCAGTGTGAACGGCTGGCGTTCAAAATCTTTCCGTTGCTTCAAGATGGTCACGCGCTCGGCGGGATTGTCGTCCATCAATCCTTCGCGGCGGGCGGCGGCGAAGGCGGAGCGGAGAACCTTCAACATCAAATTGGCCGAGCCGACGGCAAGACGTTTCGCAGCGGCGTCGCGGAAACCGGCAACATCCGTTGGCGTGATTTTCTTGATGTCGGCGCTGGCCTTGTGCCCGATGTGTTCGAGAAATTGGGTTATGACGCCGGTGTAGCGTTTGTGGGTGGCGTCATCAGCCTCCAGCGATTTGCGGTCGAGCCATGCCTTCAAAAAAGCGCGGGTGGACGAATTGGGCAACACTTCGGCATTGGCAAGCGCGTAAATGTCTGCGATAACTCTCCGCGCCCGCGATTCGATGAAACGACCGGCAACAGCTTCGCGGGAGGCATCCTCGTATTTGAGGGCGAGGCCCAAAGCCTTGCGCTTGTCAGGTGTGCCGGTGCTGCGTTGTGTGCGACGGCCATCGGGCAGGGTGTAGCACGCGAACCAGAACGGCGAGCGGTCTTTTTTGCGGAGAGATGCCATATTGTGCCTTTCGTATAATTCTAGTGGCAACAATAGTGGCAACGTCCGCTGATGTCAAGCGTGTTTCAATATGTCGGATTGTTAGGAAATAGTTAAATTTGTAGTGCGGAGTCGTATCGGGGGTTCGAATCCCCCTCTCTCCGCCAGTTCTTTTAAATAACCCCATTAAATAAAGCATTTACTGGGGTATTACTTTTCTGCCAGAGTCGAAAATGTATGTAATGATGTATGTGTTGAACCCAAATCCTACACTGGTACTCAGCATTATTCACTAAGCAAATCGGGCTTTTGCAGCCTGTCCGCCCCTCGCAACATCCCCTCCTTTTGTGTTATGAACCAGTGAACGAGACTCCGCGTCTCTGTCACGTCCCCAGTGCTTCTCAGCATTGGGGATTTTTCGTTTATAACCCTCCACCAAAAGGATTCACCATGTCCCCTCAAGCGGCTCATGATGGGGCAAGCGACGGGATCTTTTCATTTTCGGGCATCACGAGCCAAACGAATTTCAGGACGTAAGAGAGGAAGTGGAGTATATTGAAGTGGCTCTGATGGCAGATCGGTCTGTGCAGCTGGTTCCTCCGACTGTTCAGGTTTACGTCGGTTATCAGGGCCATGGGAATTAATCCACCGCAATGGCTGCTTCTTTTGCGTTATAAGTAGATGACCGGGCGATCATTTTTATCCAGTCTGTGTCCTCCACGAATCGGCTCGTAAACCTGATTGCTTACGGCATGTCCCCGCCCCACCGGGCAACTGACCTCAACCTCAAACCAAACCCTGGAGGCCCGGCCTTAACCGTCGGGGCTTTTGCTTTGTCGAAAGGAGCCCGATTGATCCACCAACAAAGATGATGCCAGCAGAATCGTCAAACTATTATCAAGTTAAATATTTTCGCTGCCAACCAATAGCGACCGATGCCATAACATTTATTTCAGAGAAAGTTTCAATCAATGGAGGTGGAAATGGTTCGTTCCGGCAGTCAAAACCTGCTTGCATTTGAATTCTTGCAATCGCCACGCAAACCGGGAAATTTATGGCCGTTCTAATTTGCCGGCGTTGCCCATGAGGAAGAAAGCCAAATCAATCCGCGCCCCTTCGGTGCAACCCCGCTTCCGCCTTCTTTGTGGCGGCGACATCGCGCTGGGGCCCGGCAAGGCGGAGTTGCTCGCGCTGATCGGGCAGACCGGCTCCATCAACCAGGCGGCAAAACGGATGGGCATGTCCTATATGCGCGCGTGGTCGCTCGTCCAGACGATGAACCGATGCTTCAAGAAACCGCTCGTCATCGCCGCGCACGGCGGTGAAGGCGGCGGCGGTACGGAACTGACGGAAACCGGCTGCAAAGTCGTGGCTCTCTATCGGCAGATGGAACAGGCGAGCCTGCGCGCGACCGCCGCCCACTGGAAACAATTGCGGCGGCTTCTGTGTGTTTGACCACCCAGGGAAAGGATTCGCCCCGGCTCCGGATCGGGCAATTTCAGGTCAGCGTTATATTTGACAAAATATAACGCATCTGGTGGAATTCGCGCCGGGTGAAAAACAAGTTTGTCGCAAAACCAGTTGCCCGCCGACGTGCGTTCACGCTCATCGAACTGCTGGTGGTCATCGCCAGCATCGCCATTCTTGCCGCAATGCTTTTGCCGGCGTTGGCGAAAGCCAGGGAAAAGACGTGTTCCACCCAATGTGTTGGCAACCTGCGTCAGTGGGGACTGGCTTACGGGATGTATGCTGACGACAACAATGATTATCTGCCGAGGCGCGGTCAAGGTGTTCAAGTGCTTGCCCAGATTAACCGGCCAGATGATTGGTTCAACGCATTGCCCGTTTATTTTGGCCTCCTTGCTTTTCAAGTAATGGTCACGAATAATGTGAAACCTGCCGCCCACACCCAATCCGTTTTCATTTGCCCGACCGCCGATGATCCGGGTGGAACTTATTTTTTGCCCTATGGAATGAACATGAATCTTTCGCCGTGGAACCTGCCGCTGGCCACAAAGTTCAGTGATGTGGTTCTACCGGCGTGCGTCGTTACGATGGCTGATGCTCCCGGCCCTTATGCTTCAACGTATCCGTCCGTTCAGCCTTACAGCATCGTCGCGCGCCATGCCGCCCGGATCAATTTGCTGTTCCTTGCCGGTCAGGTGCAATCCTTCGCCGGTTCGTATGTGGGCTGCGGCGCGGGCGATCCCGGACTGGCCGATGTGCGCTGGCTCACCGGCACGGCCAGCGATGCCTCGGCCCACAATTATTGATGAAAAGAGAAACCGCCCGTGAAAAATAAATCCCTGGTTTGTTTCGTCTTGCTTTCATTGCTGCTCGCGGCTTCATGCAGCCGTAAGAAGGTTGAAGCCCCCGTTGATACTGATGTCGTTCGCTGTGCGGTCATCGGCGGCATGACCATGACCGGTTTGTGGCCGGAGATTGCCAAAAGGTTTGAGGCGCAAACCGGTTATCGGGTTGAAGTCGTGGCGACCGGCCCGCGTCCCATCCTGGATGCCGCCATGCGCGCTGGAAAAGTGGATTTGCTCACGATGCACTCGGGCGACATCACCACCGATCTCGTGGCCGACGGATTTGGCGTCAATATGCGACCGTGGACACGCAACGAATTGTGCATTGTCGGCCCGCCGGACGACCCAGCACATATCCGGGGCATGACCAATGGCGCTGCCGCGCTTCGCAAAATCGCCGCGGCCAAGGCGCGCTTTGTGGATTTTCAGGGCATCGGCAGCCGCGAACTGGTGCATACCTTGTGGCGGCTCGCGGACACCGAACCCAAGGGCGATTGGGTTCTCAAGGACGACACGATTTCCAAGTGGAACATCCTGCAATTCGCCCGCAGCAACAAGGCCTACGTGGTGGTCGGTTACATTCCGGCACAGACGGGCAAGATGCCTGCGGAAGGAATGGAAATTCTGGTCAAAGGCGACCCGATCATGCGGCGGCCGTTCATCGTCATAGAAACCAATCCCAAGAAGTTCCCGCAGGCCAATTACGCCGGAGCACGGGCGTTGTCCGACTTCCTGCTTTCCGACCAGGTGCAGAATTTTCTACTCGAATTTGGCCGCCAGACCAATGGGCCGGGGCCGCTCTTTTTTCCGGTAGCAACCCCTCACGAATGAAACATTAAAAACAAACAGCAAAATTAAACACCATGAAATACAGTTCATTGATCGCCGCAACCTGCGGCATAATTCTCGCCTTCCCCTTCGCCGGCAAGGCGGACACGTCATTCACCATCAACACCACCATCGCCGACGCGTTCCTCTCGGGTGCTTCGCCCGCCTTGAATTTTGGCAGCGCTGGCACTCTCGCCATAGCTCCGGCATCTTCAGCCAAAGGCGAATTTGACAGCGTGATCCTGTTCAACACCGCCGGCGCGGTCAGTCAGTTCAACACGACCTACGGCGCGGGAAATTGGACCATCACCGGTTTGACGTTATCGCTGGCCAGCAACTTCGGCACCCAAGGCGCGCAACCCAACAACGCCATCTTCAACACCATCAATGCTGGCAGCTTGGGCATTGATTGGCTGGCGAATGACAGTTGGGTGGAAGGCACGGGCGGCGGCAACGGCGCGCCGGGCTATCCCAACAACAACTCGGTAAGTTTTAATTCGATTTCCAATTTGCTCTCGCCCGGCTATGACTCGCTGGGCACTTATACCTACACCCCTCCGGGCAACAACGTTTACGCCAATTATTCACTGTCACTCGATGCCAACCTCGTGTCCGACGCCGCTGCCGGAGGAGCCGTTTCGCTTTATTTTTACGCGGCAGACAACCAGGTCAGTTACCTGTTCAATTCCAGGGAGTTTGCATCCAATCACCCCGAACTGACGGTCACGGCAGCGCCCGTTCCTGAGCCGGCCACAGCCGCATTGCTGGCTGTATCGCTCGGCGGATTTCTGTTTTCACGCAGACAGGGAAGAAAAAAATGAGCCGACGCCGGGCAATCGTTTTTGCAATCACGCTGCTGTGCCTTGGTTCGATATCAAAGGCGCAGGTTGTTTATACCGGCACGGATTACGCCGATGCTTTTCTCGCCACTGGTTCTCCTAACAACCCGGAAGGAGCCGACTTGACGGGGTTAAACTTTGGAGGAGCGGGCACACTGGTCGTCGCTCCGGCAGCATCGGTTAAAGGGGAATTTCAGAGCGTCATCAAGTTCAACCTTTCGAATGCAGTGGCGATGTTCAACACGAACTATGGCGCGGGCAACTGGACAATCACCAACATTTCGCTCGAATTGACCAGCAACTACGGCACGAGCAATGTGCAGCCGAATAATGCAATCTTTCCGGTGATCAGCGGTGGTAATTTTGTCATCGAATGGCTGTCCAATGATGATTGGGTGGAAGGAACCGGCACGCCCAATCTGCCCACAACGGATGGAGTCACCTACGATTCACTTCCCGCCTTGCTGTCCGGCGCGCACGAAATCCTTTGCACAAACACCTATGTGCCGCCGGGCAACAATGTGCCGGTTACTTACACGTTGCCGCTCGACACAAACCTCGTGGCCGATGTGTCGGGCGGCGGCGACGTGACGTTTCTTTTCTATGCGGCAGACGACCAGATTGCATACTTGTTTAATTCTTACAGCTACGGACGCGGCAACGAGCCGCTGATTCATGTCACCGCCACACTCAACACGGTGCCGCTTAAAATTCTTTCCGGGTATTTTACCAATGGCCTCTTCCATTTGACCGCCCTTGGCGGAACGAACCTGCAATACCAGGTGCAAGCCAATTCCGATTTGACAACGACCAACTGGCAAACAATTGGAATGGCGACAGCCGACAGATCAGGAATCATTCAGTTTGACGATACCACCGTTACGAACCAACCCCAACGCTTCTATCGGCTTTCCCGTTGAACTTGCACAGTGAAAAACCAATAATTCAATATCGTCATGCACGACCTAACGACATTTAATTGGACAATCTTGCTCGCCGCCGTCTTTGCGGTGGCGTTTTTTTATTCGTCGGTCGGCCACGGCGGCGCGACGGGCTATCTTGCCGTGCTGGCTTTGGTCGGGGTTGCCCCGGCTTCCGCGCGCGTGGCGGTGTTGATTGCCAACGTTCTGGTCGCCGGCATCGCGTGGTGGCGGTTTGGCTGGGCGGGACATTTCGACTGGCGTGTGCTGCTGTCATTCGCGGTCGTCTCGGCGCCGTGCGCGTGGCTGGGCAGCCGGGTCCACATCAGTCCGCAGGTCTATAAAATCGTCCTCGGCGTGGTGCTGACGGCGGCGGGACTGGTCCTGCTCCTGCGTTCGCGCTGGCAGACCGATAACGTGGTGCTGCATGAGTTTTTCCTGCCGCTGGCGCTGCTCATCGGCGCCGGGCTGGGGTTCCTGGCGGGACTGACCGGCATCGGCGGCGGCGTTTTTTTAAGTCCGCTTCTCTATTTATTCCGCTGGGTGAAACCGAAAACCACCGGCGGCATCGCGGCGGGCTTCATCGTGCTCAACTCCATTGCCGGGCTTGCCGGCACGGGCTGGGAAAAAATCACGCACGCCGGGCCGCTGCTCTGGCTCACGCTGCCCGCTGTCATCGGCGCGCTGCTCGGAACGCATTTCGGCGCGCGCCGGTGGAGCAGCGTCACCTTCAGCCGCGTGCTGGCGGGCGTGTTGATTTTTGCCGGCGGAAAATTGTTGATTGAAGCCGCCACTTGAAATCCCAAACTCATGTGCGTCCTTTTTTTTGCCCAACTCAAAGACGTGACCGGCTGCGACGCCGTGGAATTCGCGGGCGCGTCGCCGCTGAACACCGCACAGCTTTGGACCGAACTGTTGCAGCGTTTTCCCGCACTGGCTGCGCATCGCCCCAATGTCCGGCTGGCGCGGAATTGGGAATACGCCGCCCCCGACGCCATTTTTGCCGACAACGATGAGGTGGCACTCCTTCCGCCCGTTTCCGGCGGCTGAAACATTTGTCACATGGAAATTGAAATCCAACTTACCGGCCGGCCCATCGCGGAAAATATTTTGTCGCCGAGGCAACCTGGCGCGGTCGGCGCCTGGCTTGAATTTCGCGGAGTGGTTCGCGGCGAGGAAAACGGCCGGACCATCCGCGCCCTCGAATACGAAGCCTATCCCGAAATGGCCGGGCGTGAAATGCGGCGGCTGCTTCAGGAAATTTCCGCGCGACATCCCTGCTGCGCGGCGCGGGTGATTCATCGCGTCGGCGTCATTCCTGTCGGGGAAACGGCCATTTACGTCGGCATTGCGTCGCCGCATCGCGGCGAGGCCATCGCGTTGCTCGCCGAATTCATGGACCGGCTCAAGCAGGACGTGCCGATTTGGAAACGGCGGGCATTGCCAATCAATTCTGTAGGAGACGACGTAAGGAGTCTCAATTTGTCTCCAAAAAAGTTGGAGACTCCTCACGTCGTCTCCTACAAATCGCTGGACGAGGCGATGGCCGAAATCCGTTCGCACAGCCGGCCGTTGCCCGCCGTTCGCACACCGTTGGCGGAGGCGCTGGGGCGCGTCCTGCGCGAAACGATTTGCGCACCGGAAGATTTGCCGCCGGTGGACCGCTCGACGCGCGACGGCTATGCGATCCGCGCCGATGATGCGTCGGAAACTTTTTCCGTGGTGGACACGATTCATGCCGCTGATTGGAAGCCGCGCCAACTCAATACCGGCGAAGCCGTGCGCGTGGCGACCGGCTCGGCGCTGCCGTGCGAAGGGTTGCGCGTGGTGATGCAGGAACACGTCGAGCGCGACGGTGACAAACTCCACGTCGTGCGCCGGGAGAATTCGACGAACATCCGGCTGCGCGGCGAGGAGGTGCGGCAAGGCCAGCCGCTGGTGTCGGCGGGAACAAAATTGAATGCGGGCGCGCTGGCAATCCTGGCAACGGTGGGAAACGTAAATCCGCTCGTCAGCCCGCGATTGCGCATCCTCCATTTCATGACCGGCGATGAGATTGTGCCGCCGGACCAAACGCCGAAGCCGGGCCAGATTCGCGACAGCAATTCGATTTTAATCCACAGCCTGCTGCAGAATTTTCCGTGTGACGTGGAACAAGCGCACCTGTCGGAAGACTTCGAACGGGCGAAATCGCAAATCGGCCTGCCGCGCCGAAGCGTAACGAAGGCGGGAAATCGTCAATCGCAAATCGAAAACGCCGATGTGTTGCTCGTTTCCGGCGGGGCGAGCGTGGGCGAAACAGACTTCACCCGCGCGTTATTGGAGCAGCTCGGCTTTGAAATCGTCTTCAGCCAGGTCAGCGTCCGTCCTGGCCGGCCACTGATTTTCGGCGTAAATGGTGGGGCGCCCGTCCTCCGCAGTAGCACTGCTACGGAGGGTGGAAGCGTCCCCGCGAGCCGGACTCGGCGCGCCGAAGCTTTGCGAAGACGGCTCGTCGGTAGCCTCGCCCAACCGAATAAAGTCCGCGTGGCCTTCGGGCTGCCGGGCAATCCGCTCGCGCATTTCGTCTGTTTCCATTTTGCCGTCGCCACGGCGCTGGCATGTTTGACCGGCGGCGAACCGCCGAAATTTTTGCGCGGGCAACTCGCCGAAAAACTTGACGACAAAC
>CAWIGO010000002.1:0-151029 GCA_963835625.1 uncultured Verrucomicrobiae bacterium
GTTGATCGTCCAAACCAATGCCGCTTAATACTTCAGAAATTTCCTCGATGTCGTGGCCGTCAACGACTTCAACGCGCCAGCCGAAGGCTTCAAACCGTTTTGCATAAACGCCGATGTCATGGCCGAACGCGGTCGCCTGGCTCTGGCCGAGACGGTTCGCGTCCACGATGGCGATTAAATTGTTGAGCTTGTAAATGCCCGCGAACGACGCCGCTTCCCACACTGCGCCTTCGGCGATTTCGCCGTCGCCGAGCAGGACGTAGGTATTGTAATCCAGATGGTCGAGGCGTGCGGCGAGCGCCATGCCGGCGCCAACGCCCAAGCCCTGGCCAAGCGAACCGGTCGCCACGTCCACGAATGGCAGTCGCGGTGTCGGATGACCTTCAAGGTCGCAGCCGAATTTGCGGAGTTTCAACAAATCGCTCGCGGGGAAAAAACCGGTTTCCGCCCATGCGGCGTAAAGCAGCGGCGCAGCATGGCCCTTGGAAAGTATGAAGCGGTCGTTGTTGTGGTAGTGCGGGTTCTTCGCATCATAACGCATGTGACCAAAAAACAGCACAGCCACCACGTCCGCCGCCGAGCAGCACGAAGTCGGGTGTCCGCTGCCCGCCGCGGTCGTTGAGGTGATCGAGTGAATCCGCAACTGGTTTGCGATGCCCTTCAATAGTTCGATGTCTATGTCAATCATGAAGGGAAAATTCTAGGCGAGTGAAGACGAAAGCCAAGAATGAAATGATTGGAGGAATCTTGCAGCATCACCGGGAAATGAAACACTTCACTTCGAGCGAAGACTGGTACGCGAGGCGGGGGTCGAACCCACAACCTTCGGCTCCGGAGGCCGACGCTCTATCCAATTGAGCTACTCGCGCAAAAGGCAGTGTCCAGACTACGCGCAGCGGCAGCTTTGCTCAAATGGAATCTACGTGAAAATAAAAAGGGACGGCGCAAGGCCGTCCCGATGTCAATGTCTGTCACCCCACAAATCAATTTTGCGGCGGAGTCGCGGGGGGCGGAGT
This sequence comes from uncultured Verrucomicrobiae bacterium, assembly GCA_963835625.1. Classification (GTDB taxonomy): domain Bacteria; phylum Verrucomicrobiota; class Verrucomicrobiia; order Limisphaerales; family UBA11358; genus UBA11358. Next base: position 1,017 of record CAWIGO010000002.1, read on the forward strand.
CGCGGGGGGCGGAGTACCGGCGGGCGCATTGGTGCTGCCGGCGTTTTCACCGCCCGGAGGCGGGCCGTTGCGGTGATTGCGCATATCCTGCCATTTTTGGAACTGCTCCGGTGTAAGAACGGCTTTCATCTGTGTAGCCGTGTCTTCACGGATGGCTTTCATTTTGGCCCTGCGGTCTTCCTGCGACAGGCTGGTGTCGTTGCGCAAATCGAGCATTTTCTGCCTTTGCGCGTCCAAGATGGACTGCACTTTCGGTTTCTGGTCGGCGGTCAGGTTGAGTTGTTCCGCTATGCGCTCAAAACCGCCGCGAGGTGGCTGGCCGGCTGGGGGAGCGCCTGCGGGTGGGGTGGAAGGCGGCGTGTTGGTGGAATCATCTGCGCGCAAGGCCGGACTCAATGCCAGTAAACTGCCCACGGCCAACGCCGTGATTAACATTGTTTTATTTGCTTTCATAATTCTTTGTCGTGGTCTGTTTTTAAATTTCGCCGCGCCATAATGACGCGGTTCACTACGTGTCAGACGCCCAGCATAACAAGAGGTTACAATCCGCGCAACACTTTCGTCGCTGCTTTGATTGTTTGCCCGATGTCCGTCGCCGTGTGCGCCGTGGAAATAAAACCCGCCTCGAATTGCGATGGCGCCAGATAAATTCCTTCGGCCAGCATCCCGTGAAAAAATTTTGCAAACCGTGCACGGTCACTCTTCATCGCGTCGGCGAGGCTCCACACCGGCCCGCCTGTGAAATAGGCGCAGAACATTGAGCCGCAGCGGTTGAACATCACGGGCACGTCCGCCGATTTTGCGGCGTCTTTCATCCCGGCTTCAAGTTGTCTGCCGAGTTCTTCCAATTTCTGGTAGGGCGGGCTGTCCCCAGCCCGCCGCGGCGTGGTCGGGACACCGCGCCCTGCCGATAATTCCTCCAACGCCGCAATGCCCGCCGCCATCGCCAGCGGATTGCCGCTCAACGTGCCCGCCTGGTAAACCGGCCCCAGCGGCGCGAGCAAATCCATGATGTCCGCGCGCCCGCCAAACGCGCCCACCGGCAGCCCGCCCCCGATGATTTTGCCGAGCGTGGTCAAATCCGGCTTGATGCCGAACCGCTCCTGCGCACCGCCGGGCGCGAGACGGAAACCCGTCATCACCTCGTCAAAAATCAGCAACGCGCCATTCGCCTTTGTGATTTCGCGCAAAAATTCCAGATAACCCGGCCTCGGCAAATAAACCCCGGCATTGCCCGGCACCGGCTCGACGATGATGCCGGCAATTTCATTTTTGTTCGCGGCGAACGCGGCCTTCACCGCTCCGGTATCGTTGAACGGCAGAACGATGGTATGCTGGGTGAACGCCGCCGGAACCCCGGCGCTGTCGGGATAACCGAACGTGAGCGCGCCCGAACCGGCCTTGACGAGCAGCGAATCAGCATGGCCGTGGTAGCAACCGTCGAACTTGACGATTTTGTCGCGCTTCGTGAAGCCACGCGCCAGACGAATGGCCGACATGCACGCTTCCGTTCCCGAATTGCACATCCGCACTTTCTGCACGCTCGGCACGCAGCGAACAAATCAACTTCGCCATCGTGACTTCAAACGGATTCGGAATGCCGAAGCTCGTGCCGTTTTCTGTAGCGGCCTTGACGGCGGAAATAATTTTCGGATGCGCATGGCCGAGAATTGCCGGTCCCCAGGTGCAGACGTAATCAATCAACTCATTGCCGTCCACGTCCCAGACACGCGCGCCTTTGGCCCTGTTCACGAAGAACGGCTGGCCGCCGACGGCGCGAAACGCGCGCACCGGCGAATTCACGCCGCCGGGAATGTATTTCAACGCCTCGGCGAAGAGGGCCTCGGATTTTTTGTGTAAATTCATTGGCGATTTGGGAAAAACGTTTCAGACAGCGAACCTTTTTCGGTTCGAATGACCGTGCCGGTGCTGATGTGGTGCCGCTGGAACCAGCCGTCGTTGACTTCCAAAACGTATTGGATGTTGTCGTTTGCAGCCACGACAGAGTTCGTGTCTTCTTTTTCGAGATGACGAATTTCCTGAATCACGCCGTCAGGACTGATGTAAGCGGCGGAAAGCGATTCAGGACAATTTTTCATCCAGAACGAAGCCTGAAACGGCCGTGGAAAAACAAAGAGCATCGCATCTGAATCGGTGATATTGGTGCGGAACATCATGCCGGTCTGCTGCTCGCGAGGGGTAAGTGCCAGTTCGGCGTCCAGCGTTTCCGCACCGAGATAAATTTTTATTGTCGGCAATTTTGGTTGTGCTTGAGTGGGCAGCGAGTTGTTGATGGGCGGCGGCGCGGCAGTTTCACTTTTTTTGCAACCGGCCAGCAGCGCCGCGACAAGGAACAGCGGAAAAATTCTCGTCAGTTTCACGCCGACAAACTGCCGGATGCCGCCGGAATTTTCAATCAAACTGCGCACACAATGAATGACAGGCTCTTTCATCCGCGTTGACAGTAGTGCATTTTGGGTGGGGCAAGGCTGCTGACGAGCCGTCGCTGTGCTAAATCCGGCTCGCGAGGACGCTCGCCCCACCGGAGTTGCAGGCTATACCACTTCCTCCGCGTTTGACTATTCGATGGCAATTTACTAACGTCGGCCATCGGAATAGCCAGACCGAAAATCAACCCAAGAATTTATGCCGCCGAAAACCGCCGACAAATCTACTGCTGAAACGAAAACGACCGCGTCGCACCAGCGCGAACTCGAAGCCGCGATCTCCAGCATCACCAAGAGTTACGGCGAAGGCAGCATCATGCGCCTCGGCGACGCGCGGGCGCATGTCAAAATTGACGTGATTCCGACCGGTGCACTCGCGTTGGATCTGGCGCTCGGCGTCGGCGGGATTCCGCGCGGCCGTGTCGTGGAAATTTTCGGGCCGGAATCGTCCGGCAAAACGACGCTGATGCTCCATGTCATCGCCAGCGCGCAAAAGATGGGCGGCCTGGCGGCGTTCATTGACGCCGAGCATGCGCTGGATCCCGGCTACGCGAAAAGACTCGGCGTGAACCTCGACGATTTGCTCGTGTCGCAGCCGGATTCCGGCGAAGAGGCACTGACGATTTGTGAAACGCTCGCGCGTTCGAATGCGCTCGACGTCGTCGTGATTGATTCCGTCGCCGCGCTCGTGCCGAGGGCCGAACTCGAAGGCGAAATGGGCATGGCCACGATGGGCATGCAGGCGCGGCTCATGAGCCAGGCGTTGCGCAAGCTCACGGCGATTTTGGGCAAGTCGAAGACAACCTGTATTTTTACCAATCAATTGCGCGAAAAAGTCGGCATCATGTTCGGCAACCCCGAAACGACGCCCGGCGGCAAGGCGCTGAAATTTTACGCGAGCGTGCGCCTCGACATCCGCCGCAAAGACACGCTCAAAGATGACGCGGGCAACGCCGTCGGCAATCACGTCCGGGTCAAAGTCGTCAAAAATAAAGTAGCGCCGCCGTTTGCCGAGGCAGAGTTCGACATCCTTTACAATCACGGCATCAACAAGGAAGGCTGCATCCTCGACGTGGGCATCGAAAACGGCGTCGTGGACAAAAAAGGCGCGTGGCTGCAATTCGAAGGCGAATTGATCGGGCAGGGGAAGGAAGCCGCGCAAAAGGCGCTTGCCGAAAAACCCGCGCTGGCCCAAAAAATCGTGGACGCCATTCTCGCCAAACGCGCGGCAGCTTGATGGCTGCAAAGTTGTTTTCGCATGAGCAGCATTCCCGATATCGATTTGGATTTGGATTTGGAAAAACTTTTCCTGCCTGCTTGGGCGCAGGAAAAGCCGTCGGCCAATCGCTACGCGAAATTCGCAGGCGAACCCGCCGGACGCGATGACCGCCCGCGCGAAGGCCGGCGCGGAGGACCGCGCACGGAATCGTTCGGCGAGCGCCGCGGACCTCGTCCGCCGCGTTCCGGTCCAAAATTCGGCGACCGCAAAAAGGAGTTTGGCCGGCGCGATGACCGGCGTCCCGCTTTGCGGGATGAACTTCGCGAACCGCCCGTGCCGTTGCCGGAAATCGGCGTCACGTTTTTGCCGGACGAAAACGGCGTCGAATCGCTCGCTCGCCAGATCAAGATGACCGGCCGCGCCTATCCACTATTTGACATCGCGCGGCTCATTTTGCAAAAACCGGAACGGTATTCCGTCCAGCTCACGGTGAAGAAAAAGGCCGACGGCGCCATCGCACAACCATTGTTCGTTTGCGCGCTCGACGATACGCCGTGGCTGAGCGAGGACGAGGCCGTTGCGCACGTCCTTAAAAATCATTTTTCCACGTTTTATCAGACCGAGCGCACGGCGACCGAGCCGCCGAAGGGCACCTACACGTTCGTCGCGCAATGCGGCATAAGCGGCGTGATTCTCGGCCCGCCAAACCATCACGATTACCAAAACCAGCTTCGCAAATTGCACGCGGAACGGTTCTCGAAAATGCCGTTCGACGTTTTCAAGTCACGCGTAAGAATCGTCAAGGACGAGGCCATCGTGAAAAAGTGGGTCGAGGAGCAAAGTTTCAAGACCGAATACGTCGTCCTCAATGTGCCCGAACCGCTCAAGCTTGCGAACCGCGAGGAAGTTGAGAAACATTTTCGCGCCGTTCACAAGGAAACGATTGTCAAACCGGTCGAATCGCACACGGTCGGCGGCGTGCCCAGCCGCAATTTGCGCAACCGCGAGTTACAACAACTCATCCGCTACGAGTGGGAGGGGCAAAAATACTTCCCGCTGCATCTCGCCACCCGGTTGAGCAGGCAGTTCGCCACGCACGGCCTGCAATTTTTCAAGGTCAACAAGACCGTCACGCACGTTTCCGTTGCGCGGCCGCAATTTCTCGATCTCGAAACCACGCCGGTGTCGGAAAACATCAAGCGCATCATCGGCCACATCAACGCGCATCCGAAATGCTCGCGCCGACAATTGATCGAAGCCCTCGCGCCATCACCCCAACCGACGGTCATTGAAGTAAAACCGGGGGAGCAATCCAGCGCTGCATCCGCTGAACCAACACCGGAGCAAACCACCATCATTTCCGATTTGCATTGGCTTGTGCATCAAGGTCATGTCATTGAATTTGCCGACGGCAGGCTGAACACGGCCAAGAAACCCGCGCCCAGACCGCCGACCCAGGCTGCGCCGGAGGCTTCGCCGAGGCGGGAACCGGAGGCGAAACCGGCGGAAGAAAAACCGGTCGCGGAAGGTGAAGCTGCGGCAGCTGGCGAACCGGCGGATGAAGTTACCGTTTCAACTGAAGCGGAAATTTCCGCGTCCGAACCGGCTCCGGCAGTTGAGCCGGCATCCGAAGTTCCGGCTCCAGCCGAAACCGCCGTTCCTTCGCCGGAACCGGTTGTCGAGACTGGCGCAACGCCTGCCTGATGAAAGGTAGGGCGCTTTCTCCGAAAGCGCCGGTTCAGTTGCGGCGCGCTCGGAGAGCACGCCCTACCTGTAAAATCCTCGCTTTCCTTAATTTTCCACGCTGCTAACCTGGTTCATGGCTTTCACAAAGTTCGGTCTTTCTCCGGCGATTCTCCAAGGCGTGCGCGCGGCAGGCTATGTCACACCCACACCGATCCAACTCCGCGGCATTCCACTCGTGCTTGCCGGACGCGATATGATTGGCAGCGCCCAAACCGGCACCGGCAAGACCGCCGCGTTTGCGCTGCCCATTCTCTCGAAACTCGGCCAGCACGCGCCCGGTCCGCGTGCGCTGATTCTCGAACCAACGCGCGAACTCGCCGCACAGGTTGAAACGGCCTTCCGCGATTTTGCGCGCTTCACCAATCTGAAAACCACCGTCGTTTATGGCGGCGTCGGTTACGGACGGCAATTGGACGATTTGCGCGCGGGCACGGACGTTCTCGCCGCCACGCCTGGCCGTTTGCTCGATCATCTCGAACGCGGCACGGTGCGTCTGGACAAGGTTGAATTTCTCGTGCTCGACGAGGCCGACCGGATGCTGGACATGGGATTTTTGCCCGACGTGCGCCGCATCGTTGACCGTTGCCCGCGCCAGCGCCACACCTCGCTGTTTTCCGCGACGATTCCGCCGCAAATCGAAACGCTTGTTCAATGGGCGATGAAAAATCCGGAAACGATTGAGATCGGCGCACGCCGGACGCCGGCCGAAACGGTGAAACACGTCATCTATCCCGTTTCCGATTCGCAAAAATCCGATCTGGTGCTCGAACTGCTGAAGCGCGTGGATTACAACTCGGTGCTCATCTTTTGCCGGACGAAACACGGCGCCGACCGCGTCGTGGGCCTGCTCAAGCGCAACAATCACGCCGTGGCCGTGCTGCACTCGAACCGCACGCAGCGCGAACGCGAACAGGCGTTGCAAGGATTCCGCTCCGGCAAGTTCGAGGTGCTCGTGGCGACGGACATTGCCGCGCGCGGGCTGGACATCGCGGATGTGAGCCACGTCATCAACTACGATGTGCCGCAGCATCCGGAGGATTACATTCATCGCATCGGGCGCACCGGACGCGCGGAGGCGAGCGGCGACGCCTTTACCATCATGACCGCCGAGGACGCCGGCCACGTTTTCGCCATCGAACGCTTCATCAGCCAGAAAATCCCGCGCGTGAAACTGGAGAATTTCGATTACAAATACACCATGCTGTTTGAGGAAGGAAAACCCGGCCAGCCCAAGGGCGGTTTCCCCGGCAAAGCGCGCGGTGTGCGCGTCCATGGCGGCTACCACTTCGGCATGGCAAGGCGAAGAAGGTAAAATGTTGGAGTGCATTCTTCCCCAGCCGCAGCGCGGCGATTGACAATAGCCCGGCGTTTCAACGCCGGGTTGGCTGTGAGAATTGATAAGTCCCATCGGGACGGTTGAAATTCATTTCCACAAATACCGTTCGTCGTATTCGATGCGGTGCTTTTTCAGCAACGCCAGAAATTCCTCCTGAAACGTCATCCGGCGATGATGTTCCTCCTGTCCCTTGATGTATTGGGTGGTTTTGTCCAATTGTGACACACTTACACTGAACGCGCCGTATTCCTCCTGCCACGCAAACAGGCGATGTTCTGGAAAAGTTTCATGAATCCATTTTGACGAGCCGCCCTTAATCAATTGCAGCGCCTTGGAAATTGGAAGCGTTGCCGGCAGGGAAAGCAGAATGTGAATGTGATCTTCAACTCCACCGATTTCGATGGCCTTCATTTTATTCTGCCGGGCGATGCCGCCAAGAAATGGCCAAAGCCGTTCGCGGAGTTCCGGCGTGATGAAAGGGCGGCGTTCTTTGGTGCTGAAAACGCAATGGAAATAACAACTAACGTAGGACATGGAATCCATTCAGCCGTCCCTGCGGGACTTTGGCAATGCGGAATTTATCCCGGCGTTAAAACGCCGGGCTATTGTCAGGATGTCCCGCTGGGACAAAGTCAAATGGGTTATTTTCAGCTGAAAAGGGTGCTCGGCCGGGCACTTCATCCCCAAACTTGCCCAATAGGCAGAACAATCGCGCTTGCCGTCGTGCGATGCATTTCCCATCCTCATCACAATGTCTGAACGGCCCATTTCCACTTTAAACAAACCCGACCCGGCATTGGAACTGACGCTGCGCCCGTCGCTATTTTCCGAATTCACAGGTCAGTTAAAAGTCAAAGAACGTCTGGAAATCGCCGTCGCGGCCGCCAAAAAGCGGAAAGAGGCGCTCGACCATATTTTATTGAGCGGCCCGCCCGGCCTCGGCAAGACCACGCTCGCCTACATCCTCGCCAAAGCCATGGGCGCAAACGTCAGGAGCACCAGCGGCCCGACCATTGAAAAAGCGGGCGACCTCGCCGGCCTGCTCACCAATCTCGAAGAAGGCGACGTGCTGTTCATTGACGAAATCCATCGCCTGCAAAAAACCATCGAAGAATATCTTTATCCGGCGATGGAGGATTTCAAACTCGATATCATCATTGATCAGGGACCAAACGCCCGCAGCGTCCGCCTGAACCTGCCCCGGTTCACCCTGATTGGCGCGACGACCCGCAGCGGCCTGCTCACCGCGCCGTTGCTGACGCGCTTTGCCATCCGCGAACGGCTTGATTATTACGTGGCCGAAGATTTGGAGAAAATCGTCGTCCGCTCCGCGCGGTTGCTGAAGGTGGAAATCGAACCCGCCGGCGCGCATGAAATCGCCCGGCGCAGCCGCGGCACGCCGCGCATCGTGAACAACCTGCTCCGCCGCGTCCGCGATTACGCGCAGGTCCGTCACGACGGCCGCATCACCGCCGCCGTTGCCGACAAGGCGCTGGCCATGCTGGAAATTGACCAGAACGGTCTCGACGAAATGGACAAGCGCATCATCGAAGCCATCATCGTGAAATTCGGCGGCGGACCGGTCGGTCTCAATTCTCTTGCCGTGGCCGTGGGTGAAGAGCCGGACACGATTGAGGAAGTTTACGAGCCGTATCTCATCATGGAAGGTTTTCTGAACCGCACGTCGCAAGGCCGCATGGCAACGGAATTGAGTTACAAAAAGCTGGGTTTGAAACCGGCGGCGGGGAATCAAACGCGGTTGCTTTAGCCACAGATTAAATTATGCCTAAACGGACGGACATTCATTCAGTGCTCATCATCGGCGCCGGACCGATCATCATCGGGCAGGCGTGCGAGTTCGATTATTCCGGCACGCAGGCTTGCAAGGCGCTCAAAGAGGAAGGCTATCGCGTCGTTCTCGTCAACTCCAACCCGGCCACCATCATGACCGACCCGGAGTTCGCCGACCGCACCTACATCGAGCCGATTACACCCGAGTGCGTCGAGAAAATCATCGTGCGCGAATTGGAAGAGATGAAACGGATGGGCGTGCCTGTCGGCCAATCCGCAATCCGCAATCCGCAATCCGCAATTCCACATAAACTCGTTTTGCTCCCGACGCTCGGCGGCCAGACGGCGCTGAACACGGCGATGGCCCTCTACCGCAGCGGCGTGCTGGATAAATACGGCGTCGAGATGATTGGCGCGAATGACAAAGCCATCGAACGCGGCGAAGACCGGCAGGTTTTCAAAGACCTTATGCTCTCCATCGGCCTCGACGTTCCGATTTCCGGCACCGCGCATAACATAGAGGAAGCCCGCGCTGTGACGGACAAGATTGGACGATTTCCTGTCATCATTCGTCCGGCGTTCACGCTGGGCGGCACCGGTGGCGGCATCGCCTATAACCGCGATGAATTCGACGAACTCGCCAGGCGCGGCATGGAGCTTTCGCCCGTCAACGAAATCCTCATCGAAGAATCGCTGCTCGGCTGGAAGGAATATGAAATGGAGGTCATGCGCGACAAAGCCGACAACTGCGTCATCATCTGCTCCATCGAGAACTTCGACCCGATGGGCGTCCACACCGGCGATTCCATCACCGTCGCGCCCATCCAGACGCTGACGGACAAGGAATTCCAGATCATGCGCGACGCCAGCTTCGCGGTGATTCGCGCGGTGGGCGTCGAGACCGGCGGCTCCAACATCCAGTTTGCCGTCAACCCGGACAACGGCCGCATGGTCATCATCGAGATGAACCCGCGCGTCAGCCGCAGCTCCGCGCTGGCGTCCAAGGCAACGGGCTTTCCCATCGCAAAAATCGCCGCCAAACTCGCCGTTGGCTACCTGCTCGACGAACTCAAAAACGACATCACGCGCGAAACCCCGGCTAGCTTCGAGCCGAGCATTGATTACGTCGTCATCAAGATTCCGCGGTTTGCCTTCGAGAAATTCGCGCAGGCCGACCCGACTCTGACAACCCAGATGAAAAGCGTGGGCGAAGCGATGGCGATTGGCCGCACGTTCAAGGAAAGCCTGCAAAAATGCCTGCGCTCGCTGGAGATTGGTCGCAGCGGTCTGGGCGGCGACGGCAAACCCTGGCGCATCGGCACGGAAGTCTATGGCGACCGCGACATCCTGCCGAAGGACGTCATCAGCCGCAAATTGAGCGTACCGAATGCCGAACGGATTTTCTTCATCCGGCATGCATTGCGGGCAGGATTCACAATTGAGGAAATCTTCCAACTGACCAAGATTGACAGATGGTTTTTAGTCCAAATAAAAGAAATCGTGGACTTCGAAGAAGAACTCGCCACGGCTAAACACTAAAATGACCGCTTCATTCCGCAATCAGCTTGGCCGCTGGTTTCTGACGCAGATCAAAGAAATCGTAGATTTTGAAGAAGAGTTGGCGGCAGCGAAGAATTAGTCAGGTAGGGCGCGCCACTCCGTGCGCGCCGGTGGGGCGAGCGTCCTCGCGAGCCGTAACTAAAATTAGGAAACTTGAAGTCACAAACTGTGACCTCAAAGGTAGTCGCAACCTGTGACCACCTCTCAGAGAAAGGGAAAAAATGAATGGGCAAATGGCGGTGGTTCCGATGGAACGAATTGAAAGGGCAATCTTCTCCATTCGCGGCGAAAAGGTGATGCTGGACAGCGATCTGGCTGAACTTTATGGGGTAGAAACGAAGGCCTTGAATCAGGCCGTCAAACGCAATGCCAATCGCTTTCCAGAAGACTTCATGTTCCAACTCACTGCAGGTGAGGTCTTTAAGCTGAACCGGTCACAAATTGTGACCGGTTCCCAGAAGCACCGCGATCCACGTTTTCCGCCTTACGCCTTCACCGAACATGGGGCATTGATGCTGGCTAACGTGTTGAACAGCGAGCGGGCGGCGCAAACCAGCGTTCAGGTGGTGCGTGCGTTCGTGCGGCTGACGGCAAATGCTGGCTTCCAATGCCGAATTGGCGCGGAAACTCGCGGCGGTTGAAAATAAATACGACCGACAGTTCAAAGTTGTCTTTGACGCCATCCGACAGTTAATGTCTCCACCGGAAACCAAGTGGCGCGAAATCGGATTTCATGTGAAATATGACGACGACAAGCCAAAATCAAAGAAGCGATAGTGACGCTCAACCCTCAACCATGAACTCTCAACCGACTTCGTTTCTGGTGCAGGTTAAAGAGATTGTGGATTTTGAGGAAGAACTGGCGGGGGCGACGAAATGAAATAATCCGGCAAAACTGCAATCTGAAAGGTAAAGCTATGACTACGGATAACTATATTATGATATTCCTCGTAGCAACCTTGTTCGTCTTCGGGACATTCGCGTTGCAAATGTTTTTCAGATGGCAGCGAGAAACGAATAAAGACCGGCACGCGGAGGAACAAGCAAGTCGAGAGCAGATGGCCGTTTTTCAGAAAATGCAACAAGAGGCTTCGGAAAGGCAATCCGCGCATTTGGCTCAAATTTTGCACAGCACGTTGAAATCACAAGAGGACCTTCAGCGTAAAGTCACAAGCCAAGAACCACGCGAAGACGCGGGCTTAAACGCAGGTGGCTACATAATTTTCGACATACCCGAAGCGAAAAAAAGCATGTTTCACGACTTACTCAAAGGTTTCGAGGATTATGCAAAACTGAGGGGATACGTAATAAACTTTTCAATTGACAATTCTTTTTCAAACAAGGTCGCTTTCAAGTTCACATTGGATAGCAGTGGGATCGTCGTCTCGACAAAGCAGGTGCGCCAAGATTTTAAGGATTACATTGAAAAGATTCAGAGGGGAGATTCCTTGGATGATTTGCCTGTGGTTTTATCGCAAGAAGAACACGCCACCTTACTTGCTTGCATGAAAACACGGATCAACTTCTTACAGCACAATTACAACATGGAGAAGACTGAAAAGGAGTTTTATCGTCGGTTGGTAAGCGAACTACCAAAACTTGGGTTTGGAATTGCACCTCTGCAAAACTTTTTTTTGCAAGCGGGCAATTCAAACCAGGCATCCAGCTACCATGCTCTGAATTCGCCCCAAGCCGCTGTAGGGGTGGGAAACCGCCTAATTGGCAATACGATTGACCAAAGCATTTACATTGCAGATTCGTTCAACGGAAGAACTGAACAGGTTCATGCAGTGTCGGATTTATGGCTAAAGCTTTGCGATGAATGTAAAAAGCTGCCTGAAGGTAGCCCGGAACACAAAGAATGTTCAAAAGCTATAGATAACCTGCGTAAGGTTGAAAACGAGATGAGGGAAGGCGAGCCTCCTGAGCCCAATCGAATTCACAAATGGCTTGAACAGACCAAATACGCGCTTAAAGCGTTCGGGTTGACTAAGGAAATAATTGATGCTGGGCGAAAACTTGAAGAAGCGTTTCATCTTTCGGATTGGATCGCGCCCCTCATTTCCTGAAAGCGCGTTGAAGCGGGTTGAATCCCGCGTTCCGTCCGCGCATCCCAACGGAATGGACTCACTCGCTCCTGCTCGCTCGGCCCTTGCAGGCCTTCGGCTTCGCCGCCACCTGATTCAACCGCGAAACACACGAACCACGCGAAAAGAAAAATCCGGACTCCGGTTCGCGTATTTGGCGTCTTTCGCGGTTTGCCCTGCCGCCGTCTCCCACTTTCCCCGTGCTGCACCCAAAACGCTTCGGTTTGAATTGAGTTATCCGCCGAGCTTCTTCATTCTGCGAATCATCATGGGCGCAAAACAGAACTCCTCCCGCCGCGCGGATGAATACGTCCACGGTTATTCGGAGCGCGAGGATCAACGGCTTCGCGATCAAGCACAAACGCTGGCGGAATTGTTGCATCAAGACACATTTTATCCGGTCGGAAGCCGCGTGCTTGAAGCCGGCTGCGGCGTCGGCGCGCAAACGGTCATTCTGGCGAAGAACAGTCCCGGCGCGCGGTTCACGTCCGTGGATATTTCGCCCGTGTCGGTGAAGGCGGCGGAAGCGGCGGTTCACCGCGCGGGTTTTTCCAACGTTACTTTTCGGCCGGCAAACATTTTCAAGCTGCCATTTCCGAAGGCGAGTTTCGATCATGTGTTCGCGTGCTTCGTGCTGGAACATTTGAAAGAGCCAGCCAAAGCGCTGCGGTGTTTGAAGGCGGTTCTGAAGCCGGGCGGGACGCTGACGGTCATCGAAGGCGACCACGGCTCGACTTTATTTCATCCGCGCAGTGACGCGGCGTGGAAGACCATCCAGTGCCTGATTGATCTTCAGGCGGAGGCGGGCGGTGATGCGCTGATTGGCCGGCGGCTGTTTCCCCTGGTGCGTGCGGCGGGTTTTCGCAAGGTCAAGGTTTCGCCACGCTTTGTTTATGTGGACGCCAGCCGTCCCGCGTGGGTGGAGGGATTCACGCGCAACACTTACATCGCCATGGTGGAAGGCGTGCGCGACCGCGCACTGGCGGCGGGATTGATTGGCCGGCGGGCATGGGAAAAAGGCATCGCCGACTTGAAGGAGAGCGCCGGTTCGAGCGGTGTGTTTTGTTACACCTTCTTCAAAGCGGTGGCGGTGAAAAGTTAACTCGTCCGGAGGCAACCATCCCCCGTTTTCCCCGCGCTTCCGTCCTCGCTTCGCTGCGACCAGTTGCGTTGAAACCCGCGCGAAAGGGATGATTTCTTCCGCGCGTTGTGTCATCATGAAGTCGTGGCGCGACACCAATCCCATCGCGGGCCGGCTTCCAAGAACGAACAGCTCTTTGGCGCGCGTCAGCTTCCCGCGTTATGCACCGCCATGCAAGACCTCTGCTGGCTGCTCGACCGTGGTTACGCTTCGCACTCCGCCACCGAACTCGTCGGCAACCGCCACAATCTCACCAGCCGCCAGCGCATGGCGGTGGGCCGTTGCGCCTGTTCTCTCGACGACGCGCAACATCGCCGTCGCCTTCAGCTCCAGCCTGCGGATGTCCGTGGCCGGGAACTCTGGCTGGACGGTTACAACGTGTTGACCGTGCTTGAAAGCGCGCTTGCCGGCGGCGTGGTGTTGCTGGGCCGCGACGGTTGTTGCCGCGACATCGCCGGCATTCACCGCCGTTATCGAAAAGTGAATGAGACCGCAACCGCGCTGCGCATGGTCGGTGAAACCGCGGCGGGCTGGGGAGTGACGTGTTGCCGTTGGTGGCTGGACAAACCGGTGTCGAACAGCGGGCGGCTCAAGACGCTCATCAAGGAAATGGCCGCCAGCGCCGGTTGGAACATGCCGGTGGAACTGGTGTTCAATCCCGACCGCGTTCTGTGGGAAAGCGAACACGTCATCGCCACGTCCGACGGTGTCGTGCTGGATCGTTGCCGGCAATGGGTGAACCTGACTCGGCAAATCATCATGGAGCGCATCCCACAGGCGCGGCTGCTGAATTTGTCTTGTCCCGACGGGACAAGGTAGTGTCTTAGTTTGGTAGGGACGCCTCGCCGAGGCGTCCGCGGACGGCTAGGGCCAGCCGTCCCTACCACAGCAATTAGGACACTGCCTGGCACATCGTGCCAGGTTCACCGTCCTTTTAACCTCCCACCAAAGCTGGGGGTTGAGACCCGGACGGCATGTGCTAACTTGCAAGCGTGGCTCATATTCAAATTAAGATAATGTCCTGTGCGGTGATTACCGGGGCGTTGTGGCTTTGCACCCGCACCGTTCTGCCGGCTGACCCGCTGACGTCGCAATCATCCAACATCAACAGCAATATCGTGAAAACTTTTCAAAAACCTTCCGAAACGGAATTGAAAAAGAAACTGACCACCGAACAATTCGCGGTCACGCAGAAATCAGCCACCGAGCCGGCGTTCCACAATGCCTATTGGGACAATCACAAGCCGGGTATTTATGTGGACGTGGTGTCGGGCGAACCGCTGTTCAGTTCGCTGGACAAGTTTGATTCAGGGTGCGGCTGGCCGAGTTTCACCAAACCCGTCTCCAACGCGGAAATCACCGAACGTTCGGATCATTCCTATGGCATGGACCGCACTGAAGTAAGGTCAAAAACCGCCGATTCGCACCTCGGGCATTTGTTCGATGACGGACCGGGACCGACGCATTTGCGTTATTGCATCAACTCAGCATCATTGCGGTTCATTCCCGTCGAAAAAATGCAAGCGGAAGGTTACGGCGCTTATCTGAAGCCGTTCATTAAAGCCGGCCTCTACAAATCGGCGGCCGCGCAATCTCAAACCAACAATCCGCCGAAGAATTAACAGCAAGCGCGGTTTTTTTCGGTGGGGCGAGCGTCCCCGCGAGCCGGAAATTTCGGTCGCCTCGGCGAGGCAACCCTACCTTGCTTACTTCATCGCCACATACACGCGATGCACATCGTCGTGATCGTCAAGGGCGTTGAGGAAGTCCACGACTTGTTTGCGATTGGCTGCGCTGATTTCGGGGAAATTCTTGGCGATGTAACGAATTTCAGCGGCGATGACGTTCCAACCGGCGGCCTTCAACGCCTTGGAAACGTGGTCGAGGTCTTTGATCTCGGTCAAAAACCGCGCGCCCTTCTGTCCGGCGGGAACTTCGTCGGATTCAAGCGGTTCGATTTCCTGCGCACCAGCTTCAATGGCATCGCCTTCGGCGTCGCGGTTGGCGTCGGTGTGCGTGGCTTCGACGACCCCGAGATGATTGAAGAAAAATGCGACGCTGCCCGGCTGGCCGAGTGAGCCGGCCTTGAACAAATTGCGGATTTCCGGCGCAGTGCGGTTGCGACTATCGGTGAGACACTCAACAATGACCGGCACCTTGTGCGGCGCGAACCCTTCGTAGGTGACCAATTCGTAATTGACCTTTTCCGTGTCGAGTCCGGCGCCCTTCCTGATGGCACGTTCGATGGTGTCGCGGTAAACGGAGGCTTTCTTGGCTTTTTCGACGGCGGCGAAGAGGCGCGGATTGAGGTCGGGATCAGGTCCGCCGAGTTTGGCCGCGACCATGATTTCGCGGGCCAGCTTGACGACCATCTGGCCTTTTTTCTGCGCGTTGATTTCGCGTCCGGATTGTTTCCATTGTGCGCCCATGGGTTTTGACCAGTGTGAAAAGACCGGCGCGCCGGTTCAATGTAAATTGCGTGCAAAATGGCGTCATTTGTGGTTTACTGCGCGCATTCTTAATTGGCCGTCATATGGATGGCATGAATTCATTGATGGAACAGCACAAGGCCAAGCTGACCCCCGGAATCTCCAGGACGTGCGAGCGCACAATCGTCTGTCTGTTGTGCCTGCTGGCGGCAATTCATGTTTTTGTTTATTCCGCCGCCTTTCCTTTTTTCAACAACGTGGATGAGCAAATCCATCTCGACTTGGTGGTGAGATACTCGCAAGCCCGCCTTCCGCGCGCGTTGGACACGCCGTGTCCGGAAGCCATGCTTTATTTCGTGATTTATAACACTCCGGAATATCTATGGCCGCCGGACACCTACCCTGGCGGACGATTTCCCGCGCCGCCGTGGATCCAGCCGTTGAACAAGGTCATGCCCATGTTGCAATCGCGGATAGCCGCGTGGCAAAGCATGAAAAATTGTGAAACCTCGCAGCCGCCACTCTATTACACGCTGGCGGGTTTGTGGTGGCGCTTGGGAAAGGTATGCGGAATTCATGACGGCTTTTTGCTCTATTGGGTCCGCTTCCTGAATGTGTTTCTCGTTGCGGTACTCGTGTGGCTGGGTTTTTTGGCCGCACGGATGGTTTTTCCGGACAACCTGTTTTTGCGGCTCGGCGTGCCGACATTGATCGCGTTCATGCCGCAAACCGCGTTTTACTCGATTCAAAATGACGTGCTTTCACCATTGTGTTTCGGCGCGGCATTCATCTGCCTGGTGAAATTGCAGCGTGCGGAGGTGCCGGATACCCGACTCGGAACCGCCACCGGGCTGGCGCTGGCGGCCACGTTCCTGACCAAAATCAGCAACCTGCCGTTGCTGGTCATCTCGGCTTTGGTCGTTCTGTTCAAAACGTGGCGACTATTCCGGGCTGAACAATTGCGCACGGCGGCTCCGGCCTTGTTATCGCTCGCGATTTGCGCCGGATTACCGATGGTGCTTTGGCTCGCGTGGTGCAAAATCGTCTTTGGCGATTTCACCGGCACGTCGGCCAAAATCCAATTCCTCGGCTGGACGCACAAACCGTTCGGCGAATGGTGGCACCACCCGATTTTCACGCCACATGGGTTGTGGACATTTGTTTCGGGACTCATGGCGACGTTGTGGCAGGGCGAGTTTTTCTGGCATCGCATGCCACTGGCTTGGCCTGCCATTGACACCGTTTACACGATTTCATCAATCGGCTTCATCGGGGTGGCCTTGGTCGCTTTGCTGCCGCGATTCACGGTTGTGACCCAACTACAGCGTCAGGCGCTTTGGCTTGGCTTCTGGTGTCTCATCGCGGCAGTCGCATTTCTCGGATTTCTGTCCCTCATTTACAATTTTCACGATTGCCTTTATCCATCGCAAGCGCATCCGTATTTCACTTCAGGACGGCTGATGCTTGGCGCACTGATTCCATTTCTGCTGCTGTTCGTGTATGGACTAGACCGGACATTAAGTTGTACGAAACGCCATTGGCCGCGGTGGCTGGCGTTGGGGGGATTTGTCCTGTTCATGCTGGTTTCGGAGATTGCCATAGACTGGCGGATTTTCCCGAATCCCTACAACTGGTTTCACATGTGATGCGGAACGCCATGCTGCGCCGCATCTTTTGCGTGCGAAGCGAGTTCCGGTGTGATTTACTGCGTGGACACCAATCGGTATGGACGACACGAATTCATTGATCGAACAACGCAAGGCCAAGCTGACCGCGTTGCGCGCCAAGGGCATTGACCCGTTCAAAAATAAATTCACGCCCGGCGAAACCTGCGAGCATGCGCGCGACCATTACGCCGAAGGCCGTGAAGTCGCCATTGCCGGTCGCATTACCGCGCACCGCGAGATGGGCAAAAGCATGTTCATTGACGTGCGCGACCAGAGCGGACGCATCCAGGCTTACGCGCAGAAAAATGTCCTCGGCGACGAGCAATTCGACATCTTCCGGCATCTCGACCTCGGTGATTTCATCGGCGCACGTGGACATTTGTTCACAACCAAAACCGGTGAAATTTCCATCAAGCTCGCCAGCTTCACGATTCTGGCCAAGGCGTTGCGTCCGCCACCGGCGAAATGGTATGGACTTGAAGACACGGAAATCCGTTACCGCCAACGTTATCTCGATTTGATGGCGAATCCAGAAGTGAAGGATGTTTTTTTCAAGCGCAGCCAAATCATCGCCGAGATCCGGAATTTTCTACATTCGCGCGGCTTTGTGGAAGTCGAGACACCGATGATGCAGGCGATTCCCGGCGGCGCGGCGGCGCAACCGTTCAAGACGCATCACAACGCACTCGGCTGCGATTTTTATCTGCGCATTGCGCTGGAACTTTACCTTAAGCGTCTGCTTGTCGGCGGTGTGGACAAGGTTTTCGAGATTGGCCGCATCTTCCGCAACGAAGGTTTTTCGCGCAAACACAATCCCGAATTCACGATGTTGGAACTCTATCAGGCCTACGGCGATTACGAGAGCATGATGGAACTCATGCAAGGCATGGTCTGCCACGTTGCGCAAAAAGTTTTGGGCACGCTGAAAATCGAAACCAAAGACGCCGGGGGCAAGGTCACCAAAACAATTGATCTCACGCCGAACTGGAAGCGTGTGAAATACAAGGATCTTGTGCGTGGAAAAGCGGGCGCGGATTGGTTTGACGTTTCACCAAAGGAACGGCACGAGCGCGCAATCAAACTCGGCGCAGAGATTGCGAAGGACTACGAAGATTTTGAAGTCACACAGGCCGTATTCGAGAAGCTGATTGAACCAACACTTATCAATCCGACGTTTGTGACACACGCGCCGAAGGAATTGATTCCACTCGCCAAACTTTCACCCGACGATCCGACGACCGTCGAAGTTTTTGAGTGCTGCATCAACGGCCAGGAAATCGCGCCTGCTTACACCGAACAGAACGACCCGATTGAGCAGCGCGAACGGCTGGAGCATCAGGCCGGCGGCGAGCAGCAAAAGCTGGATGAAGATTTTCTTGTCGCGCTCGAACATGGCATGCCTCCGGCGGGTGGCATGGGCGTGGGCATTGACCGTTTGTGCATGATGCTGCTCGGTCAGGAAAGCATCCGCGACGTGATTTTATTCCCGCAGTTGAAGCCAAAATAAGCTGTTAAATTTCAATCTTCCAACCATTCAATAATTTCGTGATCTCTACGCATATCAAATTTGGCGTAATCTTCTCTTGAAGCATCGAATCCGTATTTCAAATGATACATAAGTGATTTTCCGTCTTCCGGATCATGTTTAAAACACACCTCATACCAAACTGTTTGCAAATTAAATTGCTGATGGAATACGTTCATAATTCCACGAATGAGTGCAAGCGCAGCTGTGATTTCTGAAAATTGAATCGTTGGCAAAGGGATTTCCTTCATCTGCCTTAAGAGGTCGTTGTGCGCTATTTTCTCGTCACGCCAAGTTTTGACGGCTTTCATTTTCCCTTTGAGTGCTAAAATCTGTTGTGACACCTGACTTTGCAGACTTGCATCTTTAATTTCTAACACGAGATTATCAAACGACAGATTTTCTTTGACGATTGATTTAACTTTTGTTTTAGGTGGGTCTGTCAGCCTAGCGATGGAAAGAAGAATATCAAACAGCATTAAATTCCAGAGGTAGCCGAAAAATACTGGCGCTGTTTCATTCAACAATTTCACCTTCCTATCGCTGCCAAAAACCTGTTTGAAGTGTTTCCACTTGTAGTGCAATCGCACCACTTCAGCGTCAATGGCTTTGATCTTATTTTTAAGTGTGTCTGGCATATTGGCGGCCACGTTTTAGAGTTACGCCCAAACGTCGTAGGCGACTCGATATGCCATGATGGTCTATGTTAAACAACCGCCCGATTTCGCGGCACGATTTGCCTTCTGAATGTAATTTTAGACAGGCCTGATCCATTTCTTCTGCACTATTAAAACCTAAAGATTTTCTGTTAAATTTTTCAAAATAGATTTTTCGAAGCCCTGCGGTTCTCGATGGTAACTTTCTAATTTTATCCAAAAGCTGAACCAGCGGGTTGTAAATTTCTGGACGTTTGAGGGCTGCTGTAAAACCAGCTATGCGCTTGGCTTCATTTTCCGGCGAATGCAACCATTTTTGCGCGTTCTTTCTCCATTCTGGATTTTTTGCATGACGTTGTTTCAGTGCTTCAGAAACTCGCTTGTGAGTGTCAGGCGTCCATACGCCTCTGCGATACCCACGAATTTTCTTCTTCTGTGATTCGGTCCATTTGTAACCGCGGGTTGATTCTGCTTTTGGCGCAGAATTGAAGTTTCTCGTGTAAGCATGGAAATGATCCATCCAGAATTGTTCCCGTTCATCTAACCGTTTGCTCTCGCCAACCTTTTCCAACAAAATAGCTGTGAAAGCTCCTTGGCCATATTTGTTCCATGCTCTTTGCAAATGTCTTGAGTGATGTCGTTTTGCTAGAAGCGCCCGTAAATGCTGGTTGAGCCGCTTCCGAACAATTTTCGAGCTGCCAACATAGATTCTGCCACTGGCATCGTGCCGGATGCCATAAACGCCACAACATTGGAAATCAATTGATAAGCGATTGTTGAATATGCTTTCAATTATTCCGAGCATGGTAGAAGTTTAAGAATTGAACGTGGAATTTAAAGTTTTTCTCGTCGCGCTCGAACACGGCATGCCACCGGCGGGTGGCATGGGCATGGGCATTGACCGTCTTTGCATGATGCTGCTCGGCCAGGAAAGCATCCGCGACGTGATTTTATTCCCGCAGTTGAAGCCGAAATAGTGTAGGACAGGCATCTTGCCTGTCTCCATTATTTGAAATATGAAGTTAGAGACAGGCTGGAAGCCTGTTCTACATACCGGTTACAACCACGACTTCAATCGTTCGCGCAAAATCTGCCGGGCGCGATACAATCGAGATTCAACCGCTTTCGGCGTTGTCTCAAGAATCGCCGCGGCTTCAGCGACGCTGCATTCCTCCCATTCGCACAACACAATCGCTTCGCGCAAATCCTCCGGCAATTTGCTGACCGCAATCCGAACGGCTTTGGCGCGTTCAGTGGCGAGGGCTTGTTCGTTGGGTGCCGGATCATTCGCCGGAAGCGCGCCGCCAAGCGTCTGTTCCGCTTCGCCGATTTCCGTTTCGAGCGAAATGTTGGGATGCCGCGCGCGCCAGCGGAAATGGTTGCGCGCCAGATTGGCGGCAATGGTGTAAAGCCAGGTGGAGAATTTTTCGTTCGTCCGAAAACTGGCGCGGGCGCGGAAGACGCGGACGAAGGTTTCCTGTGCGAGATCATTGGCGTCGTCCTCATTGCCGACCCTGCGGCAGAGAAAACGAAAAACCGGTGTGGCGTGGCGTTCCATCAGGTCGTTGAGCGCCGTGTCGTGGCCGGCGATTAATCGCTCCATGTCGGCCCGGTCATGGGCATCAGTGTTGGTGATGCTCATGGCTGGAGGCGGGAGACATGGATTTCTCGATTTCTTCATGGAAACCGAGGGTGAGGCGTTGCATTTCGGCGAGGTAACGGCGGCCTTGTTCCGGCGGCATGGCCTGGCTGACGGCGATGAAATGCCGGAGCATTTGCGCCTGGCATTGGGCGCGGAGTTCGCCGAGTTCGGTCAGTTTCTTTTGCGCGTCGGCGGTGACATTGGTGCCATTGGCCAGCACCGCTTGAACTTCGGATTTCTTCGCGGCGAGAAGCGCGCACATTTTTGCGCATTGCGGCATGTATCCCTCATGCAATTGCCGGATGCGCGCCATTTCGGCGGCATTCAGATGAAATTCATCATGCAACCAGCTCAAATCGTCCGCCGGATTCGCCATGCCCATCACACAAGCCCGCTGGCTGACAAAGTATGAGCCTGCGAAAACCGCCACGCCCAAGGCCAGTGCGCCCAACACGATGATCAGCGAGCGGTTCATGCATTAGCGCAGCGGATTGGGAGCGACAACGGCGAGATAACGCGCTTGTGAATCCTGTCGTGCGACCTGCGTGCCTTGATATGTGCCCAGCAAAACGCCCGCGAGTGCCAAGGCAGCGACGGTGGCAAATGCGAGTCGCGGACGCAGCATCAAGGCCGCAAGCGCGTCCAGCCAGGAAACGCCGCCAATGGATTTGGAGGATGCGGCTGCGTCTTCAATTCGTCGCCAGACACTCTCTTGGAAGCGCGGTGGCAACGCCGGAGCAATGCGCGATTCACGCAGGAGCATGGTGAGCCTGGCGTCAGCCGGATTGATATTTTCTTTGTTCATCGGTTCAGGGGAGGCGGAGATTTTGTCCGCCGCCCATAGTTTACTGGTTTTGTTGTGCCGGGACAACCCGGCTGATGGTTTTATGGCGTTGTGCTCTTTGCCGCTGTTGACATGTGGCATCCCGACATGTTGGCGGGATTGCCGGTGCAAGCTTGAATCGCCTTCGGGCTGGCGGTCATGTTACGACAGTTCATAGTCGGATTCACGTCGTTAGCCACAGTGGCGACGGTGATGGTCTGGTTAGCGGCGGTGCGCGGCGACAGGGCAATTCCCGTCGCTGGTGCGGCCTGAACCACGGTGGTGCCGGAAACGCTCTTGATTTGGTTGGCTGCGGCACGCGGGGAAAGCGCAATGTCGCTGGCGTTGATGGTTATCGCGGCCAGGACTGCCGCGCCGATGGTTGTGAGGAGTATTTGTGTTTTCATGTTTTGTTTTTCAATTTTTGGCGGCACTTCATTGTGCCGCCGAATGATTGTGCCTGTAATTACCCCGTAGCCTGGCGAACCCCGCAAATTTTTTCAAGCAGCCAGAACTGGAATAGATTCGCAGTCCATGGTTGAAGAGAAAGGGAGTCTGCGGAGCGGCTTAATTGAAAAGCAACCGGCGGACCAGGCATTTCTACCTAGCCGCCGGTTACACTCTGGCATCGGAGGAGGATGCTCAGAATTTGTAAACGAATAAGAATCGTGCGAAACGCCACACTGCTGCTAAAAGGTGAAGAGGGCGTCCACGTTGAATGTCAACTGGTTGTGTTCGCCGCTGGCGAAGACCGGTTGGTCAGCGTAGTCGTAGCGAACTTCCGGCCGGATCAGCAAGTGCGAAAGGATATTGTTTTTTGGGAACGGCTTGATGGCCACGCCCACGGTGGCCTCATAGTAATCGGCGCTGACGGGCGCACCGGTGGAGAAGCCATTGGCGGCGTCTTTATACCACTCCAGCCGCGTGTTCAGTGTGAAGTGCGGATCAAGCGCGTAGCTGACGTATTGAGCCACGCCGCCCCACTGCTTGTCATTGCCCGCATAGCCGGGGATATGCGGAGTATAGACATAGTCAAAGCCCAAGCCGAGGCTCAATTTGTCAGTGACCTTCTGGGTGAGAACCAAATCCAAGGCGGTCCAAAAGTCGCTGTTGTCGCGCGGAGGTAGATTGTTTCCTACGGTCGTCGGAAACTCCGGGCCTTCCGTCATCACGAAAATGATGGAAGTCTTGTCGCTTGGTGTAAAGGTTACGCGGCCCAGGAAGTCCAGAGAATCGTGGGAGGAGCGCAGAGACTGGTTCCAGCCCAGCGTGAAGCCGGCGTCAAATGTCCACTGGGGTTTAGCACATAGGTGAGCAAAGCACCCGTCTGCGTGCCCGGCTCGGCGTAGAGAAACTGGTAACTATAAGAATAGAGCGCCTTGGCCGGATCACCAAAGGCCCCGTAAATGTTGGCGCTGTATTGCTCGAAGCCGGCCAGCTCAATCCATTTGCCCACGCGGAGCCGCATCGGCAAGCCGGGGAGGGTCACGTCCACATAGGCTTGAAGAGGGTCCCATTGGTAGCGACCCGTCTGCGTATCCACCAACCCATCCGAGTGGATGAACTTGGCATCCGCACCATAGATGCCTTCCACGCGGAAGCCCATGTCAAACTGCTTCTTGGTCGGATCGACCGTGCGCTCCACATTCAAACTGATTTTGTCAAGGATGGCCGTGTTTTTATAACTGTTAAATCCCATGTAAGTTGGGCCATCGTGACCGCTCGGCGCGGAGAAGTCGCGCATGTAGCCGCCTTCGACATAGCCGTAGATGTTGATCCCGGCCTTATTCAAAGGATCGGCCAGGCCCACCTTGCCCAAAGCCATCATCAAGGGTGCTGGCGTCGGCGCGGCTACAGACGGCGGGTTTGCCACTTGGGTCTGATTGGTGTTCGCTGTTGATACCGGTGCGTTTTCATCGGCATGCAAAACGGAAGTCATGCTGATGACGCCTAAGACAGTCAAACACGCCGTCCATGGATTAAGGCGAACAATTCTTTTCATGGGATTCATTTTCTAACGCGGCAAACACTTTTTATTGAGTTTCTGTTTTTATTTGTTCCCCAAGTACCTCTTGGGAGCGTTCATGGAAGACTTAGCAGAAGCATTGCCAACACCAGATTGCCGATGGGGATGCCCGCGCCGTTAGCGTTAAACACTGAAAATCATCGCGCATAATTTTTTTCAGGCGAATCTCGTGGGGCACAAAGCTCCAAAATTGACGGATTGGATTTGCGCAGCGTGAGCAAATGCCCGCATCGTAATGTAGGGTGGGCTATGGACAAGATTTGTTCAAGGGTTCAGCCGCCTCGGCGGCCAGTAGGGTGTTCAGCGGGATGTGAACCGATCGTGTTTTGTGGCGGTGCGAAAACCGGCTGTAAAAATTTCTGCGGAATTTTGCCGGTTGCGGTGTATAATCAGTAAGTGGCACCCGCGATGGGCGCCCGACTCAAACTGACAACAACAAAGGAAGATTGGAATTATGAAACTGTTTAACCACATCAGCC
This sequence comes from uncultured Verrucomicrobiae bacterium, assembly GCA_963835625.1. Taxonomy (GTDB): domain Bacteria; phylum Verrucomicrobiota; class Verrucomicrobiia; order Limisphaerales; family UBA11358; genus UBA11358. The sequence continues at coordinate 25,591 of CAWIGO010000002.1, forward strand.
GGCCTGTAATTAGGGGGTTGATTATGGCCGCAGCGCTTGCGGTCATCTCATTTAACGTTCGCGCTGACGACACGAATTCCGTAAGTTCCGCTACCGCCAAGCCCAAGCCGGATTTACTAACAACGTGTCCTGTCTCCGGCGACAAACTTGGCGAAATGGGCAAGCCTTTGGTTTTTGTGTATCAAGGACAAGAGGTCAAACTCTGCTGTCCGCATTGTAAAAAGGATTTCGACAAGGACCCGGCCAAATACATCAAGAAAATCCGCGAGGCCGACAAAGATACAAAAAATTGACGGATAAAGCTCAAAAGGCGCCCGGCTTATCTAATTCATTTCTTCCAAAGCTCGTAGTGTGCCTTGAGTCGGCGCACTACGTCCTGTTCTATTTTACGCCTTGTGTCTGTAAAGTATGTTTGAAACCGTAACTGAATTAATGAAACCGATTGCAATTTTGCCCGCCTTGCTGGTCGCCATTGGCGTGCTGGGCCTGGCCGGTTGCCGGGGTATTCCAGCACCGGGCGAACGGCAGGCGCGCCATGATCTCGGCGCGATCACCGGCCAATATCGGCCCGGTCAGCACAAGCCGGAATTGCCGGTGCTGACGCCCGACGCCGGCCTCAGCAATTTCCTCGCTTACACGCTGCTCAATTCGCCGAACGTGGAGGCCACTTACGACGATTGGGCGGCATCCGTTGAGCGCATCACTGTGGAACGCTCGCTGCCTGACCCGCAAATCACGTTTCAATCGGACATCGCGGACATCGTGATGACGGTAATGCCCGGTTTCATGCAGGAGTTTCCCGGTCCCGGCAAATTGCGGGCGCGTGCCGCCACCGCCACCGCCGAAAGCCGGGTCAAATACTTCGTCTTTGAAAGCGCCGCACTGCAAACCGCGTTTGATTTGAAACAGGCTTACTACGAACTTTACTTTCTTGATGAACGGCTGCGCATCAATCGCGAAACACTTTCGTTGCTGAACAACCTGGAACGCATCGCGCGGGCACAGAATGAAGTCGGCAAGGGAACCTTGCAGGATGTGCTGCGCGCCCAGATCGAGAGCGACCGTGTCCGCACCGATATTGCCAATCTCGAAGATTCACGTCGGCCGATGATGGCGTCGTTCAAGGCCGCGCTTGGTCTGGCGCACGACCAACCCGACCCGCCAGTGCCCGCGCGACTGGAAACGACTACAGCAAATCCCGATTCCGATGAATTGCTGCGCGTTGCGTTCGCCCGCAATCCACGGCTTAAGGCAATGGAAGCCGACGTGCGCGCGGCGGAGGCGGGCATCGCCATGGCCTACAAGGAAAGAGTGCCCGATTTCAGCCTCGGCTTGATGGCTGATGTCAAAGCGTCGCCAACGATGTTTCGTCCACTCGCGGGGATGACCTTGCCGATTTGGCGCGACAAAATCGCGGCGGAAATCGCACAGGCCAAGGCGAACGAACTGGCAGCACGGGCGCGCCTAAGCGCGGCGCAGATTGTACTGGCGGTGGACTTCGCAAAACAATCTTTCGCTTACCGTGAAATAGGCCGCAATCTTGATTTGCTTGAAAATCAGCTTATTCCCAAAGCGCGCCAGTCGCTTGAAATCGCGCGTGCCAGTTATCTCGCGGGCACGATTGATTTCTTCAACCTGATGGACACGGAGCGGACGCTGTTGAACTTCGAGCTTTCGGAAGTCGAAGCCCGCACCCAGCGCGAGATTGTGCTCTCGAAGTTGTCGCTGCTAATCGCGGGCGAGTTGCCAATGGGGACGGCGCTGTTCCCTGAAAACAGAATGGGCCGGCCCGCTTCAACCAAAATTTCAAAATGAGAAACGCCATGAACTCAAAATCAAAAATCACCCTGCTCATCATTTTGCTGGCGGCAGCCGTCGGCATCGGCCTTTTCGCCGCCGGTTGTTCCAAGCCAACAGACAAGGCCGCTGCTGCGACGCAGACCAAAACGCTCTACACCTGCGGCATGCATCCGCAGGTTATCCAGGATCATCCGGGCAACTGCCCGATTTGCGGCATGAAGCTGACGCCCATTCGTAAACAGGCCGTCAGCGGCGCCTCGACCGCAACCGGGGTGCACAAAATCAAATACTACAAGTCCACGATGATGCCGGGTGAAGTGCGGCAGACTCCAGGCAAGGACAGCATGGGCATGGACATGGTGCCGGTTTACGAAGACGAAGCATCGGCGGCAGAATCATCCGCCATCGAGATTGACCCGGTGACGATGCAGAACATGGGCATTCGAACGGCGACTGTCACACGCGGGCCGTTGCGCCGGGCCATCCGCACAGTCGGCGTGATTGATTACGATGAGACGACGCTGGCGGACGTGACGACCAAGTTCAAAGGCTGGATTGAGAAGCTGTACGTGAACGCCACGGGCCAGTTGGTGATCGCGGCGATCCGCTGTTTGAGATTTATTCGCCCGAACTTTACAGCGCGCAAGTCGAATATCTGCATTGTGACTGATCCTGCAAATAAAGCCGGCGCGGGCAGCGATGCGCTCAAAGCCTCGGCGCTGACGAAGTTGAAATTCTTCGACATCTCCGACGAGCAAATCGCCGAGTTGGAACGAACCCGGCAAGCGCGCAAAACCTTGCGCATCCTGGCGCCGCAGGACGGATTCGTGATCGAAAAAAACATCGTCGAAGGCCAGATGGTGGATGCCGGCATGAAGATTTACCGGCTGGCCGATTTCGGATTGGTCTGGGTGCAGGCGCAGATTTACGAACAGGATTTGGCTTACCTCAAGCTCGGCCAGGAGGCGACAGTCACACTGTCCTATCTGCCCGACCGCGAATTCCGCGGGCGAGTAACCTACATTTATCCGAATGTGGACGAGAAAACGCGCACGGCGAAAGTGCGGATGGAGTTTCACAATCCCGGCTATTTCCTCAAGCCCGGCATGTTTGCAACAGTTCAAGTCACATCCGAGTTGGAACCTTCGGTGTTGCTCGTGCCGGATATGGCGGTGCTGCGCAGCGGCGAGAAAAACGACCGTCTTCGTCGCTCTGGACGGCGGCAAGTTCGAGCCGCGCACAGTCACGCTCGGCCCGCAGGCCGAGAACGACATGTATCAGGTGTTGAGCGGATTGAACGAAGGCGAGCGCATCGTCACGTCCGGGCAGTTCATGCTCGATTCGGAAAGCCAGCTGCGCGAGGCGATCCAGAAAATGCTGAAGCCAAACAAATCCGGCACTTCCGCGCCGGTGGGCCAGGACGAACGCGACGGTTACAGGTTTAACCAATCAGGAGGCGACGTCCGAAGAAGCAGCTCCCGTGAAATACATCTGCCCGATGCCGGAGCATGTCTCCATCGAATACGATCATCCCGGCAAATGTCCCGATTTGCGGCATGACGCTGGTGCCCGTGTCCGCAAGCGAACCTGCAAGCAAGCTGCAGCCCGGCGGGAAGATTCTTTACTACACCTGCCCGATGCCGGAGCACAGCGACGTGCGTTCCGACAAACCGGGCAAATGCCCCAAGTGCGGCATGACACTCATTCCGGTGATGGAAGCGCCTCCGCAGCCGAGGTCCGCCTCGCAATCTCCCGTTGGTGATGAAACCATGCCCGAAGGGATGGTCATGCCTGAACCGCAGCATTAAGCGCAAAGGATTTTCATGCTCAAAGGCATCATAGATTTTTCGCTGAAGAACAAGTTCATCGTTCTTCTCGGCACGATGGTGCTCGTGCTGGGCGGCGTTTACGCGGTGAAGAACATCCCGCTCGACGCCATCCCCGATCTCTCGGACGTGCAGGTCATCATTTACACCGAATGGCCGGGCCAGGCGCCACAAATCGTCCAGGACCAGGTCACCTATCCCATCACGACCAAGATGCTTTCCGTGCCGAAGGCAAAGGTCGTGCGTGGCTATTCGTTCTACGGCTTCTCGTTCGTGTATGTGATTTTCGAGGACGGCACCGATCCATATTGGGCGCGCAGCCGCGTGCTCGAATATCTCAACGGCTTGAGCGGACGCCTGCCCAAAGGCGTTTCGCCCGCGCTCGGCCCGGACGCCACCGGCGTCGGCTGGGCGTTCATGTATTCGCTCAACTCCACCAATCGCGATCTCGCCGCAACTGCGCTCAATGCAGGATTGGTATCTGCGCTACCAACTTGCGTCCGTCGAAGGCGTGTCTGAAGTCGCATCCGTCGGCGGCTTCGTGAAGCAATACCAGGTGACGGTGGACCCGACGAAACTCCGTGCTTACAACCTGTCCATTTCAGACGTGGCCATGGCCGTCAAGCGCAGCAACGGCGAGGTCGGCGGGCGCTCCATCGAATTGTCGGAAAAGGAATTCATCCTGCGCGTAAAGGGTTACGTCCAAAATCTGGAGGATTTGCGGAAAGTCGCCGTGGGCGTCGGGAACAACGGCGTGCCCATCCTGCTGCGCGACGTGGCGAACATCCAGTTCGGACCTGACATGCGGCGTGGCATCGCCGAGTTGAACGGCGAAGGAGAAACCGTCGGTGGCATTGTTATCGTCCGTTACGGCGCGAATGCGCGGCAGGTAATCCTCGACGTGAAGAAAAAACTCGACACGGCGATGAAGGGTTTGCCGCCGGACGTAAAGTACACCATTGCCTACGACCGCAGTGCGCTGATTGATCGCGCTGTCAAAACGCTCGAAGAAAAGCTCCTCGAGGAAAGCATCGTGGTGGCGCTGGTGTGTATCGCCTTCCTGATGCACCTGCGTAGCGCGTTTGTCGCCATCGTCATTCTGCCAATCGCCGTCTTGATTTCATTCCTCGTCATGTTTGGCCAGGGCATCAGTTCCAACATCATGTCGCTCGGCGGCATTGCCATTGCCATTGGCGCGATGGTGGACGCGGTCATCATTATGATCGAAAACGCCCACAAACATCTCGAACATGATCAGGGCAAGAAAGCGCATTGGGACATCATCCGCGACGCGGCGGTGGAGGTCGGGCCGGCCCTGTTCTACTCATTGCTGGTCATCACTGTGTCGTTCATTCCCGTGTTCACGCTCCAGGCACAGGAAGGCCGTCTTTTCAAGCCGCTGGCGTTCACAAAGACGTATTCGATGGGCGCGGCCGCACTGCTCTCCATTACGCTCGCGCCAATTCTCATGGGCTTCTTCATTCGTGGCAAGATTCCGCCCGAAGAAAAGAATCCTATCAATCGCTTTCTCATCTGGCTCTATCATCCGGTGATTGATTTTGTCATCAAGTGGCGCTGGCCGGTCATCTTCACTGCCGCCGCGCTCATCGTCTGGGTGTTCCTGCCTTCGAACAAACTCGCAGCACGGCTGCTGCCCGATGGTAAAGCCAAGGAATGGGCGTTCAAGGTTGGGAAAATCTTCCCTTACCAGAACATCGGCTCCGAATTCATGCCGCCGCTTTACGAAGGTGATTTGCTCTACATGCCGACAACTTTCCCCGGCATCTCGCCCACCAAGGCGCGCGAAATCATCCAGACCACCGACCGCATCATCAAAACGTTTCCCGAAGTGCATCATGTCTTCGGCAAGATTGGTCGCGCGGAAACCGCCACCGATCCAGCGCCCTTCGACATGATTGAAACGACCATCATGCTGAAGCCTGAAGAAGAATGGCCGAAGGTGGACATCAAAGATGAGAACGGCAAAGTCATCGCGCACCGGCGTCGGACGCCCGACGAATTGGTGGATGCCATGAACGCCGCGGTTCAAATCCCCGGTCTGAACAACGCCTGGACCATGCCGATCAAAACGCGAATCAACATGCTCGCCACCGGCATCAAGACGCCCGTCGGCATCAAGGTCGCTGGACCAGATCTGGCCGAGTTGGAGCGAGTGGCTTCGGAAGTCGAAGCTGTGGTCAAGGGTGTGCCCGGCACGTTGAGCGCGTTTGCCGAGCGCACGATGGGTGGCAACTACATTCAGTTCACCATTAACCGCGACGCCATCGCCCGTTACGGCCTGACCGTCGGCGACGTTCAGGACGTGCTGGAAGTTGCGTTGGGCGGAATGCCGCTGACGACGACGGTCGAAGGCTTGGAGCGGTATGACGTGAACCTTCGTTACAGCCGTGATTTCCGCGAAAACCTCGGCGCGTTGCGCGACATTGTTGTGCCCACTCCGACCGGAGCGCAAGTGCCGCTCGGACAGTTGGCGAAAATTGAAACCGTCCACGCCCCAATGGGCATTAAGAGCGAAGCCGCCATACCCAATGCCTGGATTTACGTGGACGTAAAGGGCATTGACGTTGGTACCTACGTGCAAATGGCCATGCGCGCTGTCAACGATGCTGTCGCCAGTGGCACCATCAAGCTGCCTAGCGGCTACAACATCTTCTGGAGCGGACAATACGAATACATGATGCGCGCCAAGCAGCGGTTGATGATGGTCGTGCCGCTCACGCTGTTCATCATTATCTTGATCGTTTACCTGAACACCCGGTCATCCGTTGCCACTGCCATCATCATGCTGTCGGTGCCGCTGGCGCTGGTCGGCTCGTTCTGGATGCTCTACCTCTACGGCTACAATTTGAGCGTGGCGGTGTGGATCGGGTTGATTGCGCTGGCCGGCGTGAGCGCGGAAACCGGCGTGGTAATGCTGCTGTATCTCAACCTGGCCCACGACAAATGGAAACGCGAAGGCCGGTTGCGCACTCTCGCTGACCTGCGTGATGCGATTTACCACGGCGCAGTCAAGCGCGTCCGGCCCAAGGCCATGACAGCGTGCGTCATCGTTGCCGGCCTCGCACCAATTCTCTGGAGCCACGGCGCCGGCGCGGACGTGATGAAACGCATCGCCACGCCGATGGTGGGCGGTGTTATCACCTCGGTAATCATGGAACTGGTCGTTTACCCGGCGGTTTTCTACCTGTGGCGCTCGCGCGAAATCAAGCAAGGGGGAGAGTTGATAAATTCGGCTGGCAGGTGAATTGAAGAGATTATTTTGATTTACCACGCTTTTGTTTCGCGCCGAGTTTTTTTTCCAATTCCGCGACGCGCTTGAGCAGTTCTGGCAGGAGTTGAATGGCAATCATCTGGCGCTTGGTTTGTTTGTCCGGCTGCGCGGGAATTCCCATCCATTTCCCGCCGTCGGGAATGTCACTCATCACGCCGGCCTTCGCTACGACCGTGACTTGATTGCCGATTTTCAGATGCCCGGCAATGCCGACTTGTCCGGCAATCACGACATAGTTGCCCAGCTTGGAACTGCCCGCAATGCCGGCTTGCGCGACGAGCAGACAGCCTTCGCCGATTTCAACGTTGTGCGCGACTTGCACGAGGTTATCGATCTTCGTGCCTTTGCCGATGACCGTCGAGCCGAGCGCGCCGCGGTCAATCGTCACGCCCGCGCCGATTTCCACGTCGTCGCCGATGAGCACATTTCCAATCTGCGGCACTTTTCGGTGAATGTCCCCGTCTTGCACATAACCAAAACCGTCCGCACCAACCACCGTGTTGGCATGAATGCGGACGCGGTGGCCGATTTCCGTGCGCGGATAAATAGTCACGTTGGGAAACAAATTGACGTCATCACCGAGTTTGGAATCATCGCCGACAAAGCTGCCGGCTTGCAAAACCGTTCGCGCGCCCATGCGCACGCGCTCGCCAACGACGCAGTGCGGTCCGATGTGTGCGCTCGCGTCAATTTGCGCGCTTGATGCGATGACGGCGGTCGGATGAATGCCCGCGGCGAATTTTTGTTCCGGGAAAAACAATGCAAGCGCCTTGGCAAATGCAATGCGCGCATTGGGCACACGGATTAAAATTTTATGCGCGGATTTGAAACGGTTGTCCGCGATAATTGCGGTCGCAGCGCTTTGTTCGGCACGGGCAAAATAGGCCTCATTTTCAGCGAACGTGAGGTCGCCGGCCTGCGCATGTTCTATGGGCGCAAAGTTTTTCAGGATGGCGGTATTATCTCCAACCGCCTTGCCACCAACGTGTTTTGCAACTTCTAATACTGTAAATGGCATATTTTTGCTTTTGGATGCTTGCTCGTTGACTTACTCGTTGCGGCTCACTATAAAGACCGGCAGATTCAGTTCAATCCCTACTTTTTATGGCGAGGACCTTTCGTGTCGGCCTAATCGGCTACCGCTTCATGGGCAGGGCGCACTCGAATGCCTGGCGGCAGGCGCCACGCTTCTTCAATCTCAAGGCGAATGTCGAGATGCACACCCTATGCGGGCGCGATGTGGTAGGGGTGCAAATGGCGCGCGCACAACTCGGCTGGCAGAACACCACGACGGATTGGCGCGAAATTGTCGAATCGCCGCTGATTGACATCGTGGACATCGTCACGCCGACGAATTTTCACGCGGAAATGGCGATTGCCGCGGTGAAAAACGGCAAGCACGTTTTGTGCGAAAAGCCGCTGGCGCTGAATCTCAAACAGGCCGAGGCGATGTTCGCCGCCGCGCACAAGGCGAAGGTCGTCCACATGGTCTGCCACAATTACCGGCGCATTCCGGCAATCGCGCTGGCGAAGCGGATGATTGGCGAAGGCGCGCTGGGCCGGATTTTTCATTTTCACGCGCGTTACGCGCAGGACCGGCTGGCCGACCCGGAATTTCCGCTGGACTGGCGTTTGCAAAAGGAGACCAGCGGCTGTGGCGTCCACAGCGACATCAATTCGCACGTCATTGATTTGGGGCGTTACCTCGTCGGCGAATTCAAGGAGGTCTGCGGGTTGCTGAACACGTTTATACCGGAACGTCCGCTGGCGGATGCGCTGGCCAAAGGCGCGCGCAGGATGGGCAAGGTCACCGTGCCGGACTCCGCAATGTTCATCGGGCGGATGGAAAATGGCGTGCTGGCGAACGTGGAAGCCACGCGCTACGCGCTCGGCCGCAAGAACCACATCGCTGTCGAAATCAACGGAAGCAAAGGCTCGATCTATTTTGATTTTGAGGACATGAACCGGCTGAAATTTTACAATGGCGACGACCCGAAAGACCGGCGGGGTTTCCGCGACATTCTCGTGACGGAGCGCGACGGCGTGCAACCGTATGTCGGCCATTGGTGGCCGCCGGGACACGGCATCGGCTACGAACACACGTTCATTCATGTGGTCGCCGATTTTGTGAACGCCTGCGTCGAGAGGAAACCGGCGCAACCAACTTTTGAGGATGGCTTGAAAAATCAGCGCGTGCTCGCCGCCGTCGAGGAATCGGCCAAAACCGGCAAATGGGTGAAATTGAAATGATTTGACCCGCCCGTCCGCGCGCCGGTGCGCATTGAAAAAGGCCGCTGGTCATTGTGCCCGCGTGGCGAAATTGGCAGACACGCCAGATTCAGTTTTTTACGTTCACCATTTTTAGAGGACATCTCCGCGTTTCAATGAGAGCGATAATGGCGGGGATTTTGCAAAGTTATAAATAATTCTATACAGGCTGAAGAATGTGTTATAAACGGCATTAACCCATTAAAAACCATCGTGAATGAAACCAAAATATGAAAGCCACAATCAAAATCGAAGTGGAAGTGCCTGATGGGACAATGGATCACCAATTAACCGTGGACAGGATTTTAACCACCAGAGATATTTTCTCTGAGGTAAAGCGTGATATGGAATCCTATTTTAGAACCAGTGGTGACTGGCAAACCATTGCGAGGCTCAAATTTTCCATGATGCCGGAATAATGGTGTCTGATCTGTTTGAGGCGGCGGCTCAGCCGGTGCTCAAGGCGGTGTGTCGAAGAATCGTCCAAAGCCGGCAAGTGGGTGAAATTGGAATGATTTGGCTTGCCCGTTCATGCGGTGGCGCGTATTGAAAGAAGCTGCCGGTCATCGTGCCCGCGTGGCGGAATTGGCAGACGCGCTAGATTCAGGTTCTAGTGGGTAACACCATACAGGTTCAAATCCTGTCGCGGGCACCATATTGAAACTTGATGGATTCTCGAGGAGGAGCGACCCTGCATTCCGGCGTTGGGATGGACGGCGTTTGGCCTTTCAGGCTGGTCATTGAATTTGCCGGGAAATCAGTTCGACAGGAAAAACAATGTGAGTTAATCTTGTCCTCAACACATGAAGATTCTGTTCCTAAATGGTCCGAATTTGAATTTGCTCGGAGGACGTGAACCGGATGTATATGGCCATGCGACTTTGGCTGACATCGAGACCGAGGTCCGTGAACACGCCAAAGGCTTGGGTGTGGAAGTTGACTTTCGACAGTCCAACTTGGAGGGTGAATTAGTTGGTTGGATTCAAGAAGCAAAAGGGAATTTCGATGTGATCGTTCTCAATGCCGCTGCCTATACCCATACTAGCGTCGCGCTTCGGGATGCAATTGCTGCGGTTGGGGTACCAACAATTGAAATCCATCTTTCAAATATCCATGCAAGGGAAAAATTTAGGCAAAAGTCGCTGATAGCTCCAGTTTGCTGTGGTCAGATTACAGGTTTTGGGCAACAGTCTTACATTCTGGCATTAGAAGCGTCAGTTAGCGTTAAAGTATATAAAAAATGCCATTAAAATGGCTGATTTTAGTTATTTTTTGGTTGAATTCAATTTGTTATTTTGTTTCCTTGACGTTAATAATTTGGACCAATAAGCTGATGCCAGATTAACAAGAAATTAAGCAGAGTCGCAACACGGCTACTGCTTTTTTGCTTATGGCTCGAAGTTGGGATTTGTAATAACTCTAACGAAATCGAACGTGGATATTAAAGATATTAAGGCTATAATTGACCTGATGAAGAAAAACTCCATCACGGAGTTTGAGTTGGAAAGGCAGGATTCCAAAATCAGGTTAAAACGCGGATTGAATGGTGGCCCCCTCCCATCTGTTCAATATGAGGAACCGATGTTATCTCCGCCCAGTCAACCGACGGTTCCTGTTTCGTCAACACTTCCAGTAGTTGCGCCGCAAGCTCTGGTGACGGGCGAAATTGAGATTAAATCGCCAATGATTGGCACATTTTACCGGGCGCCATCTCCCGAGGCCAACAGCTATGTTGAAATTGGCACTGAGGTCAATCCTGATACCGTCGTTTGCATCATTGAAGCGATGAAAGTGATGAATGAAATCAAGGCGGAAGTAAAAGGCGTCATCACTCAAGTTTTAGTTGAAAATGCCAAGCCGGTGGAATTTGGCCAGCCCTTGTTCAAAACACGTCCGGCTTGAAGGTGCAAAACCATACTGATTGACCCCATTCGCCCTCACTAAAAGTCCATGTTCGAAAAAATCCTGGTCGCTAATCGCGGTGAGATTGCTGTTCGGATTATTCGCGCTTGCAAGGAGTTGAACATCCGAACGGTGGCTGTTTATTCCAAGGCGGATGTGAACTCAATGCACGTGCAACTGGCCGATGAAGCCATTTGTATCGGTGAAGCACCATCGGCAGAGAGTTATTTGCGCATTGACCGAATTATAAGCGCAGCGGAAGTAATGGATGTGGATGCGATTCATCCCGGCTACGGTTTTCTTTCTGAGAACCCTCATTTTGTCGAAGTATGTTCAAGTTGTAATATTCGCTTCATAGGACCCAGCCCACGCGCAATGCAATTGTTAGAAGATAAGGCAGTCAGCCGTGCGCTGGCCAAAAAAGCTGGTGTGCCAACGCCGCCGGGTTCGGAAGGCGCTGTTGAGAAAGAGCAGGAAGCATTGGCCATCGCCAAACGCATTGGTTATCCGGTGATGATTAAGGCTGTGGCTGGCGGCGGCGGACGTGGGATGCGCACGGCGCATAATGATATTTCGCTGGTGAAGGGCTATCACACGGCGCGAACCGAAGCGGAAAAGGCGTTTGGCAATTCAGGCGTCTATATCGAGAAATTCATCGAAAATCCGCATCACATTGAAATTCAAATTCTGGGCGATCAAAAGGGTCGCATCATTCATTTGGGGGAGCGTGATTGTTCCGTTCAACGCCGCAACCAAAAACTTATTGAAGAGGCGCCGTCGCCGTTGCTGGAATACAAGTTTCGCAAACTACGGGACAAAATCGGCAAGGCCGCCGTGAAAATTGCCGAGGCGGCGCACTACACCAACGCCGGCACGGTTGAATTCCTCGTGGATAGCCGCGGCAATTTTTATTTCCTCGAAGTCAACAAACGAATTCAAGTCGAGCACCCTGTTACCGAGGAAGTTACTGGCATTGACCTCGTGCGTTATCAAATCTTGCTCGCGATGGGCGAACCATTGCAGCATTCGCAGAGCGACATCCAAATCAAAGGCCATGCTATTGAATGCCGCATTAATGCCGAAGACCCGTTTGATGGCTTTCGTCCCAGCCCCGGTCGCATTGAAATGTATTTTCAACCCGGCGGACGAGGTGTGCGCGTGGATACGCATGCTTACGCGGGTTACACGATTCCGCCGACTTATGACTCGATGATTGGCAAGCTCATCACGAGCGGCAATGATCGGCGTGAGGCCATGGATCGAATGAACTGCGCGCTCTCCGAATACATGATTACAGGCATCAAGACAAATGTCGCCTTTCAGCAAGCCGTCATGCAGGATCCGAATTTCCGGCGCGGTGTTTATTCAACCGGCTTTGTCGAGCAATTACTGGGTGGTGCACGACGGGAGCTGATTGATGAAAAAAGTTAAAATTGTTCCACTTTTTGTTGATTTCGAACGGTTGTTCTCTTAACCGGAGTGGTATTTTTTGCCCGGTTTTTATTTTTTTGAATAAGGATTTGACAGCCGCCGGAGGCCGGTTATTCTAACTGACCAAACATTATGGCCGAGATTCCTCCGAAAATTCCAAGTGCTTCCACGGGCATTGTGCTGCCGCCGAAAAAAGAAACCGGCAAAGTTCAGCCCAAAAAAGAAACCGTTCGCATCAGTTTACCGTCCAAGCCGTCCACCGCGCCGACAATTAAATTGCCCACGCTTCCACCCGGCGGCCCAACCGGTGCGCCAAGCGCCATGCCGTCCGCTGCAGCTCCCGCGCAAGCTGTGCCTCGTGCAACTGCTGCGCCCGCTACTCCACCACGTTCCGCTCCGGCAGTGCGGCAAACTGCGCGTGCTGCTGCTCCGACGATCAACCCGCTGGATCAAATTCTTGTCATTGCCGCAGCCGTGACCGGACTGTTCGCCATCGTCACAACGGTTTGGATGATGCTGATTCTGAGCGGCGCGATGAATCGGTAATTTGGTGCGACAACCGTATTTTTCTCGTTTGACGTATGGCTTCCCCATTAATCGTCGCGCTCACACAGGAAAACTTTGCCCATCAAGTTTTGCAATCACCGGTGCCCGTGCTCGTGGATTTCTGGGCTGAATGGTGTGGCCCGTGTAAAATGATCGTGCCGCTTCTTGACGAACTCGCCGACGAATACGACGGCAAAGTGAAAATCGGCAAGGTCAATGTTGACGAACAACAGTTGCTCGCCGCCGAATATGGCATTCGCGCCATTCCCACGTTGCTCATTTTCCACAACGGCCAGGTTGCCGACCAGATTGTCGGTGCGCGCAGCAAACGGGAATTTAAAGCCAGTCTCGACAGCGTCATGGCCTGAGAGTGTCGCGGAGTACGCCTTTCATTGTGTCACACCCCGACAATTCACCCGGCGCTGCGGGCGGATTCTAATTCCACTTTCACCGCATTTTTACAACTCATCTTGCCGGCTGAATTCGCGAATCGCGGCTCTCCACCATGACCCGAGTGATTCCCTTGGACACAGCCATGATTGATGATGCAGCCAGACCATCGTGTGTGCATCGGCCATGACCAAAAGCCGTTCAGCAGCGGTCAGCTTGTTCGGCCCATCGGCGAGCAGTTTTTCAGCGAGCGCACGAACCACCGGACTGCCAACGCCGAGTTTGTTCAATTGCTCGGCATAAATCGGATTTAATTTTTTCTCGCGTAAAAGTGAAACATGAATCGCGTTGACATAAGGGTCGAGCACGGCTTTGGCCAGGCCGGCATGCGGGCGGCATGGCGCGGTATCACTGGTGAGTTCATGAATTTTCAAATGTGCGCGCAAAGAGACAAGTTCCGGCGGCGGTTTTGTTTCTTCCGGCGTTAGAAACAGTCCGAGTTTTCGCGCGTGCGCTCCAAGGCTGCGCCGGCTGGTCAACACGCTGAGTGGAATGGAAAACGCCAAGCCCGTGAATACAGGCGTGAACCACCAGAACAAAGACCGGTCAAGCTGCCACATGAACGCGCCCCAAATCAATCCAATCAATGTGTGTCCCCAATGACGTCGAATGGCAAATAACCAGGATGTGCCATCGGCGGCGCGTTTTTGCCGGCCCCAACTCACGCTCCTGCCAAACAGATTTGTGACGATAAAGCGCGTATGCCACAACATTTGCAACGGTGCATGCAAGGTGGAAAAGATTGTTTCGCCGGTGACGCCAACAGTGGCACGGGACAACCCGCCAAACGCCCGCCGACGTTTCCCATCGTGTGCGAGGTCGATCAGAGCGAGCAGTTTGGGCAGCATGAGCACGATCATGCAAATAATGAAAACGAGCAACGCGTGCGCGGTACCGCTCAAGTTCAAATATGGTGTGAAGGCGTGAACGGTGATGTTTGACAGGCCGGAGTGTTTTTGAAACCAGTGGATCCAAATAAACGTCACCAGGAATGCCAGCCAAAGCGGTCCCGCGAGATAGCCACAAATGCCAAGGAGCAAATGCACCCGGCTTACGTCGCGCAATCCTTTGGCAAAGAGCACGAGGCCGTGTTGCAGGTTGCCCTGGCACCAGCGGCGGTCGCGTTGGGCATTTTCGATGATGCCTTGAGGCGTTTCTTCATAGCTGCCTTCAAGGTCGTAAGCGAACCAGATTTCCCAGTTTTCGCGCAGCAATAACGCAGCTTCGACAAAGTCGTGGCTGAGAATCTGGCCGCCGAACGGTTTGCGACCGGGCAGTTGCGGCAGGTCGCAATATTGCATAAACGGCTCGGTGCGGATGATGGCGTTGTGTCCCCAATAATTGCCGAGGTTGAGCGCCCAATAATTCAGGCCGGCGATGAAAAGCGGCGCATAGAGGCGGTTGGCGAATTGCTGAATGCGTCCGAATAACGATTCCGCATTGACCAGCGCCGGCACCGTTTGAATCAGTCCGACGGTCGGATGCGCTTCCATTAATTTGACCAAACCCACGAGTGTTTCACCGCGCATGACGCTGTCGGCATCGCACACCATGAAATAGCGATAACGACGGCCCCAGACGTTGAGAAAATCACGGACGTTGCCACTCTTGCGGCCTTCGTTGTTCAGGCGGCGTCGATAGTAAATGCGGCCGAGCGCGTCGAGTTCGTGAATCAAATCATACCAGCACTGTTCCTCTTCAACCCATTTGTCGGGGTCGGTCGAATCACTCAGGATGAAGAAGTCGAAACGCTCAAGTTGGCCGGTTTTTTCGAGCGATTCATAAGTGGCGCGCAAGCCTTCATAAACGCGGACGACATTCTCGTTGTAGATCGGGAAGACAATTGCCGTGCTCGTGCCGGCGATGCTCTGCGCGCGGCAGTCCACCAGTCGCGTGATGCTTTGGCGCGCGCCGGACTTTCGCAGCACAAAGCCATATATGCCGTGCATGCAGCCGATGGCGGCCAGAAAAAACAAAATGACGAACAAAACCAGCAAAACCGTCCGCGACGCGGACCAGCCCGTGCGCCAAAGCAAATCGGCAAAAAGCATCGAAACCAAGCCAGTGAGCGCCATGGCGCATGAATAAAAAATGAACAGCCGCCAGCCGCGTCGGATGCGAGGCATGGGCGTCACGCCAAGCGGTGGCGACTGGCTCGAAGCCGGAGGGGATTGGGAAACAACGCCGGGCATGGCTCAATGGGTGAGGATGAAAATAATTATCAGCAACAATGCAAATAACGTCCATGACAACGCCATTTTCAGGTAGGGGATCCGGCCCAAATTTGTTAGTGTTGTGATGGGGCCGAGATCAAATGGGCGCGGTGTCATTTTGGAAAGCTGAAAATCCGGCCCGGCGCGCAAATAGGTTTCGCGCATGGCATCGACAAATTGCTCAGGCCACGGGCCAGGACGCAAAAATTGATCCTGCCACCTGCCCGGCATATCGGCGAGCAGCAATGCCAGCCGCCCGCGCGTCGTTAACATTTGATCGGCATTCGCAGGCGATTCCTGAAGCACGGCGGCGAACCATTCAATCACAAGACGATCCATTTCCTCGGCGGCGAGCTGGGTGGTGGAACGGTCCGGCTCGGCGGGCGCGCGGTGCGCGGCGCGTTCGAGCACGCGGAGCACCAACTGGCCGAGCAGGGCTTTGTTGCGGACGCGCAGGGCGTGGAAATAATTCTCCACTTTTTCATACGCCGCATTCCATTCTTCGAGCGGACGTCCCGCCAATTGGCCGGAGGAGTCGGTCAGCGTGCCGATGCCATTCATGGCGGACTCCATTGATATGTCCAGGTTTCGCTTAAAATGTTGGTTCCCTTTTGCAACGTGCAGCGCAGATCCACCAGATCGGTGTTGCCGGGCTTGGGCTGCATTTTTAAAACAACGCGCCAGGTGCCCAGTTCGGTGCAGCGCATGACCTGATTGTCCACAATCGCCGCGTTGGCACTGCAATTGGCAATGGCCTGCGGGGGATTGGTTTCGGAAATGGCGTCGAGTTCCGGCCCGTCGAAATCAATCACGAATTGCCGGCAATTCGCACAGCTTGAGTCAAGCCCCATGCGCGTGGACACGACTCTGTTTTCGGACACTTTGTCCGTTTCGCTCATCCAACGAAGTGTATAGCTGAAGCGGTAGGGTTGCAGCGGCGCGGGTTTGTCTTTGGGATCCCAAAATACCACGATGTTGTCGCAGCCCTCGTAATTCGCGCTCAGTTCCACCAGATGCAAATCGCCGTCGCCCCAGTCGCCCCGCGGCTCGATCCACACGCTTGGTTCAAGCTGATAAAGGTTGAACATATCCTGGTACGCCGCGAATGAACGCTCGCGCTGCAACAACCCAAAACCGCGGACATTCGGGGCGGAAAAAATCTGGTGGCGCATGACGGAGGGATTGTCGAGCGGATGCCAGAGCATTTCGCCGTTGTCCATGTGCACCAGCAGTCCATCGGTGTCGTGAACTTCAGGGCGGTAATCGTCGAATTTGCGCTCCGAATTTTTGCCGTACCAAAACATGCTTGTCAACGGCGCCAGCCCGATGGTTTTGACGGGTAGCCGGTTCGTATCCACGGCGTGGACCATGTTCGTATCGCGAAAAAACAGCACAGCCTCAACGTCAACCACGGTCGTTTCACCCGGGTGGATGATAAATTGATACGCGCCGGCGCAACTCACGCTGTCGAGTATGGCGAACAACTTTAATTGTCCATCGTCCTTTTGCGGCTTGCCCAGCCACCAGTCGGTGAAAATGGGAAATTCCTCCGGACGATCCGGTTCGCCGCAGTCTAGGGCCAGCCCGCGCGCGGATTGGCCGTAACGTTGATCTTTGCCGAGCAGCCGGAAATAGCTTGCGCCAAGAAATGCGCCCAGTTCGTCCCATTGGTTGGTTTTGTTCAATTTATACAACAAACGGAAGCCGGCGTAACCCGTGTCCGCGGGAATCTGGTTTTGAATGTGCAGATCCCCGTAATCGAAAAAATCCTGCACAAAGCGGATGGGCTGCATGTGCGTGGCCGTAAATTCATTGATATGCACCGGCTCCTGATAAAGATAGCCCGGGTGGAAAAACTCGACACGAAAGGGCAGATCGTCCGCCGTCCAGAGCGCTTGGTCGCGGCGGAAGCGGATTTCGCGATACTTGTCGTAATCGAGATTTTCCTGCCGCAATACCTTCGGCAAATCGGCGCGCGGCGAGTGGAAGGGATGTTCCGCCCGTTTCTCGGCCAGTTTTGCCACATAATCCAGCGTCACCTCGGCTGAATCCATGCCGGCCGAAGCCCTGGCCGCCAGCATCATACCCAAGAGCAAAATCAGGCAATTACGTCGCAACATAAAAGGATATAAGTAACGGATTGGCTGCGATTTGCAAGTTTACTCGGAACTCGCTGCGAATTGGAGAATTGCGCACGTTTAATCCAACGTCTGGCGGTAACGCTTGATGCCGATGGCCAGCATCACGACCAAGAACAGCGCAATCGGCCAGAGATCGGGCGTGATTTCGGCAAAGCCGTTTCCCTTCAACAAAATCCCGCGCACGACGCGGAGAAAATGCGTGAGCGGCAAAAGCTCGCCGATGTCCTGCGCCCAACCCGGCATTCCTCGAAACGGAAACATGTAGCCGGACAACAGCAGCGACGGCAGAAAAAAGAAAAACGCCATTTGCACCGCCTGAAGCTGGTTTTTGGCAATGGTCGAAAACGTGATGCCGACCGCGAGGTTCGCCACGATGAACAGAAACGTAAGCCCCAGCAACAACGGCACGCTGCCCACAATCGGCACGTTGAACAGAAACTTCGACGCCAGCAAAATCAGAAAGACCTGAATGTAACCTACTGTGATGTAGGGCACGATTTTGCCAATCATCACTTCACCCGGACGCGCCGGTGTGGAGAGCAGATTTTCCATCGTGCCGCGCTCGCGCTCGCGCGTGATGGCCAGCGCGGTGATGATGATCATTGTCATTGTCAGCATAATGCCCATCAACCCGGGCACGATGTTGTATTGGGTGATGTTTTCCGGGTTGTAATGCTGATGCACCACTAGATTGAACGGCGAAGGGGTGTAGCGCAGCTTCGTCAATGGTCCGGTGAGGTCGCGATTCAACACAGTGGTCGCCAGCAAGTTTACAGCGGCGATGGCGTAGCCGGTGGCTGCCGGATCGGTCGCGTCGGCTTCCAGCAACAAGTCGGGTTTTTCGCCGTGCAGCAGTTTGCGGGAAAAATCCACCGGGATTTCCATGGCGAATTGGACCGTGCCTTGAGCGAGCATTTTTTGGATTTCCGCCTCATTTTTCGGTTCGCGGACAATGTCGAAGTAACTGCTGTTGCGCATTGCCCACACAATCGTCCGCGAAAAAACGCTGTTATCCGCCACATAAACGGCTGTGGGCAGATGCTTCGGATCAGAATTGATGGCGTAGCCGAAGATAATAAGCTGGAGTATCGGGATGCCGATCATCATGGCGAACGTGACACGGTCACGGCGCATCTGGATGAATTCCTTGCCGACAATCGCGCAGAACCGCCGCCAGTTGAACTCGTGCAGTTTCATGAAAAATTGTCCTCTGCACTTTTCATCAGGCCGACGAATACGTCCTCCAGCCCGGATTCGATTTGTTGCCAGCGATACGCGCCGGTCATCCACGGACTCATGCTTTCGCGCAGTCGCGCCGCGTCACGACCGCTCACGTGCAACGTCGTGCCAAACGCGACGACCTGTTCGACTCCGGGTTTGTTGCGGATTTTTCCGGCGAGCTCCGGCAAATCCGGCCCGGTGACTTCCCAAGTTGTCAGGCCTGCGGCTTTCACGACCTCCTCAACGCTGCCACGCGTGAGCAAATTACCATAGGCGATGTAGGCCAGCCGATGGCAGCGTTCGGCCTCATCCATGTAATGTGTCGTGATGAGGGCGGTCAAGCCACCGGCGGCGAGCTGGTGAATCTCGTCCCAAAAATCGCGGCGCGCCTTTGGGTCCACACCCGCCGTCGGCTCATCAAGCAGCAGCAATTGCGGCTCATGAATCAAACATGCGGAAAGCGCCAATCGTTGTTTCCAACCACCGGAAAGCGTTCCGGCAAGCTGGCGGCGGCGCGCCGTCATGCCGAGGCGTTCAAGGCTTTTTTCAACGGCGGTTTTGCGCCGCGGCACGCCGTAAATGCGCGCAGTGAAATCCAGATTCTCCTCGATGGTCAGGTCTTCATAAAAACTGAACCGCTGTGTCATGTAACCGACGTTTTTCTTGATCTCGCTGGATTCAGTGCGGATGTCGAACCCCAGACAACGCCCGCTGCCGCCGTCAGGCCTGAGCAGGCCGCAGAGCATACGCAGAAACGTTGTCTTGCCGCTGCCGTTCGGCCCAAGAAAACCGTAAATCTCGCCACGCTGCACCTGCATGGGGATGTTGTTTACGACCGTGCGGCTGCCGAACCGCTTCGTGATGCCCTGCACGTCAATCACGAGGTCGTTCGCACTCATAATCAGGGATTTACCTGCACATCAACTGGCTGCCCGGGACGAAGGTTCGCCGCATCCGCCGGAGAAAATTTTGCTTCAATCATGTAAACCAGCTTCGCGCGGTTCTCTTGGCTGTAAATCACCGGTGGCGTGAACTCGGCCTGTGTCGAAATGTAATTGACCGTGGCCGAATGCGCGTGCTGACCGCCATCGAACGTCACGCTGACGGTCTGGCCGGGTTTGATTCGCGGCAAAACCGTTTCCGGCACGAAGAAACGCACTTTAATGTTTGCCGGCGGCAGCAATTCAACGACTGGATTGCCCGCCGCCACCCATTCGCCGACGCGATACAGCGTGTCTTGAACGAACGCATTCGTCGGTGCGAATTGCTCCTTTTGGTCGAATGACCAGAGCGCTTTGTCCACCGCGGCTTTTTGCGACCCGACTCGCGCCTGGTCGGCATCCCGCTGAGCACGGGCCTGGTCCAGTTCTTCGGCGGAAATCACCTCCAGATGATCTTCGCGCAATTGTTGGCGGCGGGCATATTCGGCTTGTGAAAGCACAAGGTTGGCTTCCGCTTGCGCCAGATTTTTTTCGGCCTCATTCAATGCGGCAGCCTCGGAATTCCGCTCCAATTCAAACAGCAGTTGTCCGGTTTTTACCTCATCGCCACGGGCGACGGCAAGATTTGTCAGTGCGCCACCGAGGGGAGAGGCCACGTAAACATATTCGCCTTCGATGTAGCCTTGGAACACGCTGGACGATTTGCTTGAACAACCGGTGATAAAAACCGCGGATAAAAGCAGTCCGACGGACAAAATGGCAGTTTTTCGCAGGCTCATTTACGTCAAGAAGAACCGAAGTGGCGGAAATTTGCAAGTTTGCGTCAGACTGGCTGGAACTGCTAAGTTTGTGGCCGGTATGAAAAGACCGTTTTTAGGCGTTAAAATTCTCCTACTGGCATTTATTGGATTCCTCCATTGGAATGCGATTGCGCAAAACGCAAACACGAATTTACCCGCGTGGCTTACGCGGCCACTGCCGCTGATGGATTGCTTGAATCTGGCGTTGCAGCAAAATGCCACCATCCTCAAGGCCAAGAACGATCTCGAAGCGTCTTATGGTATCGTCGTGCAAACACGCGCCGTGGCGCTTCCGCGGGTGCAGGCCACTGGCAATTACACGGATACCGACCCGGAAGCGATTGACAAGTTTCCCATTTTGCCTTCCGGCTTCACCCAGCCGCATGAAAATTGGAATGCCGGTATCAAGATTATTCAATCCATCTATGAAGGCGGGAAGATGCTTGCTGCGGTGCGCGCGGCCAAAGTCACCAAGGAACAGGTATTGGCACAATATCAAACCACGATTGCCGACACATTGCTCGCCACGCGCGTGGCGTATTACGATGTGCTGCTCGCCGCGCAACAAATCACCGTGCACGAGGCCTCGGTCAACCTGCTTCAAAATGAACTCGAAGACCAGCAACGCCGCTACGACGCCGGCACGGTGCCGCATTTCAACGTGCTCCGCGCCGAAGTCGCCGTCGCCAACGAACGCCCCAATTTGATTCGGGCGCGCAATGACAATCGCATTGCCAAAAATAATCTGGCCAATCTGCTCGGCTACAATCTGCCGCGGGATGTTTGGGAAGACGTTCCGCTGCAACTGACCGACACCCTGGAGGCCGCGCCGTATCAGGTAAATCTGCCCAACGCTGTCCAGCAGGCGCTGGCCAATCGCACGGAACTGGTGGCCCTGCGCAAGACGGTTGAACTACAGCGACTCAACGTCGTCAACGCCGAGGCCGGCTATAAACCAACCGTCCAGGTGTTTGCCGGTTACAATTGGTTCAACTCGCAATTTACAGACGACTTGAACCACGATTTACACGGCTGGAACGCGGGTGCGCAAATGAGCTGGGACATTTTCGATGGAATGTTGACCCACGGCAGAGTTATTCAGGCCAAGGCGCTTTACGAAAAAGCCAAAACCGACGTGATTGATCAAGCGCGTCAGATTGAGCTTCAAGTCCGCACGGCTTATTCCAGTTTCATCGAAGCCAGGGAGGTTCTGGAATCCCAGCAAAAGGTGCAGGAGGAAGCCGAGGAAGCCTTGCGTGAGGCCGAGGCGCGCGCTGCCGCCGGCACCGGCACTCAACTCGACGTGCTCGACGCCCAGACATCGCTCACTCAAGCGCGCACAACGCAGGTGCAGGCGCTGCACGATTACGCCGCCGCTTGCGCCAGGCTCGAGCGCGCGATTGGCGAGGACATGCTTCAAACCGCGGCGAATAAATCGTGATTTGCCGTTGACGAAACCGGCAAGTCTGGAAGATTTTGTCACGTCATGGCGAAAATTCAACGGGCGCTGCTCTCTGTTTCCGAGAAAACCGGCCTCATTCCGCTGGCGCAAATCCTTGTGACGGCGGGCATCGAACTGATTTCAACCGGTGGCACGGCCAAAATCCTTCGCGACGCGGGACTCAAGGTGAAGGACATTGGCGAACACACCGGCTTTCCTGAAATGCTCGACGGCCGCGTCAAGACGCTGCATCCCAAAGTTCACGGGGGTCTGCTCTTTATTCGTGGAAACGAGAGTCATGAAGCCGCTGTGCGGGCGCACGGGATTAAGCCGATTGATCTGGTCGTCGTGAATCTTTATCCATTCGAGCAAACGGTTGCGAAGCCGGATGCAACATTACACGATGCAATTGAAAACATAGACATTGGCGGACCTTCGATGCTTCGCAGCGCGGCAAAGAATCATGAGAGCGTAACCGTCGTGGTTGACCCGGCGGATTACGACGAAGTCGCCGCGCAAATCAGTGCGAACGGCAATACGACGCTGGAGTTGCGCCGCAGACTGGCTGCAAAGGTGTTTGCACGGACTGCGGCGTATGATGCCGCCATCGCGTCGCATTTGAATAAAACGTTTGACGTGCAGAGCGCCGGCTTGCCGGACGCACTTTTTATTTATGCGCCACTTGTCCAACCGTTGCGTTATGGCGAAAATCCACACCAAGTCGCGGCGCTCTACGGCAGCTTTCATGATTTTTTCCAGCAAATCCACGGCAGGGAACTTTCCTACAACAATGTTTTGGACCTGACAGCGGCGGCAAATTTGATCACGGAATTTTCGGAGGACATTCCGACGTTGGCGATTTTGAAACACACGAATCCGTGCGGCGTCGGACAAGGTGAAAATTTATGTGAAGCGTGGAACAAGGCGTTCGCAACGGACAAACAAGCGCCTTTTGGCGGGATCATCGTGACAAACCGTCCGCTCGATGGCGCGTGCGCCGCAGCCATCGCTGAAATTTTCAGTGAGGTCATTGTCGCGCCGGATTTTTCCGCAGATGCACTGGCGGCTTTGCAAAAGAAAAAGAACCTGCGTTTGTTGAAAATGGTGAAATCGCCAACAGCCGGCAGCGAGTTCAATTTGCGGAGCGTCGGCGCAAATTCGTTTTTGTTGCAGGAGCATGATACAAAAGTGACGGCGCGCGCGAACTTGAAGATTGTAACATGGCGCAAGCCGAACGAGGAAGAATTGCGTGCAATGCTGTTTGGCTGGCATGTGGTCAAGCATGTGAAATCAAACGCGATTGTTTATGCAGCGGACGACCGGACGCTGGGCATTGGCGCGGGACAAATGAGCCGCGTGGACGCGAGCCGGATTGCGGTTTGGAAAGCGCGCGAAGCCGGATTATCGCTCAAGGGTAGTGTGGTGTGCAGCGACGCGTTTTTCCCGTTCCCCGATGGTTTAATTGCCGCAGCGGAAGCGGGCGCGACGGCGGCAATTCAGCCGGGCGGTTCGGTGCGCGACGCAGAAGTCACCGCTGCGGCGAACGAGCGGAATATGGCGATGGCATTCACCGGCATCCGCCATTTCCGGCATTAATGAATCAGCTGGTAGATTAGAAAAAGCTCACACAAGACAACCAGGGCCAGAAGAGCCCAAAAGAACCCTTCGCGGAGACACAAGCCACGCTGTCGAACTGCAGTAAGCCAAAATTGGAGTTTGGCAGCACCGAGAGTGATGACATCGCCATTGCGGAGCAGTGCGGTTTGCACGGGCTGACTGTTCACGGTGACCAGAGCGTTCGGCGCTGCCGCGAGGATGACGCCCTGCTGTGGGTTGAATTCAAGCGTCGAATGTTGATCCCAGACACCATCATCATCCAACTGTAAATCGTTTCCATGCGCGCGGCCGATACGAAAAGGAAAACGGCAGGCAACCAATTGATTGCCCGCCTTCTTGCCCGCAAGGATGTGAAGTTGAATCTTCAAAAGAAGCGGCGCAGCACTTGGATTTGGTCGCCGGGATAAACAGGCGGGTCCAAAGACGGGTTTTCAAAGACTTTGTTGCAGTTGACCTTGATGCGTTTCCCATTGGCGCGGATGAGCCACACCTTGCCTCGGTTCGCGAAATCAGTGAAATCACCGGCGGATTGAATGGCTTGGGTTACGGTGGTTTCGCCTACGTAAAGTTGGCGGCCGGGTTGCTTGACTTCGCCGCCAACGTAATAAACGCGGTCCCCTGATTTCACGGTGACAGTAAGCCGAACGTAATATTTGGGCACGTAAAGGTTGTGAATCTCATTCTGCAGTTGACCGAGCGTCTTGCCTGCCGCCTGAACCGCGCCAATATAGGGAAGCGTGATGGTGCCGTCTTCTTTGATGGGCTCTGCATGTTCGGGGATTTGCTCGACTGTGCCTGTGAGATCCACAATCACAGTTTCACCCACGTGGAAACCGTTGGCGGCTGGATTACCAGGTGCCGAATCCTCCGGCAAGGGCCCGGCCAAAGAAGGCGGCGGTTTAGGTTTGTTGGGAGCCAATGACCGGTCTGAGGACGATGAACAGCCGCCGAGCACAAGCCCAAGCAGCAAAAACCCGCATGCGCACCATTCCAAACACGACGGTCTGCAAAACAGTTTCATGTGCACACCAATCCTTGTTAAATTCACCGCACAATCAATACTTTTGTTTGATCCCGGCCTCATTGGATTCGTCGGGAACATTTTGGGCTGGTGTTTCCTGTTTGTCTTCGTTGCGCGAATAGTAGTAGTAATAACCTTCGTCGTGCGACATGGTGACATTGTTGAGGACGATGCCGATCAGATTACCGCCCGCCTTCTCGACCAACTGTTTGACGCGCATGTTCATCTGTTGTGGGTAACGGCGGTATTGTATGACTTGCACGGCCATGTCCACTTCGCTGGCCAGTATGGCGGCATCGCTCACGCCCAGGATTGGAGGTGAGTCGAAAAACACGAAATCATAGCGCCGTTTCAATTCCGCAATTAAATCTTTCATCTGCGGCGAATTGAGAATGCTCATGGAACTGCTTGGTAATTTGCCACTGGCCATGAAATCAAGCATCGTCACACTGGTGGTTTGAATGACTTCTTCAAGCGTGTTTTGTTTCAGTAGATAATTGGTCAGGCCGATGTTGTTGCTGACGCGGAGCAAGTTGTGGAGGGTGGGGCGACGCAGATCCGAGTCCACGATCAAAACACGCTGGCCAGCTTGAGCAAAGACCGTAGCCAGATTGAGGGTGGTGATGGATCTGCCTTCGCCCATACCGGCACTGATGGTGACAATCGCATTGCGCTCGTCATCCTTGCGAGAAAACAAAAGATGGGTTCGCAAGACGCGATAAACCTCGGCATGTTGGCTCTCGGGACCTTCGTCCAGCAGACAACCAACGTTCTGGGGAATCACACCAAGCACTGGCACTTGAAACACGCGCTCGATTTCATCAATGGTTTTGACGCTGGTGTCGAGATATTCGATGAAGAAGGCCAGAGCGATGCCAAGAACCAAACCGCCGATAATACCGAGAGTGATGTTCAGTTTTTTATTTGGAGAAACGGGATTTTTAGCCGGTTCGGCCCGGCGGATGATTTCCACCATCGCCGTTCTTGGAATTTCCACGTCGAGCTTCTCCGCTTCAATTTTCGCGGCGAGCAACTTGTGGAATTCCAGCATGTTCGCGAATTTGCGCTTTTCCTCCCAGTAAGGCTGTCCTCTCGAGGCTTCCTCCTGATCTTTCTGTTTGGCTTCGTCAACCGCCTCGGTGAGCGCATCAAGCGCGGCCTTCTCGGATTCCACCTGGCTGCCAAGGCCAGCCATGATGCCGCTGACCCGGTCATCAATCTGAAGATTCAACTTGTCAATCAAGGATTGCACGCGGGTGACATCCGGGTTTGCAAGCGAATAATCATTCGTCAAGGTGACGAATTTCTGCTGGGCTTCATGCAGTTTTCCCAACAATTCAGAAAGCGCAGCATCAGGAACAACCGTGGGCAAAACCTCCCTCAATTTTTCCGGGCCTAATGGTTGCAGTTCGGTCAACTGTTTTTCAAACTTCATGTAGCGCGCCTGGCCTTCGATCATCAAGTTGTTGTAGTTGTGCAGTTGCTCCGAAGTCAGCGTGGGGGTGGGGCTGGTGGAATTGGGATCGTAGTCGTGAATGCGCAGTTCCTTGCGCAATTGATCCACTTTTTGCTCGACGACATCAAGTTGCTGTTCGTCTGCTTGATACTGGTCTTCAAAAACCTTGATGCCGCGCAGCGATTGTTCCTTGCGCAGGTTGATCCGGTAATCGCGATAGGCTTCGGTGGTGGCATTGGCAATGCGGGCCGCCAAATCGTTGTCCTCGTCGCGCACGGTGATTTCGATCAATTTGGTGTTGCGGATGGGGTTGAGAGACATCCGTCCTTTGAGCATCTCCATTGTGATGGAGGTCTCAAGTGGTACACCGCCGTTATATTTCCTGCCCCACTCAACATTCAAATTGAGCTTTTCGATGATCTTGCCGAGGACAACTTGGTCATGAATGATTTCAAATGCAGTCTGAATGAAATATGGATCGTATGGGGCGTATGTGACATCACCTGCTCCAACCCCTTGAATGTCTGAAATGATATCAGGTTCGATCTGGATTCGCGCGGTGCTGGCGTAGGTCGGCCGCAGAATGAACGTTACCACCGTAGCGACGGTAAGGGTAATCAAAAAAACGGTAATGATGATGGTTTTGCGGGTGCGAAGGATGCGCCAATAGTCCAGGAAGTGCAGCCTGGTTTCCTGTTGCGGCTGATTTTGTAATGCATCCATATGTCGAAAAAAAAATTAATGGAAGCCATGCCATTGCCCCGGCTCCCGTCTACATTGACCCGGTCCCCGTCTAAACGTTCAAAACAATTTGCGGAGTATATAGTTAGCGCAAATAGCGGTGATGCTGGCGTGGATTGTGCCGGGACAGAGGCAAAACCTCACTGGCTCTTCGCTATCTCGATTATTTGTCGCCTCAAAAGGTCAAGCTCTCTCTGCGTCTCGCCATTTTGAAGTTGCAACTCCGTAATTGTGTTATCGTGGGATTCATTTGCTTTCTCAAGCTCCGCAACTCGGTTACGGAGTTCCGCTGCCATTTTTTGGTCTTCATTCATAATGTCGCTTCAGCCTTTTGCCAGCAAAAGCGATGCCACCCAAAACGCGCTGGCAACAAACTAAGCCTGCATTACCCTTTTCTTGTAAAACGACCGGCAAAAGGCTGGCCTAAGGCGGAGGTTTAGCTTATGAGCACATTCAAAATCATAGCTATATGCGTCGTTGTCCTCGGTTTAGTTCTTGGTTTCTTTGAACGCCTTAAAGCACCGTCCTTTCTTGTTATAGAGCAATCGCCCAATTATCCAGCTTGGCTTGGATGGTTTGGCTGGATTTTGGCCGCAGCGGGCACGTTAATGTTGATTTTTGCCCAAGAATAACGCGGTTTGCGTTAGATATATACTCCCGACAATTTGGTTTAACACGGCTGGCTAATAGGCGGCTGTAACTCCCAAGTAAATGCGGTTGCGCGTGTAACCGTTTCCTGAAATTTGAGAGACAATGTTTCCTGGAATTTGAGAGACAACATCATCAAAATTATAGCCGGCATCAACTGAAAGGTGCTGGTTGAAACTATACGACAGGTTCACACCCAAACTATAGTAATCACTCGCCTGATTGTTGTAAAAGCCCCCGTTGTATACCGAGTGTTGCCAGCGCCCAATGACTGAGCCCAGCAGCTTGGGTGTCAATTTGTGGTTGATGGAAGCGTAAACCGTGGAACTTTCCTGGCTCTGCGTAATACGCCCTTGGGCGTCCGGCGTAATCTCGTCCGTTGCACTCTGCGATTCCGTGAAACCAATCTGCGCATAGCTGCCCGGAGCATAGGTGTAGGTTGCCGACATGACCGCATAAGGAGCCAGCGATGGCGAGCTAAGCGGATCATTGTAAGTCTCCGAATATTGAAAGCCGCCCTGTGCGTTCACAGACAGATTCGGCAGAAAGGCGTGTTGAAAACCCAAATAACCGGTGTAGGAACGACTGTTGCGGTCGGAACTGTGATAAAGAATGGATGTGTTTGGATCGTATGGAAACGGCGAAAAATAAGCCACAGGTTCGTTTCCCGTGTAATTCACCAGCCCAAAGTTGCCACCGACCAGGACCATGGTTTCCGGCCGGACCTGCCATTGCAAATTCAACCATACTGATTGTTCAATCCGATTCAGCAAGCCGGCAAGGCTGGTAACGACCAACCCGGGAGAGCCGACCGACCCAGGAAAGAAGAAGTAGGGGTAGACCGAAGGCACGGGCGGGGTAGCCGTCCCGCCACTGTTTTCGTAGTCGTAAATTGTGTTTTGATAGCCCAACACGGTGCTGAACAGCCGCGTCCAAACCGTGTTCAGAGTTAGGCTGCCCGTGTTGCTGATGTTATTTCCCTCAGTGCGGGTAGTCAGAGAGGTATTGGGATCAATCAATTCCGGCTCCTGCCCCACGACGAATGAATCCTGCACTCTTGCCTGCCAGCGTTCGGAGAACGCGTGATCCACCCACAAATCAAACTGGTGCGTCTGGTCAACCGGATTCTCGCCGAGGGTCTTCCGATCCTGATAATAATACAAACCGTAAGTGTAGCGCAGTCCCAATTCCGTTTGTTGAAGCGGCACATTCAGGCTGAAAGAAGGACTGACTTCAAATGCGAAACTGCCGCGTTTGCTTGGCCCCGACGACACGGTGTTGTAGTTATCGTCATAGAAACCGCGCAAGGTGCCTGACAGGCTCCACATGGAAGCCGACGTGGAACTCCAGTCAGGGGCATAGGCAGCCTGAAGGCTGGCCGTCCCAGCAGCAATGAGTCCCACAGAGGCAAAAAACTTCCTCATAATATGCTTTTCTTCACGTTGCTGATTAAAAAACACCGGACGGCCAACGAACACAGAAACAACCGATGACTATGGCGGAAGTATCAACAAGAGGAGAATTCTGTCAAACCCATTTCCAATTTTTCGATTCAAAAAATCCCGCTGATTCGCTTAAAATCCTTTATTTTTAAGCCGTTTGGACTTTAACTCCTTCAACAACACCTTCAATGGCGACGCATTTACCACATCCACTTTCTCCAACCAACCTTTTCGCCCAATCCCCGCGCCCAACCGGAGAAAACCCGCGTGCTCATTCCGATGCGCGTCTGGATTAATGACGCACTTGACACCTTTGCTTTTCGCGTAAGGCCAAAGCCGCCAGTCCAAATCGAACCGATGCGGATTGCAATTCAGTTCAATCCACGTGCCCATCTCCGCGCACACGTCAATCACTGCCTGCGCATTGACAGGATATGCCTCCCGCTCGAGCAACAGCCGGCCAGTCATATGACCAATCATGTGAACGAACGGATTCTGTGCCGCGCGAATCAACCGTTTTGTGTTTTCCGCCTCATTGTTGGACGGAACATGCAGGCTCGCAACGACCACGTCCAGCTCAACAAGTAATTCATCATCGAAATCCAGCCGGTCGCGTAAAATGTCCACTTCGATGCCCGTGAGTAAACAAAACTTGCTGCCACGTCGGGCGAATCGCTCGTTAATTTTTTTGATTTCCTTGATTTGCTCACGAACCCGCTTCACATCGAGGCCGTTCGCCTGAAACGACGATTTTGAATGGTCGGTGATGGCCCAGTATTCAAGGCCGAGTTCCTCCATGTAATCGGCGATTTCGCCCAATTGATCATGCCCGTCGCTCCAGGTCGAATGACCATGCAACGCGCCCCGCAAATCCGTCCATTCAATGAGTTGTGGCAGTGCATTTTTTTCGCCGGCGGCAAATTCGCCATGGTCTTCGCGTAATTCCGGCGGGACAAATGGCAAGTCGAGCTTCGCAAAAATTTCTTCTTCATCCCGGCATGGCACGAGCAATTTCGGGTCGCGGGTTTCTTCCTTTGACTTGAACAGCCCATATTCATTCAACCGCAAACCACGCTGGATCGCGCGCTGGCGCATGACGATATTGTGTTCCTTGCTGCCGGTGAAATACGCGAGCGCAAACGGAAATTCCCTGTCGCCCACCACACGCAGATCGCATTGAATGCCGCCTTCCAGAATCACACTTGCCTTCGTTTCGCCTTTCGCCGTCACCTTGATGATTCCGGGTTGCAAAACGAAAAATTCAATCACTTCCACCGGTTTTTTTGACGACGCGAGCAAATCAATGTCACCGATGACTTCCCTGAATCGGCGCAAGCTGCCCGCCGCGCTGCAGCGAATCACTCCGGGATGCTCGCGCAGGCTTTCCAGCAATGGCTCCGCGGCGGCCAGTGTGTCGCTCAACAAATGTTTGGAAGCGTAAGTTCGCCGACGCTCAATGCCTTCAAGAATGTTGGCCTGTGTCTTTTCGCCGAAGCCGTCGATCTCCGCAACTTTGCCTGCCTTGCACGCGGCTTCAAGTTTCTCGACCGAATCCACGCCGAGTTTTTTGTTGAGCGCCTGGATTTTCTTGGGTCCGAGTCCGGAAATTTCCAGCATCGCAATCAAGCCCGGTGGAATCGAAGCTTTCAGTTCGTCGTAGTAGGCAAGTTTGCCGGTTTCGACCAGCTCGGTGATTTTCTTTTCCAGCGCTTCGCCGATGCCTTTGATTTGGCCAAGCTGTTTTTCAGCGACGATTTTTGCCAGCGGCTCGCTCAAGCTTTCAATCGTGCGCGCGGCATTCATGTAGGCGCGCGTCTTGAAAGGATTTTCGCCCTTCAGTTCGAGCAACGTCCCGATCTCGACCAGGATTTCCGCAACTTGGTCCTTGTCCATGTCGCTAATCTACGTGGTCAGCGGTGATTTGTGAATGGCGAAGGCGCGCACAATTCACTATTCACCATTCACAATTCACTATTTAATTGCGCCATGCCGAAGCGGAAACAATTACCCGTCGCGCTGACCATCGCCGGCTCGGATAGTGACGGCGGCGCGGGCATTCAGGCCGACTTGAAAACGTTCGCCGCGCTTGGCGTGCATGGCGCAAGCGTCATCACTTGTGTGACCGCGCAAAATCCAAATCGCGTTCGCAATATCGAATCGTGCTCACCCAAAATCGTGCGGCAACAAATCGAAACCGTGTTCGAAGAATTGCGACCGGGGGCGGTGAAAACTGGCATGCTGTTTTCTGCTGAAATTGTCCGTGTCGTCGCCAGTTTTTTCAAAAAAAGGGATCGCCCGCCGTTCATTATTGATCCGGTGATGATTTCGACCAGCGGCGCAATGTTGCTGAAGCCGGCGGCAATTAAACTTTTACGGGAACACCTGCTGCCACTTGCTGCGCTGGTCACGCCCAATTTACACGAGGCCGGAATTTTGACCGGACGCAAAATGACATCCATCGAAAATATGCGCGCCGCCGCCCACGAGATTCACGCGCATTTTGGATGCGCAGCGCTGGTGAAGGGCGGTCATTTGCGTGGAGGGTGTGAGGCGGTGGACATTTTTTTTGATGGCCGGACGGAATTGCTGTTAACCGCGCCATTTGTGAAAAGAGTCCACCCGCACGGCACCGGTTGTGTGTATTCAGCGGCTATCGCGGCGGAGCTTGCGTTGGGGCATGATTTGTCGGATGCGGTAAAACTTGCCAAACACTACGTCACTCACGCCATCGCGCGAAGCTATCGCATCGGGCAACATTTTGCGCTCGGACATTTTGCTTGAGCGCGCGAAATTTTCACGGTCGCTGCAGCCGGAAAAACTGGCTGCCATTCGTCGCGCCGAGCGTGACGCAATTTTGACTATTGGTCACGGCGGGAGCCGGGTTGTTTGTATTCCAAACCGGCGCAGCCAGATTGGTGGCGGCTTGGAGCACGAAGCCCGCCGGGTAAATCGGCCATGTGAGAACTATATTGGTGCCGGAGCTGGCGATGTTCAACGGCGTCGAGAAAAATTCAAATGCCAGCGCGTAGGTTTCATTGGTGCTGACCGTCGCTCCGCCACTTTTGAAAACCTGCAAATCGTAACGGCCTTGCGCCAGATGCGGCACCCAGATGTGTTCGACGTTGTCCACTAGGCTCGTGCTGCAGGCGACCAGGTTGCTGGAAATCGCGTCATATAAAAACAGGTCAAGGTTGTTGATGTTGGTCTTATTCAGGTGGCGATTCCAAACGAGCGTGATGGTCGCGGTAAAAGTGGCGCTGTTCACACCGTTGGTGACGTTGAAATAATAATGGTTCACCCCGTCGGACGAGGAACTGCTGGTGTTGGTGTTGAAATCCCAGCCGCTCAACACACTGACCGTTCCGGTGGCGCTGGTCGGTGGATGCAGGCTGTTGGTGAAAACACTCATTGAAACGATGTAACCATGCTTGCCGCCGGTGAGCTGCTCGTAGGAGTTGAAAACGTTTAATACGCCCGCGCCGTAGCGGGTGTCCAGCGGCGAAGGCGCGTTGTTTGTCCAATCAGCGGGCTTGATCGCGCCGTTTAGCAGCAATGCTTTCACCGTGCGGATGTCGGCGGCGGAATTGGTGTCGCTGCCGCCGTCGCCGCGCAATCCCGCCTGCATCAGCACCGCCGCCGCGCCCGCAACCTGCGGCGTGGAAAAGCTTGTGGCACTTGCCGGGGCGGTGATGTCCGGTTTGGCGCGGCCATTGTCGATCGTCGGCCCAAAACTCGAAATGCCGCCGTAAGCGCCGACGCCGATGCAGTTGTAGCTGGTTCCCGGCGGGCTGACCGATCCGCTGTTGTTCACAGCCGAAACAAAAAGCGTGTTATAGTGCGCGGCGTAATTGTCATACTGCGAATCAACCTGTTGCTGTTCGCTGACGGAGAGATAATTGGTAGGCGTGGGAATGTTGGTGGACACGTTGCCAAACGTGAAGCTTTGATTGACTGCCAGGCTATTCAGGCTTGGCTGAAAAGGCGAAGCGGCGATGAAGTTCGTGTAAAAGAAATAAGCGTCGTAATTGTCCACGTGCGCAACGTTCGTGGCCACGCCGTTTGGAATCCCGTAAAAAGCGTTGCCAACGTCTTCTGCGTGCCAGGAGTTGGTTCCCAAGGTGTTCGGATAAACATTGGTCGAACCGTCGGCGGAAAAATAAGTAAAAAGACTCGCGGACTGGCCGACATGGGCCGGGTTCACCTCAAAGGCAATCGGATTCACGGCTACATCCGCCTCCACCTGCGCCACGCGGATGCCCGCGCCGTTGACGTTGGTCGTCACCGCTTGCAACAGCGTAACGCCGATGGTGTCGAGATTCTGTGCGCGGGCGGCCATGTGCCCCAAGAAAACGAAGGCCAGGAGGAATTGTGCGCCGCGCAATTTCATGAGATTTTCATTTTTTGCCGCAAATTTTATGCCCCAATTCCAACCCCATATCTGAAGTTTGAGGCGGTTGCGGATTCCTAGAATATAGCCGCGAATCGTGCCAAAGCAAATCACCGCCATTTCCTTTTAACGCCGGAGCGCTACACTGCCAGCGTGTCCGACACACTGGTTGTCAACGAAATCTATTTGGGCCTGCAAGGGGAAAGCACCTTCGCCGGGCTGCCGTGCGTTTTTATCCGGCTCACCGCCTGCGACTTGCGCTGCTCGTATTGCGACACCGCCTACGCCTTCACCGAAGGCAGAAAAATGTCGCTCGGAGAAATCCGCGCGGCAGTGCAGCGCTTGGCCTTGCCATTCTCAAATCCGAAATCCGAAGTCCGAAATCAAAAATTGCCCCTGGTCGAGCTGACCGGCGGCGAGCCGTTGCTTCAGAAAAATTCCCTGGCGCTGATGGAGCAGCTTTGTGACGATGGGTTCACCGTTCTTCTCGAAACCAGCGGCGCACACGACATTTCTCAAGTGGACGCCCGGGTTCGCCAGATCATGGATTTGAAATGTCCCAGCAGCGGCGAAGTCGCGCGCAATCGTCTTGAGAACATTCCGCACCTCAAGGCCACCGATGAAATCAAATTCGTCGTTGGCACGCAGCAGGATTACGATTGGGCAAAGCAAAAAATTTCCGAGCACAAGCTCGACGCCATTTGCCCGTTGTTAATTTCGTGGGTGCAGCCGCTCGCGCCGGAGCAGCGGGATACATCGCTTAAAAAAGTTCCATTGGGGCAGACGCCCATTTCACGCCAGCAACTCGCGGAAAAAATCATCGCCGACGCACTGCCCGTGCGTTTTCAGATTCAAATACACAAGGTGATTTGGCCGCCGGAGCAACGCGGCGTTTGATTCCGATGAAGACGAAACAAATTCTCGATTTATTGCGTGCTTACGAATCGCGCAACATTGTTTTCATGGAGCCGGACGGCTCTTGGCCCATCATTTGGGAACGCGCCAAAGATGTTTACGTTTGGGACACTGACGGAAAAAAATATCTGGATTTGTCCGGTGCATTCGGTGTTGCCGCTGCAGGTCACGCGAATCGGCACGTCGTCAAGGCCGGTCAAAAACAAATGGCGCGGTTACTCCACGCGATGGGCGACGTGCATCCACATGCGCGCAAGGCCGAGCTCGCGCGCGAGTTGAGCCGGATTACTTTCGAGCGATGGAGCAACGGCAAAAAATCCGGCAAAACCATCTTCAGCAATTCCGGCTTCGAGGCCGTCGAATCCGCGCTCAAAACCGCGATTCTTGCCACGGGCAAACAGGGCGTCATCGCATTTTCCGGCGCGTATCACGGACTCGGCTACGGTGCGCTCAACGCGACGCACCGCGATTTTTTCCGCAGCCCGTTCCAATCGCAACTTCGCGAGTTCGGGCATTTCGTCCAGTTTCCGTCAAAAGCCAGCGACCTCGCATCCGTGGAGTTCAGCATCCGCCACTTTTTTCGGCGTGAACGCATTGGCGCGATTCTGGTCGAACCGGTCCAAGCTCGCGGTGGCATCAATGTTCCGCCAAAAGAATTTTTGCCGCTGCTTCGCAAACTTTGCGACGAACACGGCGTGTTGTTGATTCTCGATGAAATTTACACCGGCTTTGGCCGCACCGGAAAATGGTTTGCGTGTGAACACAACGGCGTGGTTCCTGATTTGATTTGCCTCGGCAAGGCGCTTACCGGCGGTTTCCCGCTCTCGGCTTGTGTCGGTCGCGCCGACCTGATGGATGCCGCATGGCCGGCTTCGCGCGGCGAGGCGATTCACACCAGCACATTTCTCGGCCATCCTGTTGGTTGCGCGATGGCGCTGGCGCAAATCAAGGAAATTGAGCGACTCAACCTTTGCAAACGAAGCGCGGAGCTCGGAGAATTTCTTTTGGCGGAGTTGTTTAAAATCCAAAGTCTAAAATTCAAAGTTGTTTGCAAATCACGCGGTTTGGGTCTGATGGCCGGTGTTGAATTGCGATTGCCCGACGGCAAACCTGCCACCGAAGCCACAATGCGGGCCATCAAAAACATGTTGCATCGTGGCTTCATTCTTTTGCCCGAAGGCGAGCATAGCAACGTCATCAGCTTCACACCGCCGCTTACGATTACCAAAATGCAATTGGCCAAAGCGGTCAACACGCTGGCGGAAGTCTTGAACCACGGATAAACACGGATGGACACGGATATGGAAAACAAATCTTTACGCGAATGCCGCCAATTGTCGCGAATTGTTTGCGTCTGTTTTTTAATTCGTGCCAATTCGCGCAATTCGTGTAAAAGCTGCTTTCCCGGTGAAGCTTTCTGAGATGCGGGAACTTCTGGCCACGCGCGGGATTCAGTTGACGAAATCCCTCGGCCAGAATTTTCTGCACGACGGCAATCAACTTCGGCGCATCATTGAGGCGGCGGAATTAAAAAAGACGGACAAAGTCCTTGAAATCGGGCCGGGACTTGGGCCGCTCACCGAATTGCTTTTGGAAAGAGCGGGTGAGGTTTTGGCCATTGAAAAGGACGCGCGGCTGGTGCAATTTTTGCGCGAGCGATTTTCCAACCCGCAATCCGTAATCCGCAATCCGCCATTGCATTTGCTCCACGCCGACGCGCTTGAATTCCTGCGTCGTGAGCCGCGCGACTGGAGCGATTGGAAGCTCGTGGCCAATCTGCCGTATTCCGTCGCTTCGCCGATTTTGGTGGAACTGGCGCAATCGCGCGGGCGACCGGAACGGATGGTCGCAACGCTGCAACTCGAAGTCGCGCGGCGGCTCACGGCCAAAGCCGGCGATGCGGATTACGGCGTGTTCACGTTGCTGATTCAACTCGACTATGAATCCCGAAAGACTTCGGGATTCAAGATTCCGGCAAGTTGCTTTTTCCCGGAGCCGGACGTGGATTCAGCATGTGTGGTTTTGATTCGCCGCGCCACGCCGCTTTTGCCCGAAAGCCAGCGTGCGGCGTTTGTGAAAATTGTGAAACGGGCGTTTTCGCAGCGGCGTAAAATGATGCTGAAACTGCTGCGCGAAGACTGGCTGGCGGAGAAATTGGAGCGGGCGTTTGAAGACTTACAGCTTTCGTCACAAGTGCGCGCGGAAGCGGTGAGCTTGGAGCAGTTTATTGAGTTAACTCAAATATTGGCGGAGTAGTTTTTATCCAAAAATCGGGAGGATCGGCATATTACCGGCCAAAATTTCAGGGATGGCGGCACGCCGTCCCTCCCATGTGTTGAATCATGACCGAAGAAATTTTTGATGTCGTCAACGAGCGCGACGAGGTGATTGACCACCAGCCGCGCAGCGAAGTGCACCGCCTCGGCTTGCTGCACCGCGCGGTGCATGTGCTGGTGTTCAATTCGCGCGGCGAGATTTTTCTCCAAAAGCGTTCGATGAAGAAAGACCGCGAGCCGGGTAAATGGGATTCGTCGGCATCCGGTCACGTGGGTTCAGGTGAGGATTATGATGCCTGTGCGGTGCGCGAATTGCGTGAGGAAATTGATCTGGAAATTGCGCGGCCACCGCAACGATTATTCAAAATCACCGCGTGCAAGGAAACAGACATGGAATTCGTCTGGGTTTATCGCTGTGAGAATGAAGGGCCGTTTCAGTTGCATCCTGACGAAATTGAGCGTGGCGGGTGGTTTCCGCTGGAAAAAGTCACGCGTTGGGTTGCGGAAAAACCGGAAGATTTCGCCGGCGCGTTCAGACTCGATCTGGCAAACGTTGAACCGTTGAATTGTTGAATCGTTACATCGGCTGCCATGCCAGGCGTCCGGTTCAACGATTTAACGATGCAACCATTCACGATTCCCGTTTCGCGCCTTTACCTTTCGCCGTGAATGGGGTATTGGTTTCCCATATGCAAAATTTCCTGGTTCCGATTGTGGTCGAGCAGACCGGTCGCGGTGAGCGGACGTGGGACATCTATTCGCGCCTGCTTGTGGATCGTATCATTTTTCTCGGCATGGCCGTGGATGACACGGTCTCCAACATCGTCATCGCCCAATTGCTTTTCCTCCAAATGTCCGATGCAAAGAAGGATATTCATCTCTACATCAACTCGCCAGGCGGCAGCGTCACGGCGGGGCTGGCGATTTACGACACGATGCAATATCTCACGTGCGACGTGAATACGTATTGCGTCGGGCAGGCCTCAAGCATGGCTGCCGTGCTGCTCGCGGCGGGCACGAAGGGCAAACGTTACGCACTGCCGAACGCACGCATCCTGATCCATCAGCCGTGGGGTGGCGTGCAGGGACAGGCCTCCGACATCAGCATTCAGGCCAAAGAGATTCTGCGGCTCAAAGACCGGCTGAATGAAATCCTTGCCAAACATTGCGGGCGCCAGGTCGAGGAACTCACGCGCGACACCGACCGCGACCGTTTCATGTCCGCCGAAGAAGCGAAAGAATACGGCCTCGTGGATCAAGTCGTGCAATCGCGCAAGGAAATCGCGGGACTGACTGAAAAAACTTCCGTGGTGGTTTGACACAAAAGAATTGTTCGGTGCGGGCGGGGTTGGGAAGTGACGTGAGAATCATTCACCGATATCTTCATTCCACAATTCTGGCCGCGTGGCGATAAAATCGCGCATGAGTTGAATGCACACTGGGTCTTGCAGCACTTCCACTTTCACGCCTTGGGAGCAGACATATTCCTCCGGGCCTTGGAAGGTTTTGTTTTCGCCAACGACGATACGCGGGATTTTGTAGAGCAAAATCGCGCCGCTGCACATCGGGCACGGCGAAAGTGTCGAATACAAAACACAACGCTTATAGACCGATGCTTTGAGCCGCCCGGTGTTTTCGAGGCAGTTCATTTCCGCGTGATGAATCACGCTGTCGCGTTGAACGCGTTGATTATGTCCGCGCCCGATGACTTTGCCATCGAGCACAAGCACCGAACCGATAGGAATGCCGCCTTCCGCCAGGCCTTTTCTGGCCTCTTCAATGGCTGCTTGCAGAAAAACATCCATGCACGGAGTGAAACATCTTTTCGAGGGGATAACAAGGTAGGGACACGCGGCCCGCGCGTCCGGCGGAAGTTCCGCTTCCCAACCCGGTCGCCTCGGCGAGGCGCCCCTACCAATTTTAGCGCGCAAAAATCTGGCGAATCACGTCCTCAATCGGCACTTCCTGAATGTCAATGTCGCTCACCGGCAAATCGTCGAGCAGCGATTTGCAGACGGCGATGACACGGTCGCGTTTCACCTTGAAGGTGATTGAGCCGGCATTTTTTCCGACGATTTCGCCGTAACGACTCAAATGATCCGCCGGATAATCATTCGCCTTTTCGCATTGGATCGTTACAACCTTGAAGTCGGCGAAGCGATCCACAATTTCGTCGAGTTTGCCATCGTAGAAAATCTTGCCGTGGTCAATGATGATGACACGCTCGCAAAGCGCCTGAATATCAGCCATGTAATGGCTCGTAAGCAGAATCGTTGTCTTTTGCCCGGCGTTGTGGCGGCGGATGAATTCGCGGACGGTCTTTTGCGAAACCACGTCGAGGCCGATGGTCGGCTCGTCGAGGAACAGAACCTTGGGCTGGTGGAGCAATGACGCGATGAGTTCCATTTTCATCCGTTCGCCAAGCGAAAGCTCGCGAACGCTGATGTTGAGTTTGTCGCGGGTGTTGAGCATTTCGCTCATTTCGGCGACGGTGCGCTCGAAGCGGTCGGCGGGAATGCCGTAAATTTTTGAGTTCAGTTCAAGCGATTCGCGCGCAGGCAAGTCCCACCAAAGCTGGTTTTTCTGGCCGAGCACGAGTGCGAACTGGCGGCGGTAGCCGTCGTGGCGCTCCCACGGAACGTAGCCGAGCACGCGCGCCGAACCGGCTGTCGGGTGAAGCAGGCCGGCGAGCATTTTGAGCGTGGTGGTCTTGCCCGCGCCATTCGGGCCGAGGAAACCGACGAGTTCGCCGGGTTCAATCGTGAAATGCACGTCGTTGACTGCAACGGTTTGTTCGTATCGGCGGTGAAACAACCCTTTGATCGCGCCTGTAAAACCGGGCTGCTTTTTATAGGAGCGAAAGGTTTTGGTGAGACCGCTGACTTCAATAACAGGCATCGGGGAAGTCTTCAGTTTTAAGTTTTCAGTTTCAAGTTCTAAAACTGAACACTGGAAACTTCAGACTTGAAACTTATCTCATCAATTGCTTTTCGATGTAATGGACGACCTGACGGACGTTGGCGTCCACTTCCATGCGGTCTTTGACGAGGCGGCAGGCGTGCATCACCGTGCCGTGATCGCGCCCGCCGTAGGCTTCGCCGATGGAGTTGAGCGAACTTTCGGTCATCCGACGCGAAAGATACATGGCGATTTGGCGCGGGAAAGCGATGTTTTCCGGGCGGCGCTTGCTGGTCATGTCGGCAAGGCGAATGTCAAAATGTTCCGCGACTTTCTTCTGAATGACTTCGATGCTGATGGAAAAACGGCCTTCTTCGTGAAGGATTTCACGCAGCAAGCCTTCGACGACCTCGATGCTGAGTTTCTTGCCGGTGAGCGAAGCGTAGGACGCCACGCGGATGAGCGCGCCTTCGAGCCGGCGGACATTGGTGCGGATGCGGTTGGCCAGAAAATTCATAATGTCATCCGACAGCGTCACGCCCATAATCTGCGCCTTTTTGTTGAGAATGGCCAGGCGCACTTCGACGTCCGGCGGCTGCAAATCCGTCACCAAGCCCCATTCGAAACGCGAGACGAGGCGGTGTTCGAGCCCCTGAATCTCGCTGGCCGGGCGGTCGCACGTGAGCACGATTTGCTTGTGCGATTCGTGAAGCGCGTTGAAGGTATGGAAAAATTCCTCCTGAATCCGTTCCTTGCCGGCTAGAAACTGGATGTCGTCAATCAACAGCACGTCGGTCTGGCGGTATTTTTTGCGGAATTTGACGAGTTGGTTGTTTTGGATTCCGTCAATGTATTCGTTGGTGAACTTCTCCGAGGATAAATAGGCGACGTGCGCACCTTTCCTGTTGCTGACAACATACTGGCCGATGGCGTGAAGCAGGTGTGTCTTGCCGAGACCCACACCCCCGTAAAGGAAAAGCGGGTTATAGGATTTGCCGGGCGCTTGGGCGACGGCGAGCGCGGCGGCGTAGGCAAAGTTATTGTTATTGCCAACAACAAAGGCTTCGAACGTGTTCTTGGGATTAAAACCAAATTCGCCATTGTGTGTTGCTCGTTCGTGGCTGGAGCCAGCAGCTTTTGTTGTTTTCGCCGGTGCTGGAGAAAGTGCAGCGGCGGGGTGAACATTTCCGCCGGCAATTTTGAATTTTACCTGCAATTGGCGGCCAGCGGCCACAGCCAGGGCATCTTGCAACAGGCTGAGGTAATTGTCCTTAAGCCAGACTTCGCAGAATTCGTTGGCCACTTCCAAAGTGACGTGGTTGGAATCAATCGCATTGGCTCGCAACGGAGCAAACCACATGTTGTAAGTGTCTGCGTTCAACTTGGAACGGAGATGTTCCTGCGCCGAATTCCAAATTTTTTCTGCTGAAAGCTGCATTTACGTTTCGTCAAAAAGCCCGTTTTTCAAGCGTTTTATTCACTTAGCCCTAAAATTGGCGGTTAACCTCGCCCGCTGTGACCGCCCACGCCGCTCAAAACCTGCTGTTTCGTTAAAGGGTTCGCATACACGCTTTTATTAATTAAAATCTTCATCCAAGTACTGAAACAACACATTGACTCCCAATATGTTACAAATCAAAAAATCAAAACCCTCATCCCGCTTTTTCCACAGATGCTAAAACGGCCGCGACCGACTCATACTTACACGAGGGTTTTATGTGAATGAGCCGAACGTTTCGAGGATAACATATTAACTTTTGTTCACGAGTTATTCACATCGGCCTTTCGACCCATTAAATCAATGATTTACAATTACTTTACAAATCGCTTTCTGAATTTGCACCCGGTCAAAATTATACTTCCAACGGGTATTTCCCTCAAAAAGAAATCACTCAAACCGCCTGTTCACCCGTTTCGTTGGTGCGAATGCGAATGGCGTTCTCGACGTTGCTCACAAAAATTTTCCCATCGCCGATCTTTCCAGTTTTGGCGGCTTTTATGATGGCTCCCACCGCCGGGGTCACCAAATTGTCGGCCAGCACCACCTCAATTTTTACCTTGGGCAGAAAGTCCACGACGTATTCACTGCCGCGGTAAATTTCCGTGTGCCCTTTCTGGCGGCCGAATCCCTTCACCTC
This sequence comes from uncultured Verrucomicrobiae bacterium, assembly GCA_963835625.1. Taxonomy (GTDB): domain Bacteria; phylum Verrucomicrobiota; class Verrucomicrobiia; order Limisphaerales; family UBA11358; genus UBA11358. The sequence continues at coordinate 67,402 of CAWIGO010000002.1, forward strand.
GATGACCGTCATCCCTTGAATCCCGAGGGCGGCCAACGCGTCTTTCACTTCTTCAAGCTTGAATGGTTTGACAATCGCTTCGATTTTTTTCACGCGTCTTCCCCGGGTTGTTTGTGGACTGATATTAGCACCGAATGTCGTGCTGTAAACAGGAATCTTCTCGCAAGCGGATTGATGCCGGGCGAAGTGCGTTCATTGACACTATTTTCCCCGACTGTTAGCTTTCGTCCTTCCAGAAGCCCAAAATGGACTATAAAAACACATTGAATTTGCCGCGCACCGATTTCCCAATGAGGGCCGATTTGGTGGCGCGCGAGCCTGAACGGTTGAAAAAGTGGGGGGCGGCGAGGCTTTACGAAAAAATCCAGGCTGACCACGCCAATGTGAAGGAAAAGTTTGTCCTGCACGATGGTCCGCCGTTTGCCAACGGCGACGTGCACATCGGCACCGCGCTGAACAAGATTCTCAAGGATATCATCGTCAAATACAAGACCTTGCGTGGCTTCAGCACGCCCTACATTCCGGGTTGGGATTGCCACGGATTGCCCATCGAATTCAAGGTTTCACAGGAGATGCGGAAAGGCCAGAAGTCAGAAGTCGGAAGTCAGAAGCCGGATCCCGATCGATTTTCGCCGTCCGCGATTCGCAAAGCTTGCGAAGCTTACGCCCGCAAGTTCATTGACATCCAGCGAACTCAATTCAAACGGCTCGGCGTGCTCGGCGATTGGGACAATCCCTATCTCACATTCAATAAAGAATACGAGGCCGACGAACTGCGCCTGTTCGCCGACATCGTTGAAAAGGGTTTTATCTATCGCGGCAAAAAGCCGGTTTACTGGAGCATCCCTTGCCACACCGCGCTGGCTGAAGCCGAGGTCGAATATCAAGACCACGTTAGCCCCAGCATCTATGTAAAATTTCCGGTCGTCGGCCAGTCAAAAACTTTTATCCTGATCTGGACGACCACTCCATGGACTCTGCCGGCGAATCTCGCGGTGGCTTACAATTCGAAGTTCCAATACGTGAAGGTCCGCGTCGGCGATGAAAATTACATTCTGTTCCGCGGTCTGCTGGCCGCTGTCGCGGGAAAATGCGGTTGGAGCAATTGCAAAGAACAACCGTTTCCAACCAAAAAGCTTGCTGTGCTGCAGTTTCAGCATCCATTCTGTAGTCGCACTGGCAGGTTTTATCCCGCTGACTTTGTTGCCAGCGACACTGGCACGGGCTTCGTCCATATCGCACCGGGACACGGCTTGGAGGACTATCAACTCGGCTCATCTGTCGGTCTGCCGATTTATTCGCCGGTGGATGATGATGGTAAGTTCATGCACACGAACGATTTGCCCGTTGAGCAACAGATGCCGTCAGAGATGGTTGGCAAATCCATCCTCGAAAAACATGGCAAGAGCGATGCGAACGAAGCAGTGCTACATGAACTGCGCGTTCGTAAGGCGCTGTTGCACCAGGAAGATTATCACCACAGCTATCCGCATTGCTGGCGCAGCAAAACGCCAATCATTTTCCGCGCAATGGATCAATGGTTCATCGAAATTGACCATGAGAAATTCCGTGACCGTGCTCTGGCAGAAATTGACCGCGTGAACTGGATTCCCGATTGGAGCGTCAATCGAATTAAAAGTGCCGTGCAAACTCGTCCCGACTGGTGCATCTCGCGCCAGCGCACTTGGGGTGTGCCGATTCCCGCGTTCTACGATGCGAAAGGAAATCCGATTCTCGATGCACAAATTGTTCGCAACGCGGCTGATTTGATTGAAAAGCATGGTTCAAATATCTGGTTCGAAAAATCCGCTGCGGAACTTTGGTCGCTGGTGAAACCGAAGAATTGGAATGGACCAGAAGCCGTCACCAAATCCAACGACACATTGGATGTGTGGATCGATTCGGGAAGTTCGTCGCGAAGTGTGCTGATGCGGCGGACGGAACTCCATCATGAGGTAGGGCGCGCTGTCCCCAGCGCGCCGCGGCGCAGTGAGAACACTGCGCCCTACCAGGCTTGGCAAGCCGACATTTATTTCGAAGGCTCCGACCAGCATCGCGGCTGGTTTCAATCGTCACTGCTGCTGTCACTCGCGGGCAACGGGGCCGCGCCGTTTAAGACGGTGCTTACGCACGGATTCATGGTGGATGCCGACCGCGAAAAGATTTCCAAGAGCAAACAAAGCCAGGGCGGCTACGAAAAACCGCAGACATCCGAAGCCTATGTGAAGAAATGGGGCGCGGATATTGTGCGCCTGTGGGTTTCGTCGCAGGATTTTCGCAACGACATCATTGTGAGCGAGGAGCGCATCAACAAGGTGGCCGAGACCTACCGCGTCATCCGCAACGCGCTGCGTTATCAACTTTCGAACCTTTACGACTTCGATCCGGCAAAACACACCGTGCCGGACGACAAGCTCACCGGTCTCGACCGCTGGATTCTCGGCGAATTCTCGAAACTGGAGCGGGAAGTCATCGAGGCTTACGATAAATACGAATTTCACGTCGTCTATCAGGAGGTCAGCCAGTTCATTGCTGTTGAGTTGTCCTCGATTTACCACGACGTCATCAAAGACCGGCTTTACACCGACCCGGCGAATTCGCATCGCCGCCGCTCGACGCAGACGGCGTTGCACCGGCTCGTGACCGGCCTGTGCCAGATGCTCGCGCCGGTTCTGGCGTTCACGGCAGACGAAGCGTGGGAGTTTGTGCCGGGGAAAAAGGTGAATTCCGTTCATAAAGCGAATTGGAAACTAATTAAATTCTCGCTGACGGGATCTGAAATAGAAGATTGGGAATATTTATTCGTAGCGCGCGAAATCTGGTTGCCAATGTTGGAACAGAAACGTCGCGACAAAACTATCGGGAAATCTCTGGACGCTAAAATCCGACCTGTAACCGAACAAATGCCAGAATTGGCAAATAGCGAAAAACTTCAAGACACATTCAAAGAGTTGTTGAATGTTTCGCAGCTTGAATTTTTATCTTACAAAGGCAATCCAGAAGCCGATTTTACAGGCAAATTAGTCGTTCATGCTGATGGGCAAAAATGCGAGCGTTGTTGGCATTGGGAAACCGATATCGGTCAGAACAAGGAACATCCGACGCTTTGCGGTCGTTGTGTCGAGGCGGTGATTCAATTTAAGACGTAAAAAGAAAATGCAAAATCCAATTACGCATACAGTCCGTCAACCTGCAACAACGCTAGTTGCGGTGGCAACCATTCGCTGCCAAGCAATTTGGCGTTCTTACTTTCGTTGCACTGTCCACATGACATGCAAATATTTTCTGGGGAATGCGACCCGCCACGAGCTAAAGCTACGATGTGTTCAACGTGCATGTTCTTTGTCAAAAACCTCTTGGCACAATATGCACAATCGGCGTGCCTATGTGACAGCATTTGAATGATTTTAAGATCGGCGGCTTTAATTTGTTCGGGCGTGCTGTTTTTATATTTGCGGGCGCGGCGGCGATGCCCTTTGGCGCGCACCTTGTCGGGATTGTTAGCCGCCCACCTTGCGTTAATTATTTTCTTAAAATCTCGGTTTTCAGACCGCCATTTCGCCGAATATTTGACGTTTCTTTCAGGGTGTTGTTTATTCCATTCTTGAATTCTGGATAGCACCTGATTCCTATTTTTAAGATAATATTTTTTGACAGAGGCTATCTTCTGCCGCCTTACTTCGAGATAATGTTTTGCATCGTATATTTTCTTCCGCTTGTTATTTTCAGGGTGGGCAGCTTTATACGTCGGCCATTTCGCTAAAATCGCGCCGCGATTTTTGGCATACCACGCCGCGTTTGTGGCTTTGCGCCTTTCCTTATTTTCCGCCCGCCATTTCGCATCAGCGGCTTTTTTTCGCTCCTTATTTTCACTGACCCATTTCCGGTTACTTGATCTCTCACGATCCTTGTTTTCGAGATAACGCTTTATCCTATTTGCTTTCTGCGTTGCCCGATTATTTGCATACCATCTTACTTGATAGTCTTTCTGCTTTTTTCTTTGTTCGGGCGAGAGGATACGTTTCACAATTTTGACTTTGCGCCGGGCAAAAATTTTGTCCAGAAAAAATCACACCGGCTGCTGCTGCGTGAGGCGTGCAACGAACCGACAACAAACCAAGCCCCGTCAGGGGCGACATATTTGTAGAAATCGCATCCCAAAACATTTCCAAGCTCCGTCAGGAGCGGCATATTCCGTTCGCCACCAGACGATGCCGCTTCTGACGGAGCTTGGGATTTCTACAAAACGCAAAACTACAAATATGCCGCGCCTACGGCGCTTTGCGGCCGTTGTGTCAAAGCAGTAAAACGGTTCAAGGCATAAACGTGTCACAGACCTCTGGTCTGTATTTCCAACCCCTCACAGGCGTGACGCCCGTGCCACATTTTCGCTCGCCTAAAACCCGCCGCCCTTGTTGTTGATGAAGCTGATGCGGTTGGTGCTGCTGAAAGAGTTGGCTTGGGAAGTGTTCAGGAACCGGCAATTGGCGACGGTCACGTCCGTAATCGGGTTCGCAGAACTCAATCCCTGGAGATAAATCGCCTGCTTCACATTGGCAAAGGCGCAATCGCGGATGTCAATGTTGTGAATGACCGGCGTGTTCGTGCCCGTGTTGGCCGGGGAAGAGGAAGTATACTGCATCGTCATGTGAATGCCGGTTGTCTTGATAATTTTTAACATGCAGTTGCGAAAGTAAATGTTTGCAATATAACCGCCCCGCGCCGTGTTGTTCTTGAAACGGAATGCATACTCCAGGTTGGTACTGTTCAAAGAGCAATTTTCCGTGAAAACATTGGTGACGCCGCCGGATTCCTCGCTGCCCAGGGTGATGCCACCGTGACCGTCGGCAAACACGCAGTTTTGAATCACAATATTCCGGCTGGGAATATTGACGCGCAAACCATCCTGATCGCGGCCGGATTTGATGGCGATGCAATCGTCGCCGTCGCTGAAGGAGCTGTTCCTGATCAGCACATCGGTGCAGGAGTCTGGATCGCAGGAGTCCGTGTTCGGGCTGGAACTGCTGTTGATGACCGTCACGCCGCGAACGGTGACGTTAGTACAATACAGCGGAGTCACCGTCCACATCGGCGAGTTGAGAATGGTGACGCCGTCAATCAATACATTTTGACAATGAACGGGCTGGATAAAAGTTGGCCGCAGATAATGTCCCGATCCAAAAATACGCTGCGCCACGGGCATGTTGGTGCTGGCCATGTTCCACAACAATTGCTCGTCGGCGGTGAACAGGTTTTGGGTTTTCCAATTATACCAGACCGAGTTTTGCGCCTGCCCGTCAATTGTTCCCGGCCCCGTGATGGCGATGTTCGTCTGGCCGTACGCGTAGATGAACGGCGAATAATTCATCAACTCAATGCCCTGATAGCGCGAGAAGACCACTGGCAGGAACGCATTCGGATTGGTGCTGAACAAAATTTTTCCGCCTTGGGCGACATACAAATTGACGTTGCTGAGCAAATGAATCGCGCCCGTCAGGAATGTTCCCGCGGGCACGACCACGCGCCCGCCACCCGCCCCGTTGCATGCCGCAATCGCACTGGAAAAAGCCGCCGTGCAATCGGTTGAGCCATCGCCCACCGCGCCGTAGCTGGTGATGACAAAATCCTGCGCCGGAAAAGCCGGCGGAATGATGCGCGCGAGAATGTTGGTCACCCGCGACCAATCGCTGGGACTGGTTTGGGCGGCCAGCCGCGCCGGGACCACCAGGCCGAAACCGATGGCCAGGGTGGCTACAACCATTGTGGACGAAAACCGCCGCGAACGGGTCTGGTTGCCAACTTCGTTTGAGTGCCGGCGAAAAATCATGACGACCTCAGTTTAACAGTGAAATCAGGTTCGGAAACAACAAATTCTGGGGAACTCATTGAAAAAAACACATTTATCTCTTATGCTATCACGATATGCAAAAGAGTCAAAAGCCGGGGTCAATAGTCGGTTAACCATCGGCAAAATGAACATTTCGAAAAACAGCTTCCGGAATAACACCTTCGTGCCAGCTATTGCACTTTTGGCGCTCATCCTGATTTTGGGACAACGAGCATCGGGCAACACGATGATCGCATGGGGCTATGATTCCGTCGGCCAGATTGAAATACCACCGGGTCTGACAAACGTGGTGGCCATCGCGGCCGGTGCTTATGACAGCCTCGCGCTCACAGGCAACGGCACGGTCGTCGTGTGGGGTGACAATACTTACGGCCAGACCAATGTGCCGGCCAATCTGACGAACGCGACGGCCATTGCCGCGGGCTGGTATCACAATCTGGCGCTGAAAAGCAACGGCACGGTCGTCGCCTGGGGTGACAATTCTTTCGGCCAGACGAATGTGCCGTCGGGATTGACCAACGTCAGGGCCGTCGCCGGCGGCTGGATTCACAGTCTCGCGCTCAGGAATGATGGCACCGTTGTGGCGTGGGGTGACAATGGCTGGGGACAGACCAATGTTCCGGCCGGACTGGCGAATGTCGTGGGGATTGCCGCCGGTGAATTGCACAGTCTGGCACTCAGGAATGACGGCACGGTGGCCGCTTGGGGCGACAATACCTATGGCCAGACGAATGTGCCGGCGGGTTTGACGGGTGTGGCGGCCATAGCTTGTGGCTGGTTTCACAGTCTGGCCGTCAAGAGCAACGGCACGGTGGTCGTGTGGGGCGATAATACCTACAGTCAGACGAATGCACCGGCGGGTTTGACGAATGCAACAACCATTGCCGGTGGCAGCGCACACAGTGTGTCTTCGGAGAGCAACGGCACAATGGTCGCTTGGGGAAACAATTTTTTCGGCCAGACAAACTTACCGCCGGGTCTAATTCAAGTATGGGCAATTGCCTGCGGCGGTTATCACAGTCTGGCGGTCTCGATGCCGACCATTCCTCCGCTCGTTTTCAACCAGGTTCCGCCAAACCTGCAAATGACCGCCGCCGGTTTTCAACTGCAGGTGGACGGCGCGGACGGGATTACACCGGTGGTGATCTACGCCTCAACGAATCTTACGAATTGGACGCCCATCTTCACCAACCCGCCGGTGGTTGGCTCAGTGTCATTTCTGGATTCTTCAGCCACGGGTTTTTCGCTTCGTTTCTATCGGGCCCGGGAATAGCAGCACGGCATTGACCGGCGCAATACGGACGTGATTTCAAGCCGGTTGCTGCTGCGTCAGGCAATGGAGTGAACCGGAACCGACCACAAGGTCCACCGCATGAATGCCGACGACCGGCCGGTCTTTGAACAACTCACTCAAAACGCCGAGTGCAACGCGGTCGTTTGGATCATTGAACGTCGGGGCGATGACGCAGGCATTGCCGATGTAAAAGTTCGCGTAGCTTGCCGGTAAGCGGCGGCCGTCAAAATAAAGCGGCGCCGGCATGGGCAGCGGCACGACTTCGGGCTTGGAACCATTCTCGAGCCGCAAATCCTTGATGCGTTCCCAGTTTTCCGCGAGCGGACGGTAGTTGATGTCTTTTTGATTCGTTTCCTTGATGAGCACGAGCGTTTTTGGATTCACAAACCGGCAGATGTCATCAATGTGTCCGTGTGTATCATCGCCAGCCGGCCCTTTGCGCAGCCAGAACACGTTTTTCACGCCGAGATATTTTTTGAACGTTTCGTTATATTGTGCCCGCGTCATGCCGGGGTTGCGGATTTGAATCTTCGGATGAAGATAACACTCCTCCGTTGTCAGCAACGTGCCGCGACCGTTCACTTCGATGCCGCCACCTTCGACGACGAAAGGTTTGCCATCAAACTCGGCGTGAAAAAGCCGTTTGCCAAGCGCGCGCGCCACCAGTTCCGGCACTTTGCGGTCTTTCTGCCAGTCGTCGTGTCTCGCCCACGCATTGAAATGAAAATGGACGATGGCGGTTTCTGTGGGAGGGACGGCTCGCCGAGCCGTCCGCGGACGCCGCGGCGCGGCGTCCCTACCAATAAATTTCCTGACGAAAATCGGCCCGCTATCGCGCATCCAGGCGCGGTTCGTCGGATGCACGATGAACTGGATATTCTTGAACTCGCAGCCCGCGTGCCTGAGATGGTTGGCGGCAAGTTTTTGCTCGGCCTTGTTACGGACGAGAATGCGCACGATTTCGCCGGGCGAAATTTTGCGCGCCATTTCGCCATAGACCCAGCGAATGGCGTCCATCTTGCCCGGCCAATCGGCCTCATGGTGCGGCCAGGCGAGCCAAGTGGCCTCGTGCTTTTCCCATTCGGCGGGCATCGAAAAGCCGAGTTCAGCCGGTATGGCGCCATTCGCTTTTTTGGGTCGCGGCATAAATGTCGCGTAAGCTTAATAATTTTGTGCAGCGGTGGCAAATTTTGAATTTAATGACCGGCAACGGTGTATTTTTCAATAAACTCTTGTAACGCGAAAAATTTTTGGACAAAGTGCCGCGCTAAAACAATTTTGCCATGCTCGAATTCAGGAACAAAATCTTGTTCGTCGGTTACGGGGCCGTGGCGCAATGCGCACTCCCCATTCTGGTCAAGCACCTCAAGACGCCCTATCAACACATCACCGTCATGGATTTCGAAGACCGTCGTGACGTGTTGGCGCCGTGGCTGAAGCGCGGCGTGAAGTTCGTGCGCAGGCGCGTGACGCGCGAGAACATGGGCGCGCTGCTGGGCAAATATCTGGAGGCGGGCGACCTCCTGATTGACCTGGCCTGGAACATTGACTGTTGCGAAATCCTCCAGTGGTGCCACGACCGCGGCGTGCTCTACGTCAACACATCGGTCGAGTTGTGGGATCCCTACGAGAATGCCAGGGCCGCAACGCCGCAGAAAATGACCCTGTACTGGCGTCACATGAACATCCGGCGCATGATCGGCAAATGGACCCGGCCCCCCGGCCCGACAGCGGTGCTCGAACACGGCGCGAATCCCGGTCTCATCTCACACTTCACCAAGCAGGGCCTGATTGACATCGGCAACCGCACCATCAAGGACAAGAAAGTCACCGGCAGGGCCGCCGATGAAATTCGGCAGCTCATCGCCGGACAAAAATTCAATTATCTGGCGATGAAACTCGGGGTGAAGGTGATTCATTGTAGCGAACGCGACACGCAAATTACGAACAAACCCAAACAGGTGGACGAGTTCGTCAACACCTGGAGCGTGGAGGGCTTCCGCGAGGAAGGTACCACCACCGCCGAGATGGGCTGGGGCACGCACGAAAAGGAGTTGCCGCCGCTGGCGTATGAGCACACCGACGGCCCGCGCAACCAGATCTGCCTCGCCCGCATGGGCATCAACACCTGGGTTTCGTCGTGGGTGCCCGACTACCGCATCCACGGCATGGTCGTGCGCCACGGCGAGGCGTTCACCATTTCCGACCGGCTGACGGTCTGGGAAAACGGCAGGGCCATCTACCGGCCCACGGTGCATTATGCCTACTGCCCGGCCGACGTGGCCATTGCGTCGCTGAACGAACTCCGCGGTTGCGACTACCAACTCCAGAAGAACCAACGCATCCTCAATGACGAAATCATCAGCGGCTCCGACATTCTCGGCGCGCTATTGATGGGCCATGCCTATAATTCATGGTGGATTGGCAGCGACCTCAGCATCGGGGAATCCCGCCGGCTGGTGCCGCACCAGAATGCCACCACCATGCAAGTCGCCATCTCCGCCGTCGCGGCCGCAATGTGGATGATTGAGAACCCCGCCCGGGGCGTCTGCGTGCCAGACGACCTGCCGCACGAGTATATCCTGAAGATTTCCAAGCCGTATCTGGGTAAATGGATTTCCAAGCCGTTCAACTGGACGCCGCTGAAGCACTACACCAGCGCGTTCCAAGGCCACAACAATCCACAGATTGACCGGGACGATCCGTGGCAGTTCAAAAACTTCCTGATAACCGACGGAGACTGAGATGGTTCCACGACGAACACTGAAGAAACTGGCCGAACAACACGGCACGCCGCTGTTCGTGGTGGACCACGACGAATTGCGGCGCAACTACGCCACGTTCAAAAAATACCTGCCGCGCGTCCAGGCCTACTATGCCGTCAAGGCCAACCCCGATCCCGCCATCGTCAAGACCCTGTTCGAAGCCGGCGCGAGTTTCGACGTGGCCTCGATGCCGGAATTCCACATCGTCCATGAATACATCAAGGACATGCCCGACAAACAGCGGCAGGACTGGATTTGGGACAAAATCATCTATGCCAACCCGATCAAGGCCAACGAGACGCTGCAGGAGTTGAACCCATACAAACCGCTGGTCACTTACGACAACCACGAGGAAATCCGCAAAATCAAGAAGTACGCCCCGCAGGCCGGTCTCGCGTTGCGGCTGAAGGTGCCCAATACCGGCGCGATGGTCGAACTGTCGTCAAAGTTCGGTGCCGCACCCGGTGAAGCCGTGGACTTGATCCTTGCGGCGGACAAAGTGGGGCTGACCGTGGAAGGCATCAGCTTCCACGTCGGCAGCCAGACGACCAATTTCAAGAATTACGTCGCCGCCATCAACCTCGCCGCCAACATCTTCAAGGAAGCCAAAGACCGCGGCTACACCAAGATGAACCTGCTCGATATCGGCGGCGGGTTCCCGGCTCCCTACGACGACACGGTGAAACCGTTCCGCGAGCTGGCCGGCATCATCAACCGCGAAATCAACCGGCTCTTTCCGAAGAACATCCAGATTCTCGCTGAGCCGGGCCGGTTCCTCTGCGCCACCGCCGCCACCGCCGTTTCGAAGATCATCGGCAAGGCCATGCGCGAAGGCAAACTCTGCTACTACATCAATGACGGCGTCTATCACACCTTTTCCGGCGTCATCTTCGACCATTGCCACTACCACCTGAAATCGTTCAAGCGCGGACCGACGCAGATTTGCTCGGTGTTCGGCCCGACGTGCGACGCGCTTGACGTGGTCTCGATGGCGGAGAATCTGCCGGGCGACCTGCAGTTGGGCGACCTGCTCTACAGCGAACAAATCGGCGCCTACAGCCACGCTTCTTCGACCTGGTTCAACGGTTTCCCGCCGGCGAACGTGGTGCACATCAACCAGTGAATTGACGGATCCCACCATTGGCTTGAATTCGTGCCCGGCTCGCATCATGCTGGTCAAAATTTGTGAAGCCCGATGATTTTTCCGATGCGCGGGTGCTCGTCACCGGTGGCGCGGGTTTCATTGGCAGTGCGCTGGTCTGGGCGCTGAACCGCCGCGGCTGCGAACGCATCGTCGTTTGCGACCGCCTCGGCATGGATGAAAAACAGCGCAACCTTGCGCCGCTGCGCTTCGCCGATTATGTCGAGGCCGACGCGCTCCAGTCGCGCCTGCAAAGCGGTGCGTTGGGAAAATTTGATTTGGTCCTGCACATGGGGGCTTGTTCATCCACGACCGAGACCGATGCGAGTTTTCTCACTCGCAACAATCTGGAATTTACCAAAGACCTTGCCGCGTGGGCTCTTGGCCGAAAAACGCGATTTGTTTATGCATCATCCGCCGCAACTTACGGCGACGGCTCGGCAGGCATGGACGATGACGATTCGCAACTCGACAAGCTGCGCCCGCTGAACCTGTATGGTTGCTCGAAGCATCTCTTCGATTTGCACGCCAAACGCGCGGGATTTTTGAACCGAATCGTGGGGCTGAAATATTTCAACGTTTTTGGCCCCAATGAGGATCACAAGGGCGACATGCGGTCGGTCGTCCACAAAAGTTTCGGGCAGGTGCAAAGCGAAGGCGTCATCCGGCTTTTCAAAAGTTACCGGAAGGATTATGCCGACGGCGAACAGAAGCGGGATTTTCTTTACGTAAAGGATGCCGTTGCGATGACGCTGTATCTGGCCGCCAACAAAAAAGCCAACGGTCTGTTCAACATCGGCAGCGGCGTGGCACGAACGTGGATTGATCTGGCAAAAGCCGTTTTCACTGCGTTGAACCGGAAGCCGAACATCCAGTTCATCGAAATGCCGGAAGCGATTCGCGACAAATACCAGTATTTCACGGAGGCAAACCTGGCCCGGCTGCGCGCTGCCGGTTACACCGCACCCGTTACTTCGCTTGAAGACGCGGTAAACGATTACGTTCGCAATTATCTCGTTACCGACCGCCGCCTTGATCCGGAAATAAATTAGTGACTGATAAAAAAACGCCGACTTTTCTTGTAACTTTGGCCGGATTTTGCCTAAGTAACGGGTAAGACCATTAAAAACGTGGAACCAATCCCATCAATTCCTGAACCGCAACCATCTGCATCTGAATCGTCTACGATGTCGCTTGCCGGACGGTTGCTGAATGTTTTTGCCGCGCCGGGAGAGGTCTTTGACGAAATCAAGACCACGCCGCGTCGCGCCGCCAACTGGCTCGTGCCGATCCTGATTTACGCTGTGGTGGGTGTGATTTCCGTGTGTATTATGTTTGCCCAACCCGCCATCCAGCAGACCATTCATGACCAGCAGGTCAAGGCGCTCGATAAACAGGTGCAACAAGGCAAAATGACTCAAGCCCAGGAAGACCAGGCTTTGCAGGTGATGGAGAAGTTCATGGGGCCGACGATGCTGGCCATCTTCGGCAGCTTTGGCCTCGTCATCTACAGCTTCGTCTCGGCTTTCGGCTGGGCGTTGGTGTTGTGGCTGGCCGGGCGCTGGCTTCTCAAGTCCCAATTTGACTACATGAAGGTGCTTGAGGTTGCCGGGTTGTCCTCCGTCATTGTTGCCCTGGGCATGGTCATCTCAACACTGCTCGCCGTGATCCTCGGCCGGCTTTATGTCGGGCCAAGCCTGGCGCTGTTGGTGGACAATTTTGATCCGAAGAATCGCGGCCACCTTTTGCTGGGCGCGGTCAATGTAATCAATCTCTGGCACGCGGGCGTGCTGGCCGTTGGGCTGGCGAAGCTGTCGGGTGCGCGGGCCGCAAAAGCGGCGGCTGTCGTTTTCGGCTTTTGGGTGCTGATTGAACTGTTGCTCATTGCCATCGGTCTGGGACAGTGGGCATTATGAAACTTGCGCGAAAGCCTTGATTTTGCGGAACGAATTCATCTTGGCGATGTCTTAATACCAAATACCATGGCAAAACCTAAAAAACGCCGGAAGATCATCATCTTTTCGGTCATCGGCTTGGCGCTCATCGCGCTGACGCTGGTGGCCGTTTTCAAAAAACACGAACCGGCCGTCACGGTCCAAACGGAAAAAGTTTCGCTCCACAGCCTCACCAATATCGTCGTCGCCAACGGCAAGATTCAGCCCGTCGTCCAGGTCGCCATCAGTCCGGAGGTCAGCGGCGAAATCATCGAACTGCCGGTCAAGGAAGGCCAGGAGGTCAAGAAAGGCGATCTGCTGGTGAAGATCAACCCGGACATTTACATCGCCGCGGTCAATCAGGCCAAGGCCGGTTATGAATCCTCGCTCGCCACCAAAGCTTCGGCGGAGGCGAACCTGGAAAAAGCCCAGGCGGACTACGACCGCAATTTGGAATTGTTCCACCAGAAGCTGCTTTCGGAATCGGATTTCATCGGTTTCAAATCCGCTCGCAATGTGGCCAAGGCGCAATTGGACAGCGCCAACGACCAGGTCAATGTGGCCAAGGCCACCGTGGACAGCGCCGAGGAGGAACTCGCCAAAACCACCATCGTTTCACCCCTCGACGGCACCATCAGCAAATTAAATTCGCAACTCGGCGAGCGTGTGCTGGGCACGGTGCAAAATGCCGGAACCGTCATCATGATCATTTCGGACCTGAACCAGATGGAGGCGCGCGTGGACGTTGGCGAAATGGACGTGGTGGACATCAAGCCCGGCCAGAAGGCGTGGCTGGATGTGGACGCGTTCAAGGACCGCAAATTCAACGGTATGGTGACGGACGTTGCCAGTTCATCGAAGGACAATTCCAGCGGCAGCAGCCAGTCGCAGGAAGCCACCAAGTTCCAGGTGCGCATCCGGCTCAACGACAAGGAATCCTTTCGTCCGGGCATGTCCGTCAGCGCCGAGATTGAAGCCAGTTACCGCACCAATGTGCTCACCGTCCCGCTGGCCAGTGTCACCACCCGTCCTCCAAAACCAGCGCAAAAGCAAATTGATTCCGGCACCAATGTGGTCAAATCCAGTGTGACCAATATTTCTTCCGCCACCAACGCCGTGGCCGCCGACAAAAAATCCAAGGAATCCTCCAAGATGTTGGACGTCGTGTTTGTGGTGAAAGGCAACCACGTGAAGACCGTGCCGGTGAAGATCGGCATTTGCGACGACAATTACTGGGAAATCACCGACGGCCTCACCAACGGCGAGGAAATTGTCTCCGGCGGTTACCGTGCCATCAGCCGCGACTTGGACGACGGCAAAAAAATCCATAAAGGCGCTGCCACCCCTGAAACGCCGAAGAAGGACTAAGCCGTGGCGCTCATCCGCCTCCAGAATATTTCGCGGTGTTACCAGATGGGCGCGGAGACCGTCCATGCTTTGCGTGACGTGTCGCTCGCAATCCAGCGTGGTGAATACGTCGCCATCATGGGGCCGTCCGGCTCCGGCAAATCCACGTTGATGAACCTCATCGGCTGCCTCGACACGCCGACCTCCGGTCGCTACGAATTGAACGGCACCAATGTCAGCGAAATGGACGACAACCAACTGGCGGAAATTCGCAATCGTGAAATCGGCTTCGTCTTTCAGACCTTCAACCTGCTCGCGCGCTCGAACGCGCTGCACAATGTCGAGTTGCCGCTGATTTACGCCGGTGTGCCCGCCGACGAACGGCGGAAGATTGCGCTGGAAGCGATTTCCCAGGTCGGTCTGGCCGACCGCATGCACCATAAGCCTAATGAACTTTCTGGCGGCCAGCGCCAGCGGGTCGCCGTCGCCCGCGCCCTTGTCAACAAACCGTCCATCCTGCTGGCCGACGAGCCGACCGGGAACCTGGACTCCAAAACTGGCGCCGAAATCATGGCGTTGTTCGGGGAGCTTTCGCAAAAAGGCAACACCATCATCGTGGTTACGCACGAGGAAGACATCGCCAGGCAGGCCCGCCGGGTCATTCGTCTCCGCGACGGTTTGATTTCCAGCGACGAGAAGCGGGGCGACCGACCTGTGCCATGAACCTGCTCGCTGAACTTCGTGAAGGCTTTGGCATCTCGTGGAACGCCATCCGCGCGAACAAAATGCGTTCCGTACTCACCACGCTCGGCATCGTCATTGGCATCGTCACCGTCACGCTCATGGGCACGGCCATCGAGGGATTAAACCGGTCTTTTCTCAAAAGCATTTCGTCCCTTGGCGCGGACGTGTTCTATGTCCAACGCTTCAGTTGGCTTAACAGAACCTACGAAGATTGGAACAAACAGCAGAAGCGTCGCCCGATCCGGCTTGTGGAAGCCCGGGCACTGGCCAACCAGTTGACACTCGCCGAGGCCGTCGTGCCTACCGTGGACATAGACGCCCCGCTAAAATACGAGAACCGCAGTGTCAGCACTGTAACGGTCATCGGCACGACCGACGCCTACCTGCACACCAGCGTCGTCGGCGTTTCACAAGGCCGCTTTCTTTCCGCCGCGGACGCCGAAGGCGGCCGGCCCGTGTGCGTCATCGGCACCCAGGTTGCGACCAATCTCTTTCAACAGGAGCCGCCCCTGGGCAACAAAATCAAGATCGGGGCGCAGTCCTACGAAGTCGTTGGCGTAATGGATAAACAGGGATCGTTTCTCGGCCTCATCAGCCTCGACAACCGCGTGATCATTCCGCTGAAACAACTCATCGCCTCGTTTTGGGGCAACCCGGACATCGAAATTCAAGTCAAGGCAAAGGACCTCGTGCAACTGGACGAAGCCCGCGAGGAACTGCGCCAGGTCATGCGCCGTGTCCGCCGGATTGCGCCGGATCAGCCGGACGATTTCTCCATCAACCAGCAGGATCAGTTCGTCCAGATGTTCGATCGCGTGGCCGGCACCATCGCCATCATCGGCCTGTTCGTTACCGGCCTGTCCCTGTTCGTCGGGGGCATTGGCATCATGAACATCATGTTCGTGTCGGTGGCCGAGCGGACACGCGAAATCGGCATCCGCAAGGCCATTGGCGCCAAACGGCGCACCATCCTGCTGCAGTTTCTGACGGAGGCTGCCTGCATTTGCATGCTCGGCGGACTAATCGGACTGGCCATTGCCTGGCCGTTGACGCTCGTGGTGCAGCGGTTTCTGCCAACGACAATGTCATTGACCGTCGTGGGCATCGCGCTGCTCGTATCGCTGGTGACGGGGGTGGTTTCGGGATTCGTCCCCGCCTGGCGCGCCGCGCGCATGAACCCGGTGGATGCGTTGAGAAGCGAATGAAATTGCACCGGCCAACACTGCTGCTCGCCGAGGTCCGCGAAAGTTTCTCCATGGCCATGAACGCGCTGGTCGCCCACAAGCTGCGCTCGGCGCTCACGCTGCTCGGCGTATTGATCGGCGTGTTCTCGATCATCGTTGTGATGACGGCGATGCGTGTGTTGAAGCGTAACATCGAGACGGACTTGAGCCAGTTGGGAGGCCGGACCTTCGCGATCCAGAGATGGCCGGCGATTTATATCGGTGGTCCGGAGGGGGCCGAGAAATACTGGCGGCGCAATTACATCACCCTCACCCAGGCACGGCGGGTGCAGGAGAAGGCCACCCTCGCCAGCAGCGTAGGCATCGAACGCAATTTCTGGGGCGGCCAGGTAGAAACTCGTTACCAGAAAACACCGCCCACGGTGCAGTTGCTGGGCGAGACACCGGAAAGTTTCCCGGCCCGCAATTGGACCGTCGCCGAAGGCCGTGCCTTGACGGAACCCGATGTGGACAACATCCGCGATGTTTGCGTGTTGGGCAGTGCGCTGGCGAAAACCGTCTTTCCCTTCGGCTCGCCGGTTGGCGAACGCCTCAAGATCAACGGTATCAATTACACCGTGGTTGGCGTGCTCGCGCCCAAGGGTGGTTCGGTCGGCGGGGAACAGGACAATTTCGCCGTCGTGCCAATCACCACGGGACTAAGCCGCTTTGGACGCTGGTCGTCGAGCCTGATGATCCTCGTTCAGGCGCGCGACGCGGAGAGTTATGATGACACTGTCGAACAGGTGCGCGGCATCCTGCGCGTCATTCGCAAAGTCCCGCCCGGGGTGGAAGACGACTTCGAAATCTTCTCGAACGACTCTATCATCGCGCAGTTCAACTCGTTCACCTTCGCGGTGCGCATCGGCGTTTCGGTCATCAGTTCGATTGCGCTGCTCGCTGCGGGCATCGGCATCATGAACATCATGCTCGTCTCCGTCACGGAACGAACACGGGAAATCGGCGTCCGCCGCGCCATCGGCGCCAAAAAACGCAATATCATGACACAATTCATCATGGAAGCCGTCGTGCTGTGCGAAGTCGGCGGCGTCATTGGCGTGGTGCTCGGCATTCTCGGCGGCAACGCCCTGGCGTGGTATATGAAAACCCCACCCGCCATCCCGATTGACTGGATCGTGCTGGGTTTGGTGATCTGCTCTGTTGTGGGAATCGTGTTCGGAACCTATCCGGCCTACAAAGCGGCGAACCTCGATCCGATTGAGTCGCTGCATTACGAATAAATCAATCCTCCGCGAACAAATATTCCAAATCCGTCGTGGTGAGGCTACGGGCAAAACCTTCCTCGCCCAGCACGTCGGCAATCGTCTGCGCCTTGCTCTGTTGCAGTTCCCAGATTTTTTCCTCGACGGTGCCGGGCGCGATGAGCCGGTAGGCATTGACGGTCTGCGTCTGGCCGATGCGGTGCGAGCGGTCAATGGCCTGCGCCTCCACCGCCGGATTCCACCACGGATCGTAAAGAACGACATAGCTGGCGTTCGTCAAATTCAAGCCCGTTCCCGCCGCGCGCAAGCTCAACAAAAACACGCCGGGGTTCGCGTCGCCTTGGAACGCGCCGACGACCTGCTGCCGGTCTTTCGTCTGGCCGGTGAGAATGTGCGTGTTGATTTGCCGGTCGCAACATTCCTTTTCCAGCAGTTGCAGCATCTTGACGAACTGGCTGAAGACCAAAACCTTTTGTCCCTCGGCGATCAACGGATCGAGCAGTTCAAAGAGCGTTTCGGTCTTGCCGGACGCGGTGTCGCTGCCGACGAGCCGCGGATGGCAGCAAATCTGGCGCAACCGCGTGAGCGCGGCGAGCACGTGCATCTTGCTCTTGTTAAGTCCTTGCTCCGCAACGGTCTGCATGATTTGGTCGCGGCTGCGGCGCAGTTCGGCCAGGTAAAGCTTCCGCTGCTCATCGCCGAGCGGACAATCGCGTCGCTGCTCAATGCGGTCGGGCAAATCCTTTGCGACACACTTTTTCAGACGCCGCAGCAGCAACGGTCGCAGCCGGGCCGAGAGCCGTTTGCGCGCGATGCGCTGGATCGACTCGGTTTTCTCGCTGCGCGACTGCTCGACTGGAGCGGGTTCTTCGGTGACCTGTGCGCGCGGTTCGTAAGTTTCAATAAATTGTTCCTGATTGCCGAGATAGCCGGGTTGGATGAAATCCACAATGCTCCACAAATCCAGCAGCCGGTTTTCGAGCGGTGTGCCGGTGAGCGCAAGGCGATGTTCGGACTTGAGTTGCTTGACTGACTGAGTGACCTGCGCGCCCGGATTTTTGATGAACTGCGCCTCGTCCAAAATCACCGCCCGGAATGCGAACTTTTGAAATTCTTCCAAATCGCGCCGCAGCAGCGCGTAGTTGGTCACGATCAGGTCATGCTGCGGAATCTGTTTTCGCAAATTATGCCGCGCCGCGCCGCTTTCGAGCACGAGCACCTTCAAATTCGGCGTGAACCGGTTCGCTTCGCGCCGCCAGTTGTGCAGCACGGACGCCGGGCAAATGACGAGCGACGGCTTGGGATTTTTTGCGTGGCGTTCCTTAAGCCACGCCAGCCATGCGAGCGCTTGCAGCGTTTTGCCGAGGCCCATGTCGTCGGCGAGGATGCCGCCGAGTTTGATTTGCGTGAGGTGGCAGAGAAAGTCGAAGCCGTCCTTTTGATACGGACGCAACTCGGCTTGCAAGCCTTTGGGCAAGGGCATGGACGGAACGCCTTTGAATTCGCGGACACGTTCGCGCAATGCCTTCGCCTCCTGCGTATCGGCGAAACGCGCAAGTTCGTTCGCGTCCAAATGAGCGACATGCTCCATGCCGACTTTTTGAGGCACGGCGATGAGGCCATCCACGCCCATTTCTGCCATCGCTTCATGCGCGCCTTGCACGGCGGCAGTGTCAAGTTCGACCCAGCCAGAGTTCGGCAGTTTGACGAAACGGCTGGTGGAGGCGGCGAGTCGTTCGAGATCGGCCCTGGTAAGTTTGATCCCCTCCGCTTCCCATTCGGCGGAGACGGAAAGCCAGTCAATGCCGCTGCCTTTGACCACGAGCCGCGGCTTGAGCTGGCGCGGTTGCAGGAACAAGCGGTGAAACGCCGGGTTGCCAAGAAATTCCGCTTCGTTCGGACGTTCCGCCCACACGGCCGCAAGCGTGCCAAGAAAGTTTTCGTTCGCGTCGCCAATCCACAAACCAGGTTCGGGTGTGAACCAGTCAAGTTTGCGCAGCCATTGGATTGCGGGTTCGAGGCGCGGGTCATCGAGAATTTCCGGTTTGTCGCCCGGACGCTTTTTCGATTCGTTCGCGACCCATTCGCGGCCGTTCCAAAACCAAACGCTTTGATCGTGGAGACTTTTGGCCAACAACCGCAACCGCACCGTATCGTCGAGCAGCTCGAAAACGAACTGCGGCCTGGCCGGATGCGCGATGCAAAGCTGCTCCCAATCCACACTGTGATTCGACTGCGTCTTGCGCAGGTGCAGCAACAGCCGGTGGCTCAGTTTGCGCACCGGTACGGACGGTTTGTGTGCGAGATATTTCAGCACCGACGGCGGCGGCGCGTTGCGCAGCAGATAAAACGTGCCGTTGACCAGCGCGAGCGGCGGCTGGCGGTTGAAAAATTTCACGTCGGCGACGGAATGATTTTTGCCGCCGGGCAATTCGATGCGGTGCGTAAACGAGAGTTCCTTGTTGCCGTTGTCGAGGTGCGGCGTGAGCGCGGCGACTTGACCGTGAAATTGCAACGGCTTGCCGTCGCATTCAAGGCGCGGCATGTGACCCCAGCGCGCGAGCCATTGGAGCAATTCGGCGTCCGACAAAATCAGCGTGTCCGCGCCATCGTTGCGATTGCGATGCGTATCGGCGAGCCACTGTATGAATTCCCAATCAGCGGGCGGAAACAGTTCCTGTTCATGCGTGGCGCGAACGACGAGGTCAATTAACTCGCGCAATGTGCGCGCCTTTTCACCGGTGCGTGGACGTGACAAAAGAAATTGCACCACGAGACGGTAACACGACGACTCATCGTCCGGCTGCACACGGCAAACGACGCGGAGCGTGGCGCGCGGCGTGTCGGGCAGCGGCAACGCTGGTGGCGAAAGCCAGTTTTCGAGTTCCTGCACCAGTCTCAGTTCCTGCTCGGCTTCCTCGGCTTTGGCAAAACGGTCGAGGCTGGCGTGCGGTTGCAATTCAGGAGGCACGGAACGTTTCGCGCGGAGAAAAATAAATACGAGTTCTTCAAGTCGCGCTTTGCCCTGGGCATTCAGCAGGCGCGGCCACCAATTCGTATCGGGAAAATCGCGGCGCGAGAGTGAAAGCTTTTCAAAATAATCTTCGAGTAACAGCCATGCGCGCTGTGAATCGGGGCACGCTGCGAAGCTGCGCAGGATTTCCTCGCGTTCGTTGACAGTCGCTTTCGAGTCAGCGAGTTCGCGGCGCAAATCGGCAAACGCGCCGTAGGTCTGCGACAGCACTTTATGGTGCGCGTCGTATTTCGTCGTGCCCATTCGCCGACCGGTCCCGTTTCTGACTGACACTTTCGACATTTGAAAAGACTTAAGCTAGTATTTCGTCATAATCGGCAACTCCGGTCAATCAGAAAGCGAAAGAAAATGTGTTGCGCATTTGCTGGCGTGATTGACGTGAGCCTGGTTTTTGCTATAATTCAGCCTTTTATGAACCGAAATCCGCATGTGGCCGTGGTCGGCGCCACGGGCGCCGTCGGCGTCGAAATGATCAAAACGCTGGAAAAGAGAAAATTTCCGGTGGGCAAACTCACTTTGCTCGCTTCGGCGCGTTCCGTCGGCAAAAAACTGAAATTTCGCAGCGAGGACATCGCAGTCAAGGAACTGACGAAGGATTCCTTCAACGGGATTGATATTGCATTGTTCAGCGCGGGCAGCGGCATTTCGAAAGAATTTGCGCCGATTGCGGCGAAGGCCGGCTGCGTGGTTGTGGACAATTCCAGCGCGTTTCGCATGGACAATTCCGTCCCGCTGGTCGTGCCGGAAATCAATGCGTCGGACGTGAAGTGGCACAAGGGCATCATTGCCAATCCGAATTGCACCACGATTGTCACGCTCATGGCGCTGTATCCCCTTCACAAGGCGTTTAACTGCAAACGCATCTTCGCGTCCAGTTACCAGGCCGTATCCGGCACCGGTGCCAGGGCGATTGAAGAATTGAAGCGGCAAGTGGGCGAAATCGTCGCCGGCAAACCGGCCACGAAGGAAGTTTATCCGCATCAAATCGCCTTCAACGTGCTGCCGCACGTGGATTCATTTCTACCGAGCGGCTACACCAAGGAAGAAATGAAGATGGAAAATGAAGGCCGGAAAATCATGCACCATCCGGCGTTCAAGGCCAGCGTGACGTGCGTGCGCGTGCCGGTTTATCGCGCGCATTCGGTGGCCGTCAGCGCGGAATTTGAGAAGCCGGTGAGTGTCGAAGCTGCGCGTGAAGTTTTGAAG
Organism: uncultured Verrucomicrobiae bacterium; assembly: GCA_963835625.1. Taxonomy (GTDB): domain Bacteria; phylum Verrucomicrobiota; class Verrucomicrobiia; order Limisphaerales; family UBA11358; genus UBA11358. The sequence continues at coordinate 89,161 of CAWIGO010000002.1, forward strand.
AAGGCGCCCGGACTCGACGTCGTGGATGAACCGGCGAAGAATGAATATCCGCTGCCGCTTAATGTAACCGGGAAATATAATTGCGCCGTGGGCCGCATTCGCAAGGATTGCGCGATGGACAACGGTTTGTGCTTCTGGGTGAGCGGCGATCAACTGCTCAAAGGCGCGGCGCTCAACGCCGTGCAAATCGCGGAAGAGTTGCTGAAGTGATCTGGTAGGGTCGCCTCGCCGAGGCGACCGGCGAACTTTTGATTCCTAATCATGGACGGCCCGGCGGGCCGTCCCTACCTTTTCACGGCGTTCTGAGCCGGTAGAAGCCGCTGCTGTTGGTTGGCGACAGAGCCACTTCGTCCTGCAAATTCGTGAGATTAAGCACGGGTGCATTCGACACATCCGTCCAACTGCCCAAATCCGAACTTTGCTGCAATACGAAATTTGTTGAAGGCACCGTCCACGAAAGAAGAAAATTGGCGTCTGAAAGTGCTAGGTTCAATCGTGGTGCGGGAGTAATTTGTGCAGTGTAAATGCCGCCGTTATAAGCCGCTGCCACCAATTTATTCCCATCCGCCGACAATGAAACAGACAGCCACCATGGCTCAGACGGCAGGCTGTTCGACGTCCAAGTGGCTCCCGAGTTGGTCGAGGTGTAAACAGCGGAAGCAGTCGCCGCCAGTAAAATGGTTCCGTCCGCCGAAGAGGCGACAGCCTGCCAACTTACAATTGGTGCGCTGGTTTGGGTCCAAATTACACCTGAGTTGGTGGAAACATAAATCGGACCGCCATTGTCCATCGTATCAAGATAGGCAGCGGCGACAAACGTAGTTCCATCTGAAGAAACTGCCGCCGCCATCCAACCTATATTAGGAATATTTGCTTGCATCCATGTCCCTCCAGAATTCGTTGAAAAATAAACCCACCCATCAAAGGCCGCCGCAAGCAACTTGCTCCCATCCGCTGAAGAAGCGACAGAATACCAATCTTCATCAGTGGGAGCGCTGGTCTGTGACCAAGTAATTCCCGAATTAGTGGAAATATAAATCGCACCGGCTACGTACAACGCGCCTGGGCTCGCCGCTACTAGTTCTGATCCGTCAGACGAAGAAGCGATCAAAGATGCTGTGGGAGCATTAGTAGCTTGCGCCCAAGTTTCGCCCGAATTGGTCGAGGTAAAAATCCCAACATTTGCAGCTACTGCCGCCAATTTAATTCCATCAGACGAAGATGCAACAGATTGCCAAACTTCGCTAGGGGCGGCTGTCTGGCACCATGTCAAACCCGAGTTGGTAGAGGTGTAAATTGGACCAGGCAGGGTGCCATATATGATACCTACGATATTATAGATGCCTCCGTTGGCAACAGCCACTAATTTGCTCCCATCCGCCGAAGATGCAATGGAGATCCAATTCGTGTCCGCTGGCGCACTGGTCAGCGTCCAAGTTTGGGCCGAAACGAAACTGGCTGTCAGCAAAGCAGTCGCAACCACCAGCAGAATTCTGAGGGTTTTCATCGGTCGCCTGAATGGACCTTCTTCATTCAACCATTTTATAGAATCATTGTCAAGTCAGCCAATTTTCTTATGGCTTGCCCGCCTCCTTTGTTTTCGTATAAGCAACAAGGGATTTAATTTTCGCCTCGGCGGCGGCGTCGCGCACCTTCACGATTTTTCCCCACGGCGCTTTTTCGTCGGCGTTGATGGCGAGAACAAGCTTGGGGTTTTTCGCTGATTGCGACTGCAGTTCGCCCCGTAATTGATCGAATGTCTTCGGCAATTTGTCCAAATAATAAATTCCGTTTGCGTCTATGCTCACGACGAGTGGTGGGTTGTCATTCGCACCGGATTTTTTTGCCTGCGAGGATTCCGGCAGTTTCAGCCGCAACGCCGCCTGCTGCTTGAACGTTGTCGTCACCATCAAAAAAATCACCAGCACGATGAGCACGTCAATCAGTGCGACAATGATGACGGCCGGCGCGGTCCGCCGTTTGTGCACGAGGAATCGCATAATCAATGCTTTTTGTCGTCGGCATATTGCCGCCGGATGAATTTGTCGCAGAGTGCCTCCATTTCGACCGCCTGCACCTCGACTTTTTTGCTGAAGTAACTCCACGCGATGAGCGACGGGATGGCGATGAGCAGACCCATCAACGTCGCGTTCAAAATCAGCGCGATGCCTTTGGCCAGGCGCGCCGCGTCGTTCAAACCGCTCTGTCCGATGTCGCCGAACAATGTCATCATGCCCGCAATCGTCCCGACCAAACCGAGCAGCGGCGCGATGCCGACAATGATTTCGAGCACAACGAGGCCGCGTTCGAGCCGGACAATTTCACGGCGCGCGGCGGTTTGCAGCGCATCCACGTTGTCGGCTTTTGGCCAATCGAGATGGTCGGCGGCGAGCAGCAACAATCGTCCGAGCGATGACGGTTTTCTGCGGCAGACAGCGCAAAGTGTCTTTACGTCCTCGCGCGTCTCGCACGACGCGAGCGCCGCCACGATTCCCGGCGGCACGACTTTGTTCCAGCGCAACGCGAGTGCGCGTTCCACGATAAACGCCAGCCCGATGACCGAAGTCAGTCCCAGTAAAATGTAAATAAGTTCATCCATAAATTATTCCGTCATTCACCGCGGCGCGCGGTCAGTAATAATAAAACGTGAACGTGATTTCGCGATAATTTTCGCCGACCATCCGCCGCATATCGCTCGGCCACGCCGCGAACGGCGCGGGATCCGTCACCGCTTTTTGACAAACAAGGCCCAGCACGTCACCGACGGTGTTTTGCAGAACCTGCATATCGGCGATGGTCCCGTCATAATTCAAGTGAAATCGCAGTATCACTTTGCCGTCGCGATCGCGTGCGAATTGCTGGCTGTCCAGCAAATCATACCAACGCTGCGTCACCGCTTCGATGAACGCGAGGTCATACGCGCCAAACGGTGTCGCTTTCACATCGAACGACGGCACAAGCGCCTGCCGGTGAGTCCCGCCTTCCTCTTTCATCTTTGGGCCGGGCAGCCGATTCTGTTGCGCATTGGCCTGCTTGAGTGTGCGCGGACGTTCTTGCTGCTGTAAGTCTTCCGGCCTGGCCAGCGTCAAGTCGCCCGGCTCAAGCGTCGGACGCGACGCCTCCTGCTGTTGATTCGCCTGTTGTGCGACGGGTTGAAGTTTGGACAAAACCAGACGCGTCACGTCCTCGGTCTTGGCAATCTCGGTTTGTTTGCCATTCAGTTGCGGAATATTCTTGTCTCCCTTCGTCTGGTCGGCGGCGCGGGAATTTTGGTTGGAATAATACTTCGCATTCTTCGGCGCTTCGGCCGTCGGCTGCGACACATCCACGAACGTCAATGGTTCTTCGTTATTTTGAAGCACCGACGACGGTTCGATTTTCATTATTGCCAGGCGGGGCAACCATGCCGGCCAATGCAATCGCTGCCACAAGCTGAGTTCCTTGCCGGCCTCATAACCACCCCATGCGAGCAAATGCACCGTGGCCGACAATGCCAGTGTCAGACCCAGCCGCCGCATTTCGAGGCTGCTGAACCGCAAGGAATCAAATGGTGCACCGACTCCGGCCATGCCGCCAAGATTGCCCCAGAAAAACGGCGTGAGCAACTTCTTTGCCGCTATTCAGGTGACAGTTCCCTCTGTCATTTTGAAATTCTGCATTGCAATTTTGCCTGATACTGGCAGCTTCACTGGTCCGGCGTCGGGGCGTAGCGTAGCCTGGTAGCGCGCTTGTTTCGGGTACAAGAGGTCGTGAGTTCGAATCTCACCGCCCCGACCACTTTTTCAAATTTCGGATTTTCGATTGTGGATTGCGGAATGGAAAATCAAAACAATCTCATTGTTGAACTCCATTCTATCGTCGAACGACTGAGTTTGGCGCAGCTTTTCCCGAAACCACAACCGCTCGAAGTCGAACTCGGTTGCGGCGACGCGTCGTTTCTCGTCGAATATGCGCGGCGGCATCCGGAAAGAAATTTCGTCGGTGTCGAGCGGCTGCTCGGCCGCCTGCGCAAGCTCGACCGCAAAGGCCGTCGCGCCGGACTGACGAATCTCCGCGGCGTGCGAATCGAGTCGTCGTATTTTTTGCAACACCTTTTGCCGCCGCGTTCGGCGTCGGCGCTGCACGTTTATTTTCCCGATCCGTGGCCAAAGAAAAAACATCGCAAACACCGGTTCATCAACGAACGTTTCCCGGAAATCGCCCGCGCCGCACTCACGCCCGGCGGCGTTGTTTATTTACGTACCGATGATGGGGATTATTTCAACCAGATAGCCGAAGTTTTTCGTGCGAACGCTGAATTCCAAAAAATGGAAACGCCCATTGAACTGGCGGAATTACTGACGGATTTCGAGCGGGAATTTCGCGGGCGGGGGATTCAGACATTGCGCGCGGCGTATCAAAGAGGTTAAATGGTGTTTGGTTAAATAAGTTAAATGAGTTCCCCGCGATTCGATCAATTCACCCATTTGACCAGTTATTCGTTTAACCAATCACTCAAACCTACACATCAATCACCGGGCCGTTGTCGTCATCGGATTTTGGCGGCGGACGCTGCCGGCGTTGAAAAGTGACGCGAGTGTTGCCGACACCGGTGAAAATGTTCAGTGCGATGGACACGATACTGATGATGATGGCGCCAAGAAACGCCGCGCCGAAGCTGTCCACCGTAAATTGCATTCCCAACAGCTCCATTAGCCACCCGACGCCATAAAGCATCAGTGCGTTGATGACGAGCGTGAAGAGTCCCAGCGTGAAGATCAGCAGCGGCAGCGCAAAGAACATCAGGATGGGGCGGACGAATGCATTCAAAACGCCCAACAACAATGATGCGAGCAGCAAATCCACCGGCCGGCCATAGCGGATATGGCCTTGCAAAATCAAAACCGCCACCAACACCGCGAGGGTGTTGATGAGCCAGCTTTGCAGAAAGCGCAGAGATTTTCTTGTGCCGGGCTGCATGGTTTTCGTTGAAAATCAGCGCTCCGCAAAATGCGCCAGCTTGCGCGGGAAAACAAGAGGCAAACCTTGAAATAAATCGCGTCCGGATTCGGCGGCAAAGATCACAAAACACTTTTCATCACCGCGAGCGCGTCGCTTTATTCGATTCAAATGCGTGTCAAAGGCGCAAATCCGGCGAAGTAATCAGCGGCTGCGCGAACGTCCCGACTTGCGATAACTCGCAGGTTTTGTTTCCTGGGTTGACGAGGTATCGCCAATCATGCGTTTGAGTTCCTTGATCTGGTCGCGGAGCAGGGCGGCTTTCTCGAATTTCAAATCGTTTGCGGCAGTGAGCATTTCCGTTTCGAGTTCGCTGATGGTTTCGGTCAGGTCCACGTCCATGCCGGCGTCTTTGAGAACCGATGCGCCTGCTTTGCGCTTTGATTCGTAAGTGGCAAGGCTTTCTTCAACGGCGCGGCTGACACTGCGCGGCGTAATATGGTGTTCTTTGTTGTAAGCGATTTGCTTTTGGCGGCGATATTCGGTGACGGCAAGAAATTTTTTGATGCTGTCGGTCATCACGTCGGCGTAGAGAATCACTTCGCCGTTGAGATGGCGCGCGGCGCGGCCCGCGGTCTGAATCAGGCTCGTTTCGCTGCGCAGGAAACCTTCCTTGTCCGCGTCGAGAATCGCGACGAGCGAGACTTCCGGCAAATCGAGTCCCTCGCGCAACAAATTGATGCCGACGAGCACGTCAAACTCGCCCTTGCGCAGCGCGCGTAAAATCTCGACGCGCTCGATGGCGTCAATCTCGCTGTGGAGGTAGCGCACGTTCACGCCGATGTTGCGGAGATAATCGGTCAGTTCCTCGGAGGTGCGCTTGGTGAGCGTGGTGACGAGCACGCGCTCCTTCGCGTCGGCGCGCTTGAGACATTCCTCGATGAGATCGTCAATCTGGCCCTGGAGCGGCTTGAGCGTGACCTTCGGGTCAACGAGACCGGTCGGGCGCACGACGAGTTCCACGATGCGGCCTTGCGACCAGCCGATTTCACGCGGCGCGGGAGTGGCGCTGGCGTAAATCGTCTGGCCTTGCATCGCCTGGAATTCCAGAAAGTTCAACGGTCGATTATCCAGCGCGCTCGGCAGGCGGAACCCGTAATCCACCAGCACCGTTTTGCGCGAGCGGTCGCCCTCGAACATCCCGCCGATTTGTGGCACGGTGGCGTGCGATTCGTCAATCACCAGCAGGTAATCGTCCGGGAAAAAATCAATGACGGTTGCGGGACGCGAGCCGGGCGGGCGACCGGCGATGTGCCGGGAATAATTCTCGATGCCGGAACAAACGCCCATTTCCTCCATCATTTCGAGGTCGTATTCGGTCCGCTGCTTGATGCGCTGGGCCTCGAGCAGTTTGCCGTGTTTCTCAAACCACGCGATGCGCTCGCCGAGTTCCTCGCGGATGGTAAGAATGGCGCGCTTCAATTTGTCACCGGTGGTGACGAATTGTTTACCCGGGAAAATGGTGACCGCGTCGAGCGATTCAATTTTATTTCCTGTGAGCGGCTCGAAACGCGTGAGGCGCTCAATTTGCTCGCCGAAAAATTCGATGCGCAGCGCGTCTTCGCGACCGGCAGGGTGGACTTCCACCGTGTCGCCGCGCACGCGGAAATTGCCGCGCTCAAACGCGATGTCGTTCCGGTCGTATTGCAAATCCACCAGGCGCGCGAGGAATTGCTCGCGCGAAATTTCCTGCCCGACGCGAATGGGAATGATCATCGCCTCGTAATCTTCCTTGCTGCCAATGCCGTAAATGCACGACACGCTGGCGACGACAATCACATCGCGCCGCGAAAACAGCGAACTCATCGCCGAAAGCCGCAGCCGCTCGATTTCTTCGTTCCGGCTGGAATCCTTTTCGATGAACGTGTCGGTGCGCGGGATGTAGGCTTCAGGCTGGTAATAATCAAAATAGCTGACGAAATATTCGACGGCGTTGTTGGGAAAAAAACTTTTAAACTCGGCGTAAAGCTGCGCCGCGAGCGTCTTGTTATGCGAGATGACCAGTGTGGGTTTGTCCACGTTCCTGATGACGTTGGCCACGGTGAACGTTTTGCCGGAGCCGGTGACGCCGAGCAGCGTTTGATGCCGTGCACCGGATAAAATGCCGTCGGTCAGCTTCGTAATCGCCTGCGGCTGGTCACCAGCCGGTTGATAGGGCGCAACGAGTTCGAACATGCCCTGCGAAAGTAGGAGCGGAATTACCGGGTGTCAACGCGAGCTTCGGGATTGAAACGTTCGGGGATTTGCGTAAGCTCCGCTGCCAATCAACCGTGAAAACACTTTTTGCCTCGGCCATTTTGCTTTTGTCGCTGATTTTATCCCACGCTGAAATACAGGCTCCCATTCCACTCTGGCCGGACGGCGCGCCCGGCGCGCTCGGCAACACCACAAACGACATTCCCACGCTCACGCCATATCTGCCCGACCCAATCCCGTTGGGCGGGACGACTGTCGCGGCCATGGTGATTTGTCCGGGCGGCGCCTATGAACACCTCGCATCGCATGAGGGAAAAGATTATGCGCTCTGGCTGAATCAGCACGGCGTCGCTTGTTTCGTGTTGAAATATCGCCTTGGCTCGCATGGTTACCGCCATCCGGCGATGCTGCAAGATGCTGCGCGCGCGGTGCGGTTGGTCCGGGCAAACGCCGCTAATTGGCAGATTGATCCGAAGCGCGTCGGCATCATGGGTTCATCGGCGGGAGGGCATCTGGCGTCCACGTTGCTGACACATTTTGATTCCGGCAACACAAACTCGAATGACCCGATTGAGCGGCAGAGCTCGCGGCCGGACATCGGCATTTTGTGCTACCCGGTCATCACAATGGGCGAATACGCGCATCAACGTTCAAAAACCAATTTGCTTGGCACCAATCCGCCGCCGGAGCTTATAAAGCTGCTTTCCAACGAACTGCAAGTAACGACCAATACGCCACCATGTTTTATTTGGACGATGTTTGAGGACAAAACCGTCCCCATGGAGAACAGCCTGCTGTTCGCCGGGGCATTGCGAAAGGCTGGCGTGCCGTTCGATTTGCACGTTTACGAAAAGGGCAAACATGGCATGGGCTTGGCCGACGAACCGCCGTTCACGCATCCGCATCCATGGGCTGGCGACTGTTTGTTTTGGCTGAAAGCGCAGAATTTTGTGAAATAATTCACTACAAAGACACGAAGGCACAAAGGGAGCGGAATTATTCTCGACAAAAGGGGCGGGCGCGAAATAGCGTCTTATCCGTGGAAAAAATTAGGTTACTATCCGCACGGGCGTTAAAAACAATCTTGCAATTCCGGGCGTTTCCCTTATTTTTAATCTCGCCTGAACGCCGCGTGTGCGGATGTTCATTGAGGCTGAAAAACAAAAGTTAACGCACAACCTAACCTGCACCCCGAAAGTTTTCGGGGTTAACCTCCGTTGCCACGGCAGCGCTCGCCTCGGCGAAGCGTTCGCGAAGACGGGCGGTAGTTAGGCAATGGAGCTTCGGTTCCCGCCGTTTGGGTCCCAAGTTCCCACAGTTCAAACATAGTTATGCTCACAATGGAAGAAGCCATGAAGCAAAGCGCGATGCGTTTTGTGGCAGGCGAAATTGTCAAAGGCAAGATCATCGAAGTCCGCCCGAAGGAAGTTTTGGTGGACATCGGCTACAAAAGCGAGGGCGTCATCCCCACCAATGAATTTCAAGACATCAACGCTGTGAAGGTCGGCGATGAAATTGATGTCCTTATTGAAAAACTGGAGAACAAGGAAGGCATCGTCGTCCTGTCACACGAGAAGGCGGAGTTCAAGAAGAACTGGGACAAGATCCTGACGATTTGCAACGAAGGCGGCGTCATCACCGGCAAGGTCAAATCCATCGTCAAGGGCGGTTTGGTCGTCAATGTGGGTGTCGAGGCGTTTTTACCCGCGTCGCAGATTGATGTCATCACACCGAAGAACCTCGCGCAATTTGTCGGCAACAGCTATGAATTCAAAGTCGTCAAAATCAACCAGGACCGGCAGAACATTGTTCTTTCACGCCGCGAGTTGATCGAACAGGAACGCGATGAGAAACGTTCAAAGTTGCTGGCCGAAATGGTGCCGGGCGACATCCGCAAGGGCACGGTCAAGAACATCACCGATTTCGGCGCGTTCATTGACCTCAACGGCATTGATGGTCTATTGCACATCACGGACATAAGTTGGGGGCGCATCGCACATCCGTCGGAAATCCTCAAAGTCGGTCAGGAAATTGACGTGGTTGTGCTTGATGTGAACAAGGAAAAGGAGCGCGTCAGCCTCGGCCTCAAGCAAAAGATGGCCAACCCGTGGGACAACATCGAAACGAAATTCCCCGTCGGTGCGCGTGTCAAAGGCAAGGTCGTCAGCCTCGTGCCTTACGGCGCGTTTGTGCAACTCGAGCCGGGCGTTGAAGGTCTCGTTCACGTCACGGAACTTTCCTGGACGAAGCGCGTGGCCAAACCCAGTGACATTCTCAAGCAGAACCAGGAAATTGAGGCGGTCGTGCTGGGCATCAACCGTGAGGAACAGAAAATTTCCCTCGGCATTCGCCAGCTTGAATCCAATCCATGGGACACCGCCGGGCAAAAATATTCGACCGGCTCCCGCGTCAAGGGCAGGGTGCGCAATCTCACCAGCTATGGCGCGTTTGTGGAATTGGAAGAGGGCATTGACGGCATGATTCACGTGTCCGACATGTCGTGGACGCGCAAAATCAATCATCCGTCCGAAGTCCTCAAGAAGAGCGACGAAGTCGAGGCGGTGGTGCTCGAGGTGGATCGTCCGAACCAGCGCATTGCGCTCGGCATAAAACAACTCACACAAGACCCGTGGGAGAACATTGATCAGCTCTACAAAGTCGGCGACCTCGTTCAAGGCAAAGTCACCAAACTCGCGAGCTTCGGTGCATTCGTCGGTCTGCAACACGACATTGACGGTCTTGTGCACATCTCGCAAGTCAGCGAGGAACGCGTGGACAAGATCAAAAACGTGCTGAAAACAGGCCAGGAAGTCGCGGCGCGCGTTATCAAGATTGACAAGGGCGAACGCCGCATCGGCCTGTCCATCAAGGCCGCCAGCTATACCGAGGAACAGCTCAAGGAGGAACAAAAACTCCTCGACGCGCTCAAGCCCGGTGAAGACCTCGTGGCGTTGCAACACGCCTTCGACGCCGCCGACGAGGCAAAGCAGGAATCGAAGGAATAACCGTCGTCAGAAAAACCAATCACGCAGGCGGGCCGGCAATGGTCCGCCTGTTTCATTCTCTCTCCCGTCGGACGGGAGAGGGTGGCGCGAAGCGGCGGGTGAGGGATTTATTCCGCTGCTTTCAGACCGCGATGTTGGTAATGCAGAATTTTGAATTCCGGCGTGTCGCGAATTTCCTCAACCTGAACGAACCGGTCTTCAAACGGCGGGAAGAACACATCGCCCTCGACCTCGCGTTTGACGAGCGTGAGATAAAGATCGGAACAGAGCGGCAACGCCTGTTCATAAATCTGCGCGCCGCCGCAAATGAAATAGTCCAAGGGAGAATCCATCGGGCTAAGTTTTAAGAAGTTTTTTATAATGCGCAGATCGATTGCGGTTACACCGCCGATTTGTGGAAGCTCAAATTGGTATGGGGGCGGATCTGCCGTCTTGCCTCGTGCAATCCACGCCTCGCCAAAAAGATCAGGGAATTCCCGCTTCAGGAGTCCCGGATGCCGGCTAAGAACGATGTTGATGCGATCCGGCAGTGGTTTGCCAAAACCCTCGAAGGTTTTTCGTCCGATAATGACGACATTACCTTTGGTCTTTTCCTTGAACCACTTGAAATCCTCCGGCAAGTGCCACGGGATTTTGCCGCCCGCGCCAATCACGCGGTTCAGCGACATCGCGGCAATGGCCTTGAAGTGTTTCATAATTACACCGCAATCGGCGCTTTGATAGCCGGATGCGGATCATAGCCGATCAATTCGAAATCCTCAAACTTGAAGTCGTGGATGTTTTTCACCGCTGGATTCAATTTCATCTGCGGCAGCGGACGTGGTTCGCGTGAGAGTTGCAACTTCGCCTGTTCGATGTGGTTTACGTAAAGGTGCACGTCGCCAAAGGTGTGGACAAAATCACCGGGTTTCAGTCCGCAAACCTGCGCGACCATCAGCGTAAGCAGCGCGTAACTGGCGATGTTGAACGGCACGCCAAGAAAAATATCCGCACTGCGCTGGTAAAGCTGGCAGCTCAATTCGCCGTCACTCACGTAAAACTGGAACAACGCGTGGCACGGCGGCAGCGCCATCTTATCAATTTCACCAGGATTCCATGCAGTGACGATGTGCCGGCGGCTGTCGGGATTTTTTTTGATTTGCCCGATAACGCCGTCAATCTGGTTGATGGAACGGCCGTCAGCGGCCCGCCAATCGCACCATTGCGCGCCATAAACGCGGCCCAAGTTGCCGTCCTTGTCCGCCCATTCGTTCCAGATCGTCACGCCGTGTTCGTTGAGATACTTGATGTTTGTGTCGCCGCGCAAAAACCACAGCAGTTCGTAAATGATCGACTTAGTATGGACTTTCTTGGTTGTGAGCAGCGGGAAATTTTTCCGCAAATCAAACCGCGCCTGCGCGCCGAAGACGGAATACGTGCCGGTACCGGTGCGGTCGGCCTTGAATTTTCCGTGCTCAAGGACGTGCCGCAACAAATCAAGGTATTGAATCATCGCGAGGGAAATTTAACCACGAAAGACACGAAAGACACGAAAAAGAAATTGTTCGGGTGGAAGTGAAGAGATTTCTGTCCAGCGTTCTTCCGACACGAATTGCACCAGTTTTCAGATGACAGTCGAGCATATGTCCTCTCCCTGGGGGAGAGGAAACAGGTGAGGGCGAGCGTAAAAACCAACTTCATTTTTGGTCTGTTTCTTTTACCTTTTCATCATGGCCGATATCGAACACGCCCGGGCACTCCGCAAAAAGGAAACTTGGGCGGAAAAGCTTATGTGGCGCTGGCTGCGTGACAGGCGTTTCGCCAGCTACAAATTCCGACGTCAGCATCCGGAAGGAATTTACTATCTTGATTTCTTTTGCGAAGAAGCGAGCCTCGTCATGGAGTTGGACGGTTTTGGTCACGGCCATCCTGATCAGCAACGGCATGATGCCGAACGTGAGAAATTCCTGACTTCACAAGGAATCAAAGTGTTGCGATTCTGGAATTCGCATTTGCGCCGAAACGCGCAAAGCATTCGTGACACGATTTTTGAAGAACTACAGAAACGCGCACCGCATCCGCTGCCGGATTACACGAAACCGATGGATAAAAAATAATTTAGTCGAATGCTCGCCCTCATCCCGGCCTTCTCCCCCAGGAGAAGGTGAACTGTTTGCCGCGTCTTTCTGCGTTTCATCTGTGGCTAAAACGATTCAATTGAAATCGGCTCGCTTCGCCAAGCTTTTGTTGTGAAACTGTGAGCGTCATGCGAATCCTCGCCCTTGATCACGGAACCAAGCGTATAGGTGTCGCGGTGAGCGATGCCACCAAAACCATCGCACAGCCGCTGGAATACATCCCCGCCGAGCCGTTCGCGGATTTTCTGGAACGACTGAAAAAATTGCTCGTCGAAAAGGAAATTGATCTGATTCTCGTCGGTCTGCCGCGCAACATGGACGGCAGCTACGGCCCGGCGGCGGAGAAAGTGCAAACGTTTGTCGCCGCGCTGAAGGATGCCATGGTCGTCCCGATCAAAACGTGGGACGAGCGATTGACCTCGGCGCAGGCGAATCGCGTGTTGATTCAGGGCGGAGTGCGCCGCGCCAAACGCAAAGAAAAAGTGGACCAAACCGCGGCGGCAATCCTATTGCAAAGCTATCTGGATGGGATTTAACCACAAAGACACGAAACACAAAGTTGATGAAGCCACAGAGTCACAGAGCCGCAGAGAAAAATTTACTTTTTAATCTCTGTGTCTCTGCGTCTCTGCGGCAAAGGTTTTTTTTCTTCGTGCCTTTGCGCCTTCGTGGTTTATGAATTTGAAATTCAAACTGGTGATTGCTTACGATGGCGCGGCTTACGAAGGCTGGCAGGTGCAGAAAACCGGCACGGGCGTGCAGGAAAAAATCGAAACGGCGCTGGCGAAATTGTTTCCCAGCGCGCCGCGATTGCACGGCTCCAGCCGCACGGACACCGGTGTTCACGCGCTCGGCATGGTGGCGCATTTTGAAATTCCAGCCGCCGAGTTCAAGATACCCCCGCGCAAACTGGCGCTCGCCCTCAACGCGTGGCTGCCGGAAGACATTCGTGTGTCGTCAGCGGCGCGGGCACCGAAAAGGTTCCATGCCCGGTTCGACACAGCAGGCAAGCAATACCGTTATTTTGTCTGGAACCACACGGCGATGAATCCATTGCTTCGCCATAGCGCGTGGCAGGTCCCGCGTCGGCTCAACCTGAAGGCCATGCGCGCCGCCGCGCCGCTGTTTGTCGGACGGCGTGATTTCAAATCGTTTGCCGCAAGCCGAAATTACGAGATGAAATCCACCGTGCGTCGGCTCACCCGCTGTGACATCAAAAAGAGCGGCTCGTTGCTGACCTTCGTCATCGAGGGCGACGGTTTTCTTTACAAAATGTGCCGGGGCATCGTGGGGACGCTGGTGCAGATCGGTCTGGGCAAATTTCCGGCGGATGAAATCCGGCGGATGCTGGCGAAAAAGGACCGGCGCGTGGCCGGCATGACCGCCCCGGCACAGGGGTTGGTATTATGGAAGGTGTTTTATCGAAAAGGCAGAATGAAGAATGAAGAATGAAGAACCTACTTGTTATCGTGCAACGGGAGGTTGGTGCTGCGTTTTTTGTTTCTTCATTCTGCATTCTTAATTCTTCATTTGTCTTGTGAACATTGTTTTGGTTGAACCGGAAATCCCGCCGAACACGGGCAACGTGGCGCGGCTCTGCGCGGCCACAAAAACGGCGCTGCATCTCGTTGAACCGTTTGGTTTCAAACTCAACGACACGCGGCTCAAGCGCGCGGGCATGGATTACTGGGAACATGTTGAGTGGCATCGCTGGACGAGTTGGAAGGCGTTTGAAGAAAAACTTCCAGTGGACGCGCGGCTGTGGTTCATCGAGTCGAATGGCCCAAAGCTTTACACGGAGGCGGGTTTTGCGCCGGATGATTATCTGGTTTTCGGACGCGAAACCGCCGGGTTGCCGAAACAGCTTTTGCAACGGAACCACGAGCGCTGGCTGCGGATTCCGATGTTCAACGAGAAATCGCGTTCACTGAACTTGTCGAATTGCGTGGCATTGGTTTTGTTCGAGGCATTGCGACAGCAAGAATTCAGGAATGAGATTCGTTGAATCGTGAATCGTTGCCTTGATCCGCCGCGCACGCCTCCCTTAATGTGACTGGGAACGACTCTCGATCACCGTCGTCATGAAAAATGGCCTCGCGGCGGTCACCGTGATTTATAACGTGGGGTAAATCCCCGCTGGCGATTAGTCTCCCGTAAGATATCAACTCTGTTCAACCACCCCACTCTCAAAGGCATAAAAAAATTTCCCAGCTTCCCAACCGGAAATCTCTTTTGCAACCGGCCTAAAAAATATCAACATTTTTTTACAGCCATCCCATCCCATAGCACAAAGAAACGTCAAAAACGCCCAATTTTCGAGGGTTTTTGTGGAATTCCTGTGGGATGACTGTGACATTTTTTGACTTTCCTGTTTTGAACGGCTATAATGAGGGGTTACGGAAAACGAAACGGAAAACAGAAAAGGCGAAGCTTTTAGTTTTCTTGTCTGTTCGAAAGGAAACTATGAAAAGATTATGCGTACTGGTTGGTTTGGTGGGAGTCCTTGCGGTGCCCGCAGTTCAGGCTGCGATGGAGGTCACTCTCAATCAGGATTTATCAAATTATAGTTATGGGGTTGGTGGTGAATTCAGCGCCTTGCCTAATGCAGCTTTGCTCTCCGTTAATCCCACTCTGGCTGGTTACGCCTCGACGACAGCAGGTTCGACGGCTCCATATTTTCAGACGTTCTGCATCGAAACGGGGGAGGAATTTTATCCCGGGTCGGCTTATAATGTCACGATTAGCTACGACATCATGTATGATGGTGGGATGTTCCCAAACGGTAGCCCGATCACGATGGGTACCGCCTGGCTCTATAGCCAGTTCGCCGCAGGCACATTAAGCGGGTATGACTATACTTATGGCAGCGGTCGCACAGCTACGGCTGGCGATCTACAACAGACGATTTGGTATCTCCAAGGTGAAGCAACCAGTCTGATAAATGGTGGTGCCGACGGGACAGCTTTCTATAACGCTGCAGTATCAGCATTGGGCGGGACCATCGCCAATGCCGCCGACGGTGCTTATGGCGTGGTTGCTTTGAACTTGTGGGCTCCCAACGAGGATGGCTCCAACGGCGCGGCGGCTCAGGATCAGTTGATGGTGGTTCCTGATTCGATTAATCTGGTTCCTGAGCCAAGTGCTGCGAGCTTTTGCCTTTTACTTTTGCTATCACTTGGCATGTATAAAGTGCAGGCTCTCTTCAGGAAGCAGACGGTGCCAAAGTTCTACTACAACAGGGAAAAAACAAACCGGCCAAGCTGGCCGGCCTGATCGCCAAATTAAAGGAATCGGGGATTCCTTACATCCCATAGCGCAAAAAGAAACGTCAAAAACGCCCAATTTTCAAGGGTTTTTGTGGAATTCCTGTGGGATGACTGTGTGACATTTTTTGACTTTCCTCTTTTGAACGGCTATAATGAAGGGTTACGGAAAAGGGGAAAGGCGAAGCCTTTAGTTCTCTTGTCAGTTCAAAAGGAAACTATGAAAAGATTATGCGTACTGGTTGGTCTGGTGGGAGTCCTTGCGGTGCCCGCAGTTCAGGCTGCGATGCAGGTCACTCCCTATCAGAATTTATATTATTATAGTTATGGGGATGGTGGTGAATTCAGCGCCTTGCCTAATGCAGCTCTGCTCTCCCTTAATCCCACTCTGGCTGGTTACGCCTCGGTGACAGCAAATTCGACGGCTCCATATTTTCAGACGTTCTGCATCGAAACGAAGGTGGATTTTACTCCCGGCGAGACTTATAATGTTACGATTGGCAACGAAATCTTTAATGATGGGCAATTCCCAAGCGGCGAACCGATCATGATGGGTACTGCCTGGCTCTATAGCCACTTCGCCGCAGGCACATTAAGCGGGTATGACTATACTTATGGCAGCGGTCGTACAGTTTCGGCTGGCGATCTACAACAGGCGATTTGGTACCTCCAAGGTGAAGCAACCAGTCTGGTAAATGATGGTGTCAACGGGACAGCTTTCTATAACGCTGCAGTATCAGCATTGGGCGGGACCATCCACAATGCCGCCGACGGTGCTTATGGCGTGGTTGTTTTGAACTTGTGGGTTCCCGGGCCGCATGGCTCCAATGGCGCGGCAGCTCAGGATCAGTTGATGATAGTTCCTGAGCCAAGTGTTGTGAGCTTTGGCCTTTTACTTTTGCTGCCACCCGGCATGTATAAAGTGCGGGCTCTCTTCAGGAAGCAGACGGTGTAAGGGTCTCCGATTCCTTTAATTTGGCGATCAGGCCAGCCAGCTTGGCCGGCTTGTTTTTTCCCTGTTGTAGAACTTTAGCATGTTTTCAAAATCAGTTTTCCGCCATCCCGGTGTCCCTGCCATTCTTGCAATCAATTTGTAATCAATGCCGGATTGCCAGAGCCGTGCGAATTGGACTAACCTTCCGATGGCGGGCGCTTGGCGCAGAGGCTAGCGCGTCTCGTTTACACCGAGTAGGTCGGGGGTTCGAATCCCTCAGCGCCCACCAGTCTTCGCTCTCCGCTTCGCTTCGAGCTTCGGCCCGGCAAGCCAGCCTTTTCGAAGCGCAGGCACAGACGGATTACTTTTCTTCAACCAAAGTCCCGTCGCGACAAAGTTTCATCCGTTGCCCGCGCCATTTGACGGTGTTTCCAAAAAATGCACCGGCCCAAATCGCCGCCTGAAGCAAATCCTTCACCGGCACGAGCCACGGCGGTGCGATGTTGTGGCGCGACTGCATGAATCGGCGCTGGAGATTTTGCGCGATGACGATTCGCATTAACAAAAGAGCAATGGCGGTCAGCGGAACGCAAAGTGTTTTCGACAAAACGAGCGATGCAATCAACCATAGCAGCGGCCAGAGAGTGGCGTTGGACAGGATGCTGAAAAAGTAGGGCAGGGGCTGGCAAACGCGAATCGTGCGCGCCCAACGGAGTTGATGCCGCCAAACGTCGCGCCAATTCATCGGTGCGTCCCAACATTCCACAACGACGGGGCAAAGCGCAGTGCGATGGCCTTTTTTGGCAATGCGGTGGCCAAGCTGGTAATCGTCGGCGAGACAATCGGCCAACGCAGTGAAGCCGCCGGTTTCGGCGAGCGCTTCGCGGCGCACGAGAATTGCCGCGCCGAGCGCGAAGTCAATCGGCTTGATGCTGGCGTATTGTAGAACCATGCTCCAGAAATCGGCGTTGATGGCGACGGCTTCCCAGCGCATGGCGGTCGTGGTTGGGTTCTCGAGCCGGTAAAAGCAATTGACCAAACCCATTTTGGAGTCGCGCAGCGGCGCAACAATGTTGGCTAGAAAATCCGGCGGCACACGAACATCGGCGTCGCTGACGAGAATCAGTGAATGTTTGGCCGACCGTTCCAGTTGGATGAGAGTCGAAACCTTGCCATTTGTCCCAAGCGATTCGCTGCAAGCGAGAAGTTGTGCGTCTTGACCGGAATTTTTCTGAAGGAGTTCCCGCACAATTTTACATACGGGGTCGTTTGCGTCCGCGACGCCGAAAAGAATTTGCGTTTGACCGGCATAATTTTGGTTGAACCAGCTTTGGAGCGATTCAGCAGTGGTTTTATCGCAGCCTTTGAGTGGTTTCAGGATTGAGATGGGGGGCGAGAGATTTGGTTCGGCGATTTGCTTATGCAGTGGAAATCGGCGCGCAGCGAACCATTGCCAGAGCGCGAGGGCGAGGCTCAAGAGCGCGAGCGCGGCAGGAATGACAGCGGCGGCGTTCACCTTTGAAAAGACGGCCGCAAATCAGATGCCGAAGCCGGACGGCTTTGGGGGTTCAGAATGCTCGTCGAGAACGAGCACGCCGTATGGCGGAAGGTCGTAATTACCGGAGAAGGAGCTACCCGTGAGGTAGTCGTGCATCGGTTTGTAAAATTGGATGCGAACGGGCGAATTTTGATGGTTGAGCAGAAAGAAAATGCGCGTGCCTTCCTTCTCGCGCATGCTGACTTCGATGTTTTCGGGCACTTTGAGCAGAGATTGCAGCCCGCTCATTTGGCGCAGCCAGACGACGAGGTCGGTGTAAAAATGCTGGTGGCTCATGGTGCCGATGTAAATGGCCTTGCCGAGACCGAAGATGTTCATGGTCATGGCGGGGATTCCAGCGTAGAAGTCTTTCGAGTAGGTCGCCAAAACCTGGCAGCCTTTGGGTTCGATCAGGTCGCACCAGAGGCGGGCGGGATGCAAATGGCTGGTCGCGAACACGCTCTTGAAGGCAAGATGATTTTCCTCGCCGGGCGGGATGGGATCAAATTCCAAAACTTCCAACCCGAATAAATCGGTCATCTCGTTTGGATAGCCGGTGGTGGGAGCGATGTAATATTCGTTCACGAGACCGGTGTTGAACGTGCTCACGAGCGTGCCGCCGTTTTGAACGTAAAGTTTGAGGCGATCCGCTTCGCCCGCAGCGAGCAAGTGCAGCGACGGCGCGAAAACGATTTTGTATTTGGACAAATCTTCAAACGGGCGTGCGAAATCCACAAGGATGTTACGGTCGTGCAGCGCGTTGTAGATGAGTTGAATGTGCTCGCGCAGATTGAGGAATTTGTTTGGCTGCATCGGCTGTTGCAGGGCCCAGTCATTTTCATGGCTGTAAAGGATGCAAACCTCTGCCGCGACTTTTGTGTCCTTGAGCGCGGGTGCGAGGATTCTCAGTTCTTCGCCGATTTGGTTTATTTCCTTGAAGACGCGCATATTGTCTTCGAGATGGTGTGGAAGAACCGCGCCGCAAAATTTTTCGTTGCCGATGCGTGGCTGTCGCCAGCGATGGTAAAAGACACCGCAGGCGCCGCGTGAAATGAGTTGATACGTGAACAGCCGGGTGATGCCGGGTCGCACCAGCGAGTTGACGTCCTGCCAATTGACCTGACCGGTTTTTTGTCCAATGACCCAGAAGCCACAATCGCCGTCGGGCGTTTTGATGTCCGATTTTTTGAGCGAGCGGAGAATGTCAATGTCGCAGGCCGATTCTGCGGATATGGTTTTAATCGCAGGATAGCTTTCAACGGAGACGAAATCCACAGCCGCCGCCATATCGAAGTGGTCGAACTTCTGATGAAGCGCGCGCAGATTGACAGTGACGGGATGATTGGGGCAAAGCTTGTGCAGCACATCGGCCTGCATTCGAACGAAGGCGACAATGGCGTCGCTGCAAAACCGATACCAGTCCAGTAACAATGCGGGGTTGTGTGCCGTGGGCGCAGACATGGGCATGGGCACGTCGTCGAACGAAGAAACGATTTGTCCCAAGTAACACAAACCGAGTTGATCGTTGAGGGCCTCGACGGTCTTGTATTTCAACTTCAGCCAGTTCTGCCATTCGAGGCGCGAATCTTCGTTGAACGACCACTCGGTTTGGTGTTCACCGAGGCCGTTGTCAATTTGCCAGGCAATGAGTTGCTGATGATCACCGAGTGCTTGGGCCATGTTTTCGACAAGATGCTTGGAGGCATTCCAATAATCGTCGTTGTTCAGGCAAACCGCGCGGCGCGTGCCTTCGTGCTTGACCAAACCGTGTTCGTCGAGCGGTAAAATTTCAGGATGCTTTTTCGCCAGCCAAATCGGTGGAGCTGCGGTGGGTGTGCCGAGGACAACTTTGATATTATGATCTTCCATGATGTCCATGACGCGGCGCAACCATAGAAAATCGTATTTGCCTTCTTCAGGTTCGCAAATGCCCCAAGAGCATTCGCCGATGCGGACGACGTTCATGCCAGCCTCGGCCATCATCTGGGCGTCGCGTTCCCAAGCCGCCTCGGGATTGTCAGCGGTGCCGCTGTAAGGGAAGACCCACAGCTCAGGATAATAATCAACGCCAAAAAACATAACCTCTGCCTACGGGCATGGGTAAAACTTTAGAGACAACCCGCCGCGCTTGCAATCCAAAAGTCGCAGGCGTTGCGGCAAACAAAAAGGAAAGAATGAATTTTATTTGCCGAATAAATCGCCAATCCCTTTGGTGATTTTATTGGCACCTTTGCCAACGGCTTTTCCGGTCTCTTTGCCCAGCTTCCCGGCACTTTTGCCAATGTCGGTGGCGGCGCTGCTGACGGCCTTGAGCGTGGCGGTGGTGATGGCGTCGAGCACGCGCCGCGTCAAATCAGTTGCGGTAAGGCCCTCGTTGCCCTTGCCCAGGTCAGTGAGGTGAATGGGCGGCAGCGGGAGCGTCATTTCCTTGCCGCTCATGCCGGTAAGGCTGACATGAACTTTGGCGCCGGTGATCAAAAAATCATCCACTTCATATTTCCTGGCCGGTTTCTTGCCTGCCTGCACCGGGGCGTTTGTGGAAGGTGCAGCGCTGCTTTTAGTGGCAGCATTGACGTTGTCCATGATTTTTCCGAGGTTGTTTTCGCCAAAAGGATTGCCTTCAAAGGTGATTTCCGGCGCTTCGACGCGCACCGAACGCACGACGATTTTGTCCGATAAAACCGAAAGTGAATTTACACCGACGGCAGCCGAGCCGACGCTGATGGCGTGTGGTGTTTTGTAACCTTCCGGGTTGCCGATGACCAAGCCCTTGATTTTGGCCGAGCCGGTCAGCAACGACAAGTGCACCCCGTCCAATTTGACGGAGACTTTGGCGATCTCCGGGCCGACCGTTTCAATGCCCGTTTTAACAATGGAGCCGAGGAAGAAACTCACGATAATCACCATGATGACGATTAAAGCCACCAATCCGATTCCGATGCCTAATAGGATTTTTTTAAACTTTTTCATAAGGTTGGTAATTTGATAATTTCGTCTGATTTTTGCCAGTAAATTTCCATGTGTTGTCAGGATGCGACAAGCGAGCGAGTCACTTCGACGAGTTTGTGAATTTGATATGGCTTGGTCAGAAGACAGTCGGGTTTGATTGGCGAATTGGCATAAATACTTTCGTCCACCGTGCCGCTGAGAAGAATTGTTTTTTGCTGCGGGTTAAGCCGCCTGCATTCACGAATCAAATCCATGCCGGTCATCCCGGCCATGGAGTAATCGGTTATGACGACGTCGGGCGGCGGTTTGGCGGCAACATATTCACTCAATGCTTTTTGGGGATTATGAAACAGGTGCACCTGAAAACCCGCCGCCCCCAAAATCGTTTCAGCCAGATTAAGCAACATCGGCTCATCGTCCACCACGAAAATTATGGGAGACGAACCGGCAGCCCCGTTTTTTTTAAGCCGACTCATGCTGTCCTAAAGCAGGGAAACACATTTACAATTTGACAGCAAGGACATTTAAATCAGTGAAATTCCCATTGCGTCTCACACTTTTTCACCCTAACTTGGCCCAAGCAATGAAATCGTCGCCACGAAGCAGGGATTTGCTGCTATGAAAACGAAATCAGCGTCCACGCCAGCGAAGAAGAAAAAAACTATCCGCACTGTGCGTCCACGCCGCGTCGCCGAAGTCCCGCCGGAGGGAATTGCTTCAATTGCCAAAATTGCTTCCACCAAAGCCAAGATCAAGCGCACCACCGGGCTGAAAGCCGCAACCATTCGTCGCGCCCGCGTCCGCCGCAAAAAAATTGAAGTTCCGTCCATTTTGCTCGAAGGCGATCATCCTGCATCACCGGCCATCAGCGGTCCCGGCCAAAAATATGCGCTCGGCCCCGTGCCGCCATCGCAACATTTTGAAACGGCGGAAGCCGAATTGCCCGAAGCTTATGGCACGCGCCAATTATTTTTGGCCGCGCGCGATCCGCACTGGCTTTATGCGCATTGGGACTTGACTCGTGAGCAACAATTGCGCTGCAACGCGCGTTCAGCCGACAGCCATCTCGTTCTGCGCATTTACGCGGGCAAGGTGGAAGGCCATCCGATTTGCGAAATTCATGTTCATCCCGAGTCGCGCCACTGGTTTGCGCACGTCGAACGGGCCGGCGATTCCTACGCAGCCGAACTCGGCTACTATTCCCCACCCGGTAAATGGGTGCGCGTTGCCGCTTCGGGTTCAACCGTCACGCCTTCCGACGCTGTTTCGTCGGAGAGCAGCGCTGAATTCGCCACGATTCCCTTTGAATTTCCGTTCGCCAAATTAATGGAAATCGTCAAAGCCGCCGTGTGCGAGAATCTTCCTCTGGCGCAGGCGATTGAAGAACTCCGGCGGCAGGGCCATCCCGAATTGCCGCACGCGGTCTCCCGTCCGCTTTCGTCCTGGACATCGCAACAAGAACAGGCGCTGGCGAAAATCATCAACATTGACGACGTCCGCCGCGTGTGGATGGGTTCGCTCGAAATCACGGAGTTGATTCGCCGCCGACTCGCTCACGAGATTTCATCGCTTGGCGTTTCGAGCCTTTCAAGTCCATTCGGCGGCGTCGAGCAACCAAAGGGTTTCTGGTTCAACGTCAACGCGGAATTGATCATCTACGGCGCGACTGAGCCGACGGCCAAAGTCACGCTCGGCGGTCATGAAATCAAATTGCGGCCCGATGGCTCGTTCAGCTACCGCTTCGCGCTGCCGGATGGGAAATATGATTTGCCCGCGGTGGCCGTTTCCGCCGACAACACGGAAGCGCGGGCGGCGGATTTGAAATTCAACCGCGAAACCGAATACATCGGCGATGTTGCCGCGCATCCGCAAGACTCCGCACTCAAAATGCCGCTGCCGGAAAATATTTGATCCCCATGGACACACCCAACCGCGGTGCCCTGATGCTGGTTTGCTTCATCGCCATTACGCTGATGGGCTTTGGCGTGATCGATTTGAGTTTGCATTGGATGAAGAGTTTGCATTGGGTTGAAGGTTCCTTGCATAAGACGCCCATGCATATTTCCGACTTTGTGTTTCCAACCATTTTCTTCATGCTGGGCATCGTCGTTTTGATCAAAGCTCGCTCCCTCGCGGAATGGATTTCAAACAAGCTTGACGAATGAGCGGCGAACTCCGTTGGCCTCAAGGCTATTTATCCCTCGTTTTGCACGCACATTTGCCGTTCGTGCGTCATCCGGAGCATGAAAATTTTTTGGAGGAGAGATGGCTCTTTGAAGCCGTCACCGAAACTTACGTGCCGCTGCTGCAAATTCTCAATGGCTGGCGGCGCGACGGCATGGACGCGCGCCTGACACTCTCACTCTCGCCGACACTTTGCGCAATGCTGCTCGACCCGCTGTTGTGTGGCCGTTACGAACGGCACTTGGACAGTCTCATTGAACTGGCCCAAAAGGAGATTCGTCGCACGCATTGGGACCGCGCCTTCCGCGAACTCGCCTGGATGTATCATCATCGGTTCACTTTGGTTCGCGACACGTGGCACGCACATGGAGGCAATCTCGTCGGCGCATTTCGGAAATTTCAGGACGAAGGACGCATCGAAATCATCACCACCGCCGCGACGCACGCACTGCTGCCGCTGCTGGCAAATCATCTGCCGTCCATTCGCGCGCAAATTTTGACCGCTCGCAACCATTACCGCAGTTGTTTTGGCCGCGACCCAGTTGGCATCTGGCTGCCCGAATGCGCCTACGTGGACGGTGTCGAAAAATTTTTGCAGGAAGCGAACATCCGCTGGTTCATTCTCGACACGCATGGCGTGCTCCATGCGCGCCCGCGCCCGCGTTACGGCACCTTCGCGCCGATTTTCACACCCAACGGCATCGCCGCGTTCGGGCGCGATTTCGATTCCTCGCGGCAGGTTTGGAGCAAACATGAGGGTTATCCCGGCGACGCGCGTTACCGTGATTTCTACCGCGACATCGGCTTTGATCTCGATTTCGATTACGTGAAACCGCATTTGCCGTCGCCGGAAAATCGCGGGTTCACAGGCATCAAGTATTACCGCATCACCGGCGGAGCAGGGGACAAGGAAATTTATCAACCTGACCGCGCTTTGCAGGCTGCCGCTGAACATGCCGGACATTTTCTCAACGAACGCGTCATGCAAATCCAGCGTGTCGCCGGACTTTTGGATCGTCCGCCGCTCGTTGTGGCGCCCTACGACGCCGAATTGTTCGGCCACTGGTGGTATGAAGGGCCGGAATTTCTCGATTACTTCGCGCGCAAACTTTTTTACGACCAGAAAACCGTCGAACTCATCACGCCGGGACAATACCTGTACCGGCATCCGACAAATCAAATCGCCGCCCCGAGCGCGTCGAGCTGGGGTGAGGAAGGCTACTTGCGCGCGTGGCTGAACGAATCGAACGAATGGATTTATCCGCATCTGCAAATTGCGCAGGAGCGAATGACCGGCCTCGCGCGGAAATTTCCCAAGGCAAGCGGTTTGAAAGCGCGCGCGCTGCGGCAGGCTGCGCGTGAATTGCTGCTCGCGCAGGCCAGCGACTGGCCGTTCATTTTGCGCGCGGGCACGAGTCCCGATTACGCGCGCCGCCGCGTGAAAGACCATTTGCTCCAGTTCATCGCGCTGCATGATCAACTCACCGCCACGAGTGTGGATGAAAAATGGCTGTGCGAAGTCGAGTCGCGCGACAATATTTTTCCCAAAGTAAATTGGAATTATTGGAAATAGCGATAAATGCCGGTGACTGCCTGGCAAACCCGGGTTTTGGTCACGGCCAGCAAAAACTTCCCGCCTTAGCCCCCAATCGGGTCGTTGCAGGGCGGCTTCCAGCAAAGAACCAAGTCCCGCTCCTCCGAGCATCGGGCAGCCTGACCTTCGTTGGAAATATGAACAAGGATGTGGGTTGCGCCATCCTGAATGGCATGTCCCTGCTTCTCGTGCTCCTCAAGTCGTTGGTTGAGATTTCTGGTTTGAGCGATGAAAAGGGGAATCCAGTCGCCGCTTGCAGATTGTTTGGCGCAAATGTAATTGCCCGGCACCGGCTGGAAAGAAGCATCGATGGGATAAACCTGATATGGATATTCCTTGCCCGACTGGCCGGGCCAACTAACAGAAGACGAATCTTCTACATTCTCTGCTTTGTGGCGACGACTTAATATTTTTTTTATCAAGCTCACCCTGAATAAATATTAGAGCACTTTATAATAAGTGTCAATGCATTTTAATTCTATTTATTAAGTGGGCGTCGAGGTGTCTGACGGTCAAGAGCTTGGACATCCCGATTCATCAGGGCGCGCCAAGTTCACGACAACAACAAAACGCAAATCTGCAACAAGACCGATCGAAAACTCACTCGTCGTGCCGGAATCGGATGCAGGCGGAAGCGAAACAAAGGGGAAGGGGTTTCGATTTGAACCGGCGTTGGCTCCAGCGACTTGTTAGGCCTCAAGAACCCACTTTATCAGCGAAGATAGCGGGCTGATAAATGAAGTGTCTGCCCCCTTCTGCGTTCGCACGAACTGCGGTGATGTGTATTTTTCACAGAAATATGGACAGTAGGAGGTGTCACACGGCTTGGGGGCACGCAGGAAGCTGACATTCTTCAGCAATATATTACCAAAGTGCTTCCGATATACCTTGCTCTTGCCATAGTGATTCCCAGATCCGCACCGGTATATCGTTCCATCCGGCAGAATCGTTACAAAATTGTAACCGGAGCCACACAACTTACCGCGATAGTTGCCGGAGCTGTTGAGGAGGCGGCCGGCGGCGAACATGTCGATCGTGGCCGGTTCACCCATCCTGTCGATCACTGGTGCATACTTCTGCCTCGCTTTCGCCGAGTATTCGAGAAACAGAGCCTTCTGATCGGCAGAGTATGCGGCAGGATACGTGTTGCCTTGATACATCCCACGCATCACCTTCGGGATGAGGAACAAGCCGTGAGACTCGAAGTATTCCGACAATTCCGGGAAAATGCTCACCATCATGGGAGTTATGACTGAGGAGACCAGAACGTTAAAGTGATGCCTCTGGAGCTTGTGCACATGCTCGATGAAAACATCAAGCGATGTCTTCTTCTGTCTTTCATCGTAATGCACTGCCGCGTTGATGTAATGCACCCGCTCCGGATCAATTCTTTCTGCGAAGTCCGTGATACACGGATGCGAAAGATTGGTGTTGATCGACAGGTAATGACCCCGGACAAGCTGCTCACACAAACTGACAAAGTCCGGGTAAATTGTTGGTTCGCCTCCAGTGATATGGAGCAGCCACGTCTTGCCAGTGGCATTAAATCCTTCCACCCACTGGGCATGTGTCCCGTGGATGGCGATCTTGGCACCTAGAGCACTGGGAGGCCAACCGCAGTAGCTGCATCGGAAATTGCAAGTCGTCAGCAGGAGCCAATCGGCTTCCACTTCATATTTCAGGTCCATACCATTCTTCTTTCAGCCGAATCCGTAGGCTCCAGCGCGGTGTTAGACGTCCGGCTCATGCTTTACAGGATTGGGCTGACCGCTGTTATGAGCGCGAAGAAGGTCATCGGCTATGCACCGAAGTAAATAGAGTGCTGGAAGAGCGAGCATGGCGAATAAAAGTGAATACAGCCACCCAAAATGTCCAAAAGCGAAAGCTAAACCAGCCACGCCAACAAAAAGCCCAGCATACCGAAATAAACAACGGAAAACCCGATGCCTCCAATCTGGAAGCTTCCAAATCGGACACAAAAATGTGAATGCGTTACATGGAACCGATATGGCAAAACACGCGACCGCCAATTTATCTAAACACGCTACAGACGGAGCGGCGATGATAGCCAAAAATGCTGCAAATCCAGCACCAGCTAAAATACCATGCAAATACTGAACCGGATGACGATTCATAAGACGCCTAACGATCCAAAGCTGCCTGCCGCAGCGTAGCTCGGCAAGAGCGAAGATAGGAACCACGGCCATCCGTCTTCGCTCCGAAGCTACGACGGGACAGGCCGGCGGCTGGGCCAGCAATGGAACAACGATAATCGAATTTCATGTCTCGGTAAAACTGAAAGGGCAGTGGCAAGCCCGCTCGCGATGCCGTTTATCGGAGTTGGCTGCAGCGATTTGTTAGGCGACGACTTCAGGTTTTACGCGTCCATTTTTGCCCCACAAAGCCTCCGAGCCACCCCAGCCCCACAACGATTAGAAAGAAAACCAAGTTATATAAATCAAGCCGCCCACCAAAAGCCAGTGTCACCGCCAAATTCAATAGACCAGCCAGAATACCTATGAAAAGACCATGAATGATACCGGCCTTCTCGGCTCTTCGAGCAACGCCGACGGCCACAACCAACGTCAGGAACATCTCAAGCCACGGCGTCAAATTGCGACCGACCCTCGAGGCAAAGTGATTAATGGCAGTTTGATCGGGAGCGCCCCGAGCCTGAAAAGCCAAGACGAACGCGTAAACAGTTATTATAGCAGTCACGATGAGGAAACTCAGCACAATGACTGCAAGCGCAGCGCCGAAGACACGGAGCCATCGGATACTCGATAATGAATAGTTCATTCGTGTTATACCTTCCCCGATTCGCCTAACGATCCAAAGCTGCCTGCCTCAGCGTAGCTCGGCAAGAGCAAAAATGGGAGCCACGGCCACCCGGCGTCCCGCAATGCGGGCTCACGACCGCAATCTGGACTCTCAAATTTCATAGCTCAATCCGAAACTGAAGGGGTCCCGATGCTTTTTATCGGGATTGGCTCCAGCGCGGTGTTAGGTGGCTCTCCTGTCTTCGTCTCACTGCGTCTTATACGTGATAGTGACTTTATACTGAAATGAATTCTTGCACCTGCCATAAACACGACGACCCTTCGGTGAGCCTTCCTGTCCGCAACAATAAGCCACACCTTCTTTACTCGTCTCACGCTTCCGCACCATCTCGCTGATAATGGAACCAATCTGGAAACCACCGTTGCACAGCGGATTATGGCAATCAATGTATTCTCCGGGATTTCGATAACCTCTGGGCTGTCCTTTTTCCCAAGCATGAACTCCCAATCCGAACTCCTCGACGGCAACCAAACATGCCTCTACTTCGGGATAGGCGGCCTCGAACTCGGTCTTTTGGCCCAGCACAAAGTTGCTCTCTTCAAATGTTTCCTGTGCTTTCTTTCGTTTTTCGGGTGTGCTCATACATACTATTGCGTTAGCCGCCTAACGCAAAGGTCAGCGACGGAAGCCAGCCGCCGGTGACGTTCGATTTGTTTCTGAGCGAAACGGCTGGCTCCCGTTCGCTGCACCGATCTTGTTAGGAGAGCCTTCTTTCCTATCAATCTCCAATGAATTCCAAACTATACCCTGTATTCCAAAGACAATAATATTGTTATCTTTGTCAACGTAGAGGTTCTTATACGGACCCTTACCTATTCGCGACACTGTTTCACCATCACTTACCTCAATGGGCAGAAAAGGGAAGGAGACTTCTCCAGGTTGAGTAAGGTCTGCTCTGCATTTGGCTCCCAGTCCTTTCATGATGCGAGCCCAGTCTTTGAATGCGCGCGTTGTGGGAACGAGATACCCACCGTCGGGTGTAGAAAGTTTGGTATCCCCTTTTGCCACTTTTTCCATGAAGTTGACGTATCGAAGGGCAAGTTGTATGTTTGTCTGAAGAATGCTTTTTGTCTCAACGTCGAACTTACTATTCGGCAGTTGATCGAGCCAGTAAGTGTACTCTTTTCGCACCTGCTTCACAGCATCGAGCTTATCGTCCGGCGATAAGCTATCAATCTGTGCAAATGTAGAAAATGACACCGAAATTACTATAGCAGCATAAACGATGTTCTTCATAAATGTCTCCTAACGTCCAGAGCTCAGGCACGCGGGGCTGATGATGTAGTCCGCGAAAGCGGAACTGGCGACGCCATCCCGCGTTGCCTGCAGCGATTTGTTAGGCCGAGCCGTCAGTCTTTTCATGGTGAATCCTCTCCTCCAATTCTTCATCCGTGAGCTTGGATACAGGAACGCGCTCTTGAAGTGCGATAATCTTGTGCCGTGCTGAAGTCATCTGGGCTTCCAGTGTCACAATACGACGCTGGAGCTTCAGATTCTCCTGCTTGAGTGCAGCATTCTCAAGGCGGAGCTTCTGGACTCCCTCTGGCTGCTTCGCATGTTTTGCTTTTGGCATGGTGCTATAGCGCCGCCTAACGACGAGAACTGAGCCACGCCGGGCCAGTGATGTCAACCTCGAAGGCGAAAGTCAGAAGTTTTGCAGTTGCCACGTGCGGACGGCGGTTTAGAGTGTTCCGCGTTCGAATGAAATTTTCATTGCCCATTTTCGGCCTGGCATTGCTACCCATTTTCAGCGCCTCGGCGCAGGTTGCCGTGAACTTGACGCTGGAGCAGGAGCAGTTTTTGCCCAGCGAGGCTTTGCCGGTGACGGTGCACATCGCGAATCGCTCCGGCCAGCCGCTGCACTTTGGCGCGGACGCGAATTGGCTGACGTTCAGCGTGGAATCCGTGGATAATTTTGTCGTCACCAAAAATTCCGATCCGCCGGTGCAGGGCGAATTTGATTTGGATTCATCTCAAGTGGCCACCAAGCGTGTGGATTTGGCGCCGTATTTCACGGTGTCGCGGCCGGGACGTTATCGAATCATCGCGACGGTGCGAATCAAGGATTGGGGCACGGAAGTCACCAGCCCGTCATGCAGTTTCGACGTGATTGACGGCGCGAAATTGTGGTCGCGAGTGTTTGGCGTGCCTCTGCCGGCGGGGGTGACGAACAGGGAGCCGGAAGTCCGCAAATATACCCTGGAGGAGGCCAATTATCTGCGCTCGCAACTGCGGATGTATGTGCAGGTGAGCGATGAATCCGGCGCGCGCATTTTCAAAGTCCGCCCGATCGGCCCGATGGTTTCCTTCAGCCAGCCGGAACCGCAATTGGATCGGTTCAGCAATTTGCACGTGCTTTACCAGAGCGGCGCATCGGTCTTCACTTATTCGGTGATCGATCCAAACGGCGACATTGTCCGGCAGGAAATTTACGATTACCTCAAGGTGCGCCCGCGGCTTCGTGCCGACGATGACGGCAACATCGTGGTTTATGGCGGTATCCGTCGTGTGAAGCCCGCTGAAATGCCCGTGATAAAACCGCCGGTTGAATCAAGTGCGCCCGCCAAAAACTAGGCGTGATTCACTGTTTCAGTTCCTCACTGGACACAACTTGCGCCTGTATTTGTTTGACGATGGCTCGCACCCGGGCCATGGCGGTGTCCTGCGTCTCGCCTTCGAATGATTTCAATTGAACCCGCACCGCCGCCATCGAATCGCCGTTGCGGTCGGTCAAAGGCATTGTCACCGCGACGGTGCCTTTGCCGCGTCCAAAATAAATCGCGCCGGTGGTGATGGCGTTTTTTTCGGCGTCGGTCCCGGGCCGGCCGATTTCTTTTTCGTTCTTGCTGGCAAGAATTTGCGGTTCGCCTTTGTCATCAAGCGTATAAATGCGCAACTCCAGAATGCGCGGATACTTTCGCATCATGCCTTGCACAAGCGTTTGAGCCATCGGCACGCGCGGCGTGTAGACGATCGTTGTGTCGCCGAAATAGCTCACCGCGTC
The DNA here is from genome assembly GCA_963835625.1 of uncultured Verrucomicrobiae bacterium. GTDB lineage: Bacteria > Verrucomicrobiota > Verrucomicrobiia > Limisphaerales > UBA11358 > UBA11358. The sequence goes on from CAWIGO010000002.1 coordinate 119,783, forward strand.
CGACTTCGTCCAAAATCCGATTTTGCCGTCGGCGAATGTGTTGTCATTCAGCGGCGGCATCGCCAAATGTTCGTCGAGCCAGCAGGTGATTTGATTTCCCTGACACTGCACCGTCAGCGCATGCCAGACGCCGGTGGAAATGTTCGTTTCCGGACCGATGATATTGCCGCGCACGCCGTTCACGACTTTGTAAAAGCGCAGATTGTTTCCCAAGGCGCTGGCGCGGATGACGTAAAAATTCGATTCATTTTGAAAACGAAACACAACGCCGGCCATTTGCTCCACGCCGCCGCCGGCGATTTTGAATTGTGTCGTCAGCTTGAAATCCTTGAAGGTCTCCTTGTCGTAAATCAGCATGGGAAACCGCTCGTCGGTCGGGTCCATGCTGAGTTGGGCAAGCACGCCGCGCCGGTTGAAAGTGGGCGTTTGCGACGTCAACGGCGCAAATGCCGAGGGCACTTCGTCCATGACGATTTTCCAATCTCCCGGCTTGCCGCCACCGGCCAGCGCGCCGTAAAAGCCCGGCGGCGCTTGATTTGTCTGGAAATCGCCGAAATTGATTTTAATTTCCGACGCAACCGCAGGCCACGCCAGCCCGAGGGCGAAACAGAAAAATAATTTACGCATTTCACGCAGCGTAACAAAAAAGGGCCGGACGACAAGCATTGCCTCCGGCCCTGAATTTACAGGATGAATTGTTATACCAATTCCCGGAGACATTCGGCACATTCTCTTTGGTAGGGACGCGCGGCCCGCGCGTCCGCTTCGGTCGCCTCGGCGAGGCGACCCTACCTTTACACCGATTATCACTGGGAATTGGTTTTACGCCTTCCAAATCATGTCCGCCACGGTGCGATTCGCCGGAATGAACGGCAGCACGTGTTCGGTGTAAGGCACAATCACATCGAGCACGTAGGGTTCCTTCGCGTCGAGCATCCGCTGGATGGCGGGGCGCAAGTCCCTTTTGAACATCACGCGCTCGCATTTCACATTGAAGCTGTTGCAGACGCGCACGTAGTCGGGATAAATCTGCGCGCGATCATCAGGGTTGCCGAGATAGGTGTGGCCGCGGTTGCCTTTGTAAAACTTGTCCTCCCACTGCATCACCATGCCGAGGTGCTGGTTGTTCAGGATGATGGCCTTGGCCGCGATTTTCTCGACATGAGCGGTCGCCAGCTCCTGGATGTTCATCAGGAACGAGCCATCGCCGTCAATGTCAATCACTTCCTTGTCGGGATGCGCGACCTTGATGCCAAGTGCCGCCGGCAAACCAAAGCCCATCGAGCCCAGCCCGCCGCTGGTGATGAACTGGCGCGGGTATTTGTATTTATACCACTGGCCGGCCCACATCTGATGCTGGCCCACGCCGGTGGTGATGATGGCGTCGCCTTGGGTCAATTCATAAAGCGCCTCAACCACCATCTGCTGCAGGATGATCTGGTCTTCATGGCCTTTGAGATGGTCTTTCATGTGGTCGCTGCCGGCAATTTCCTGCGTAATGGTGTAGGCAAAAGGCCCCTTTTGCTTCCATTCATCAATCTGCGCGAGCCATGCTGTGTGCTTTTTTTTGAGAGGACACTTGGCGAGCATCGCATTGAGCCGCGTAAGCGCGTCCTTGATGTCGCCTGTCACGGCCAGGTTGACGCGACGATTTTTGTTCAGCTCGGACGCGTCAATGTCCAGATGGACAATCGTGCCGTGCTTGCAAAATTCCTCAAACTTGCCGGTCACGCGGTCGTCGAACCGCACGCCGAACGCGAGCAACAAATCCGCGCCGTCCTTGATTTTCACCATCGGCTCATCTGGATTGCTGCGGTATTTATATTCACCGTTGACGGCCCAATTCGCAAATGCCGCGCCGTGCATGCCCAGCCAGCGCAATGAGAGCGGATGGGTTTCCGGGAAACAGCCGATGCCCATGAGCGTGGTCGTCACGGGAATGTTCGTCGCCTCGGCGAACTTTTTGAGTTCCGCCGCCGCGCCGCTGCTGATGATGCCGCCGCCGACGTAAAGCACCGGGCGTTCGGCCTTTTCGATCAGGCCGATGATTTCGTTCAACGCCACTTCATCCGCGCGAAGATCGGGTTGTTCGTAACCGCGCAGGCCTTTCTTGATTTGTTCGGGCGTCGGCCACACGGGCTGGGTTTTGGCCTGCTGGATGTTTTTCGGCACGTCAATCATCACCGGACCGGGGCGTCCGGTTTGCGCGATGTAAAACGCCTCCTTGATGATGCGTGGAATGTCGTTCACATCCGTGATGAGATAGCTGTGCTTCACAATGGGCAACGTCACTCCGATGATGTCCGTTTCCTGAAACGCGCTGCGGCCGATCATGGCCTGGTTGACCTGGCCGGTGATGGCGATGAGTGGGCAGGAATCCATGTAGGCATCGGCAATGGCGGTGACGAGGTTCGTCGCGCCCGGCCCGCTGGTGCCCATGCACACGCCGGCCTTGCCGGTCGAACGCGCGTAACCTTCAGCCGCAAAACTTCCGCCCTGCTCATGGCGCGGGAGAATAGTGCGAATTTTGGATTTCGTAAGCGATTGATGGATTTCCATGCTCGCGCCGCCGGGATAGGCAAAAATGACTTCCACGCCTTCGCGTTCGAGGGCCTCAACAAGGATATCGCACCCGGACATCGTCGGGCCGATCCCGGCGCGGGTGGAGGATTTCTTTCCAGCGGTTTCAGTTGTTTTGCTCATGGTTATTTGTGGTTTTGGCCGGTCATCGCGCGCGGGTCAAATAAAAAACCCACGACCGTTGCCAGCCGTGGGTTCTCATTAAAACTGGGTTTAGCTTCAACAAGCGCCAACGGCGTCGCCAACAACGACCAGCATGACAACTTGTGAAACATTTTTCAACATTGCGAAGAGAACCTAAAGCTTTTGTGCAGGCTGGTCAAGTCTGTTTTTCCGTCTTTGGCGCTTTGGCGGCTTTCGCCGGTTTCTCGGATTTTTCACCTTTGACCGCGTGGGATTCTTTGACCGTATGAAGTTTTTTTCCTCCAGCGGCTTCAGGTTTTCGAGTTTTTTCAGGTTTTTGATCCTTTTCGGTTTTGGCATCCCGTTTTGTGTAGGTGTGCCTCTCACGTTTGAATTCCCTGCTTCCCTCCTTTTTGGGTTCGGCAGGTGCCGCCGTCTCCGGTCCCGGTGCGGCGGCGGGTGTAAGGCTCTCGACGCACACTTTCAGGGTGCCTTTGACTTCGGGGTGTAAGTTTAATTCGACTTCGTGGTCGCCCGTCGCGCGAATCGGGTGTTCGAGGTGAATTTTCCTTTTGTCGAGCGAAATGTCGAATTGATGCTTCAATTCGTCGGCAATCATGCCGGCGGTCACCGAGCCGAACATCTTGCCGTCTTCGCCCGCCTTCACCTTGATAATGCAAATGAGCGTCGACAGTGCCTTGGAGAGTTCGGTCATGGTGTTGAACTCATGCGCCTCGCGTTCGGCGCGGCGCTGGCGCAATGCCCCGATGTGGCGCTCGTTCACCTGCGTCAGCGGAACGGCCAGCCGCTGCGGGAATAGATAATTACGCGCGTAACCGGCGGCGACTTTCACCTGATCGGATTCAGCGCCGAGGCCGACGATATTGTGCGTGAGAATGACTTCAGTCTTTGACATGCGAAAAATAGTTGAACGTTGAAAGTTGAATGTTGAGAGAAAAATTAAATACCGTCTCCCGCGTCCTGGTCAAAAGGGAACGTCGTCTCCTTCCGGTGGCGTGTCGCCTTCGGTGGGTTCAGGCGGAGCAGGGGCCGCACCGGCTGCCGGACGCGATGAGGCAGGCGCGCCTTCACCGCCGCCGCGGTTGGAAGAATCGATGAATTGAAAACTTTCCATCACGACACCGAGCTTGTTTTTCTTCTGTTTGGTTTGTTTGTCTTCCCAAGTGTCGTAGCGGAGGCGGCCTTCGATTAAAATGGGGCGGCCTTTCTTCAGGTATTGGCCGATGGTTTCGGCGGTTTTGCCGAAAGCATCCACGTCCACAAAGGTTACCTCTTCCTTCATTTCGCCGGTTTCGCTCTTCCACTTGCGATTGATGGCCAGGCCGATTTTGGCAATCGCCGTGCCTTTGGGCGTGTAACGCAGTTCAGGGTCGCGCGTGAGGTTTCCCATCAAAATGACTTTGTTGAAATTGGCCATATTAACTCCTTATTTAGACTGCGATTGTGCGTTATGCTCCATGGCGATACGTTTTTGCACAGACTCTAATGTGTCTTTGCGTTCTTTGTTTGGAAGCAATTGATATGCGCGCGAATACTCCACCTCTGCATTCGTGAGATCATTCATTGCTAGGTAGATATTCCCAAGATACTGATGTCCATAATAGTAATTAGTCTGCCGGGCAACAATGGCCTGTGCTAAAGACAAGGCTTTGGGATAATCCTGCTGATACCAAGCAGTGTCCACCTTACCCCAGGGATATTCGTGCTGACGCTTGTGATGTTCAATGGCAATAAATGCCGCCGCCGCAATGACGAGAGCGACAGCAAAGCAAGACATGATCTGATTGAGCTGTCTCGATTTTCGCAATTCAATCAGAATCTCTCGATTGATGTCTTCATTCATAGCTTTTGCGGTTACTTCGCCGGTTTCGGTTCGGGCGCCTGTGTGAATAGAACGCGGAAAATTTCCTCGTTCAACGCAAATTTTGTCCGCAACTGCGCGACGACGGACGGTGCGCCCGCAAAAATGACGTTCGCGTAAAAACCGGCATTATTCTTTTTGTTGGCCACGCGCGCGAAATTTTTCCTGTCCATTTTCTGCACAGTTTCGACTTTGCCGCCCGCCGCCGCGATTTCGGCGGAAATTTTGTCGAGGACGTCTTCGACGCCTTTTTCCGTGCCTGCTGTGTTCAAGATGAACAGACCTTCGTATCGTTTCATTTTTCAACCATTAAATCGTTGAATCGTTCAACCGTTGAACCGTGTGTCCGATTCAACGATTCAACTTTTTAACGTTTCAACGCTTCCATTAAACTGGTTCATTGCTTTTTCAATTCCGTCGTCCAACCAGCATTCCGTCTGGTGGACCGCCCGGTTCAAAACTTTTTTCATCAGTGCCGCTTCCGTCGAATTAAAACGGCCAAGCACGTAATCCGTTATCTCCCGTGCGCCGTCTTCGCGGCCAATGCCAATTCGCAACCGCGCGAACCCGCGCGTGGCCAGATGCTGCTCGATGGATTCCAGCCCGTGATGCCCGCCGCTGCTGCCACCCGCCCGCAGGCGAATCTCGCCCAGCGGCAAATCCGCATCGTCCACCGCCACCAACAGCCCCGACAACGGTCGGGGCAACCGATAAAAATCCACCAGCGCCCGCACCGTTTCGCCGCTCAAATTCATGAACGTCTGTGGCTGGCACAGCAACACACGGCGTCCGTTGCATTCGGCGCGCGCGATGCGGGCGCTGAACTTTCGTTTGTTCGCCCAATCTGTCTTCCAGCGCGCGGCCAATTCCCCGACCAGCAAAAATCCGACGTTGTGCCGTGTCTTCGCGTATTCCGCGCCGGGATTACCCAGGCCCACGATGAGATGCAATGACTCCATGTGCGGCACGGGCGCGGCGACCCTCGCGGATCGCCGGCAAAATTACTTCTTTTTCTCCATCCCGCCCTGCGGGACCTTTTTGTCGGCGGCCTTCTCCGGCGCCGCCGCAGCGCCTTTCTCGGCACCCTTGGCCGGTACTTTTTCGCCGGGCTTGACAGCGCCTTTTTCGCCGGGCTTGACAGCGCCTTTTTCGCCCTTGGCCGGCGCAGCACCTTCTTCGCCTTCTTCTTTCTTCTCTTTGATCATCTCGACGTCGCCGGCAGACACCGCCTCGCCTTCCGCGGCCACAGCCGCTTCTTCCTCTTCCGTGCGTGGCAGGGCGACGGAGATGACGGCGATGTTTTTGTCGCCGAGAATTTCAACACCGGCAGGCGTCTTGATTTCGCCAAGGTGAATCGCTTTGCCAAGTTCGAGATGACTGACGTCCACAACAATCTGCTCGGGCAAATCTTTTGGCAGGGCGCGCACTTTCAATTTAAACACTATGTGCTCGAGCACGCCGCCGCTGTTTTTCACACCGGCCGCTTCCCCGGCAGTTTCCAGCGGCACCATGACGACGACTTTTTCGTTTTCCGTCACTTCATGGAAATCCACGTGCAACACATTGCCGTCGAGCGGGTGGTGCTGGATTTCCTGCACGAGCGCGAGGCGTTTGGCGCGGGCGCCGCTTTCGACCGACAAATCCACCAGTAAATTCTCGGACGCGGAATGGTGAATGAGGTCGGTGATTTCCTTCGAATTGATTTCGAGGTTTTGCGGCTTGGCCTGACGGCCATAAATGATCGCCGGCACGCGGCCCGTGGCGCGCAATTTCTTGACTCCACCCCGACGCGACTGCGTGCGGGGATATGCTTTCAACGGCACGGATTTCATTTTTTAAATCGGTCTGCGACGCTCAACTTGTGCGCCAGCCCTTGAATTCAAACAACGAATTCACTGATGAATTGCTGTTGATTCGCTTGATGGCTTCGCCCAAAAGCCCCGCGACCGACAGTGTAATAATCTTCACACCATCAATAGCGGGGCGTTGGACTGTATCAGTCGTAATCAATTCGTCAATCGCTGATTTTCGCAATCTTTGAATGCCGACGTCGTTCAAAATCGCGTGCGAAACGCAGGCGATAATCTGCTTGGCGCCCTTTTTCTTCAATAATGCCGCGGCTTGTGTCAACGTGTCTGCCGTTTCCGTCAAATCGTCCACCAGCAGGATGTTTTTGCCGCGAATCTCGCCGATGACGGCTATGGATTCCACGTCCGTTGCGCTTTTGCGCCGTTTGGCCACGATGGCCAGCCCCGCCTCCATCACCTGCGAATACGCGTGCGCCATTTTCAATCCGCCCACGTCCGGGCTGACCACGACAAGATTGGGCAGATTTTTTTTCTTCAAATACTCATACATCACCGGTGCGGCGAAGAGATGATCCACCGGGATGTCGAAAAACCCCTGAATCTGCTGCGCGTGCAAATCCACCGCGAGAATGCGGTTCACGCCGGAAGCCACGAGCAGATTCGCGATAAGCTTGGCCGTGATGGGCACACGCGGCTGGTCTTTGCGATCCTGCCGGGCGTAACCGTAATACGGCAGCACCGCTGTAATGCGCATCGCGCTCGCCCGACGCAACGCATCAATCATGATAAACAGCTCCATCAAATTGTGGTTCGTCGGCGGCGACGTCGGCTGGACGACGAACACGTCCTGCCGCGCACATTCTCCTCGATTTTTACGAACGTCTCGCCGTCCGGGAATGACGTGATGGAACACTTGCCCAATTCCATGCCGATGGATTTGCAAATGGCCTTGGCCAAAGGCAGATTGGCTGTGCCGCTAAAAATTTTCACGAGTCAATTATGTTTCTGGTTAAAACGGGAAAACCGCCGCTACAAGCGGGTAAAACTGTGTAACGACTCTAACAAGTGCCGAATTCGGCGCAAGAATAATCTAGGCTAACGGCAAATCCATCCGCCGCCGACCACCAGATCGTCCTGATAAAACACTGCCGCCTGACCGGGCGTGATGGCGCGCTGCGGCGTGTGCAGTTTTACTTTCGCCCCGCCCACGCCGAGCGGGGTCACGGTCGCAGGCGTGCCGGGATGGTTGTAGCGAATCTTGGTCGTGACTTCGATAGGCTCCGTCAACTTGTCGAACGAAATCCAGTTGCAGTGGTCCACGACAAATTCATCGCGGTCGAGCGCGGAGTCGTCACCCACGATGACGCGATTGTTCTTTACATCCAGATCAATCACGTAAACCGGCTTGGCGGTGGTAATGCCCAGACCCTTTCGCTGGCCGATGGTGTAAAACTCGATGCCGCCGTGATGGCCGAGAACGCGCCCATGCAAATCCACAATCTCGCCGCGATGCTTTTGCACGAGATTCGCCTGCTGAAGAAACTTGCCGTAGTCGTTGTCCGGCACGAAGCAAATCTCCATGCTTTGCTCTTTCTCGGCAGTTTTAAGGTTGCGGTGACGCGCGGCAACGCGTGTGTCGCTCTTGGTTTGGTCGCCGACTGGGAACAACGCGCGGGCCAATTGATCCTGCCGGAGCGAAAATAAAAAGTAGCTCTGGTCCTTGCGCGGGTCGCGTCCGCGCTTGAGCAGATAGCGTCCTTCGGTAGGGACGCGCTGCTGCGCGTCCTGGCCGAGCTGCAGCTCGGCCCTACCATTTGTGAGAGGGAAAAATTCAACCCGCGCATAGTGGCCGGTGGCGACATATTGCGCGCCAAACTGGTCCGCGCGCCGCAGCAGCGTGCCGAACTTCAGATGTTCATTGCACAGGATGCACGGATTGGGAGTGCGTCCGGCCTTGTATTCGGCGGCGAAGTGGCTGATGACCTGTTTTTGAAATTCCTCCGCATCGTCAATCAAGTGGAACGGGATGCCAAGGTGGTCGCACACCGCGCGCACATCGTCCGCCGCCCGGGCGCCGCAGCATTTGAACAGGTCCTCGCCGGGCGAAAAGCAGTCCTGCTTCCACAGCTTGAGCGTGACGCCGATCACGTCGTAGCCCTGCTCGACCAACATCGCTGCCGCCGTCGAGGAGTCCACCCCTCCGCTCATGCCGCAGACGACGCGCGTGTGCTTTTCCGAATTCACAGAGGGACATTATACAATGCGCAACCGGGGTGTAAAATGGTTTGCGGGATGTCAAAGGAAAATCCTGCTGCGCCTCCCCGACAACCAGCATTCTGGCAAATTACATCCTCGTTAGATTTTACTGGTGGTGTGCGACACGAGCCATTGCATGTCGCGGTCGTGCGGTGAGGTTGGTTTTGAGCCACTGGGCAGACGTTGGCCGGGAACCAACGGTGGGTTGGTGGTCGGTTCCAGCCACTTATGATATTCCACGTGACCATCGGCGAATGAAAGATTGGAGCCACCGTTGTGATAGCTGGCCGGGTAATCAATGATGGCGTAGCTGGCCGCTGCATCCACGGCGAAAAGGCCGTCATTGATCGAATCTTCACGTTCGTCCATGAAGACCCAGGCCTCGCTGGGACCCGGAGCGGTAATTTCCCCCATTTTCATGAAAAACCGGAAACCGGGCAGTTCTCGTGCGCCCATATAATTGTTCATGGACATGCTGCGCACCCGTGGCAGAACCTGACCATCCAGAGTCACGGTGCTCCTGTCCGCAGGGCAATGATAAACTGCCGGATTTTTTACATAACCGCCAATCGAACCAAATGGAGCATATTTATTCCCGACCAGTAAATCAGTGTTGGTGCTCTCGGTCAGGTCTCGTCCCCAGTCGCAATTCAGCCACATGTTTCCCGCGACCCATCCAGGATTTTGAAAAGTTTCACCGGCGCCATCGCCGCACGAGTTGTGCGGTAGAGTATCGCCATGCTCGTCCGCGTACAACGTCCAGCCGAGTTGAAGCTGCCGGACGTTATTCAGACATGAAATCTGCCACGCTTTCTGTTTGGCTATGCTTAAAACCGGCAGCAACAACGCGGCCAGAATGCCGATGACGGCGATAACCACCAGCAATTCGATCAACGTAAAAGCCTTTCTGCTTTTCATTAGCGGGCAGACCGTCGTTGATGCCAAAAATACATTAGCCACACTCCCAGAGCACAGACACCAATCCACACGCACGCAATCACACCGGCCTTGAAATCAAGCGAGCGCGGTTCGGTCGTGACAGAAAAGTCATCAAAGCGTGCTTTGCCCGAGACCCAGGGTTCGAAAATATTGGCGTCAATCCAGATATCGGCCGTCCGGGCCTTCCGTGAAGCCAGAATACCTGTGAATGTCAACGTCCGGTAGCCGGTCATCGCTGAATCACCCGTGTGAGCTCCCACTTGGACAACCAGTTCATCGATGAAGTTGGTGCCGGTGGCATTGAAAAAGCGCAACTGGACGTGGATATTATTTTTGGCTTCCACGCGCTCCGCGAGTTTGTAGGCGAATGAAAAAGTGATGGGTCTCGCGCCACCGGCAGCGGGTCCGAGAGAAAAAGGCAGGCAGCGCCAATCGGCCCGGTTTTCATTGCCAGCTGCCGTGTTGCTGATCACCAGGGAACAGACACCATTTCCCGGATCGTCAAGGTCACAGGACGTGGTTGCCTCTCCGTATGCGCCTGTCAACCAATTTAAACTCGATGGGCCGGGCTCAGGCGGCCCAAGAAAAATTTGACCGACCCCAACTGCGGGCATCGCGGCGAGGACAATTGTCAACAGGCCAAGCAGGCAACGGTTGAATCGTTTCATAGCACTGAAAGGGGCTGTTTTTATGACACGCCGGGGAATGAAATTTGTCTAGTTTTAATTTGCCTTTTCGACCACCAGCGTTTCGATGGGTTCGCGGCTGGGCACCAGTTCGAGGCCGAGTTGGTTAAGGAGGGACTTTTTTAGACAGGCAAGATTAGGATAGTCGGGGTATTGGTTTCCAATTACCGCGAGATGTAGGCGGCGTTGCGCAGGTTGATGATGTCCTGATTGATCGTTCCGTCGCTGGATATTTCCTCAGGGTGGGGTTGGGGAGGCTCCCAAGATAGGGTATCCGGGCAGAGAAATTTAAATGCTTCCGTGTGGCCGTCGGCAAAACTCAGGGGATATGCGGTTTTGTGGATGCGCGAGGGAATGTCATTCATATACCACCCCGGGTCGATAATCACGACGAACATTGCGTCGTTAATGCTGGCTTCATCCTCGTCCACGAAAACAAAAAGCTTCGAAGGAGCCGGGAGGTCGGAATCCTTTCTGTAAACCGACCGCGATGGGTCCAGTCCGGAAAGCCAGCGGGCCGGGGATGATCCATTCATCCAATTGTTCATTGAGTAACTTCGCACATACGGAACGCCGTCCACGGTTCGATAATCCAAGGGGCAGCGATAAATTCCCGGTGACTGGGTGTAAGGGTAAAGTGAGCCGCGTGTGATGGCGCCGACATTGGTTGGATCCAACACGCCCGGATCCAATTGGCCAAAAAAACTGGTGTTTTGGGGCATGGTCTGGGCGTTGCCCAAAGCCCAGGCATTTAAATTGGTCGTGACGGACGGAAGGGTGGGGCGGCAGATGGGAAGGTCTCCATGATTGTCGCCAATATACATAGTCCAAGCGGTTGCCAATTGCTTCAGGTTGCTCTGGCAAACAATTTGTTGCGCCCTGGCTTTTGCCTTGGACAGAACCGGCAGTAACAACGCCGCGAGAATGGCGATGATGGCCATCACCACCAGCAACTCGATGAGGGTGAATGCCCGATTTCGTCTGTATATGCTGGAAGAATCCACAGTTTCGATTCTAATGGTGTGCAATTAGAAGGTCACCTCGGAAAACGTCGCATCACAGGGCCAATCCGGTGAACCATGGATTCTGAAACCGATAAGGCCGGTGATAAAGGTCGAATCTATGACCCGCAAGACTCTGGTGCCGTTTAAGCGAACCTCGATCAAGGGTCCCCGGGCAGCAACTGTGATTTTTGCCGACTTACCAATCGAAGAAAGTATCCCTCCATGATAGGACGCGAGAACGGTATCGTGCCCGGACTCCCTCTTTACCAGATTAATTCGGCCCCAAGGATCGGGGACAAAGACTATGAGATAACCGTTTTTAGCGTCCTGCATGCGGATTGCCAGACTCGCTTCACGATTGGTGGTGCTGGCGATCGCGGACAAGGTGACATTGTGGTATTCCTCGCCTGAAGCCAGGATGCTGTCTCCAGTGGTGCTATGTCCGTAGATTGCACCGTTTGTCCAATTCCATTGTTCGCTGCTACCACTTAAAACTGACCAATCTTTTGGAATACCTCGAATTGGTTTCGCTTGGTTGCGGATGATGATTGTCGTCGTTCCAATCACCAGCAAAACACCCAAGCCGGCAACGATTGCCGTTTTTGCATTTGTCCAAGCCATAAGTTTCAATGCTCCTTTAATGATGGTTAAGGTCGAACCGCTTGCCGCTGCGCTGACGCTTTTCCGAATTCACAAGGCCGCCAATATACCGCAAGTTTTGGGTGTGTAAAAGCCGTTCGACAGGCGGGTTATGAAAGCATTTATTTGCGCAATAGCATAATTTATGTCAAGAATAAGAGGACAAACGGTGACAATCGCCAAGTGATGACCAGTCAAACAACACTGCGACCCAAAAACACGGCGCGGGGGCAAGCCGTCGCACCGCTGAAACAGGGACTTTATGATCCGCGCTTCGAGCATGAAGCGTGCGGTGTGGGATTTGTGGTCAATATCAAGGGCAAAAAGTCGCACGCCATCGTCCAGCAGGCGCTCCAGGTGTTGCGCAACCTCCAGCACCGCGGTGCGTGCGGTTCCGAGGCGAACACCGGCGACGGGGCGGGTATTCTGATGCAGGTGCCCCACGCGTTCCTGAAGCAGGCGTGCCACGAAGTGAAGATTGCCTTGCCCGGATCGGGCGAATACGGCGTCGGCATGATCTTCCTACCGTCAAATCCTTCCGAGCGTTACAAGTGTGAGGTGCTTTTTGAGGAGATTGTAGCCACGGAAGGTCTGCAACTGCTGGGCTGGCGGACTGTGCCCACCGAACACAGTTCGCTGGGTCAGACCGCCATCGCGTCCGAACCCATCGTGCGCCAGGTGTTCATCGCGCGTCCCGACGACTTGGCCGACGACCTGGCGTTCGAGCGCAAGCTCTACGTCATCCGCAAACTGGCAAGACGGGGCATCCGTGCCTCGGGCATCCGGGGCGGTGACAAATTTTACGTCTGCAGCCTGTCCGCCAAAACGATGATTTATAAAGGCATGCTGACACCGGAACAGGTGGAAAGGTACTATCCCGACCTCACGAATTCGTCACTGGAAAGCGCGCTGTGCCTCGTGCATTCGCGCTTCAGCACGAACACGTTCCCGACCTGGGAACGCGCGCATCCCTACCGTTACGTGGCGCATAACGGCGAAATCAACACCCTGCGCGGCAACGTCAACTGGATGCACGCCCGCCAGTCGCTGTTCGCGTCCGATTTGTTCGGTGACGATCTCAAGAAGCTGCTGCCGATCATCAACGAGGACGGCAGCGACTCGGCCATGTTCGACAACGCGCTGGAATTTCTCGCGCTCACCGGTCGCTCCCTCCCGCGCGCCGTGATGATGATGATTCCCGAACCGTGGGAAAATCACGAGAGCATGAACGCGGAGAAGCGGGCGTTCTACGAATATCATTCCTGCTTGCAGGAACCGTGGGATGGCCCCGCCTCCATCGCGTTCACGGATGGCGTGCGTATCGGCGCCTGCCTCGACCGCAACGGCCTGCGCCCTTCGCGTTACTACGTGACCAAAGACGACCGCGTCATCATGGCCAGCGAAGTCGGCGTGCTCGACCTGCCGCCGAAAATGATCGTCCAGAAAGGCCGCCTGCAGCCCGGCCGGATGTTTCTGATTGATACCGAGCAGGGCCGCATCGTGGCGGACGAGGAGTTGAAACACAAGGTGGCCACGGAGCATCCGTATCAGGTCTGGCTCGACCGGAACCACGTGCTGCTTGAAAATCTGCCCGAGCCGTCGCACGTCCACGAACCGGATCACCGGACCGTGCTCCAGCGCCAGCAGGCGTTCGGCTACACGTTCGAGGACCTGCGGTTTATTCTCGGCCCCATGGCCAGCGACAGCGTGCAACCGCTCGGCTCGATGGGCACGGACACACCGCTGGCGGTGCTCTCGAACAAGCCGCAACTGCTCTACAATTATTTCAAACAGCTCTTCGCGCAGGTCACCAACCCGCCGATAGACCCCATCCGCGAGGAAATCATCACCTCCACCGAAACGATGATCGGCTCGGAGGGCAACCTGCTCAAGCCCACACCCGAAAGCTGCCGCATGATCAAGCTGGAGCATCCCATCCTCACGAACGAGGATCTCGAAAAGCTCCGGCACGTGGACCGCCCCGGCTTCAAGCCGGTCACGCTGCCGATTTTGTTCAAAGCGGTGGAAGGCGCCCGGGGACTGGAAGGCGCGCTCGACCAATTGTTCGCCGCCACCGACAAAGCGATTGCCGGAGGCTCGAATATCATCATTCTTTCCGATCGTGGCATCAGCGCCGAAAACGCGCCGATTCCCGCGATGCTCGCCGTGGCGGGCCTCCATCATCATTTGATCCGGCAGGGCACGCGCACGCGCGTCGGACTCGTGCTCGAATCGGGCGAGCCGCGCGAAGTTCACCATTTTGCGTTGCTCATCGGCTACGGTTGCAGCGCCATCAATCCCTACCTCGCGTACGATTCGCTCGACGACATGATCCACGAAGGATTACTCGCGGATATGGACCACAAGACCGCCATCAAAAAATACATCAAGGCGGTGGTCAAAGGTGTGGTCAAAACGATGGCCAAGATGGGCATCTCAACCATCCAGAGCTATCGCGGCGCGCAGATTTTCGAGGCCATAGGGTTGAATCACAGCATCATTGACCAGTACTTCACCGGGACAGTGTCGCGCATCGAAGGCGTCGGCCTGGACGTGCTGGCCGAAGAGGCGCTGGCCCGCCACCGCCAGGCTTTTCCTGAACGCCCGGTTGATAACGTGGCGCTGGACGCCGGTGGCCAGTATCAGTGGCGCGACGATGGTGAATTCCATCTGTTCAACCCGCAGTCCATCCACAAGCTGCAGCTTGCCTGCCGCCTCGGCAGCTACAAGCTGTTCAAGGAATACGCGGAATTGATCGACAATCAGGCGCAAAACCTCTGCACGTTGCGCGGACTGCTCGAATTCAATTGGGCGGAGAAATCCGTGCCCATCGAAGAGGTCGAACCGGTCGAGGAAATCGTGAAACGGTTCAAGACCGGCGCGATGAGCTACGGCTCCATCAGCCAGGAAACGCATGAGGCGCTCGCCATCGCCATGAACCGCCTCGGCGGCAGGAGCAACACCGGCGAAGGCGGCGAAGACCCCGAGCGCTACGTTCCGTTGCCCAACGGCGACTCGAAGAACAGCGCCATCAAACAGGTCGCCTCCGGCCGCTTCGGCGTCACGAGCTATTACCTCGTCAACGCGAAAGAGCTTCAGATCAAGATGGCCCAGGGCGCGAAGCCGGGCGAAGGCGGTGAACTGCCCGGGCGCAAGGTTTATCCGTGGATTGCCAAAACGCGGCTTACCACGCCGGGCGTCGGCCTGATTTCGCCGCCGCCGCACCACGACATTTATTCCATCGAAGACCTCGCCCAGTTGGTCCACGACTTGAAGAACGCGAACCGCAACGCGCGCGTGAGCGTGAAGCTGGTCGCGGAGGTCGGCGTGGGCACCGTCGCCGCCGGCGTCGCCAAGGCGCATGCGGACGTGGTGCTTATCAGCGGCCACGACGGCGGCACCGGCGCGTCGCCGCTCTCGTCCATCAAGCATTCCGGCATTCCGTGGGAGCTCGGCCTGGCCGAGACGCACCAGACACTCGTGCTCAACAATCTCCGCAGCCGCATTTATGTCGAGACCGACGGCCAGCTCAAGACGGGCCGCGACGTGGCGATCGCCGCGCTGCTCGGGGCGGAGGAATTTGGTTTTGCCACCGCGCCGCTCGTCGCGCTCGGCTGTCTCATGATGCGCGTGTGCCATTTGAACACCTGTCCCGTGGGCGTGGCCACCCAGGACCCGCAGCTCCGCAAACTCTTCACAGGCAGCCCCGACCACGTGGTCAATTTCATGCGGTTCATTGCCACGGAATTGCGCGAAATCATGGCCAAGCTCGGTTTCCGGACCATAAACGAAATGATCGGCCGCACGGACAAGCTGGCCCCGCGGAAAGCGATCGAGCATTGGAAGGCGAAAGGCCTCGACTTCACGAGCATTTTGCAACGGCCGGATGTCTGGCCGGAGGTCATCCGCTACCGGCAGATTGACCAGGATCACGGCATAGAGAAATCACTCGATGTGACGAAGCTGCTCGATATTTGCGAACCGGCCATCGAACGCGGCGAGCGCGTTCACGCCAATCTGCCCATCCGCAACATTCACCGCGTCGTCGGCACCATCACTGGCAGCGAGATCACGAAGAAATGGGGCCCGAACGGCCTGCCGGACGACACGATTCATCTCAAGTTCAACGGCAGCGCAGGCCAGAGCTTCGGCGCGTTCATACCCAAGGGCATGACGCTCGAACTCGAAGGCGACGCGAACGATTATTTGGGCAAGGGCCTTAGTGGTGGACGGATTATTGTTTATCCACCGGCGGGTTCCACGTTCAAGGCCGAGGAAAACATTCTCATCGGCAACGTGGCCTTTTACGGGGCCACCAGCGGCGAGGTGTTTGTGCGCGGCATGGCGGGCGAACGGTTCGGCGTGCGCAACAGCGGTGTGAATGCGGTTGTCGAAGCCATCGGCGATCATGGTTGCGAATACATGACCGGCGGACGCGTCATTGTTCTGGGCCGGACCGGACGCAACTTCGCCGCGGGCATGAGCGGCGGCATCGCCTATGTGCTGGATGAAGCCGGCGATTTCCCGGCGCATTGCAACCAGGAAATGGTCGGTTTGGAAAAACTGAAGGACACCGACGAAATCGAGATTGTCTGGAAATTGATCCAGCGGCATCGGGCTTACACCAAGAGCGACCGCGCGGCGAAGGTGCTGGCGAACTGGAAAAAACTTGTGCCGAAATTCGTCAAGGTGATGCCAAAAGACTACCAGCGCGTGCTGCAAGCCATGAAGAAGGTGAAAGAGCAGGGTCTGACCGGCGACGAGGCCATCATGGCCGCGTTCGAGGAGAACGTCCGTGACGTGTCGCGCGTCGGCGGCGGCTGATTTTGCCACAGAGACACCGAGACACAGAGTTGAAGAAAAATGAAGAAGTTTTGTTTAAATAAAAAAATCGGGAGTTCGGAAACAGTTTATTTTCGTTTTCGTTCCGTTCTCTGTGCCTCTATGCCTCTGTGGCTATCCGGAGTAAAAAATGGGTAAACCCACAGGATTCATCGAGTATCTGCGCGAACTGCCGAAAGACCGTTCGGCGGCGGAGCGCATCGCGGACTGGAAGGAATTTCATCTGCACCTGCCGGAAGCCGCTCTGCGCAAACAAGGCGCGCGCTGCATGGACTGCGGCACTCCCTTCTGCCAGACCGGCGTGCTCCTCAGCGGCATGGCCAGCGGCTGCCCCATCCACAACCTCATCCCGGAATGGAACGACCTCATCTATCGCGGCCTTTGGAAGGAAGCGCTTGAACGGCTGCACAAGACGAACAATTTTCCAGAGTTCACCGGTCGCGTCTGCCCCGCGCCGTGCGAAGGCTCGTGCGTGCTCGGCATCAACGCCCCGCCCGTCACAATCAAAAACATCGAGTGCGCCATCATTGACCGCGGCTGGGACGAAGGCTGGGTCACCGCCGACCCGCCCAAAAAACGCACCGGCAAAAAGGTCGCCATCGTCGGCTCCGGCCCAGCTGGACTTTGTGCCGCCGCGCAACTGAACAAAGCCGGCCATGCCGTCACCGTTTTCGAACGCGCCGACCGTCCCGGTGGGCTGCTCATGTATGGCATCCCGAACATGAAGCTCGACAAGGAACAAGTCGTGATGCGCCGCATCAAACAGCTCGAAGCCGAAGGAATCAAATTTATTTGCAACACCGACGTGGGCGGGAATTATCCGGTGGAAAAACTGCTCAAGGAATTCGATGCCGCGATTCTCGCAACCGGCGCAACCAAACCGCGCGATTTGCCGGTGGAAGGCCGCCGGCTCAAAGGCGTCCATTTTGCGATGGAATTTCTCACCGCGAACACGAAGAGCATTCTCGACGGCAAAAAGAACGGCAATTTCATTTCTGCCACCGGCAAGGACGTCATCGTCATCGGTGGCGGCGACACCGGCACCGATTGCGTGGGCACCTCGATGCGTCACAATTGCAAGAGTCTGGTGCAGCTTGAGATTTTGCCGAAGCCGCCTATGGAGCGCGCCGCCAACAATCCATGGCCCGAATGGCCGAAGGTTTATCTCATGGACTACGGACAGGTGGAAGCCGCCGCGAAATTCGGCGCCGACCCGCGCATTTATCTCACCACCGCGACGAAGTTTGAAGGCAGCGGCCAGGTCAAAGCCATCCACACTGTGCAGGTGAAATGGGAGAAAAATGACAAAGGGCAGTTCATTCCGAAGAACGTGCCCGGCACGGAAAAAGTTTTGCCCGCGCAACTCGTCCTGCTGGCGATGGGATTTCTTGGACCGGAACAGCCGTTGCTTGATGCGCTCAAGCTCGAACGCGACACAAGAACGAATGTGAAGGCCGAGTTCGAAAAATACTCGACGAACCTCAAAGGCGTGTTTGCCTGCGGCGACTGTCGTCGCGGCCAGAGTTTGGTGGTGTGGGCGTTCAACGAGGGCAGGGGCGCCGCGAGGGAGTGCGATCGCTATTTGATGGGCCATACCGATTTACCGTAATTCCGCATTCCGCAATCTACATTCCGCGTTCAATAGGTGGGTTCTACGGACCTGCCTTAAGCTGCACTTCAACGCAGAGACGCAAAGGGCGCAGAGTAAAAAAGTTGAGAAATTCCGCATTCTGAATTCTGAATTCTGAATTCAACAGGTGGGCCACACCGACTTGCCGTAACTTTAAAAGCCGGGAGTCCCGACAACTCTGTCAATTCCGCGCCTGCTTTCACCTTGCTTAAAATTAGAACCCCTTGCTGTAGTGTTGTAAAAAAATAAGTTTTTATTTCCAATTTTGGAATGATTCGTTAAAAATCCAACCCCTGTCGCGTTCTATTTTTGTGTAAACAAATAAACAACGACGCTCAAAAAAACTAAAATTATGATCGAATGGAGAAAAAGCAATGATGTCCTTGGCACGACCAACCGGGGCAATGCTTGTGAATCCGGTCTATGCACACTCTGTGATTCCGCCTGCAAAGGGAAATGCGAAACTTGGATGACCTCGCTGCGCGGGCGGGAATTGTTATACCCGCGGAAATTCGGCTACATTACGTCCGGCTCCAGCAATGTGACGGCCGTGGGGGTGGGCTATCACGCTTTGCGCATTCAGGGTTATGCTTATGGATGGCACGGTGCCAATGGTTCTCATGATGCCGACAAGTGCGTTTTCCCCGAAGTGGACATTTCGACTGGCTTTGGCAAAAAACACCCGGTCAAATGCCGTATTCCCATCATGACCGGCGCGCTGGGTTCGACATTTGTCGCCGCCCGCTACTGGGATTCCTTTGCCATTGGTGCCGCACTGTGTGGTTTTCCAATCGTCGTCGGCGAAAACGTCGTCGGCGTGGATCGCAACTCCGAACTGAAAAAGGGCCGCATCGGAACCTCGCCGGAACTGGACCGACGCATCGGCGTGTTCTTGAAGTATTTTGACGGCCACGGCGCCATCATCGTCCAGATGAACGTGGAGGACACCCGCAACGGCGTCGCGGAATACCTCATCGAGAAGTACGGTGACAAGGTCATCCTCGAACTCAAGTGGGGACAGGGAGCCAAGTGCATCGGCGGCGAAATCCAAGTGGACGACATCGAATACGCCCGGTTCCTCAAAGACCGCGGCTATATTGTTGATCCCGATCCGTACGATCCGACCGTGGAAGCCGCTTTCAGGGAGGGCGCGATCCGCGCGTTTGCGCGTCACAGCCGGCTCGGCGCGACAAATATCTCCTCCGGACAACAGGTGCGGGATGAGTTCATGAAAGCCGTGACCTACCTGCGCAAGATCGGGCACAAGCGCATTACGCTCAAGACCGGTTCCTATGGCATGGAGGCGCTCGCACTCTCCATTCGCTGCGCCACAGATGGCAAACTCGACCTGCTTACCATTGACGGTTCCGGCGGCGGCACGGGCATGAGTCCCTGGAACATGATGGAACACTGGGGAATACCTTCATTGCCATTGCACGCCAAAGCCTATGAATACACGAAATTCCTGGCCGATCGCGGTCTCGACGTGCCGGATCTCTCGTTTGCCGGCGGTTTCGCACGTGAAGATCACATATTCAAAGCGCTGACCTTGGGCTCGCCGTTTGTGAAACTCGTTTGCATGGGCCGTGCCCCGATGATTCCAGCGTTTGTCGGAAGCAACATTGAAGGCGTCCTCCGTCCGGAACGCAAGGCAGCGGTGCATGGTCACTGGGACGAATTGCCGGGCACGGTGACTTGCTATGGCGACAAACCGGAGAAGATCTTTGCTGCTTGGGGAACAGTCTCGAAGAAAGTCGGCGCCAGTGAAATTAAGAACATTCCGTTCGGCGCCGTGGCCATGTATGCTTATGCAGACAAGCTGGCTTGCGGGTTGCAACAGTTTATGGCCGGCGCGCGCAGAGCGCGGATTTCAGACCTCTCGCGCAGTGACCTGATGGCAGCCAACCGTGAAACCGCGGTCGAAACGGCTATTCCATACATGACCGATGCGGAAAACGATCTGGCCATGGCTGTTCTCAAAGCATAAACCAAAACCAAGTCACACTGCGAGCCAAGGCAGGTCGGTCGAAATACAGCCATACGGCGTTGCTGAAAACAAGGCAGCGCTGTGTTAGCCTTTTTCCAAGGCAGCAGCCGCGCGGGACTTGAGCCGCTTGGGAAGCGGCGAAAGGAATTCGACCGAAGGTGAAGGCCCGCGAGGGCCGAGCGAGCGGGCGCGAGCGAGTCCATGCGACCGGTATTTGATGGGAAACACCGATTTGCCGTAACAGCCCTTCTCCGCGTTGGGGAGAAGGTGGTCGCAGACCGGATGAGGTGAGCTTGGGTGAGGGTTGTCGCAGACCAGGTGAGGGTTGAACGGGGAAAAAACCGGATGAGGTGCTTATCCACAGATTACGCAGATGCCGCTGATTTTCTTTGCCGCAAAAGAACGCAACTTGCCGCGCCGTAGCTTTCCGATCCAGAAATGTCCTATTTCTAGGACCCTTTCATCAACTTTAAGGGTGAAGTCGGGGGCCATTACCTGCTCTCTTATTAAACGTTGCATTTTCAAATCGAGGTGCTAAAATTTTCCCAGTTTAATCAGCGTCAGTTCGAACATCGTGGCAAGGCCACGGGGAGAACAAAATGGAATTCCGGGTCTGCGACCTAATAAGGCCAAATTCAAAAGGTCAATTTATCCTCTGCTGGGAGGTCTTTCAAGGACCAGCGTTTGATACCGCACGATGGAACTATCTTCTCGCTGCTCCCAAGCTCCAGATCGATCTCGAAGAGATACAGTTTTTTGCGCATGACGGGTTGATATGGATTGGCTTTATTTGTCTCAGCCGACAAAAACGCGGTCTCACCACGTATGTCACACTTCCACGCGACTTACGCACCATCAGTTTTATCAAATATCTTGGATTGCACTACCTACAGGGGGTCTTAGGTTTCACATTAACCAACGAATATTTACTGCGGCGGAGCGAAGCGGATCGTCCTGCCACAAGCACTCCCTCACCGGGGCCTCACACGTTACGCTTGGTAACGGGAACCAACTGGTCTCAGGTTGGCGACCAAGCCGCTTTGCATATTAAGAATTTTATGATTGAGAGGCTCGGAACTAGCAGATTGGGAAGCAACGTGTTCGAGCGCCTACAGCCGTTCGGAGGAACCCTTAAGGAATTAATTCACAACATCTGTTTACATGCGGGAGAAGAAGAAGGTGACGGGGTTGGTTTAGTTGGATTCACGCCTCCTCCTCAATCATTTTCGCGAATTCGTTTCTGTTGTGCTGATAATGGTCCTGGCTTCCGCGCGACCTTGAGCTCTAAAAGCGGCATTCGATGTGTTTCCAACAACGATGCAATAGTTGAGGCTCTCTTGTTTCGGTATTTTAAATACACTGATGGTATAGCAGGCTTGTATAAAACTCTGGATTACATATATGAGGAGTTCGGGCGTATAGGCATTCGGACTGGGGACACGTTGGGAGTCCTTGATCTGTCGAAGGGTCTAGTTCGGGAAAGGTTTGAGCAGAAATATGGGCAAGCGGACAAAAACTGGCTAAAAAGTTTACTCACATTTACTAAATGTCCCTCGATACCAGGTACGCATATCTTTGTGGATCTTATGCTCCCCCAAGAAAGACGCCGACCAGATGCATATAATTGATCCCTTAAAGCTCAAATTAGAGGAACTCCTTACCAAAGGAGGTGCTAATGTGCTGAATACAGCGCGGCTGCGGTATGGCACGGAGGGCGATCTGAGACGACTTGAAGCAGAGTGTGACATGATTCAAAATAGCAAAGGCACGCCTTTGCTTGTAGACTTCACACCTTTTGAGCGTGTTGGCCGCCCTATCGAATTTCTAGAAATGCTCGCGAAAAAATCCCAGCGCCAGCACCTTGCGATGTTAGTGATTGGAGACGGACTGCTTTCACAGCTAAAGGCAGCCAAAAGCAAGTTGCCAATTCCAGTTGTTCAATTCAATGAGGACGGAACTTTTGCACGAATTCACAGCTCCAGACACATTCACTCGCGCGTTAGAATGGTCATAGCTAGGATTCTATATCAGAAGCAATCCAATTCATTGTCGCATTGGGAAGTGCGCCGTGAGTTCGCCAACAGGTTACTCACCAAGCTCCTGTTCCAAGAGATGTGTATTGTGCATCCAAAGAATAACAAATTCGTCGTGCGGAAGAATGGTCGCAGTTTCATGCGCATGCCAAATGGAATGCTAGTTTCCTGCTATTTGAACTTGAAAGAGTTAGGAAAGAAACCTGCCTCATTGATCGCCGTGGCCTATGAAGCACTACTTGCTTTATCGTTGAACTTCCGCCGAGACAGGAACCTTCTAGACGAGTTCGATGTATTAGTCGTTCCGAACAACACCGCTCTTTTCTTGGTCGCCACATTACAGCGTATTTTGGAAACCAAGCCACTTGTTGCTATCAACCGGTTGGGGCCAATTCCGGCTAGGTTCCTGCAAACCCCCCCTCTTATTCCACAGCTTGAACGAAAGAGAATTGTCCTGTTTGAAGAAGTTGTTGCTACCGGCAACGAAGTTGATAGATCTTTGTTGTTTTTACGTAGCCTCCAAGCCGACGTAAAGCAAATTATTGCTTTCTATAACCTCGATGTTGGGGCTCCCATGCTAGTGGCGAAGGGGCAACTTGTTTCATTGTGCCGTCCCAAAAAGGAACTAAAATATGTCTATCGGTCAGCATAACCACCCGCCTCATTTTGAATTACTGCAAAAGCTAGGGCTAATTGGTGTGTCTTTCCACGACTGCAAACCAGAGGAATTCATAGGGCATGTTTGGTCATTCTCCAACGCTATTTGGAGTGATGTTGACCTTGAGAATTACACGAGCCACGATATTGGGCACAGTTTGCGCATTATTGACTCGTTTTTAAAATTGAACCAACTATACGAATGGAGCCAATATGAGAAAATGCTTTTTGCCGCCGCTGCCCTGATCCATGACATTGGCATGCAATTCAATGTTTGGGTTCCAGAGGTCAAGCCGCGTAAATATCCCATGAAAAAGTTGCCGGCAGATGAAGTTCGGAGGCGACATATTGAATTTGGGAGCTATCTTGTGTGTGGCTATTTAAAGTCCGAGTTGAGTTTCAGTCTACCTCCTCCATGTATGCATGCGAATGAAGGTCACTATGATGCCCTTGACGCTGCGGCACATATCGCTTTTGCACATAGTGGACAGACCTTTCTACAAAAGTTCATCGTAGAAGGTGGGACATGGGACGATCGCTCCAAAGAGGAAAATAAATACCGGCCCCGCTTACTCGCTGGTACTTTACGACTCTGTGACGAATTAGACGGTAACTACACTAGGTTGAGAGAACGTCAACAAAATCGCATTCTTTCCTGGGACTTGAGTGACGAGATACATCGGCATTGGTTTTCGTGCCTATTTGTCGAAACAACAGACTTGGTGATAAAGGATAGCCGTATGGCTACAATTTCGCTTCGATGGCGCGCTCCACGGGACTGCGAGCCTAAAGACCTTAGCAAAATCAAAATTCTGCTCGGAACCATGCGGGAAGCGAAACTCAGGGATGAAATCCAAAAAATATCAGATTTCTACGTTACTTGTGGGGAAACGCAGCATATCAGGGCTATTGTAGTAAATCCGCTCGATCCCGAACCAAGATTATTCCGATTTTCGCTGTATCAGAATAGGCGGTTTAGGGAAATGCTGAACAGGGCTGTTAAGCAGCGTCATAAATACAAACGGCGGGTCGTGAGAACTTTGCCAAAACCGACTCAAGCCGGAGGCAATCAGCCTCTGGCCCAACCAGAATTACCAGTCAACATTCCCGTTTACGGACAAAAATCCCTAGAGCTGGCATTGCGGGATTGGTTTATTCGTAATAGGCAGGTGGCCCATTATGAACTCGTGAGTGGCGAGCACACGGACACTTATCTGAATTGCCGGACCTGGTTTCAAACGTGCCGTTATTGCGTAGCCTCGCAAAAGAGATTTCAGAAACCTACCGTGATCGTGGCATTGACATTGTCTTGGGCGTTGGAACCAGCGCAATCCCCATTGCTATTAATGTTGCGCACCTGCTTCAATGTGCTGTGACATTTACAATGTATAGTGACAGACAGTTTAGTCGTAACATTTACGAAGACTATCACCCCATCGAACTTGAGCCAACTGTTAAACCAAATCAAACGATACTGATCATAGATGATGTAATTTCTGGCGGACGTGTGCTTCAACGAGTGTTGGATATCCTTGCACGTAAACACAGACTTCCCAAACGGGTTTACCACCAAGCGATATTTCGCCTCGGAAGCAGGAACTACGTCAAAGATCCTCGAGTAGCCGAATACAAATGGATCTTACGCATCAAGAATGTTATGTATCAAAATCCCCAAAAATGTGCGCTATGTCGTGCTGGCATGTCCCTGCAAAAGGAGACAGAGATGCATTAAGTTGAGTGGAAACTAAACTAGAGAAACATGATGGCTGCCGTGAAAGGGGCGTGAAAGGGGCCTAGAATTGTGACTGCGTAAAACGTCCAACTTCGCCGAGGCTTCCACCGTCGTCCCGCAAAGCGGGACTATGGTGGACA
Organism: uncultured Verrucomicrobiae bacterium; assembly: GCA_963835625.1. Lineage (GTDB taxonomy): Bacteria > Verrucomicrobiota > Verrucomicrobiia > Limisphaerales > UBA11358 > UBA11358. The sequence goes on from CAWIGO010000002.1 coordinate 144,721, forward strand.
GGTCCAACTTCGTTCCGCGTTGCGGAACTACGATGGACGGGCCAGGGACGGTCCTCCAACTCACACACGATGATCTTCTCGAATTATTTTACGAGAACCACCGGATAAGCTTGAGCGCCAGTTCTTCGGCTTCTTGATCTCTTTCAACCGGTCGAGCTGGCCGATTTCTTTCAGCCGTTTGTAAATCAATTGCCAGGCGCATGGACGGTCGGCGTTGACTTCGCATCGGTCTTCGCGGGAACCGCTGCACGGGCCGTTCATCATTTTCTTGGCGCACCTTGTGATGGGGCAAATGCCGCCGTATAGATGCAGCACACATTCGCCGCAGGCGGCGCATTTTTCCGTCCAGACTCCCCGTTCCTCCAGTATGCCGATGAACGCGGTGTTGAGGCCGGCGTAAACGGGTTTGTTGCTGTAACGCTCGGCAATGGCCTGCACGCCGGCACCGCAACCGACGGACAGCACGGCATCGGCATTATTGATGGCTTCGGCGGCTTGTTCGAGGAAGACGTTGTCGCACTGGCGTTCGATGGTGAGTTCTTCGACTTCCAAGGGTCGGCCTTTTAATCTGGCCGCCATGCGCAGGGCGGAGGTGATGATGCCGACTTCGCGCTGGCCGCCGGCGAGGCAGACGGTGACGCAAGTGCCGCAGCCGAGCAGGAGCACCTTCCGGTGTTTTTCCACTATGGCCAGCAGTTCGGGTATGTTTTTTCTTTGGGCGACTATCATAAGCGATTTTCCTGTTTAAATTATGGCGTTGGATTTAGGACTTCGGACTTCTGGCTCCTGGCTTCTGAATTCTGAATTCTGCCTTCAGACTTCCTCAACGGGCTGGGACCGAGTTTGCGGACGGTTTCCACCATGTCGGTGATGGTGTCCGCCAAAGGCCGCGCCATGGCGGCGGAAATGTTGACCATGCGGAGGCGTTCCTTTTCGATGCCGATTTCTTCCAGCATGTCGCGGGTGTAATTGACCCGGCGTTTGGCGCAGAGGTTGCCTTCCACAAAATGACAGCCGCCTTCGAGGCAGCCGGCCACGAGCACGCCGTCCGCCCCGTTTTCAAGGGCTTTCATGAAATATTCGGTCTCCAGCCGGCCCGTGCAGGGGGTGCGGATGATGCGCACATTGGGCGGATACTGGATGCGCATGACCCCCGCCAAATCCGCCGACGAATAGGCGCAGTAGTGGCAGCAAAAGGCCAGGATCCGGGGTTCAAATACTTCGGTTTTCATGGGTTAAAAACTTTTGACCGCGGATAAAACCGGATGGAACCGGATGGGGAAACTGGACTCGCTACTTTTTGGTGGGGCGAGGCTACTGACGAGCCGGTCGAGGTTCGACTTCCCAATTCGGCTCGCGGGGACGCTCGCCCCACCTAATCCGGATTGAATGAAATCCCGGCTCGCGGGGACGCTCGCCCCGCCCACTGCGGTCTTAAAATATCTTTTGGTAATCATGCTAGACTTTTTCCATCAACTTTTTACCGGGGCGGTGTGCGGTCACGCTGTTGCCCTCGTTTTCACCGGTGAACAATTGTTTGATCATGACCTCGAACTGGCCGGTTTCGAAATGATGCAACTGGATGGCGCGGGCCGGACATTCGGCGGCGCAGATGCCGCAGCCCATGCACTTGGCGGCTTCGATTTGACCCTTGCCGTCCTTGTTGCAGTAGGGCGCGGAATAGGGACAAACCGTGACGCAGGTCATGCAGGATATGCACTTCTGCTGGTCCACGTATGAGACCTGGGCGCTGACATCGAGTTGCGTCTTGGACAGGACGGTGGCCGCCCGCGCGGCGGCGGCGCGCGCTTGGGCGATGTTTTCATCAATGAACTTCGGCGAATGGGCCAGCCCGCAAAGGAAAATGCCTTCGGTGGTGAAATCCACGGGACGCAGTTTCACGTGGGCTTCCACGTAGAAACCGTCGGCATTGAGCGGCACCTTGAGCATGTCCGAGATGCGCTTGTTGTTCTTCAAGTCCACTTCCACGCCGGTGCTGAGCACGACGTTGTCGGCCTCAATCGCGAGCGGTTCGGGGAGGTCGGGACTTTTCAGGGTCACCACCAGACCGTTGTTGTCGGTTACCTGCGGCGGCGCTTCCGGCGCGTAACGGATGAAGACAACCCCGGCTTCGCGCGCCTGCTTGTAGTAGATTTCCCGGAAGCCGTAAGTTCGGACGTCGCGGTAAAGCACGTAGACATTGGCGCTGGGATCCAATTTCTTGACGGCTAATGCGTTTTTGACGGCCATCGAGCAGCAGATGCGGCTGCAATACGGATGCTTTTCGTTGCGCGAGCCGACGCATTGAATCATGACAATGTTTTGTCCCTTCGCCGGCCATGTCTTGTCGTGCAATTGTTTTTCCAGTTCGACTTGGGTCAGGACGCGGTCGGACTTGCTGTATAAAAATTCGGTGGTTTTGGCCGGTTGCGCGCCCGTGGCCACGATGATGGCGCCACCGGAAATTTCGCCGCCTTTGGCGAGCGTCACGTCAAACTTGCCGATGTGACCTTTGATGCCGGTGATTTCGGCTTCCAGGTAGGACTTGATGCGCGGATGTTTTTGGACCTGGTCGATGAGGCCGCGGGTGAATGCGGCGATGTCGTCGTGCTCGAAGGTGTTATGAATATCGTGCAGGATTCCACCCAAACGGCCGGCTTGCTCGACCAGATGGACATTGAATCCCTGGTCGGCCAGCGCCAGCGCGGCGGTCATGCCGCTCAATCCGCCGCCGATGACAATGCCGGTCTGGTCCACCGCGAGCGTTCCACTCTCCAAAGGCCAAAGCGTGCGTGCCCGGGCGATGGACATTTTGACGAGTTCAACCGCCTTTTCGGTGGCGGTTTGCGGCACTGTGGAATGCACCCAGGAACACTGGTCGCGGATGTTGGCCATTTCGAACAGATACGGGTTCAGGCCGGCTTCGCGCAGGGTTTCGCGGAACAAAGGCTCATGCGTGCGCGGGGTGCAGGAGGCGACCACGATACGATTGAGCCGGTGTTGATGGATCATGTCCTTGATGTTCGACAGGCTGGTGTCGGCACAGGTGAACATGGTGTGGGTCGCCAAAACCACGTTTGGCTCATGCTCGATGCGTTTGACCACCGCCTCGACGTCCACAACCGAGGCGATGTTCATACCGCAATGGCAGATGAACACGCCGAGGCGCGGTTCTTCATCGGTGACATCATGTTCAACGGGATAACTCTTTTTGGTGATGAGCGTGTTGCGCGCCGGCGCGAGCAGTTCCATGGCCATGGACGCCGCGGCGCTGGCCTGGGTGACTGTTTCGGGAATGTCCTTGGGTTCCTGCGCCGTGCCGCCGACGAATACGCCGGGCCGGGAAGTGGACAGCGGCAGGAGCCGGTCGGTGTCGCAGAAGCCGAATTCGTTGAGCTTGATGTTCAGGCAGGCGGCCAGCCCCGCCATGCTGTGCGGCGGTTCCATGCCCACAGACAAAACAATCAGGTCAAATTCCTTTTGCGCCAGCTTGCTGTTTTCGTCGAGGAACGAAACGCGCAGGTCCTTGCTGCCGGGCAACTGGACAATCCGGGAAGGAATACTCTTGACGTAATGGATGTTCTCCTTGGCTTTGGCGCGCTCGTAATACTGGTCGAAATCCTTGCCGTGGGCGCGGATGTCCATGTAGAAAATCGTCGCGTCCAGCTCTCCGACGTGATCGCCGGCGACCATGGCCTGTTTGGTGGCCATCATGCAGCAGATGGAGGAGCAATACTCGTTGCCGCACGTCGAATCGCGCGAGCCGACGCATTGGATCCAGGCGATGCGTTTCGCCTCGCGTCCATCGGACAGGCGGATGACGTGGCCTTCGAACGGGCCGGCTGCGGAAAGCATCCGTTCAAATTGGACGCTGGTGACAACATTGGCGTAACGGCCGTAACCGAATTCGCCTTTGCGCGTGGCATCGAACTCGCTGAAACCCGGAGTCAGGATGACCGAGCCCACGTCGAGGGTGACCGTCCGCTCGCGCATGGCATGGTCAATGGCGTGCTGCTTGCAGGTTTCGACGCACCGGTTGCATTCCGAGCACAGCGCGCAATTCAGACACCGTTCGGCCTCCGCGAGGGCCTGTTCCTCGGTGAGTCCTTTTTCAACCTCGTCGAAATTGTTCAGCCGGCTAGCCGGCGCCAGTTCCTCCGCATGTGGCCGTGACTTTTTCCCGACCTTGTCGAGCGTGGGCATGAACGCCAGGGGAATCGGGCGGAGGGAATCCTCGAAACGATCGCCCAACAAATCCTTGCCTTTCAAATACCGTTCAATGGATTCGGCGACTCGTTTGCCGGCGGCCACGGCATCAATGACGGACGCAGGACCGGAGGCATTGTCGCCCCCGGCAAAAATGCCGGGCACGGAAGTCTGGCCGGTCACTGGGTCAGTCTTGAAACAGCCGCGTTCGCTTTGGATCTTAATGTGGCTGACCAGTTCCTCATCCACCGACTGGCCGATGGCGACGATGATTTGGTCGGCTTCAATCGTGGTGAGGTCGTTTTCGTCAAAGGCAGGATTGAACCGTTTCTGGTCGTCAAAAACCCGGGTGCAGCGTTTAAGCTCGATGCCGGTGACGGAGCCGTTGCCGATGATGCGTTTGGGACCCCAGCCGTTTCGGATTTTGATGTTTTCCGCGAGTGTGGCTTCGATTTCTTCCTTATAAGCGGGCATCTCATTCCGCTGTTCGAGGGAAATCAGTTCGACGCTCCTGGCGCCGAGACGCAGGGCAGTCCGGGCCACGTCCACCGCCACGTTGCCGCCGCCGATGACCAGCACATGGCCTTTCACCGCCGGTTTTTTGGCTGAACCGGCTTCCCGGAGAAATTCAATACCGTGAAGGACTCCCTTGATTTCCTCGCCTTCCACGCGAAGCTTGCGGCTCTTCTGGGCGCCAGCCGAAATGAAGACCGCATCATTGTCCTTTTGGAGCGATTGGATGGTGACATCCCGGCCGATGCGGCAGTTATAGACGAACTGGACGCCCTTGCGGCGGATGATTTCGATTTCGTGGTCGAGCACCTTCTTGGGCAGGCGATATTCGGGAATGCCGTAGCGCAGCATGCCGCCGGCGGCGGGCATCGCTTCATAGACGGTGACGGCAAAACCGGCATCGGCCAGATCGTTGGCGGCGGTAAGTCCCGCCGGGCCGCCGCCGATGATGGCCACTTTTTTGGCGTCCGGCGTGGGAGTTTTTTCCTCCGGCAGGGCGAGTTTACCCGCCGCCAGCATTTTCATCTCCTTGTCCGAGGCGAACCGTTTCAGGAGCCGGATGGCGATGGGATCGTCGGCCTTGCCCCGCATGCATTCGGACTCGCAGGGATGCGTGCAGATCCGGCCGCAGATGGCCGAAAGCGGGTTGCGCTGGCGGATGAGTTCGACCGCCTTGAGATATTCCTTTTGCTTGATGAGCTGGACGTAGCCCTGGACGTTGACCCGGGCCGGGCACTTCAGTTTGCAAGGCGAGTGGCCGTTTTTGAGAATGCCGAAAATGTTCGGGGTGGCCTGGGCGTAGAGTTTGGCGATGCCCTTGCGGGTGCCGAGGCAGCGGTTGAATTCGTCCGGAATGTCCACGGGACAGACCTGCGTGCATTCGCTGCAACCGGTGCATTTGTCCTCGATGACATATCGCGGATGCCGCCGGACAGTGGCCTTGAAATGGCCGGGTTCGCCTTTCAAGCCGACGAGTTCGGAAAGCGTCAGGATTTCGATGTTAAGGTTGCGCGCGCATTCGACGAACTTGGGCGAGCCGATGCAGGTGGCGCAATCGCCGGTCGGAAAAGTCTTGTCCAGATGCGCCATCATGCCGCCGATAGCGGCGTCGCGCTCGACGAGATAGACCTTGAAGCCGCTGTTGGCCAGGTCGAGGGAGGCCTGGACGCCGGCAATGCCGCCGCCTTGCACCAGCACCGCGCCAATTTTTTTGCCGTCGGATTTACTCATGACCGTTGGTTTCAACTTTTTTCAAAACGTTTAAGGCCGGGACCATCAGCTTGTCGAACCCGAGTTCACCGGGGTCGATGCCCAGGCAAAGCCCGAGAAGCTGGGTGATATAAACAATCGGGATTTGATAATTCTTTCCGGTCTGCCGGTTGATGTCCTGCTGCCGCAAATCGAGATTGACCTGGCACATGGGGCAACTGACCGCGATGCAATCCGCGCCCACGCTGGCCGCCATGTCAATAATTGACCCCGTGAGTTCGACCACCACATCCGTCCGCGACAGCGACAAGCCACCGCCGCAACATTCGACCTTGCATGGCCATTCCAGGCTCATGCCGCCCATCGCGGTCACCAGCCGGT
>CAWIGO010000003.1:0-16495 GCA_963835625.1 uncultured Verrucomicrobiae bacterium
ATAATAAAACCGGCTGGATGTGCGGCCAACGCCTTAATGTCAGCGTGCGCCATATCAAATCACGGATGGTGTTCGTGAAACTTTGAAATCTGTGATAAAGACATTTACCCTGCCATCTTTCGACGAATACCAATGGGTGCGCCGCTCATGACCTTCGCGGTGAAGCAAAAAGGCGAGACTGGAGCAGTAAAACAATATGTCTCTTTCTGGCATCCGATGCTGATAAATTCTGCATATTTATTCCCTCGCCTTTTTGATTTGATACGACACACCAACCTTCACCGCGCTTTGGGCGTCGGTCACGGGCGGCAATTCCAAGATGGTGATAAATTCCTCCGGCTCGCCATACGTCCAGCCGTAGCAGCGTTTGGCTTTCGGATGTCCGTTCAGATCGAACACCTCAACGTCACCTTTCCAAACGTCTTGCCGCGAAAGATTTCTTCACTGGCACAGTCCCGACGTGAATTGCGCCGCAGTTGTGCAAGTGGAAAATCATCTGTTTAACCGTTCTATGTAATCTGTTTATTCGCCACAGCGTTTAATCAGTTCTTCGACCGTCCACTCGCTCTTTTCGATTCCCGCAGCCGCGCCGGGGTCATTCTCAATGATTGTGAGTTTTGCGAAAGTTGTAATACGCGAAATTGAGCGCGACCGCAGCCTGAAAGTTTTCAAACTTTTTGCTGAATGCGTTCGTCAGGCGCGTCAGACTGCGGCAGTGCATCCGCAGCGTGTGATTCTGCTTTTCAACGTGCGAAGTGGAAATCCGGCTCACGTCCGGCATTCCACAATACGTCCGTTCCGTTCTCACGACTTCCGCTGGCGAATACCTACTGGCCGCGTCTTTGTTGAGATTGACGACTGCGTAGGTTTTTACAAGTTGGCCATAATCCACTTCACTGCCAAAACCGCGTTCGACGGCCTCTGGATAGGCATGAAGGGCGTCGCTCGAAATCTGGACGCGGCGGGAGAGACGGCCAGCCAAATCCTCCATGAAATCCCGCGCATGATACACGTCGCGCTTGCCAACGACGAAAGACGGAATGAGTTTGGTGTCTGCGTCCAACGCAATAAACGTCCAGACATCTCCGTAATCTCCGGCTCGGTGCGTTCTTGCGTTTGGCTCCGATGAATCCCCAAATCTCATCCACTTCGATCTGGCGGCAATTCAGGTTGCGCATTTTCTCGTCCATGATTTTCTGGCAGGCCTCGCCGACCCGCAGCGCAAGACGCAATGGTGTTCTTTTGAACGCCGGTCATTCGTTCAACGGCAGCGATGCTGGCCCCTTCGCCCAGCATGGAAATGACAGCCACTTTCTTTTCGGTTTTAAGAATGTTTGCCATATCAATTTTTATGTTGACTATATGTTAAACGTAAATTAGGTTGGGTCAACAAAAATGTTAAACAAAATTATGAAAAAAAAATGGGTCGCCCAAGGCTTAAAAAGGCTGTTTTAAAGGGGTTTTGATGCGCGGTTCCCCCAATGAAGCTAAAACCGTCCAGGAGGCAATCCGCTCGACAGGGCAAATCCGCATGGATACGGAAAACATTGCTTTCCGCTGCGGTGAGTGATAAACCGGTGCCATAAATCTGTTGGATGCGGCGAGCCTCGGACTCGCAATCTGCGATTGTAAGGAACGCATGGTTTGCCAATTAACTTACGCACCCAAAACGATTGAAAAATTGCACGCATTTTAACGGTTTCAACTTTTTTTAATGAAAATTTTGATTAAAACCGATGATGGCTAAAGCACTCAAAACAATCGCCGTCCAACGGTTTAACCGTTCTTGTCTTTTATAAATATCGCGCATGACCTCCCTCGATTCAGCATCACTCAAGGTTTGGGAGTCTGTAGCAGAATGGGGCTTCAGGATGGTTTTTATTGGCGTGGCCGGGGAAGGCGCTGAAATAATTGCCAAATTATTCTTTAAGAAAGTTTCAAAAAAAACGAACATTCATGGGATATTTTTTCGGGAATTTGCTGGTTGATCCTTGTTGTTGGATTGGCAATTGAATTTAAAGGCACACACAACGTCACGCGGTTCTCAGATGCGGAGAATGCGCGGTTGACGAATGAGGCCGCAAACACTGAATCAAATAATCTGGTGCTTAGGTCGAAGGTGGTTGTGCTCGAACTTAAACTGCAACCCAGAACAATCAGTGACACGAATAGACTATAATTCATAAGTCTTTTAAAGGATGCCCCCAAAGGCAAAGTCAGAATTGTATATGCGGCCACCGGCAATGAAATTAGGAATTACATTGATCAAATCAGGGGGATGCTTGATAGGGCTGGTTATGGAACAGGCGACCCGGAAAGCGTTGAGTTTAAACCGGGCGTATGGCTTAATCATGCTTATGATAGCGGGGTGGTAATTTTGGTTAACAACCAGAGAAAATGCTGCTTTTATATTTTGGGCCAATTCAGCAGGCATTTACGACAATCGGAATTACGACATTTGGATTTATAACAAATGACAAAAAAAGCACCTACAAAGTCCAACCGGGGGAAATGGAAATTTTCGTTACCGAAAAACCGTAAAAATCTGAAAACTATACGTGCATTCCGCAATATCAGCACAAACGACATCTCCGGCAAGGGTATCCCCAAACCCAAATTAGGTGACTACCGAAAAAGGGGCGGTGTCCTAATTTGAAATGGTGGGAGGCTTTACATGGCCGGATTTCGCACGAAATTGGAGGATGTTGGTATAAGAGAAAACTGTTCTTTTTGTGGAGGGTTCACCGTATTTCAACGGGGCCATTTGTTATCCCTGTTAATTCCGCGGAACCGGCTTTAATCACGGCGGGACCAATTGAAAATTGTCTATACAATTTTCCATTAATACGAACACTTGCAAAACCATTGGCCACTTCCGAGTTTGTCACGGGGAGGTTAAATATACGCAAACGTATTTTTTCTATCCCATTAATTACCTCTTGGGCCGAGCTTCTATTTTCGGCCAGATATACTGGCGAGAAATTCACAATTCTGACGCGAATGCCGGACCGGTTATGAAGGCACTTCCAGACCAGAATTCAGTCGGCCCGTCATTAAAATCTAAGAAAGTTGAACAATTTATTACCGCTTGTGCTTTTCGCAATTCGAGATTTTCAGGATTTGCCGGAAGCCGAAACTGCACATACGCCAATACGTCTTGCACGGGAGCTTTGAGTGGGTCAATTTTCGACAAATTGGTTTGGAGTTCAATTAGGCGCGCTTCCGCACTCGCCTGTTGCATTTTGGTTTCATTAAGCTGTTTTGCTAGCACCAGATTGTTTGAATTTAATTCCGCAATTTGCAGTTCAGCCTGTTTGGCCTCAAGATATGATTTGGCATTATACGAATCCAAAATCTGTGTTTCATACTTGTGTCCTCGGTATTCCATCGCAAGTCCAAGTATAAGAACAGCACCAGAGATGATTTCAATTAACCGCAGTCTTCGTTTCCATTTTTTATGCCACTTTTTGCAACATTTTTCAGAAACGAAATCTGCTATCACGGCTAAAACCTCTCCAGCAACCCCTAAAATAACGAGGTTGAATCCCCAATCTCCATACGAGCGCCAAAAATTCAATAATGGGTCATTAAGCGATTCCATAGCGGATTATCAACACCACGAAGACAAGATTTTTTACGGAACGATGATTGCCCTTGTCATTCATGCCTTGGTCATGATTTGGAACTGGAAACGCCGGAAATAATTTTTGATTTTTTCAAAATGTGTGCAATTTTCCAATCGTTAAGGGTGCGTAAGTTAACCGGTCAAACCCGCGTTCCTTACAATCGCAGATTGCGAGTCCGAGGCTCGCCGCATCCAAATGATTATGGCGCACTTTTACCGCCCCTTGCCACCGACATCACCGGGAAATCGTTGCTTTCGGTGGCAAGGGGCGGTAAAAGTGCGCCATAATCATTTGGATGCGGCGAGCCTCGGACTCGCAATCTGCGATTGTAAGGAACGCGGGTTTGACCGGTTAACTTACGCACCCTTAACGATTGGAAAATTGCACGCATTTTGAAAAAATCAAAAATTATTTCCGGCGTTTCCAGTTCCAAATCATGACCAAGGCATGAATGACAAGGGCAATCATCGTTCCGTAAAAAATCTTGTCTTCGTGGTGTTGATAATCCGCTATGGAATCGCTTAATGACCCATTATTGAATTTTTGGCGCTCGTATGGAGATTGGGGATTCAACCTCGTTATTTTAGGGGTTGCTGGAGAGGTTTTAGCCGTGATAGCAGATTTCGTTTCTGAAAAATGTTGCAAAAAGTGGCATAAAAAATGGAAACGAAGACTGCGGTTAATTGAAATCATCTCTGGTGCTGTTCTTATACTTGGACTTGCGATGGAATACCGAGGACACAAGTATGAAACACAGATTTTGGATTCGTATAATGCCAAATCATATCTTGAGGCCAAACAGGCTGAACTGCAAATTGCGGAATTAAATTCAAACAATCTGGTGCTAGCAAAACAGCTTAATGAAACCAAAATGCAACAGGCGAGTGCGGAAGCGCGCCTAATTGAACTCCAAACCAATTTGTCGAAAATTGACCCACTCAAAGCTCCCGTGCAAGACGTATTGGCGTATGTGCAGTTTCGGCTTCCGGCAAATCCTGAAAATCTCGAATTGCGAAAAGCACAAGCGGTAATAAATTGTTCAACTTTCTTAGATTTTAATGACGGGCCGACTGAATTCTGGTCTGGAAGTGCCTTCATAACCGGTCCCGGCGTTCGCGTCAGAATTGTGAATTTCTCGCCAGTATATCTGGCCGAAAATAGAAGCTCGGCCCAAGAGGTAATTAATGGGATAGAAAAAATACGTTTGCGTATATTTAACCTCCCCGTGACAAACTCGGAAGTGGCCAATGGTTTTGCAAGTGTTCGTATTAATGGAAAATTGTATAGACAATTTTCAATTGGTCCCGCCGTGATTAAAGCCGGTTCCGCGGAATTAACAGGGATAACAAATGGCCCCGTTGAAATACGGTGAACCCTCCACAAAAAGAACAGTTTTCTCTTATACCAACATCCTCCAATTTCGTGCGAAATCCGGCCATGTAAAGCCTCCCACCATTTCAAATTAGGACACCGCCCCTTTTTCGGTAGTCACCTAATTTGGGTTTGGGATACCCTTGCCGGAGATGTCGTTTGTGCTGATATTGCGGAATGCACGTATAGTTTCAGATTTTTACGGTTTTTCGGTAACGAAAATTTCCATTTCCCCCGGTTGGACTTTGTAGGTGCTTTTTTTGTCATTTGTTATAAATCCAAATGTCGTAATTCCGATTGTCGTAAATGCCTGCTGAATTGGCCCAAAATATGGAGGCGCATTTTCTTGGTTGTTAACCAAAATTACCACCCCGCTATCATAAGCATGATTGACCGATACGCCCGGTTTAAACTCAACGCTTTCCGGGTCGCCTGTTCCATAACCAGCCCTATCAAGCATCCCCCTGATTTGATCAATGTAATTCCTAATTTCATTGCCGGTGGCCGCATATACAATTCTGACTTTGCCTTTGGGGGCATCCTTTAAAAGACTTATGAATTTAAGTATATTCGTGTCACTGATTGTTCTGGGTTGCAGTTTAAGTTCGAGCACAACCACCTTCGACCTAAGCACCAGATTATTTGATTCAGTGTTTGCGGCCTCATTCGTCAACCGCGCATTCTCCGCATCTGAGAACCGCGTGACGTTGTGTGTGCCTTTAAATTCAATTGCCAATCCAACAACAAGGATCAACCAGCAAATTCCCGAAAAAATATCCCATGAATGTTCGTTTTTTTTGAAACTTTTCTTAAAGAATAATTTGGCAATTATTTCAGCGCCTTCCCCGGCCACGCCAATAAAAACCATCCTGAAGCCCCATTCTGCTACAGACTCCCAAACCTTGAGTGATGCTGAATCGAGGGAGGTCATGCGCGATATTTATAAAAGACAAGAACGGTTAAACCGTTGGACGGCGATTGTTTTGAGTGCTTTAGCCATCATCGGTTTAATCAAAATTTTCATTAAAAAAAGTTGAAACCGTTAAAATGTGTGCAAATTTCCAATCATGTTGGGTGCGTAAGTTAATTGGCAAACTGGGCGTTCCTTACAATCGCAGATTGCGAGTCCGAGGCTCGCCGCATCCACATGATTATGACGCTGGTTTATCACTCGCCGCAGCGGAAAGCAATGCCTTCCGTATCCACTCGGATTTGCCCTGTTTCGAGCGCCGTATTGCCGCATTAAGCTGTTTTGCTTCCGCTGGTGTAACACGAGCAGCAAACACTTCGCCTTTGGCATTTTGCGTGCCAATCCTTGGCCGACCGACTCTTTTTTTCATAATTATTGTTTACAAATATGTTGACCAAACTGTAATTTCCGTTTACAATAATGTCAACATAAAAATTGATATGGCAAACATCCTTAAAACCGAAAAGAAAGTGGCGGTCGTTTCCATGCTGGCCGAAGGCAGCAGCATGGCTTCCATTGCACGGATAACCGGCATTCATCCTGACACCATCATGCGGCTTGCGGTGCGGATTGGACAGGCTTGCGCGAAAATCCAAGACGAGAAAATGCGCGGCCTGAATTGCAAGCAAATCGAAGTGGACGAGATTTGGGGATTCGTCGGCGCGAAGCGCAATAATGCCGTCCGCGCTGGCGCGTATGGTGACGTTTGGACATTCATTGCACTGGACGCGGACACGAAATTGATTCCTTCTTTCGTCGTCGGCAAGCGCGACATGTATCACGCTCGCGCCTTCATGGAGGATTTGGCAGGCCGTCTTTCCCGCCGCGTCCAGCTTTCCAGCGACGCCCTTCATGCGTATCCCGAAGCCGTTGAACGCGGGTTTGGCGGGGAAGTGGATTACGGCCAGCTTGTAAAAACCTACGGTGTCGTCAACCTCAACAAAGACGCGGCCAGTAGGTATAGTCCGGCGGAAGTCGTGAAAACCGAGCGCACGGTCATTACTGGAATGCCGGACATTCGCCGTATCACGACAAGCCACGTTGAAAAGCAGAACCACACGCTGCGGATGCACTGCCGCCGTCTGACTCGCCTCACGAACGCATTCAGCAAAAAGTTTGAAAACTTTCAAGCTGCGGTTGCACTCAATTTCGCGTATTACAACTTTTGCAAAACCCACAAGTCTTTGCGTATGACACCGGCGCAGGCCGCAGGCATCGAAAGCAGCGCGTGGACGGTGGAAGAACTGATTAAACGCTGTGGCGAATAAAGATTACATTGAACGGTTAAAGCAGGTGATTTTCCACTTGCACAAGTCTGGCGCAATCCACGTCGGCACTGTGCCAGTAGAAGAAATCTTTCACGGCAAGACGCTTTGGAAAGGCGACGTTGAGATTTTCGACCTGACGGGGCATCCGAAGGCCAAACGCTGCTACGGTTGGACGTATGGTGAGCCGGAGGAGTTTATCACCATCTTGGAACTGCCGCCGGTCAAAGACGCGCAAAGCGCGGTAAAGGTGGGCGTGTCCTACCAAATCAAAAAGGCGAGGGAATAAATATGCCACACGGTCGCAACCCAGCATCGGATGCCAGAAAGAGACATATTGTTTTACTGCTCCAGTCTCGCCTCGGTTTGCTTCACCGCGAAGATGAGCGGCGCACCGATTGGTATTCGTCGAAAGATGGCAGGGTAAATGTCTTTATCACAGATTCAAAGTTTCACGAACACCATCGGTGGTTTGATATGGCGCACGCTGACATTAAGGCATTAGCAGCACATCCAGCCGGTTTTATTATTTTTGTGTTAGGCCGCCAAGATAATTTCCTTGTGATTCCAGCAAAAGACCTTTTGGCGCAGCTTCCAAACTATCAACCGGGACATCCCACAAACGATAACCGTTATCATTTCAATTTGCCTCTAGGCGGGAATGCCTTTGCACAGCTTCCAAATTGGACACTTAATCCGTATGCAGACAAAATTGAATTGATTCCATTAAAATGAGCGCAATAAAATCCAAATTAGGTGACTACCCCTTTTTCCGGCGCATTGACTTGAGCGCGGTCAATCGTTAGTCTCTTTGATTCAATGCTGGAGATGATTGAGAAACTTTTGGTTTTACAGGACCGCGACCGCAAAATTAACCGCGTTCAACAGGAACTTGCTTACATCGGCCCCGAACGCGAAACCTTCCGCACCAAAGCCACGGCCACCCAGGCGCAACTCGAAACCGCCAAGACCCGCGTCAAACAAATCGAGTCCGACCGCAAACGGCTCGAACTCGACGTTGGGGTGAAGAAACAGCAAATCGAGAAATACGCCAACCAGCAGCTTCAGACGCGCAAGAACGAGGAATACCGCGCGCTCACCCACGAAATCGAAACGTGCCAGGCCGACATCACGCAGATTGAGGATCAGGAAATCGTTTTGATGGAACAGGCCGAGCAGGTGCAAACGGAAGCCAGCCGCCTTTCGCGCGAAGCCGACGAAATAAAAAAAACAGCCGAAGGCCAGATCGCGCAACTCGGCCAGCGCGAGGAAAATTTGAAGAAGGAGTTCGCCGAATTGCAGCAAGGCCGCGCGGAACTGGCGGCGGCCGTGGACGAATCCGTCCTCAATCGCTACAAACGGCTGTTCAAGAGCAAGGGCGAAAACGTTGTCGTGGGCGTGCATCATGGCGTTTGTGGCGGCTGCCACATGAAATTGCCCGCACAAGTTCTGGTTACCTGCCAGGCGCAGAGGGAAATCGTGGCCTGCTCGAACTGCGGACGGATTTTGTATTACACGCGCGACATGGCGCTGGCCGGGGCGGAATAACCCACTCCAGCCCGTTTTTCAGTCCCTCCCGCTGTTCACGGCAAAGGTTGCCCATTCCGGAAGAAGAAAATATACCTGCCGGGCACGGGACTGTTAGTGCTGTTGTAGATCAAACCAGTCACCGTGTTTGTATCCAGAAATGAGCCCGGAACTCCCGAGCCGTGCAGTTCAAACGCTGAACCGCTGACGCTGGCATAACCCGCTCGCGCGGAAGAACCTCCCAGACCATCAAAGCCGCCGCTGGCATCGCCTGTTTCCCATTGCACCTTGAAATAATTGAATTCCATGTCGAAATCGCCCGGAGCAATGTCGGAACGGTCAATGATCACTAATTGACAGCTTAAAAGCTTGTCCGCGTGCTTCGCATAGTAACCCACATTCACCCAGTCCACCCCGAAGGCAGCAAGGCCATCCACCATGTTGGTTCCATATTCCACGACATCGGAGCCGTCCCCTTGAGTATCCACGTCGGCCCAGTAAGGGGCGATGATATCAATGAGTGGTTCCAGTTGATTCAAGGGCGTGGGGGTGTAGTCCGGTTTTGCGTCAACAAAAGTCACGTTGCCATTGTTGTTGACCCAAACATTGGAGTAAACCGCGCCAAAAAAATTTATGGTGAACGGTAAGGGTGCAAAATCACTGGGATAATCGTCTTCGGCGGGGAGGGAATTTTCATCAAACCCGGGCCGGATGGCATTGGTAACTCCCAACCGGAAGAAGCCCCGCCCCGGCGGCAGGTTGGTCACGGCAAGATTCGTTTGACCCGGAGGACATCGGAGCAACCACGTCCAACCTTGCAGGTCAGCGAGGTTCGTCTTGAAAAACAAATCAAATACGCCATTCGCATTGGTCGCCGGATCATGAATGGTGAAGACGGCGACATGATTGGTCAGCGCAATTTTCAGCCATAAATCGTTCGTATCAAAATTTTGGGCGCGCAAAGCCGGGAAGGAGGGGGCGAAGACGGCCACGGCCAAGACGAAGCCGGAAACCAAAACTTCTTGTGACCACTTCATACTTTGCATGCTTTGCCTGTTTTTGTCTGTTTAGGAGAACGTGGCTCCATTTCTAGCACCAACTCAAAGAAAAAGCGAGAGATTTATGTACGCGACCGGGTGGGCCAATCGTCATGGCCTCATTTTAATTGATATTCAACCTAATCCGGATCGTAACATTTTCTAAATTCGCCTGAGTGAACCCAAACTGTAAAGGTGACAATCTTTAAACCCCGCTTGTCAGCCACCCGTTTTGCAGCTAGATTGCCGATGGTTTTGGAAGGGCGGAGAATCGCTTCCGTCCCGCACTGCGGGACGGGGGAGGAAAGTCCGAACACCAAAGGGCGCGATGCCGCGTAACTCAGGCTCGTTTGGCTGGGATACACGCGGGCGGACCCGACATTTTGTCGGGGTTCGACGGACAGTGCCACAGAAAATCAAACCGCCGAAATTGTAGCGGGTCCCGCAATGCGGGATGAGCGCCGGAAAAAGTGCGACGGTCACAGACCGCCGCTACAGTTGGCAAGGGTGAAAAGGTGCGGTAAGAGCGCACCGCGCGAAGCGCAAGCGACGCGGCACGGAAAACCCCATCGGGTGCAAGGCCAAATAGGGAATCCCGGAGCGGCCCGCTCCAGGTTTCGCGAAAGCGAAACGGATTCCGGGTATCGGCTGCACAGACAAATGATTCTCTCCCCCGAAGAAATTCGGGGCAGACAGAATTCGGCTTACAGCCCTTCCAAGACCAATTCAAATTCCTAAATCCGGAGGGACGGGTTACACGCGTCCCACTCCAACCAACCAAAAGTCAGGGGTTCGTATAACTCGCCCTTCCGATTAATTCAAAATTTTCATCCCATTCCCGCTGCGAACCGGCTGGGTCTTTTTGATCGCTGCGGGCGAACTCACGTTGCCAACCCGATCCACCGCGCTGACCGCAATGACGTCCGGCTTGGAATTTTCAAACGTCCGCGTCGTTTTATGTGCCGGCAAAATTTCTGTTGCCCAAACTTCGTTGGTGCGAAATTGCAAAATCCACAGCCACGCGGGTTCGCCCGCCGTTTCCCAATTCACGCGCAAGCTGGAATGACTGTTTTCGGCAACGGTGAGCTTCGGCTTGTCCGGCGGCACGGAATCCAGCCACGGCGACGCCGGCACCAGCGCGGTTTGCGGATAGGCGGCGCGAACCACGTTGGCCAATGCCGGATTGTCCGTCAGATTTCGCAGGTGATAAAAAATTTCGCCGCGCGCGCCGGATTGACTGCGCGTGACTTTGATTTGCCGGGCGATCTCGTCTGGTTCCCATTTTTCCCCGACATTGGAGGCTTCTAATCCCGGCCAGAGATGCCGGCCCTTGGAATTCTGTTGCACCCACCAGTTGAGCAATGCGGGAAAACTTTGCTCCTTCGGCTCAACCGCCCAGTACAGTTGCGGCGCGAAATAATCGAGCCAGCCGTCGGCCAGCCACAGGCGCGAGTCGGCGTAAAGTTTCGCATAGGCGTCCAGGCCCCGGATCTGCGGCGGATTCATCGGCCGCCAGATGCCGAACGGGCTGACGCCAAACTTCACCCACGGTTTTAGCGCCTTGATGGACTGATAGACGCTCTGGATGAATTGATTGACGTTCGCGCGCCGCCAGTCGTCACGGCTTAAAAAACCATTGGCCAAACCAAATTTTTGCCAGGTCGCACCGTCGGGAAATTCCCGTTCGCGGCCTGCCGTGTCCTTTTCCGGGTAGGGATAAAAATAATCGTCGAACTGCACGCCATCCACGTCGTAGCGCCGCACCACGTCCATGACCACGCGCAAAACGTATTGGCGCACGACCGGTTCGCCAGGATCGAGCCAGAATTGGTCGCCGTATTTGCGGACCAGTTCCGGGTGCGTTCGTGAAATGTGATTCAACGCCACGGGCGATTTGCCCTGCGGATGCAGGGCGCGGAACGGATTGAACCACGCGTGCAATTCGAGTCCGCGTTGGTGCGCCTCCTCGATGGCAAAGGCCAGCGGGTCATAAAGCGGCTGCGGGGGCCTGCCCATCGTGCCGGTGAGATATTCCGACCACGGCTCGATGGCCGAGGCATACACCGCGTCGGACGATGGTCGCACCTGGAAAATAATTGCGTTCAACTTCAACTGCACCGCGCGGTCCAGCAGCGCGATCAACTCGGCTTTTTGCTCCGCCACGCTGAGGCCGGGTTTGGACGGCCAGTCCTTGTTGGCCACGGTCACGAGCCACGCGCCGCGAAATTCGCGCGCCGGTGGCGGCGGCGTCACGGCCACGGGGCGATAAACCTCGCCCGCCGCGAACAACATCGCCGGCAGCCACCCGATGAAAACGGCCAAAAATCGAATTCGAGCCATAACCGGTTGAGAAATAAGACGCTTTGGCGCGCCCGTTGGCAAAGTTTTTTTGGGCAAATCGTTCCTTAATACATTCTTAATGCCAACGGCCCATCTCTTGATTAGCCGTCTCGTCGGTGTTGCGTCATGGTGCGGACATGAACGGACGCAATTTGACTCAACGGGCAAATGGAACGGAGCGCGGGTGTCCCACCCGCAGCAGCCCGGATTGCCGGATGAGCGCACGAAATCCCACGGGTTTTTGGTCTGTCGAATGTGCTGCGGCTGAGACAGCCGCGCTCCGCCACCATTCTTCCACCTCCTGGGAGCGCTGGCGTCCCACCGGCTCGTTGCCTTGCGACAGACAGTTCCACGCCGACGAGACGTCGGCGCTCCCAGGGCTCGCAATTTGAAAACGAAACCCATTATGACTGACTTCATCTACCTCGCCGTCATCGCGCTCTTTTTTGTCGCGAGCGGGCTTTACGCCCGCTGGTGCGAAAAACTGTAAGGACATTTATGGAAAACCTCGTCGTCGGCCTGATTGCCCTCGCGCTGTTCGCGTATCTGTTCATCGCGATGGTCCGTCCCGAAAAATTTTAACGAAACGCTTATGCAAACTTCCGGCTGGCTGCAACTCGCCCTCTACGTCATCGCCCTCGCGGCGATTACCAAGCCTATGGGCCTTTACCTCACGCAGGTGCTCGATGCTCAGGGACGCACCTGGTTCGACCCCGTGCTCAAGCCGCTCGAACGCCTCACCTACCGGCTCATGGGCGTGCGCTCGGATCATGAGCAGGATTGGCGGCAGTATACCTGGGCCCTGCTGCTGTTCAGCCTCGTGAGTTGCGTGTTCACCTACGCCATCCTGCGCCTGCAAAATGTTCTGCCGCTCAATCCGCAAGGGCTCGGCGCGCTCACCCCGCATCTCGCGTTCAACACCGCCGTCAGTTTCACCACCAACACCAACTGGCAGAGCTATGGTGGTGAATCCACCATGTCCTATCTCTCACAGATGGTCGCGCTGGTAATTCACAACTTCGCCTCCGCCGCCACCGGCATTGCGATCGCCGCGGCGCTCGTGCGCGGCATCGCCCGGCATTCAACCCGGCTGCTCGGCAACTTCTGGGTGAGCCTTGTGCGCGTCACCTACTACCTGCTGCTGCCCATCTGCCTCGTGCTGGCGGTTTTCTACGTCTCGCAAGGCATGATTCAAAACTTCCTGCCTTACACCAAGGCGAAGCTCGTGGAATCTTATACCATCCAGGTTCAGAAAACCGATGATAAAGTCCAGCCAGTGACCACGAATGTGGCGGTCATGGTTCAAGCGCCCAAGCTGGATCAAAAAGGACAACCGTTGATGACCAACGGTGTAGCGGTGATGGTGGATGTGCCGCAACTCGATGCGAAAGGCCAGCCGGTCATGACCAACGTGGCCGTCATGGTGGATCAAAAAGTGGAGGAGCAAACCATTGTTCAAGGGCCGGTCGCCTCCCAGATCGCGATTAAAATGCTCGGCACCAACGGCGGCGGTTATGTGAATGCCAACGCCTCGCATCCGTTCGAAAATCCCACGCCGCTTTCCAACTTTCTGCAGATGCTCTCCATCTTCGCGATTGGCAGCGGCCTTACGTATTACCTCGGTCGCATGACCAAAAACCAGGCGCACGGCTGGTCGGTCTGGGGTGCGATGATGACATTGTTCCTCGCCGGTGTGTTGCTTTGCTGGTGGGCTGAGGCAAAGGGCAATCCCATTCACCAGCAACTCGGCATCGCCACTGCGGACGGCAACATGGAAGGCAAGGAAGTTCGCTTCGGCATCTTCAATTCCGCCCTGTTCGCCACCATCACCACCGACGCCTCGTGCGGCGCGGTCAATTCCATGCACGATTCGTTCACGCCGCTCGGCGGGTTCGTTCCGCTGTTCAACATCCAGCTCGGCGAAATCATCATCGGCGGCGTCGGCGCCGGACTTTATGGCATGCTCGTGTTCGTCGTGCTCGCGGTGTTCATCGCCGGCCTGATGGTCGGGCGCACGCCGGAATATCTCGGCAAAAAAATCCAGTCCTTCGAGGTAAAGATGGCCATGCTCTCGCTGTTGATTCTCTGCCTGACCATTCTCGGTTTTGCGGCCTGGGCGGCGGTGAGCCAGTGGGGGCTTGCCGGATTGAACAACAATGGTCCGCATGGTCTTAGCGAAATTCTCTACGCCTATTCGTCCTGTGTCGGCAACAACGGCAGCGCCTTTGCCGGCCTCAACGCCAACACGCCCTGGTATGACACCACCTTGGGCATCGCCATGCTCTTCGGACGTTTCCTGATGATCGTGCCGATCATGGCCATGGCCGGGTCGCTCGCGCAAAAGAAACTCGTCCCGGCCAGCACCGGCACCTTCCCCGTGTCCGGCGGCACGTTCGTCGTGCTGCTGCTCGGCACGGTGTTGCTGGTCGGTGCGCTGAACTTCCTGCCCGTGCTGACATTGGGACCGATTGTCGAACACTTCCTCATGCTCCAGGGAAAATTGTTTTGAACCTCAACTCTCAACTTTCAACCCTCAACACGCTACATGACCCATAAAGCTCCTTCTCTTTTCGACTGGAACATCGCCGGCCCGGCGATGGGCGACGCCTTCAAAAAGCTTGACCCGCGCCTGATGGTCAAAAACCCCGTCATGTTTGTGACCATGGTTGGTGCGGTGCTGACCACCGTCGGGATTTTTACCGCGTCCGCCGACCGCAGCTTCATCGCGCAACTCGCGCTCTGGCTCTGGTTCACCGTGCTCTTCGCCAACTTCGCCGAAGCCGTCGCCGAAGGCCGGGGCAAGGCGCAGGCCAAAGCGTTGCGCGGGACCCGCGTGAAAACCATCGCACATCGCCTCGCCAAAAATGGCCGGGTGGAGGACGTCAGCGCCAACGACCTCCGCAAAGGGGATGTCCTGGTCGCGCGGGCCGGGGAAATCATTCCCGCCGACGGCGACGTGATTGAAGGCGCGGCCACCGTGGACGAATCGGCCATCACCGGCGAATCCGCGCCCGTCATCCGCGAAAGCGGCGGCGACCGCAGCGCCGTCACCGGCGGCACCCGCGTGCTCTCGGACGAAATCAAAATCCGCGTCTCCATCAATCCCGGCGAGGGTTTCCTCGACCGCATGATCTCGCTCGTCGAGGGCGCGAAACGCCAGAAGACGCCGAACGAAATCGCGCTCACCATCCTGCTTTCGGCGTTGACGCTGATTTTTCTGCTGGTTTGCGTGACGTTGAAACCCTTCGGCATTTATTCCGCCACGGTGTTCTCCGTGCCGGTGCTGATTGCCCTGCTGGTGTGTTTGATTCCCACCACCATCGGCGGACTGTTGAGCGCCATCGGCATCGCGGGCATGGACCGCCTGCTCCAGCACAACGTCCTCGCCATGAGCGGACGCGCGGTCGAAGCCTCCGGCGACGTGGACGTGTTGCTGCTCGACAAGACCGGCACCATCACGCTCGGCAACCGCCAGGCCACGGAGTTCATTCCCGCGCCGGGCGTCGCCATCGAACGCCTCGCCGACGCCGCACAACTCGCGTCGCTCGCCGACGAAACGCCCGAAGGCCGCAGCATTGCCGTGCTCGCGAAGGAAAAATTCAACCTGCGCGGACGCGAAGTGGCCCAGCCGCACGCGCAATTTGTGCCCTTCACCGCGCAGACGCGTATGAGCGGCGTGGACTTTGCCGCCGTTGACGGCCAGCCGGCACGCCGCATCCGCAAAGGCGCGGCGGCGGCAATGCGCGTTT
This sequence comes from uncultured Verrucomicrobiae bacterium, assembly GCA_963835625.1. GTDB lineage: Bacteria > Verrucomicrobiota > Verrucomicrobiia > Limisphaerales > UBA11358 > UBA11358. The sequence goes on from CAWIGO010000003.1 coordinate 15,886, forward strand.
TCGTGACCATGAAGGCGGCCTGTTTCCCAAGGCCGTGGCCGACACCGTGGACAACATTTCCCGCTCGGGCGGCACCCCGCTCGTGGTCGCCGACGGCCGGGAAGTGCTCGGCGTGGCCCAGCTCAAGGACATCGTCAAAGGCGGCATCAAGGAACGCTTCGCCCAGCTCCGCAAGATGGGCATCCGCACCGTGATGATCACCGGCGACAACAAACTCACCGCCGCCGCCATTGCCGCCGAGGCGGGCGTGGACGACTTTCTCGCCGAAGCCAAACCCGAGGACAAACTCGCGCTCATTCGCCGGGAACAAGGCGGTGGGCGCATGGTGGCGATGATTGGTGACGGCACCAACGACGCCCCTGCCCTCGCGCAGGCCGACGTGGGCGTGGCCATGAACACCGGCACCCAAGCCGCCAAGGAAGCCGGCAACATGGTGGACCTCGACTCGAACCCGACGAAGCTCATCGAGATCATCGAAATCGGGAAGCAACTGCTCATCACGCGCGGTTCGCTCACCACCTTCAGCATCGCCAATGACGTGGCGAAATATTTTGCCATCATCCCGGCGATGCTCATGGCGACATTCCCCGTCATTGCACCGCTTAACGTC
>CAWIGO010000004.1:0-110698 GCA_963835625.1 uncultured Verrucomicrobiae bacterium
AAAAACCCGAAGCCTTCCGGCAGGATTTCGAGCACGCCCTCGGAAAACAGCACGCCCGCGCGCTCGGCATTTTTCTGGAGAATGTGAAAAATGACCTCGTGCTTGCGCATCGTGCCGAAATTTTCCACGCCGAGTTCGCGCGCCATGTGGTTCAACTCGCTCATCTGCATCGCCTGGAGCTTGGCGATGTTCAGCGACGTGGCGATCTTGTCGCGTTGCGGGCCGCGGCGCTCTTCCGCCCTTGATTCCTCCACTTTTGGCTCTTCGGCCAGTTCGACCGGCGTGGACGGTGGCTGCAAGGCGGCGGAACCGGACGGTTCGGGCGTAACGGCTGTTTCGACCGTGCCATTGTTCAATTCGGGCGATTCCACAGCGGGAGTTTCCGCCGGGGCTTCCGCCGCCGGGTTCGCTTTGGGCTTTCTCGTTGAGACTCTTGGCATAATCAAAAATTGGTTGGATTGACCGGGATTTCAATTGCCGGATTCGCAAGATCGTCACGCATTGAACGGCCTGCAACCGGAAAAGTTCAAAATGGATTTATGTCAACCGAGCGTTCGAGGCAGTGCGACCTCAATACGGCAAGGGAAACTTCGCAGTCAACTCATGCACACGTTGACGCACTTTGGTCGCCGTGTCAAGCGACTTTATGTCTGACAGCACCTCCGAAATCATGTCCGCGATGGCCGCCATTTCGGCTTCTTTCATGCCGCGCGTCGTTACGGCGGGTGTTCCGAGCCGAACGCCGCTGGCTTGGAACGGCGAGCGGGTCTCGAACGGAATCGTATTTTTGTTGACGGTGATGCCGGCTTCGTCGAGCGCAATCTGACATTCCTTGCCGGTCAAATTCTTCACACCCACGTCCACGAGCATCAAATGGTTGTCCGTGCCGCCGCTGACAAGCCGGTAGCCGTTGCGTTTCATGCTGTCGGCCAATGCCTTTGCGTTTTTAACAATTTGCTCCTGATACGACTTGAATGACGGCTGTAGTGCTTCATGAAAACAAACTGCTTTTGCAGCAATAACGTGTTCCAGCGGCCCGCCCTGAATGCCGGGGAAAACGGTGGAATCAATTTCCTTTGCAAATTTTTCACGGCACAAAATCAGTCCGCCACGCGGCCCGCGCAACGTCTTGTGCGTGGTAGTGGTCACGAAATCCGCGTGCGGAATCGGGCTGGGATGGATTCCCACCGCAACCATGCCGGCAATGTGCGCAATGTCGGCGAGCAGATATGCGCCGACTTCACGGGCGATTTCGCCCATGCGCGCAAAATCAATGATGCGCGGATACGCGCTGGCGCCGACGGTGATCATCCTGGGTTTGTGTTCACGCGCCATTTTGGCGAGTTGGTCGTAATCAATCCGTTCGTCGTCCTTGCGCACGCCATAATGGACGATTTCAAAGAATTTGCCGGAGAAATTTGCCTTGTTGCCGTGTGTCAAATGACCGCCGTGGCTCAAATCCATCGTAAGCATCTTGTCACCGGGTTTCAGCACGGCGAAATAAACGGCCATGTTCGCCTGGCTGCCGGAATGCGGCTGGACGTTCACATGTTCCGCGCCGAACAGTTGTTTCGCACGGTCGATGGCCAGTTGCTCGACGGTGTCCACGTTTTCACAACCGCCATACCAGCGTTTTTTCGGATAGCCCTCGGCGTATTTGTTGGTGAGCACGGAGCCCTGTGCTTCCATGACCGCCGGGCTGGTGAAATTTTCGGATGCGATCAATTCGATGTTTTCCTGCTGGCGCAGGCGCTCGTGTTCGATGGCGCCGGCCACGGCGGGGTCCACGTTGCGCAAACGCAATCGCATGGGCGCAAGGTGGATATCCAGTTTGTTGACGCGGCGCTCATGGCGTCCGCCTTCAAATTTCGCGTTTGCAAACGCATTGAGGATTTTTTTTGCGGTATCGAAGGGAGTGTTGCCGCCAAGACACAGCACGTTCACGTCATTATGATGGCGCATCAACGCCGCGGACTTTTCGTCAAAGGCCTGGCCGGCGCGCGCGCCGGGAATTTTATTGGCGGCGACGTAAATGCCCACGCCGCTGGTGCAAACGAGTAGGCCAAATTCCGCCTCCCCCGCGGCAACCGCCTGTGCAACCGACTGGGCGAAATCCGGATAATCATCCTCCGGGTCTTTTGTCTTTGCGCCGAAATCCGCGACGGTGATTCCGCGCGATTGCAGATATTTTTTCAACGCTTCCTTCAATTCAAAACCGCCGTGGTCCGCGCCGAGCGCGAAGTTTGTCACCGGCGCGGTTGGGGTCGGGAGCGTGTCCTCTGTCATGTCATGTTGTTCCATAAATTTCAGGAGCGGCCCGATGCTTTGTTTGATCTGGTCGCGGCAGTTCAAATACACCGGGTAGGAGCCGCCGATCGGATCGTTGATGTCTTTTTCAAATGGTTCGAGCGTTTCGTCAAATTCGCGCAGCAAAAAGGTTTTATCCGCCGCCTGCGGATACAACAACACAATCGTGTCCACGTGACTGCGCGTCATGCCGAAAATATAATCGGCTTCCCGCACCAACCCGGCTGTGAGCGCCCGGCTGCGTTGTTCCGAAATGTCAATGCCCAGTTCGCGCATCGCTTCGACTGAATGCGGCGTTGGCGGCTGGCCGTCCAGCGCGCCGAGCCCGGCCGATGACACGCGGAATTCCCCCCGTCCCTGCGCCGCCCGATGAAACAGCGCCTCGGCCATCGGACTGCGACAAACATTCCCCGTGCAGACAAACAGGATGGTTTTCATGCCGCGGAAAGGCTCAAGTTGAATTGCGAACGATAAATCGTCAACGGCGAAATCAGAGATGAGACTCGCGCGCGACCGCGAGACCTTTGATTAAATCCAGCGCGCGTGCCAGGGCCGGATCGCGAATCACCGGCTTTTGCGGCTCGGCGGCACGCGACAACGTGGAATCTTCATCGCCATTGCCGGCATCACTTTTCACGCGGATCAAGTCTTCATACAGCATGGGCACTTTGATGAGCTTCCCGTCCTTCTGTTTTTCACGCACCAAATCCGCCTCACTCGTGCGAGCTATAAACGGCAAAAGACTGTTCGTTGTGGCGTTGAGGTTGTTATCGGCAGCCGGCTTTGACAACGGCGCATAAGCATCGGCGAAATATGCGCCCTCGTCCTTGAGACCAATGGTCACAATGATGTCCGGTCGCAGACGCGAAATCGTTGAACCGTCGCCCAATCTCACCGGCGTTGTCGCGATGCGCAGTCGTTCACCGTTTTTCAGTGGGAATTCCTTGAACATCTTCGCCTCTCCCGCCGTCGGGCCGCCGATGATTAAAGCCGCTCCTGATTCCCGCAACACCGCCGCCAGCGTTTCCGCCGCGCCGCTTGTCTCGCCATTCACGAGCACGACCAGCGGCCCGGTGATGGGTTCCTTGCCTGGATTTGATTCAACAACGCCATTGCCCCAATCCAACACCGGCATTTTTTTCGACACGAACAAATCCGCCGCCGCCACCGCCTCCGCGTAATCGTCGCCGCCGGCAAACCGCAAATCCAAAACGACACCGGCAATTTTGTTTGTTCCCGCCAACGCGCGATACGCCATGCTCAATTCGTTCGCGAGATTTCCAGCAACATGACCGGCGCGCAAATACACGACATTGCTTTCAAGGATCGCTGATTTGCTCAACGCCGACCCGCCTTGTGGAATCACCGACCCGTCCACCGCGCCGACGAGGGCAACTTTGCCGTGTAACTGCGTCAGCAACCCTTCCACCGCCGTGCGATTCAAAGTTTCATCCGTCGCGCCGGGAAGATTTGTGCAAATCAAATCGTAAACTTCCTTGAAATCCGGAGCGGAGTTGGTCGCTTCCGCACGCAACAGACCGCGCGTTGCCAGCCAACCGGTCAAAGCCAGGGCGAAAAGACTCAAAAAACGTCGTGTCATCGTCTGCCCAAAATGATTCACAAACGAAAGGAAGTAAAGTGGCAATGAAATCAACGGAATGCCTTTGCCGCGATGTCGCGGCGGAAATGCGCGCCGTCGAAATGGATTTTTTCCACGGCGGCATAGGCGGCGGCTTGGGCGGATTTTAAATCCTTTCTCCACGCTGTCACGCCGAGAACGCGACCGCCGTTGGTGACGATCTGGTCCCCTGCCCTTGCTGTGCCGGCGTGGAAAACCTTTGTATTCGGTAATTTTGCCGCCTCTGCCAGGCCCAGAATTGGTTTGCCTTTGACGTAACTGCCGGGATAACCGCCGCTGGCCATCACCACGCAAACGCTCGCCGTCGCACTCCATTTCAGTTCGATTTTGCCGAGTGTGCTGCTGACGCTGGCGTTGAGCAATTCGACCAAATCATTTTCCAGGCGCGGCAGATAGACCTGCGTTTCCGGGTCGCCGAAGCGTGCGTTGAATTCCAAAACCTTCGGGCCGGATTTTGTGAGCATGATGCCGGGATAGAGGATGCCGCGGAAATCAATCCCCTCCGTCACGCAGCCGCGCATGAACGGGTCGAGAATTTTTCTGGCTGCGTCGGCGAGTTGAGCGTCGGTCAGGAATGGCGTCGGCGAATACGCGCCCATGCCACCAGTGTTCAAGCCACGGTCGCCATCAAGCGCGCGCTTGTGGTCTTGTGAGGTCGGAAAAAGTTTGGCTGTTTTCCCATCGCAAAGCGCGTGCAATGAAATTTCCATGCCATCGAGAAATTCCTGGATGACGATGTTCGCACCCGCCGCGCCGAAGGCTTTGCCGATGAGAATTTCGTCAATCGCTTTTTCAGCCTCGGCAACACCCGCGCAAATTAAAACGCCTTTGCCGAGCGCGAGACCGTTGGCCTTCACGGCGCAACGGCCATTGAGCGATGCTGCAAAGGCCTTTGCAGGCCCTGCCACCGAAAATGTGCCGGATTTCGCAGTGGGGATGCCGTATTTCTCCATGAACCGCTGCGAGAAAACTTTGGACGATTCGAACTGCGCGGCTTTCTGGTTCGGCCCCCAAATTCGCAAGCCGTTTTTCTGGAACAAATCCACGATGCCCAGCGCCAGCGGATTGTCCGGGCCGACAACAGTAAGTTCGATTTTTTTCTCCAGCGCAAACGCGAGCAGTTTCGTCAAATCCTCCGCGCCGATGTTCACGCATTCGACGAGCGCGGAATTTTTCACGAGCCGTTCCCGGGCGATGCCGGCGTTGCCCGGTGCGCACCATATCTGCATCACGTGCGGTGACTGCGCCAGTTTCCACACCAGCGCATGCTCGCGTCCGCCCGAACCGATGACGAGAAGTTTCATGGAAAAGCCGCCCGCAGATTACGCGGCCCGCTGCGTCGAAGCAATGCGAAGAGGAGCTGGCGTGGATTAAAATAAGGTTCAAGACCAGTTAAGAGGGTCGCCGTTTGCCCGGCTACTCTTTGGCGGGCACCTTTTTCAGGCACTCCGGGCAAATACCGTGGGTAAAATCAACGCCCGCGTTTTTATGGAAGTAGGCCTCAACCTGGTCCCAGTATCCTTTGTCATCACGGATGCGTTTGCACCAGGCGCAGATGGGCAGCAACTCCTGCAATATTTTGACATTATCGAGTGCATCCGCCAGGCGCGCCGAAACCCGCCTTAACTCCAGCAAAGCCATGATCTGCCGCTGCAGAGCCTGCATCGCCTTTTCCTGTTCGGCGGAAAGCTGACGCGGTTGACGGTCAATGGCACAAAGTGTTCCCAGGGCCAGTCCTTCCGGGTTAATCAATGGGAAACCCGCGTAGAACTGAATGTGAGTTTTCCCCTGGACCAGCGGGTTATTTGCAAACCGCTCGTCTTTCGTTGCGTCCATAACGATAAAAGGTTCTTTCTGAAGAATCGCATGCGCGCAAAATGCGATCTCGCGGGGCGTTTGCTCCACATCCAATCCAATTTTCGATTTGAACCATTGCCGATATTCGTCCACCAGTGAAATGATGACAATGGGAACCCCGCAAATATGCGCGGCCAGGGCGGTGATATCGTCGTAAGACTGCTCGGCCGCGGTATCGAGAATGTGATACGACTTCAAGGCCGCGAGCCGTTCGGCTTCATTGGTTGGTATCGGAGCTTTCATTTTTTTATGTAGAACAAACGGCGAACAACACACTCAAGATGATATTCATCCGCTTCGGGACTATGACCGGTTGGTTGCACCTGGTCGTAGGATAAACGACGTCATTCCACAGCGCAACTTATCACAAATTGATCGAAATGGAATTTATTGTCGTCGCCGCCGCGCGATGTCGGCCGCCTCGGTGCGGTTCTGCGCCTGTAATTTGCCGAGGATGCTTTGGGATATTTTCCCATCGGCTATTTCAACGTATTTTGGCATTCCTTCACCCAAAATGGCGAAAATCAAGCAACCGCCTTGTTCTGCGCCGGGAAGGGATTAGTTTGCCAAAAGAAATGCCAGTTCGGTCTTTCAACGCTTTTCATTTATGAAAACACGCCGTGATTTTATCAAAGCCGGGTTTGCCCTCGGCGCAAGCCTGCCCCTCGCCAACCTTGAAAGATTGTTCGCCGCCGATTTGCCGGTAAAAACCGCCGGCGTTTCCGCCGCGCCGGTCCGGGCGAAGTCCATCCTCGTGGCGGTGCGCGACGGCGAACGCGCGGCAATGCTGGACAAGGCCATGGCCGTGCTCGGCGGCATGGAGACATTCGTGAAAAAGGGGCAGAGCGTGGTTGTGAAGCCCAATGCCGCCTTTGATCTGCCTCCCGAGCGGGGCGCCAATACCCACCCGGAACTCGTCAGCCGCGTGGTTCAGATGTGTTTCGCCGCCGGCGCCAAGTCGGTGAGCATATTCGACAACACGCTTGACCAGTGGCAACGTGCCTACGCCAACAGCGGCATCGAAAAGGTGGCTCAGGACACCGGCGCGCAACTCGTCAACGGCAAGGACGAAACCCTTTACCGCCAGGTCGAAATTCCCAATGGAAGGAAATTGCAAGAGGGCAAAGTCCATTCGCTCGTCCTCGATAGCGACGTGTTCATCAACGTGCCGGTGCTCAAATATCACGGCGGCACTTTGATAACCGCGTGCATGAAAAATTTGATGGGAATCGTCTGGGACCGGAAATTTTATCATCGCACGGACCTGCATCAGTGCATCGCCGATCTCTTGACGTTCAAAAAACCGACACTCAACATCCTCGATGCTTACGCACCCATGGTCCGCAACGGGCCGCGCGGCATGTCTGCGGACGATCTGGTCGTCATGCGCACGCTGCTGGTCTCGACCGACATCGTGGCCATTGACGCCGCTGGCGCGAAACTGCTCAATCACCAGCCATCCGATGTCCGGCACATCGCCATCGCCGCCGAAATGAAGCTCGGTACGATGGACTTGGAACAAGTGGACATCCGCCGGTTCAAACTGGCATGAAGCCGTGCCGCCCAAACTCCTGAAATGGCTGCGAGTCGTGGTGGCGGTGGCGGTGTTTGCTGCTCTCACTGCGGCGTTTGTTGATTTTCGGGAACTGGTTCCGTGGAAAATCGGCCACTCGTTGGGCGAAATTCAATTCGTCCCTTCGCTGGTCGCACTGCTCGCCGGTGCGAGTTTATCGCTGGCTTGCATCATCATCGCCATCGTCACGCTGACGGTGGGGCGTGTTTATTGTTCCGCAATTTGTCCGCTGGGAATTTTGCAGGATGTGGTCATTCGCTTGACAAAATGGCTGAAACGAAAATCCCAACCCACACTTTACTCGCGTCCACACACGTGGTTGAGACAAACATTTTTGTGGGCGACGATCATCGCCGCTGTGGCCGGCTGGGGCGGTTTCGCTCCGGCGTTGCTCGACCCTTACAGCAACTTCGGTCGCATCGCATCGGACATTTTCCGGCCACTAATCACACTGGCAAACAATTCCATCGTTGGTTTGGCGGATAAGCTGGGCTGGCACGGACTCTTCCGCGTTGTGCCGTCATGGGCTGGACTTGGCACGCTGGCTATGCCGGTGTTTGTTCTGCTGCTGGTTGTTGTGCTGGCGGCGTGGTGTGGACGGCTCTACTGCAACACGGTTTGTCCGGTCGGCACGCTGTTGGGCTGGTTTTCGCAACGTGCGGCGTTTCGATTGCAAATTGACCAGAGCGCCTGCCACAAATGCGCCGCGTGCATGAAAGTCTGCAAAGCGCAGTGCATTGATCTGCATTCCAGTTCAATTGATTTCTCGCGCTGTGTGGCGTGTTACAACTGCGTGGATGTTTGCGAAGAGCACGGCATCGGCTACCGCTTTGCCTGGGCTGGAGAGACGCCGATTTCAACTCCCGCTCCCAATGCGGTGCCTAATCCACAGCGGCGAGCGTTCCTAGCTCAAACAATCGTGGGAATTATTAGTGCTGCAGGTATTAAAGGGTGGGGCGAGCGTCCTCGCGAGCCGATTGGCTCTCAAAATCCCAAATTGTCCGGCTCGCCGGGAGTCTCGCCCCACCAATTGGAAGCTCATGAAACCAGGAATTTTTCCTCGGTCATTTGTCCGCCGGGATCGTCAAGCATCGAACGGTTCCTCGACCGCTGTACCGCCTGCCATTTATGCATCAGTGAATGCCCGACCGGCGTGTTGCAACCAGCCTTCATGGAATATGGCCTGCCCGGAATCATGAAGCCGCGCATGGATTTCAATGTCGCCTTTTGCAACTTCGATTGCGTGCGCTGCGGCGAGGTTTGCCCGGACGGCGCGATTGATTTGCTCGATGTTGCCACCAAACACCTCGTGAAAATCGGCGAGGTGCATTTTTACAACGACAAATGCGTGGTGGTGACCAACGGCACGGACTGTTCCGCCTGTTCCGAACATTGCCCGACGAAAGCCGTCTCCACCGTTCCCTATGGTAACAATCTCCGCTTGCCATCGTTGAACGACGACCTGTGCACCGGTTGCGGCGCGTGCGAGCACGTCTGTCCGGTCAAACCCGATAAAGCAATCAAAGTGACCGGCCTGCGCGAACACAGCTTCGCCAAAAAAATCATTGAACCGAAAGCGACTTTGCCAAAATCCACCGGCGATTTTCCATTTTAAAACGAAATTTCACGGCACTGATGAAGCTGGTTCTCTAAATGATACTGAAACCCGAGGGTTTAATTTGAAGCGCTTCATTTAAGAAATTGGAGATTGAACCAGCACCATGGCGCAAAGCGACTCCTGAAAAGTTGTTTTCACGACAGATTGCTGCCCAAGCTTTGGCCTTGATTCCCTTGTGCGTTCCCATAACTCGCCTGTGGTAGTTGTTGATACATATTTCTCGCATGTGAAGTCGGTGCATATTCGGTTTGTGAAAGCCAAATCCTAGAAAGAAAATCCTGTCGGCTCCCTTAAGTTTTACTCGCGCTCGATCAAATTCCGCAGTCATCGCATTCTCTTCGTGGATAATTTTAATTCCCAACGCACCTTTGATTGCTAAATCAGACGGGGAAAAATTAATGACCGAATCGAATGTGCCGTCGTTATATTGTCCAAGACTGCCATGCACATGAATACAAAGGGTGTTTGTGACATAATCATCAATAACGCGACGTTGAACATCGAAGGCAGATGCCATCACTGTGGCGAAATAATGCTCCACCAATCTATCATAGTTGAATGTGATGATTGTAAGCGGCAATGCTCTCTGCTTACGCCATGACTCTTGTCGAATATGACCCCAAAGTGTTTCAAGCCAGTGATCGTTCTTTGGTTGATTTGGCGGGAACAGCCGATGTGGCTTTTCCAAACAACACAAGCAGTAAGCTATCCCTAACTTGCCGATCTTCGTCCATACCGGGACTCTCTCCAAAAAAGCATCAACAGATTTTTCTCCGCTTGTCGCTAGAGCTTTTGTGAAACTGGCGTATTCGCGCGACTTGTGTCCAACGCTATCGCAGAGTTGGTAGATTGAATCTCGCTGAGCAAGCTCAATGACCATATCACGGAGTTGCCACCCAAGAGGGAGTCCGTAAGGCTGGCTTGCTCCCGCTCCTAAAATCAAAACGGTGCGCTCTTCCATCACATGCTCATTTCGTTTACCAAAGCCAAGGCTAGTGAGAATTGCATCATGTGCAAAATTAAAAAAGACAAACGGTTTCCCGTTCGCCTAATTCGTTATTCGAAATTCGGAAATCGTAATTTCAATACCGGTAGTGTTCCGGCTTGTAAGGCCCTTCAAGCGGCACGCCGATGTAGTCGGCCTGTTTCTTCGTCAGCTTTGTGAGTTTCACGCCGATTTTTTCGAGATGCAATCGGGCGACTTCCTCATCCAGTTTCTTGGGCAGACGATAGACGCCGACTTTGTAGGTGTCTTTGTTCTTCCAGAGGTCGAGTTGCGCGAGGATTTGGTTGGTGAACGAGTTCGACATGACAAAACTCGGATGGCCTTCAGCACAGCCGAGATTCACCAGCCGTCCTTCAGCAAGCAGGTAAATGCTGCGGCGGGTGGGCAAATCATACCGATCCACCTGCGGCTTGATGTTCACCTTCTTGACGCCTTTTGCCGCATTCAGCCGGTCCACCTGAATTTCGTTATCGAAATGGCCGATGTTGCAGACGATGGCCTGGTCCTTCATCTTGAGGATGTGTTCCAGCGTGATGACGTCGCAGTTGCCGGTGGCGGTAACGTAGATGTCGGCTTCGCCCAGAGTTTCTTCGATGGTCGTGACCTCAAAACCTTCCATCGCGGCTTGCAGGGCGTTGATGGGATCAATCTCGGTGACGATGACGCGCGCACCGAAGCCGCTCAGCGAGTGCGAGCTGCCTTTGCCGACGTCGCCGTAACCGCAAACGACGGCGGTTTTGCCGGCAATCATTACGCCGAGCGCGCGTTTGAGGCCGTCGGCGAGGGATTCGCGGCAGCCGTAGAGGTTGTCGAACTTGGATTTGGTGACGGAGTCGTTGACGTTGATGGCGGGCACGAGGAGTTTGCCGGCTTCGAGCATCTGGTAAAGACGATGCACACCGGTAGTCGTTTCTTCGGAAACACCTTTCCAATCTTTCACGACGTTGTGCCAGAAACCGGGACGTTCTTTCGCAACGCGCTTCAACAGGTTTTTGATGACTTGCTCTTCGCGCGAGGCGGCCGGTGTATTGACCCAGTTGTCGCCGTTCTCCAGTTCGTAACCTTTGTGGATGAGCAAGGTGGCGTCACCGCCATCGTCCACGACGAGATGCGGACCTTTGTTGCCGGGGTGCGTGAGCGCGGCGAGTGTGAATTCCCAATACTCTTCCAACGACTCGCCCTTGAAGGCAAAAACTGGAATGCCGGCTTTGGCAACGGCCGCGGCGGCATGGTCTTGCGTGCTGAAAATATTGCAACTGGCCCAGCGGACGGACGCGCCCAATTCGATGAGCGTCTCGATCAACACCGCGGTCTCGATGGTCATGTGCAGCGAGCCGGAGATGCGGACGCCTTTGAACGGCTTTTGTGGGCCGTATTTGGCGCGCACGGCCATGAGGCCGGGCATTTCCTGCTCGGCGACTCCGATTTCGCGCCGGCCGAGGTCGGCGAGTTGAAGATCAGCTACATGGTAATCGCGCTTTGCGCGTGCCGGGGAAAGTTTGGCTGGTGACATAGATCTAAAGTTTTCAGTTTTCAGTTTCTGAGGACTTGAAACTATAAATTAAGTGCTCGTTTCAACTCTTTTATCTTGTCAGTTTTTTCCCACGTAATGTCAGGGTCATTTTTCCCGAAGTGGCCGTAATTGGTCGTCTTGCGGTAAATCGGGCGGAGCAGGTTGAGTTGTTTGATGATGTTCGCGGGCTTGAAGCTGAACACTTCGCGCACGGCCTTTTCAATCTGTTCGTCCGTGATACCGTCAACCGCAGTGCCGAAGGTGTTGATGCAAACACTGACGGGGTCGGGATGACCGATGGCGTAGGCGAATTGAATTTCCGCGCTCGTGGCGATGCCCGCCGCGACGATGTTCTTGGCCACGTAGCGGCCCATGTAAGCCGCGCTACGGTCCACCTTCGACGGGTCTTTGCCGCTGAAACAGCCGCCGCCGTGACGGCCCATGCCGCCGTAGCTGTCCACGATGATTTTGCGTCCGGTCAAACCGGTGTCGCCTTGCGGTCCGCCGACGACGAAACGGCCGGTCGGATTGACGAGGAAGACGGTGTTTTTCGTCAGCAGGCGTTTGGGAAACGTTTTCTTGATCACTTCCTCGATGCAAAATTCCTTGATGGTCTTGTGCTTCACGTCCGCGCTGTGCTGGGTGGAGATGACAACGTTGGTGATCTCGACGGGCTGATCGTTCACGTATCGGACGGAGACCTGCGATTTGGCGTCCGGCCTCAGCCATTTCACTTTGCCACTCTTGCGAATGACTGTGAGTTTCCAACCGAGTCTATGCGCATACATGATGGGGGCGGGCATGAGTTCCGGCGTCTCGTTCGTGGCGTAACCGAACATCAATCCCTGGTCGCCGGCGCCTTGTTCGGCAGTGGCCTTGCCCGCGGCAGCACGCGCGTCCACACCCTGCGCGATGTCCGGCGACTGCCCGGTGATGGCGTTCATAATCAGCACCTTTTCCGCGTGGAATACGTCGTCATCGTGTGTGTAGCCGATGTCGCGGATTGCTTGGCGAGCGATCTTCACGAAATCAATAACGTCGCTGGGGTTTTTCTTGCCGATGCTCGGGATGGTAATTTCGCCGCCGACCACGACGAGATTGCTCTTGGCATAAGTCTCGCAGGCGACGCGGCTGAACTTGTCCTGCGCGAGGCAGGCGTCCAGCACGTAATCGGAAATGGTATCGCAAACCTTGTCCGGATGGCCCTCGCCGACGGACTCGGAGGAGAAAATAAAATTCTTGCTCATGGATAATTGGGTTCAAATGTCATATTGACGTATCAAGATAAGATGATATAAAGAAAATGCGGCGCGTCAAACCGTTTCTCAAAAAAAATTGGACGCGCAGAACAAACATGTCTTCGACATTGAAATCGCTCCGGGCCTTGTCCGATCCCACACGGCTGCGCATTGTCGCGCTGCTGGAGCGGGACGAGCTGTCCGTGAACGAGCTGCAGGAGATCACGCGGCTCGGCCAGTCGCGCATCTCGACACACCTCGGCCTGCTGCAGGACTCGGGATTGGTGCAATCGCGGCGCGACGGCAAGCGGACGTTTTACAAATTAAATCCGCGCACCGACAACGCCACCGGCGAATTCATCCAGCTCGCCATTCGCGGCGCGAAGGAATTACCCGAACACGCCGGCGACGAGATCAATCTCAAGCGCATCCTCGCCCGCCGTCACGAACAGGCGCAGGTTTACTTCAATCAAGTCGCCGGACGCTTCGACCGCGTTTATGGCCCGGGGCGGTCATGGCAGGCGTTCGGGCATTTGCTGCTGCGGATTCTGCCGCCGCTGGTCGTCGCCGACCTCGGCGCGGGTGAAGGCTTGTTGAGTGAACTGCTCGCGCGCCGCTGCAAAAAAGTCATCGCCGTGGATAATTCGGAAAAAATCGTTGCGTTCGGCGTGGCAAAGGCAAAAAAGAACAGGCTGAAAAATCTGGAATTCCGTCTCGGCAACCTGCAAAACCCGCCGATTGAACCGAACAGCGTTGATCTCGTAATTTTAAGCCAGGCGCTGCATCATGCCGAAGACCCGGCCAAGGCAATTTGCAGCGCGCACAAAACCCTCAAGAGAGGCGGGCAAATTATGATTCTCGATTTGCTCAGGCACAATTTTGAGAAAGCGCGCGAACTTTACGGCGACCGCTGGCTGGGTTTCGCAGAAAGCGATTTGCATCGCTGGCTCGAAGACGCGCGCTTCAAAAAAATTGAAATCAGCGTCGTCGCCCGCGAGGAGCAGCCGCCGCATTTCCAGACGATATTGGCGGGTGGGGAAAAGAGCTAAAGTGCCGGCGCCAATGCTTCACTGTTGCGCCACTGCCCGGTAAAACCGGCTTGGCTGGTTGACCGCATCGGGGTCGGCGAAATAAAGCGTGTTGCCGTCATTGGTGAGGGTAAGCAACGGGGTCCAATCCAGGAAATTCGAAGACCAGTCAATCCTCACCACCGTGACGTTGGTCACATTGACGGAAATCAACGGCACACCCGGATCCTGTATTTTCACGCTGGAAAGGCACACTGAAGGCGGGCCGTTCGTATTGCCGGCGGGCGGCGGCGTCAAATCCACGCTCAAAATCGCGGGTTGGCTGACAACACTTCCCCACTGGTTGGAGGCCAGCACGGTGTTGGTTCCGGCATTCGCGGGTTGAACGTTGTTCAGGATGAGAAATGTGTTGGTCGCCCCGTTAATGGGCACGCCGTTGCACAACCATTGGTAATAAATCGGCTGTGGCCCGGCGACTCGCGCGCTAAACATGGCAACGCCCCCGGAAGACACGTTTTGACTCACCGGCTGAACAATGAACACGGGTTTGGGGGGGGAGGCACGACCACGAAACCGGCCGGGCTGGAAACTCCGATCAGGCCGGAGTCATCGACCGCCTGTGCGGTCAGTGTGTAGCTGCCCGGTGACAGATTGGTCCATTGAAACGTGTACGGTGCATTGGTCAATGTGGCCAGAAGGGTGGCGCCCCAGAACAGGTTCACCTGCGTGACGACGCCGTCCGGATCGGAAACGTCCACAGCAATGGAGACGGGGGCGGGTTGGGTGATTGTAGCATTATTGGTTGGACTGCTAATTGTTACGCGAGGGGAGCGTTGCAGTGGGGTGACTGTCAAATTATTAAAGAACACGCCCTGGCTGCCCCAGGAATAGAGCGCCACCGTGCCCGCCATCAAGTTGTTGCTGTCGGTGATCGTGTTGCCGAACAACACCGAGCCATTGAGCAGGACAGTGATTTGGCTGTTGGTCATTTCAACGCGCAGGACATAGTTGCTTCCGATTACATACCCGCCGGACTCGGCGGCCAGTGTGGTTTCAATCCCGCTGGCCATTTTGAACAGCTTGTGAAAATTCCTTTGGGAATCCAAATCCACCTTGTAATAATTCGAGGGGTTCTGATAACAGAACAGCACGCCAACCCCGTCGTCATCAGAGCTATTAAATGTCACGGAGAGCGCATAAGTACTCCAACTCAGCGCCTGTGGATCGTTCCAGTAAAGGTATGTCCCCTTGCGATGGTCGGTCGCGTTCCCATTCGGACCGTAAATGTTGCTGAGTTGCATCAAACGTCCGGATCCTTCGAGCCACTTGGACGGTGCATCAATGGTTCCCTCGTCCACAACCGTCCAACCTTGGAGGCCGTTCGTGAAGTCATCGGAAAGCAAAATGGGCGAATACAGGAAGGTGTTTGTAACCGGCACGATCATTTCATTGGCTGCGCGCGAGCAGTCCTTCACGTGGTTGACGGTCAGCGTGTAAAGTGTGTTGGAGGTAAAATCGGAGTCCGTGGCCAGCGCCACCGTTTCGCCGTCAGACAACAGAGTGGCGCTGGTCAGGTGAATCCCATTATCAATGGAATAGTTGGTGACAGTTTGCGCCGACACCGTTTCCACCGGTTCATTGAAGGTCACTTTGATAATGGGAGGCACTCCCATGTAACTGAGCCCGCAGACACCCGGCGGGGTCAAATCCACGTTGTCGTTCGTAATAATCAGGTTGGCGCTGGTGTATTGGGTGTCCACCAAGTATCCGGGGCCGGCATTGGTAAAAACGCCCAAGTTGGTGTACGCAAACTGATTGTTCGTGTCTGTGAGCCAACTATCCAAGAATGGTGAATAGGTCTTGACCGACATCGTGTCCTGATCCGGGAAAAACTGAACGATGCGAAGAAAGCCCGCGCCTCCGAACATGCCCATCTGGTAGTTGGCCAGCATTTGAAAAACCTGGTTTCCGTAATCGCCCACGCCCACCAGCCGTCCGGTGCCGCTGTTACAGATATGCCCGTTGAACGCAAAAGCCATGTTGGCATGGTGACGGATAAATTTTTCCCAAACGTCCGTGCCGTTATTTGCGCGCCCATAGCTCGTCGGCATCCATAGCTGATTGGTGGAACTGCCGGTCAAGGTATTGTCGGAATAGACATGGGAGTGGGTGAGCAAGATGACGCGGCGATTCGGATAGTTGGTCGCCACCTGGTTGGCCCACGCCAGCACCTCATTGCGCGGTCCGAATTCCAGCGAAAACACCAGCCAGTCCACTCCGCCGGCGCTGAACAGGTGATAACAATTGTCCATGCGATTGGATTCAAACACTCCGCCGAACGTCGGCAGGTTCTGATACCGGCTTAAGGGAAAGAATTGGTTGAAAAGGGCCGTCCGGCTTTGGCTGGTCATGAGTCCATCATGATTGCCCACAGCCAGCGCGTAAGGAACCACGCCGTCCAGCAGGCCGATACTGGTCATGGCGTTCGTCCATTCCGGTGCATTGTTATCATCGGTGATGTCGCCTTCGTGCAAAACAAAAACAATGTTCGAGTCGTCCTTGTGATTCACAATCCATTGGGTTTGCGCTGTGAAAATGTCACGCGTGGCACCATTGATTTCATGGGTGTAATACTGCGTATCCGGCAGCGCCACGACAGTGAACGGCTGGTTCTGCGGAGCCAGCGTTACCGTGACATTCTTGTTGCTTCCCTCCGCCAGATTGTCAATCGGCATCACCCCAATGGTGGCGGAGGACTGGCCGGCGGGTATGGTTACTGTGCCGGACAAGCGCTGGTAATCAACCCCGTTGGTGGCGGTGCCGCTGAGGCGATAGTTCACCGCCAGCGGCTGTCCGGTGTCTCCCGTCCGTTGGACGGTAAAAACCCCCGGGATTCCGGACTCCGTGCCGTCACTGGTAGCTTGCACACTGACGACCGGAAGAATGCCATTCGTACCGTCGGCCTTTGACACGCCGGGCAAGACCAGACAGAGCGCCGCAAGCCAGAGCGGGAGCAATACCCGCAGGTGACAGCTTTGGAGGTTTCCAATAACAGGCATGATACAACTTATTTATTCCGAGCATTTGTTGTCTCAGTACAGCTTGAGGGAAATATACACCAAGTCAAGCCGTCTTGTTCAAAAAATATTCACAGAGTTCTTCAGCATGAAGGAGATTTTCCTGCGTGGTTGTCCATGTAAAACTGCCACGGCACTTCCGGATGAACCTTATGAATGTGAAAAAGGGCGGTTTTTTTTAGAGTGCTTTCTCACTGTCCTAAACTCAAATCTTTGGCGCTGGCAAAACGGCATACTTCATGATTCTCAGCCCACCACAATGTTCACCAGCTTTTTTGGCACGACGATAACTTTCCGAATCATCTTGCCGGCGATGGGATAACGATGAATTTTGGTTGATTTTTCGGGAAGAAAACTGCATAATGCTAATCTAGCAGAGGGAAAGACAAACCCTTATGAAAACGCTGATTGGCCCGTTGCTGACAGAATCAAAGCGGCATTTCTTTGTGATCATTGCCGGAGGCATCCTGATTTCGGCTCCCGCCTTATGCGCCAGTCCAGTGCAGTTGCTTTCCGCACGGAATCCATCCATTGCCTTGCTCCCCGGTGGGAATGGCGACTCGGTTGCGCCATGGATCAGTGACGACGGCCGTTACGTGGTCTTTTCCAGCCTGGCCAATAATTTGACACCAGGCGGCAACAGCCAGCAGGTCTTGAACGTTTATTTATGTGATCGCAGCAGCAACACCACCGTGCTGGTAAGTGCCAATGCCAGCGGCACCGGCGGCGGCAACGGCCATTCCACAGCCGGACAGGTATCCACCAACGGGCGTTATGCTCTCTTCGAAAGCGATGCGAGTGATTTGCTGCCGGGAGACACCAACGGCGTCAGCGACATTTTCGTGCGCGATTTGCAAACGGGATCGAACATTCTGGTGAGCGTGACGACAGACGGAGGTTGGGCCAATGGCGCCTCCACCGATCCGGTCATGACACCGGACGGTCGTTACGTGGCGTTCGTCAGCGCGGCGACAAATCTGGTGGCCGGAGACACCAACGGGATTCCGGACCTCCTCGTGCGCGATCTGGTCAACGGAACAACCACCCGCGTGACAGCCGGTGCAACCGGAACGAACGTAATTGTGGCCACGCCGGTCATCACGCCTGACGGAAGATATGTGGCGTTTTTCAGCACGGCCAATGGCATGACGGCGGGAGTTCCGGCATCGAGCAACGGCGAGATTTACATCTATGATGCGGTGCTGAACAAAATGACTTGGGCCAGCACGAATGCGGCGACGACTGTCTCCAACGTGCTGCATTTGATCTCGATGCCGTCCTCTCATCCGCTGCTGAGTGATGATGGCCGGTACGTTGCGTTCAAGACCGGCTGGACGAATGGAACCGTTTCCCCCGGAGGCTCGGGCGTGGCGGCGGTGATCTTTTTTCAGTACGACTCGCTGAATAAGACGACCACAATATTGAGCACCAATGGCTACGCGCCTTGGCCAAACTGCGACGATGTTTATGGTCCGGAAATAACACCGGACGGTAGGTTCATCGCCTTTGTACAATGCGAGCCAGCTGGGAGCACGAATGGCTCCAGTGTTCGTCTGTGGGACCGGCAGACCGGCACGAATGTGCTGGTGAGCGCAGGCGCAAACGGTTTGTGGCCGACGAACAGCACGTCGCACACCCCGGCATTGAGTCAGGATGGGCGCTATGTGACGTTTCTCAGCGACGCCACCAACCTGGTCAGCAACACTGTCTCCAACGGCTTGCACATCTATCGTCGGGATTTGCAAACCTCCACTACCGTGCTGATGGACGTGGATACGAACGGCATCGGTTCGGAGGATCAACTGGGAACGATTCCGGCCCTGAGCGCCGATGGCCAGTGCGCGGCGTTTTCGGCGCTTGACGGCGGGTTGATCGGCGGGGCTGACAACAACGCGCTTGACGTTTTTCTGTGGGATGCGGCCACTGGGACAAATAAGCTGATCTCTGCACATGATCCTTCGGCGGTTTCTCAATCCGGAAATCTGGCGAGTTCACTGGGGCAGCTTTCCATCAGCGGCAATGGCGGGCTGGTGGCATTTGCCAGTTTCGCGAGTGACCTGGTGGCAAACGATTTCAACGGCGTTGCCGACGTCTTCGTTCGCGACCTGACGGCCAACAGCAACTTGCTGGTGAGTGTGGGGCTGGATGGAAACTCCGGTCTGGGCGGAGGGTCATACAACCCGATCATCAGCGCCGACGGCCGGCATGTCGTCTTTCTCAGCGGCGCGACCAACCTGGTGGCGGGTGACATCAATGGTGCGGTCGATGTTTTCCGCCGCGATTTGCAGACGGGCACCACCGAATTGGTAAGTCTCATCCCACCGAACTTCAACTCCATCAACTCGAACCTCGACTCCATCAACCCCAGCTGGGTCAATTCTGGCGAATTATACGATGCCTCTTTTCCTGTCAGCAGTCATGACGGTCGCTACATCGCGTTCCTCTGCCACACCAACGCTGCCACTGCGCCGACCAGCCTGCTTTGGAGGGACATGAATTCCAATTGGGCCTGTGTGGTATCTGGAAATGCTTCCAACAGGGTGATCACGATTAGTGCGGATGGACAACGCGTTGCCTATTTCGACAGCTCGTCCCGGCTTTACGTGTGGGACGCGAATTTGCAGGCCAACATCTATACCAACATGACCGCCGGCCTGACTTCCGCCGCAATTTCTCCGACCGGAAACCGGCTGCTCTACCTGGCCGCAAACCAGTTGTTCGTTTACGACTTGGAGGGCCAATCGAATTTGTTTCTTTGTCCGAGCACGGTCCCAATCAAGGGTTCCTCACAATGGAGCGGAGACGGGCGCTATGTTGCCTTCGTCACCGCCACTAATCTCGTGGCTGGCGACAACAACGGGACCAACGACGTGTATCTCCTGGATTTGCAGACGGGCACCCTCACCCTGGTCAGCATGGATCAAAGCGGCACCACCAGCGCCGCCGGGGCTTCGGATTCACCGGTGGTCAGTACGGATGGACGATTCGTGGTGTTCCGCAGTTTCGCCACCAACGTGTTGCCCGGGATTGTGAGACCTCCCTCCCTGGTGGTGTTTGATCGGCTGGCGGGAACAAACAGTTTGCTCGTCACGGGAACAACGGGAACCGGTTGGACTACGTGGCTGTCCCGGCCGGTCCTCAGCACGGATCAATCGCGGCTCGCCTTTCAAAGCTGGGATGCCGGCCTGGTGAGCGGCGATTTGAACGGGGCCGGGGACGTCTTTGCGGGAGGTTTGAATAATTTGCCCGCGTTGGACAGCGATGGGGACGGCATCCCGGATTGGTGGATGATACAATACTTCAAGCATGCAACCGGACAGGCGGGTGATCTGTCCCGGGCGCAGGATGATGCGGATGGCGACGGCATGTCAAACTTGGAGGAGTATCTCGCCGGCACGGATCCCACCGATCCGGATTCCGTTCTGGCTCTTCGCATTGCGGCCAACGCCACGGGCACCAATATGGTGCTGAACTGGATGGCGGTCTCCGGCAAAAACTATCAGATTCTGTCCACCACCAATTTGAGCAATCCGGTCTGGTCGGCGTTTCCCGGCAGTATCGAGGTCGGCGGTGCCGAGGCGATTGGCGGCCAGCGATATTTCAATGTCCCGGCCACGGATTCGCAATGTTACTTCCGTGTCTTGTGCGGTGAGTGTCTTGTGCGGTGATTGATTTTATCTATGAACAAATTATCCATGAAGGAATTGATCTCGAGTCAGGGGAAGGAGTGCGACCCGCCGGCGGCAAACCGGTTCCGCCCGGGCATTCACCTTGACTGAATTGCTCGTCGTCATGTGCGTTGTGGCCATGTTGGCGGCGGTGTTGCTGTCAGTATCGTTCACCACCCAGGAACGCGTTCTGCGGGCTGAATGCGCGAGTAACTTAAAAAAAATCGGCTCCGCCGCGCTGGTGTATGCCGGGGACAATAACGATTATCTTCCACTGATAAGTTGGAGAGATTGTCCACCTAGTACTGGAAATCCATGGCAGACGTATCAGGCATGTCGCATGATGGGTATCGGGAGTCGCGTAGTCACAGAGGGGCCTTATGGTCTTGGCATTCTTTGGTATGCCAACGACATTCAGGACCCGAAAACTTTCTACTGTCCCGCCGTCCTGAGTGGAAATTACGCTTACTCTACATACGCAGAGCCAGACTGGCCTTGGCCTTCGATTCCATCTGACTATACCGGTAGCAACCCGTATGTTCGCACCTCCTACAATTATTATCCACAGTCGAGGATAACCCAGTCCGTGAGCAGCAGCTATGGCAGTGGCACTCAAGTTCTGCCAACCTTAATTGGGGCAAGAGTGGTTCTTGTGAGTCCCGATCCCGGCGATCCTACACAAGCGTCGAGGAATTACCCTGTGCCATTCAAAACGACTGATATGAATCAGAGCAAAGCTATGGCCGTTGATAAGTTAGACAATTTTTCAGACACCAACCACAAGACCGGCGGCGTTCCCGCCGGTGTGAATGTCCTTTTTGGCGATGGCCATGTAAAGTTTGTAGGTGTGAACGGAAATAACGGGATCAATACTCTTAGTCCATTCGACCCAAAGTTATGGGATCCACTCGATGTCAACGGCGCGGGTCCATGTAACGATCCAGCCGGTTTCCGAATAATAATGAATGGTTGGATGCCGTGACGGGGCCGGGCGGGTCTAACCCACCACGATGTTCACCAGCTTCTTAGGCATGACGATGACTTTCCTGATCATCTTGCCGGTGATGAACAATTTCACTTTCGCCGAATTTTTCGCGGCTGCTTCCAAATCCGCTTGTGAAATGTCCGCCGGAACCTTGATGACGTCGCGCAGCTTGCCATTGACCTGCACTGGAATTTCCAGCGTGTCCTCGATGAGCAACGCCGGATCGAATTTAGGCCACGGAGCGTAGCTCAGGCTGGTTGAGAGTTGACCGGTCGTCGCTCCGCTTTGACCCGGCAAGGAGTTGAGAGTTGTGAGTTTGGACCATAACTCTTCCGCCAGATGCGGCGCGAATGGGGCGAGCAAAATCAAAAAATCCCGCAGCACGGAAACCGGCTTTGTTTCCCACGTTATCGCATCATTCACAAAAACCATCATCGCTGAAATCGCCGTGTTGAAACGCATTCCGTCGAGGTCCTCGGTGACTTTTTTAATGCACGCGTGAAGCGTCTTCAACTGTGCCGGTGTCGGTTGCACGTTCTTGATGCTTGAATTCAATTTGATTAAATCCAACAACTCTTTGTGTCTTTGTGCCCTCGCCTCGGCGGAGCCTCTGGCGAAGCCCGGGGTTGTGGTTGTTTCCGCCTGTTCAAATTCGGTTTCACTTTTTTCATCCACGAACAATCGCCAAACGCGGCCGAGGAAACGGTAAACGCCCTCGACGCCCCTAGTGCTCCACGGCTTCACCATTTCGAGCGGCCCCATGAACATTTCATAAAGACGAAACGCATCCGAGCCGTATTCTTTGAGAATGTCGTCAGGATTCGCCACATTGCCGCGCGACTTTGACATCTTCTGTCCGTCCTCGCCGAGAATCAGACCTTGGTTGACGAGTTTGAAAAACGGTTCCGGTGTCGAGACGTAACCGAGATCGAACAGCACCTTGTGCCAGAACCGCGCGTAAAGCAGATGGAGAACCGCGTGTTCCGTGCCGCCGACGTATAAATCCACGCCGGGCGTGGATTTGGTTGAGAGTTGAGAGTTGAGAGTTGAGGGTCGTTTCGCACCCATCCAGTAACTCTCCGCTTCCTTGCTGACAAACGCGTCTGAATTTTTCGCGTCGAGATAGCGGAGATAATACCAGCAACTGCCGGCCCATTGCGGCATCGTGTTTGTTTCACGCTGTGCGTTTTTGATTTCGTTCACCCAATCCTTCGCGCGGGCGAGTGGCGGTTGGCCATCGGGCATGGGTTTGTAATCGTCGAGTTTCGGTGGAAGCACCGGCAACGCGGATTCCGGCAATGCCTCATGATAAAGATTTCCGCTCGTGTCGCGTTTCCAAACAATTGGGAACGGCTCGCCCCAGTAACGCTGTCGGCTGAACAGCCAGTCGCGGAGTTTGTAATTAACTTTTTCGGCTCCGAGATTGTTTAATCCAAGCCACTCTGTAATTTTCTTTTTGGCTTCGGCAGTCGGCAAACCGGTGATTGAAATCTCCGATCCGGTGGAATTCACCGAAATTCCATCGTCAACAAACCCCCGCCAATCTGTGTTCGGGTCTAGTGGTCGGACGACTTGAACAACTGGCAATTTGAATTTTGTCGCAAACTCAAGGTCACGCGTGTCGTGTGCCGGCACGGCCATGATGGCACCCGAGCCATAGCTGGCGAGAACATAGTCGGCTATCCAGATTGGAATTTTTGTGTCATTGACAGGATTAATGGCGAATCCTCCAGTGAACACACCCGTTTTTTCTTTGGAAAGTTCGGTTCGCTCCAAATCAGACTTTTTGGAAATCTCAATTCGATATTTTGAAACCGCTCCGCGTTGTACTGGTGTTGTGATTTCATCTACAAACGGGTGCTCGGGTGCAAGCACCATATAAGTTGCACCAAAAAGCGTATCCGGGCGGGTTGTAAAGACGTGGACCAGCTGATTTGAGTTTACCAATTTGAACTCAACAAAAGCACCTTCACTTCGGCCAATCCAATTCCGCTGCATTTCCTTCAGCGAATCACTCCAGTCAATCGTATCTAGGTCTTGAATTAACCTTTCGGCATAGGCGGTGATGCGAAGCATCCATTGGCGCATCGGCTTGCGGACAACTGGAAAGCCACCCACTTCACTTTTGCCATCAACGACCTCCTCGTTGGCGAGAACAGTGCCGAGTTCTTCGCACCACCAGACCGGCGCTTCGGTGACATAAGCGAGGCGATATGTGTCGCGGTGAATTCTTTTGTGTGTTTCAGTTATACATCCGCTCAAATCCAGCGTTTCGATCGGCTCGGCCTTGTTCGTTTTTGGATTGAACCATGAGTTATAAAGCTTCAGGAAAATCCACTGCGTCCACTTGAAATAATCCGGGTCGGTGGTGGCGAATTCGCGTGACCAGTCGTAGCTGAAGCCAAGCGATTGAATCTGCCGTTTGAAAGTGGCGATGTTCGCCTCGGTGGTCTTGCGCGGGTGCCGGCCAGTCTTGACGGCGTATTGCTCGGCAGGCAGGCCAAAGGCGTCCCAACCCATCGGATGCAGCACGTTGAAGCCGAGCGCGCGGCGGTATCGGGCAAGAATGTCCGTGGCGGTGTAACCTTCAGGATGTCCGACGTGCAAGCCCGCGCCGCTCGGATACGGGAACATGTCGAGGATGTAAAATTTCCCGGGCAACTCCGTCGCAGCCGCCTTGCCGGAGAGATGGTGGCGTTGCGCAAACGGATGCTTCGCCGGGATTTCATCGCCGGGATTCCACGCGCGAAAGGTCTGTTGCTCACCCCAAAATTTCCGCCATTTGGGTTCGATCAAATGAAACGGATATTGTCTGCGGCTGCTCGACATAGAGGCGGGGATTCTGCGGAAAGTAAAGCGGAGGAGCAATCGCGGAATGAAGCGTTGCAGTTCAATTCGTTTTGTTCACCTGGCCAGCGCAAAACCGGCCAGCCGTGACGTTGCTATTATGCGAGAACAGCGTCATTCGCCGTCGTAATTTGAGAGACCCAAAGCTGCGTGGCCAGCCGGTGATAACCGAGGTTTGGAAGTTGGAAGCATTAAAACAAGACAATTTATCCGCAAAGCCACACCGCTTATTGGCCGGAGAATCGCAAGCGATAAAAGCCACTGGTTCCACTCATCTCAATCGGAATTATGTATTCATCCCCTATCTGGATCGGGGCATAAGGAACCGGAACCCACACCGCCGGCGAAAGACCGTCCGAAGTCTCCAACACAAACGCAGACGATACTGCCGGCCACTCCATCAACAGGACGTTCCCAAAAGGCACCACTCCCAAGCTGGGCAGGCTGATCACATTGATTGGATTGGCCAGCCCAACGTGCCCAAGCCCGTCGTCTGCCCGCAATACCAAATTCGTAATAATTTGGGAAATCGCCACTGGCCCAGTCCAGGCACCTTGAACAAAATTGCCGGAAACGGACGGGGTGACTGGAATGCCGTTGGTTGTACTCAGATTGACGGATCCGCTGAAATTGGTGATGAGACCATTCGTCACGTCTCGCGCCTGGATGGCAACGGAAAATGGCGTGCTTACAAACTGCGGTGACGGAATCAAGTCCCACGAGAAATGATCCGGTGTGACCACCAGCAGCGCATTGATACTGTTAGTTGAACCATAGGCATTGGTCACCAGCACCGCATAATTGCCCGCTTGGGTCATTTGGACGTTGGTCAGCGTCAGCGTTGTGTTGGTCGCCCCCACGATGTTTGTCGTGTTGAAGCTCCACTGGTAACTCAACGGCGGTGTGCCGCTGACCGTGACACTGAAACTCGCCGTACCTCCCACCGTTACCGTTTGATTGGTTGGCTGGGAGGTGATCGAAGGCGGACCTCCGAAAGGAACGATATTTTGATAGATGGAGATGGTGTTGTCATAGCTGTTGGCGAAAACGATGTCGGGCCGGCCATCACCATCCAAATCGCCAACCGCTATGCCATTGGGATTATAGCCCGCCGCGTAGTCCACCCGGGCCGCCAGCGAATTGGTCGTGAAACTTCCCGGCACGCTCACGTTCTTGAAAATTGAGAAAACACTGGATAATTGAGAGACCAGCGCAATATCGAGTTTGCCGTCGCCGTCCAAATCTGCCAGCGTGAGGGAATTGACCCAGCCCGGAGCGGCAAAATTCACCGGGGGTGCGAAGGAATTGGTGGTAATGCTTCCGACCGTGGACGTATTCCGATACACAGAAATCGCTTGGGAACCATTTTCACCTCCCACCACCAAATCCAGCTTGCCGTCCCCGTCCAAGTCGCCGATCGCGATGGGAAAAGCCGTTGCCAAAGCCGGAAAGTCCACTCTGGGAGCAAAGGAGTTGGTCGTAATGTCCCCTCCAACAACGCCGATGTTTCGGAATACGGAAATTGTGCCGCTGTTGTAATTGGCCACAGCCAAATCCGGTTTTCCATCTCCATCCAAATCTCCAACGGCCAGACCCTGTGGATAATCGCCGGTAGCAAAGTCAACTCTGGGGGCAAACGCGATGTTCCCGAGGGTGCTCATGTTCTGTAAAATCGAAATGGTATTATCGCCGGCATTGGCCGTCACAATCTCCGGCTTGCCATCTCCATTCAAGTCCTGCACCACCAGCCCTCGCATGACATTTCCTCCCGGAAGATCCACCCGGGCGGCAAAGGAATTGGTCGTGATGCTCCCCGGCGAACTGATGTTTCTGAAAATGGAAATGATATTGTTGTCCGCATTGAGCGCTATGATGTCGAGTCTGCCATCCCCATCCAAGTCCGCCACCGCGAGTGTATATGGGTCGCAATAAGTTCCTCCTATCCCCATTTGCAGATCAACCCGCGGTGCAAAAGAACCCGCCGTCAGCGAACCGTTCGTGCTGATATTTCGGTAGATGGAAATTTCGCCGGCAAAGCCGTCTGAAATGATTAAATCCGGCTTGCCGTCTCCATCCAAATCCGCAATCACCACACGGCCTGGTCCTTTCCCGGTTGGCAAAACCACCTGCGAAGCCAGGGAAGAACTGTTAATCTGGCCGATGCCGGGGAACGTGGGCATGAACGGCTGATCTGCATAAGCGGTCAATCCATTCACCGTCTCGGTGATCGGCGCATACGTCGCGCTCACTGGCACCATCACTGTTAAATTCGTCACGCTGGCGGCGGTGACGGTTGCTTGCACGGCCCCAAAATATACGATGTTGTTACTCGGAGTCGGATCAAAATTCAATCCGCTGATATTTACCACCGTGCCCACGGTTCCCGATTGAGGACTGAATGAAGTAATGACGGGCACGGTATAAACATTGAGTGTCGCATTGGAACTTGTCGTAGAGCCAAGGAGATTTGTCACCGTTACAGCGTAGGAGCCCGCCTGATTGAGCTGCACATTGGTCAAGATGAGTGTGGCGTTGGTCGCACCAGCGATGGGGTTGTTGGTCCCGTTGAAACTCCATTGGTAAAAAAATGGCGTGGTGCCGATGGCAGTTACAGTGAACGCCGACGTCTCACCCACCACCGCCGTTTGATCGGAGGGTTGCATGGTAATGACTGGCGGGGATGGGGTAATGGTCAGGAACGCATTGCTGCTGGTCGCCACCCCGGCAACATTGGTTACAATGACACTATAGGTTCCCACATCAGCCGGAGAAACGTTGCTGATGATCAGGTTGGTGGTCGTGGAGCCGGAAACGTTGCTGCCGTCAGTCAGATTGGTCCCGTTGTCCTGCCATTGATAGGACAACGGCAGGCCGCCAGTGGCTGCCACCGTAAACGCTGCGGTCGCTCCTTCCAATACCGCCTGATCCGCCGGCTGTGCCGTAATCATCGGCAGGCTGATCACCGACAAACTAAACTGGAGACTTTGCCCAACGTTGTCATTCAAATTGGTGAACCACACCGTTGCGCTGTAGGTCCCCACCACCAGGTTGCTGGCAGCCGAGTTCAGGCTCACAGTCACGGTAGTCGCAGATCCGCCGGGTGTCAGCGTGCCGCCACCGGGCGAGGCGTTGAGCCAAAGTGAAGTGTTGACCAGAGTCCAAGTCAGTGAATTTGTCCCCACGTTGGTCAAAGACAAGCTTTGCGAAGTAATGGTGAACGGCCCGCCAACCCCGCCGATGGAAGTGAAGCCGGAGCTTGGAGTGATTAACAAAGCCTCGGGATTTGCCAGGGCATTGATCAGGTTCTGCCCGGCCGGAGTGCCCCACCCCGTGCATAAATCGTAGCCGGAGACGGCGTAGAACTTGGCAGGGCTGCCGCTCCAGGTGTTGTTGCCGGTCGTGATGTCATGGAAAGCCGAGGTGTAGTTCACCCCACTGCCAATCGCGTCCACGGCCGGGTTGATAAAACCAATCATTGGCCTCCCGCTGGCCGCAGCCTGCTGATTGACCAGCGCGGCAAAGCCCGCCCACAACGGGGCCGCACAACTCGTCCCGCCCACCGTATAGTTCCTCCCATCGGCTCGGACGTAAACTTTGTCCGCCGTCAGAGCCACGTCCGGCGTGTTGCGCTTCGTTGTTGATCCCTGATTGGCCGTCATGTTGATGTTGGTCTGCCAGCTCGGAATGGGATACTGGGTGCTGATGCCGCCGCCGCTGCCGATGCCGCCACCCCAGTTCCAAACCGTTTCTGAAACCCACGAGCCGCCCGGCCCACTCGTCGTCAACGTGGTTCCGCCGACTTGCGTGATGTAGGGTGTGTCACCCGGAAAATCAATCAAGCCGATGTAGGCATCATCATCGCCTGAGGCGTTGAAGAAAGACTGCCCCTGCGCCGCCATCTGCTGGAAAATCTGGTCGGCCGCTGGCTCCGCCGCACCATAGGGAACATACCACGAACAACTGAGTTGTTTGGCCACATTGTCATTGGCCATCCGGCTTAGAATGTCCACAAACGGACTGGGATTGGGTGCCATGTAAACCACCACTTTGGACAAATTCGTCGCCATGGAAATCGCCATTTCGATGTCCAAAGACACCTCAACTTCTCCACCGCTGCCGCTGGGAAGTCCGCTGGCTCCATCAATCAACACATTCGACAGGGTGATGCTCGGCAAGCCGGCCTGGTTTTCGTAATAGGTGATGTCGCTGGCAGTGTAACCGTCAAACTGCAGCAGTCCCACGATCTGCCCGGAACCATTGAGTGACGAATCCGGAACGTAAGCCGCCCGGAAATCTTTTCCCATGTAAGTACCGCTGGGACCCGAGCCGGCGTTCGGCGATACGTTCGATGCATTGGCCAGCGGAGTTGCCTGGAGCCGTGGGCGAGGCAGCGAGTAGTTATCCAAACCACTGATACTCAAAATCGGAACCGCCAGATCCAGCGACGGTTCGGTGTCCAGCGCATAAAACATGCGATTTTCCGTCGGATGCTGATAGACACGTAATGTCACGTGCAACGCACGCTCGATGTCCGCCACCGACCCACTCACATCCACCAACATACGATTGGGATGCGTGTCGGTTACCGTCAAACCGTTCGCCTTTGCAAAAGCGATGACTGCCTGATAATCCCTTTCCGTCGGCCCAAACTGTTCTGTGAATTGCTCCGGTGTCAGATAGTGACGGTAATTGGGACTGGCCGGATCGTAAATTTGCTGGAGGAGATTGGTGAGCGCCTCTTGGTTGCGCAAAGGCAGCCCAATCGCCAAGTTCAATCGGTTCGTGCCCGGAAGGTGGCTTGTCGGTTGCAAGCGCGCCACCACGGCCGGCACGTGCCCGCGCAGGACTTGGGTTCCAGCCGACCAACCGGGTGTTGTGAACAGAAGCAGCAGACTGCCCCACACGGCAGCAGCCCGTGACAAGCAAATTGTTTTCATTCGAGTTCCCGGTAGGCCAATAACCCGGCGTCGGACGTGACTTTGGAACCGTGAAACTCCAGCTTCAAACGACTATCGAAAGTCACCCGCAGAGCCTGCTTGTTGCCTGCACCCATTGGATTCTCCGTTTTTCGTTGCTTCAACATTAACCACAGCCTTTGTTCCTGCGGCTCCATTGTATGTCAATGACATTGACTTGTGAAGCAAATTCGGGAAATCCGGGTCCAAGGCCCAAAGTTCAAAGTCCAAAGTCACAGCTTTCGGACAATGGAATGACATTGGACTTTTGCTTGCCAGACAAGACGCAACCCCTCGAGCGTCAGGTTCGGTTCTACAGCGGTAATTTCGGCTAATTTCGCCGCAATCAATTCCGCGCAACCGCCTGTGGCGACGACCGGCAAATGCTTCGCCTTCAACTCGCGCTTCAACTCGGCAATCAATTCACGAACCAGTCCGCGATAACCATGCACTGTGCCGACCAGCATCGCTTCCTCGGTACTTTTACCGATGACGCCGCTAATTTCGCGAATCTTGATGCGCGGCAGCAGCGCGGTTTTTTCGTGCAGATAATCCGTCATCGCCGCGAGGCCGGGCGTGATGATGCCGCCGGCGTAATTACCGGCCCGATTCACAACATCGAATGTCACCGCTGTGCCAAAATCCACCACCACCACCGGCGCGCCAAAGTGATGCCGCGCGGCGACCGCGTTTGCCAGACGATCCGGGCCGATTGAATTCGGTTTCGGATAATCAATGCCCACACCGCGCAAAGTTTTTGGCGTGAGTTCAAGCGTATCCAAATTCCAAATTTGCCGGACGGCTCTGCGCACAAACGGCGTCGCGCGCGGCACGACGCTGCAAAGTGCCGTGCCGTCGAGCTTGGCGCGGCCAACAAATTTTCTCACGAGTTTCACCGCTGCGCCATCAAACCAGTTCGCCGTGGGAATGTCGGCTTGCTTCGCGATGCGCCGGGCGTTCGCCAGACCGATGTGCGTGTGCGTGTTGCCGATGTCGAAAAGCAGAATCATAGCCCGCAGATTACGCCGATTTTCGCGGACAAAAACAAGTCCTTTAGAGAAATCTGTGTTAATCGGTGAAATCTGCGGGAAATTTATTTCTCCAACGTTACGTTCCCGCCGATGATGGATTCAAGATGTCCGTGTTCCGTGCGCAGCAACAGCGCGCCTTCGTCGCTGAGCGATTCGGCCCGGCCGCGAAGGCGGCGTTCGCCGACCTGGATCGTTACGTCGCGGCCAATGGTCGTGCAATGCGCCTCCCATTCGTCCGCGAGCGCCGCAAATCCGCCGGCGCAAACGCGCGCATAGTCGCGATCCAGTTCATACAAAATCGCCGTTGCCAGGTCCGCCCGCGAAATGGCTCTGCCTGACTCAATTTTAAGGGAAGTCGCGAGCTTGCGCAGTTCCGGCTGAAATTCGCCCGCGCCCGTATTCACATTCACGCCGATGCC
Source organism: uncultured Verrucomicrobiae bacterium (assembly GCA_963835625.1). GTDB lineage: Bacteria > Verrucomicrobiota > Verrucomicrobiia > Limisphaerales > UBA11358 > UBA11358. The sequence continues at coordinate 30,762 of CAWIGO010000004.1, forward strand.
GAGAATGACGTGCTGAACCCTGTCCAACTCCGCGCTCATTTCCGTCAGGATGCCCGCGACTTTTTTCCCGCGAACCAAAATGTCATTCGGCCATTTGATTTCAGGGTTCAAACCGGTTTCGGAGTGGATGGCGCGGCGCAAAGCCGTTGCGGAAGCAACCGTCAACTGCGTCGCTTCCTGCGGGCGCAAATTGGGTCGAAGCAAAAGGGAAAACCAAAGCCCTTTGTGCGCGGGAGAAATCCATTTTCGTCCAAGCCGGCCGCGGCCTTTCGTTTGCGATTCTGCAAAAACGACGACGCCTTCCTTCACGCCGTCGCGTGCGAGCTTTTCAATCACGTCGTTTGTCGACGTCGTCTGCTCGAACACGCGGACGTCGCGGCCGACGATTTTCGTTTTGTAGAGGCGCGCGAGTAAATCGTCCGCGTGCAGCACGTCCGGGACGCTAATGAGCCGGTAGCCGGAATGCGGTCCGGCCTCGATGTCGTAGCCGAGGTGGCGTAATTCCTCGATGCGCGCCCAAATTGCCGCCCGGCTGATGCGCAATTTCTCCGCGAGTTCAGTGCCTGACACACCGTCAGGATTGGCGCGCAACGCCGAAAGAATTTTTGCGTCCGTTGTCATTCAAAGTCCAAACCAATGTCCACCGCGCGCGCGGCGTGCGTGAGCGCGCCGACGGAAATAAAATCCACACCCGTTTCGGCAATGATGCGAACATTTGCCAGATTTATGCCGCCGCTGGCTTCGGTCTTCGCGCGGCCTTTGATTTTTTGCACCGCGAGCCGCAACTGCACCGGATTCATGTTGTCGAGCAAAACGACGTCCGCGCCCGCGTCGGCAGCCTGCTCGACCTGTTCCAGCGTGTCGGCTTCGACCCCGGTTTTTAGTTGTGGAAATTTTTCGCGTGCGCGCCGGACGGCAGCGGCGATGGCATTGGGCATGGCGTCCCGTATTTGCGGGACAGCGAGGTGGTTGTCCTTGATGAGAACCATGTCGTAAAGGCCAAGCCGGTGATTTTCCCCGCCGCCGCACGTGATGGCGTATTTTTCAAATCGCCGCCAGCCGGGCGTGGTCTTGCGCGTGTCGAGGATTTGTGCGCGGGTGTCTTTGGCGGCGTCCACGAATTGCGCGGTAAGCGTGGCGATGCCGGAAAGCCGCTGGACAAAATTCAGCGCAACGCGCTCGGCGCTCAAAATGGCGCGCGCCGGACCGGAAATCTTCAGCAGAATTTCGTCATTGCCGGTGCGCTGGCCGTCTTTTGCCAGACGCTCGATTTTGACGGCAGTCGAAAGTTCGCGGAACGCGGCTTGGGCGAAATCGAGTCCGGCTACCACGAGCGGTTCGCGCGCGCGCATGACGGCTTTGGCCGTTGCGGTTTCGGGCACGATGGCAAGCGTCGTCGCGTCGCCGCTGCCAATGTCTTCGGCCAACGCGTTTTGGACGGCGTTGAGGATTTCTTTGGCGGACAGTTTCATGCCGTCAGAATGAAGGCGAACGGAGAAAGGGAAAAGGAAAAACAGTTTTAGGTAGGGGCGTGCGGCCCGCGCGTCCGGCGGAAGTTCCGCTTCCCAACGGACGGCTCGGCGAGCCGTCCCTACTATTTCATTTGAACTTCGCGATGACGCGCTCGAAGGCATTGAGGCCGAGTTCCAACTTTTCAATTTCCGGGCCGAAGCTGATGCGGCAGTAATTTTTATAGCGCGCGGTGGCGCGGCGGTTGCCGGGGTTCACGTCGAAAAACACGCCGGGCACGACGATGACCTTCTCCTTCAGTCCTTCGCGGAAAAAATTCATGCCGTCGTCGAGCGGCTTGGGCAATTTCGCCAGATTTGCCCAGATGTAAAACGCGCCGGCAGGCGCGGCATCCACACCGATGTTCAGTGTCTTGAGCCGTTTCAACAACAGCGCGCGTTTGCGTCCGAAATGTTTTTGGATGGCGAGCGTTTCCTGCCCGGCACTCCTGGGATCGAGCAGCGCCAGCGCGGCGTTTTGGAACGGATGATTTGCGCCGCCGTCGAGAAACGAACCGGCGCTGGCAATGGCTTCAATCACAGCCTTCGGGCCGAGCGTCCAACTGATGCGCCAGCCGGGATAACGCCAGTTTTTCGTCAGGCCGTCCACGACGACAATCGGGTCGCGTTCCACGTCCTCGACGAATTCGGCAGCGGAAACCATTTTCGGTTTCTCCGGATTTACGCCGGTGTAAATGTAGTGCGAATAAAATTCGTCGAAGATCATTGAGCACTGGCACTCGCGCGCGAGGTCGCACCACGCGGCGAGTTCTTTGCCTTCCATGAGCTGGCCGGTGGGATTGCACGGATTGCTGACGAGCAGCGCGCTCAAGCCGCGTCCGAGAATTTCCTCCTTCAAACCGGCGGGCGAAATTTTATAGCCGTCCCCGGCGCGGAGCAAAATGGGAATGGGCGTGAACGCCTTGAACACGCTCAACAATTCTTCATACGCGGTGTAGTCGGGAATGAAATGGCCCATGTTGATGTTGCCGAGCGCGCTGGCGAGACGCGTCAGCGCAAGGCGTCCGCCGCTGGCGATGCTGACGTTGTCGGCGGTGTATTTGGATTTTTTGCCGCGGCGATGCGTGGCGTTGTAAAAATCGGCAACGGCCTGGCAAAGCGCCTTATTGCCGGCAATCGGACTGTATTGCTGGCTCGGCGGCGAAATGGCCACTTCGGTGATGCGCGGCGGCGCGTCGGGAATCGGGCCGGTCTCCGGCGACCCCTGGCCGAGGTTTGCCCACTCGTCGTTGTCGTAGGAAAAGCCGTGCCGCGTCGCTTCGTGCGTGACGTAAATCACGCCCGTTCGCGGAACGGAGCGGAAACCAGGAATCGTGCGTTGATCCATGAATGGCTTTCTTTGAAAACGCGGCATCTTACGCGGCGCGCAAATGTGGTGTCAAAAAGATTGCCGTGGTGCAAAGGCGGATGGCTGACACTTTAATTGTTCGACTCCGCCGGTGTATTCTGCCAGTTTCATGTTATGGATGCGGATGAGCGCGAGATTTTTCGTTTCCTGAAATCATGGGGAAGTCAGTTTGTTGCCGCACGCGAGATTTGCCGTCGCGCTGGTGGCAGGCGGCGGGTTCAGGAAGAACCGGATTGGGCCATGCCGACTCTCCTTCGCATGGCGGGACGCGGCATCCTCGAATCAGACGCCACCGGACATTTTCGCATCAAGCCGGTTTCCAGGAAAGACAGGAACAAGCTCCCGGTTGAGCCGGACATTGCCAAAATTCCCGAGGAAAGCGGCGTGAAAGCCGAAGACGCCGATGACATCGCCCCGGACGAGTATTACGATCAATTGTAATCCCACGCGTGCTTCATGCTTGCCGCGCTTTTAACCACGCTGCTGTTTTCCATTTCCGCAATTTGCGGCCATCGCACGTCCACGCAAATCGGCGGCGTGGAAGCCAATTTTTGGCGTGCCTGTCTGGCAACCGGTTTCCTCGCCATTTGGGCGAACACTTTCGGCACCGGTTTTGACGGTGACGCGTTTCCCATTTTTGTTTTGAGCGGCCTGGCGGGCATCGGGTTGGGCGACAGCGGCTTTTATCAAGCGTTGCCTCGACTCGGCAGCCGCCGGACGGTTTTGCTCACGCAATGTCTCACCGTGCCATTCGCCATGGTCATTGAATTGCTTTGGCTGAAAACCACGTTGACCGGCGCCGAATTGTTTTGCATCGCGGTCATTTTAATTGGCGTGGCCGTCGCGCTCGTGCCGGGCGATTGTTTGAAAATTGCGCCGCGTCAGATGCTCGTCGGAATTTTATACGCCGTCGTGGCGGCGCTGGGTGGCGCGCTCGGCGCGGTGTTGAGCCGCAAAGCCTACGCCGTCGCGCACGCGGCGGGACAGCATCCCGATCCCGGCACGACCGGTTATCAGCGCGTCATTGGCGGCGCCATTGCGCTGGGCATTCTTTTATTGATTGTGAAATGGCGCAGCGCTCATGCGCACGGCGGCATGCTCGAAGCGAAAAGTTTCCACGCTTCGCGCGACAAATGGCGCCGCCTTTGGCCATGGCTCGTGGCCAACAGCCTTGCCGGCCAGACAGTCGGTGTGAGTTGCATGCAATGGGCGCTCGAAAACACGCCCGCCGGCATTGTCACCGCCATCATCGCCACGACGCCCATTGTCATACTGCCCCTGGCGCGCGTTTTTGAAGGTGAAAAAATCACCGCACGTTCGCTTGTCGGCGGCCTCGTCGCCGTCGTCGGCGTGATAGGCCTGACGTTTTCGCGTTGAACAATTGCATAATCTCAATCCGATTTGCCCAACGTTAACGGTTAAGAGCAGGATTGGGACTATGAAAAATGAATTACAAAAAGCCGCCGGGTCACCCGGCATTGAAAAAAACCATTGCGGTGAGTTGTCGCGCCACCAGAACGGATTTATTTTCCGCTCGACTTCCGTTCTCCAAGTGTGCAAAGTCAGACTGGATTCGGAGGAAGTATGGCTAGACTTCTCATCAAGACGGGGAATTTGAAAGGCCGGACGTTGGAATTGCGCCTCGGCGTCAATCGTGTCGGGCGCGACCCGGGCTGCGATTTTCCCATTGAACATTCCACCGTGTCTTCCGCGCACTGCGAGTTGGTGTTGTCAAATGACGGCGTGACGATTCGCGACTGCAATTCGACCAATGGCACGTTTGTCAACGGTGAGCCGGTCAAGGAGGCGCGGTTGCTTCCAGGCCAGACGGTGCGACTGGGCGACGTGGAATTGTCTGTTGAAAACACCGATGTCAAGGTCGCGATTCCAAAATATGAGCATGAACGACCGAAGCCGCCGGTGGTGCTGGAAGACGGCGCGATGCTGTGCCCCCGCCACCCGCGCTCGCAGGTCACTTACAAATGCACGCATTGCAAAGAAGTCATGTGCGGCAGCTGTGTGCGCGTGCTCCAGCGCAAAGGCGGGCCACTGCTGTTTCTCTGCCCGCTTTGCAGCCACAAGTGCAAGCACATCACCGGCAGTGAAAAACAGAAGAAAAAAGGTTTTATGGAATATCTGCCGGTAACGGTGAAACTGCCGTTCGTCTTTTTCACCAAAGGCTCCAAAACCAAAGGCTCCAAATCGGAGGAGTAGGCCGCCGTTTCAGGATAAAAATCCCCGGACTATTTTCTCCAGTGCCGCAACCCAGAGCGGATGCCCGTTTAGACACGGAATTTGTGCGAATTCCTTTCCGCCCGCCGATAAAAACGTCTTGCGCCCGCGAATGCCGGTTTCTTCCAGTGTCTCCAGACAATCCGAAATAAATGCCGGGCAAATGACCAACAGCTTTTCGACACCGCGTTTCGGCAGCGCCGCGAGTTCAAAATCCGTGCAGGGTTTCAGCCACGGGTCGCGGCCAAGACGGGATTGAAACGACACGGAAAATTTTCCAGCCGGAATTCCGGCTTTGGCTGCAAACGCAGCGACGGTTTTGAAGCATTGCGCGCGATAACACGTCGCGTGCGCCGGACTGTCAACTTCACAGCAATTTTCCTTCACCAGACAATGACAGCCCGTCGGGTCGGTTTTTTTGATTTGCCGCTCCGGCATGCCGTGGAAACTGAACAGCAAATGGTCATAGCCTTGTCGTAAATAATCTTCCGCGCTCGCCACCAGCGCCGTGATGTAATCCGGCGAATCGAAATAGGGCGGCTGCACGACGATTCGCATTTGCGGCACGAGTTTGGCCGCGACTTCCTTCACGCGCTCGACGGCGGATTCATAACTCGACATCGCGTAATGCGGAAATAGCGGGATTAAAAACAGTTCATCCACGCCGCGTTCGTGCAATTTCCGAATCGCGTTGGGAATGGGTGGATTTTGATAACGCATTGCCAGTTCAACCGGCGCATCTACGCGCTTTTGCAGTTCAACCTGAACGTGTCTGCTCGTGACGATGAGCGGTGAACCTTCGGGTGTCCAGATTTTGCGATACGCCTCGGCGGAGTGCTTCGGTCGGTTGATGAGAATCATGCCAACAATGAACGCACGCAACAGCCACGGCGTGTCCATCACGCGCCTGTCCATCAAAAATTCACGCAAATAGCGCCGCACATCACTCACCGAGGGCGAATCCGGCGAACCGAGATTGACCAACAAAATGCCTTTGCTCATGAGTTATATTAAATGGTTACACCGTTGAATCGTGAATCGTTGCAACAATATAACGGGGTAACGATGTAACGATTCACAATGCAACGCTTCTTTCATGGTTTCCCAAAAACGCCACCACTCGTTTCACAATATTGCAACCGGACACAATCGAATCGCCCAACGAAACACCGTCGCGATAATGACCGGCAAAAAAAAGTCCGGCGGCCTTGTTTTCGATTTCGTTCATCCATTCGCGATGGCGGCCGTAGCCGACGTTATATTGCGGGATTGCCTTGGGATAAAGCACGGTGAACCGAAACGTCGGTTCGCCATTGACGCCGAGCAACACGCGCAAATCCTCGCGCGTCATTGCGACAAGTCTGTCCGGCGGCAACAATGCAAGTTCCGGCTGCCGCTCACCGCCGACATAACTGGTCAGCAGGATATGTCCGGCGGGCGCGCGGTTCGGAAACAGCGACGACGAAAAAATCGTGCCAAGAATTTTGAAGCCTTCGATTTTTGGAATCAGCATGCCGTAACCTTCACACGGATGTTCGACATCGTTTCGCCAGAAACCCAGGACCACGCTCGCCACCGGTGGATAGCGGATTTCGGAAAACGCCGAGAAGTCTATTTTGCTGGTAGGGCGCGCCACTCCGTGCGCGCCGTCGGCAGGCAGAGGACTGCCCGCCTTACCGATTTCCCCGTCCAACTCCGCCAATTTATGCGCCGTGCCCGCATAAATTACCGCGCTGTGTTCGGCCAAAGTTTCACCGCTGTTTTCGCGCAGCGTGAGAATCCACCCACTGGCGGTTTGTTTAAGCTTTGCGACCGATGTGTTGAGTTTTACCGCGCCACCAAGCTGTTCGCGCAACGTGTCGGGCAAAACTTGCAAGCCTTCGTCGAAGGAAAATTTCGGCGCGCGGTCCTTGGCAATTTCGGCGCGCCGCTTGCGTTCGCGCGCGCCGAAAATCTGGCCTTTGATGAGCGAGCCGTAGCGCGATTCAAGTTCGGCGAGCCGCGGGAACGCCTGCGGCAGGGACAGTTTGTAAGGATCGCCCGCATAAACACCGGCAACCAGCGCGTCAATCGCGTGGTCGAGAAATTCCCGATTCAGACGGCGCAAAACGAATTCAGCCACACTTTCCTCCCTGCCGTCGCGTCGGGCTGGAATGAAGGGTTCGCGCAGCACGGCGAGCTTGGCTTTGGTGGAGAAAAGTTTTGTCGTGAAGAAACCGAGCGATGACGGCATTGCAATCGGGCGCTTGTCACGAACAACATAACGCGCTCCGGCTTTGGGATCGGAATCAAGCCGGCGCGATTCCAAGCCTGCGTCGCGAACAAGTTGGGCGATTTTCGGCGATGTTTCGAGAATTGTATTTGGCCCGAACTCGGCGAGATAGCTGTCCTTGCGGATGGATTGAATGACGCCACCGACTCGCCCGCTCATCTCATAAACCGTGACCGGCACACCTTTGCGTTTCAAATAAAACGCCGCCGTCAATCCGGTGATGCCGGCACCGATGATCGCGACGGGTTTCATTTACGAAGGTCGTGGAATATCAATTGTTGATTTTTGTAACTGAATTCCTTCGGCCACTGCTTCGAATTCAATTAAAGTATCAGTCGGCCAACTTGGATGCTGTTCCGACGAGAATGAAATTGCACATATGTCGCGACTAGTCCCTGGATGAATAACAACGTCGGGGCTTGCGCCGTAAGCTATAACCGATCTATCTGCTGAATTAACTCTTGGCAAACCTTCATAATAATTTCCAGTTATTCCAAGCATATTGGTATGGAAAGTTGAGGGTAGTTTAAACGCGATGTAAGGAGAACGGGCAACGCCTTTCCCAATATTTGTCAATGAAAGCACGAAACAAACTTCTCTGTATAAATTAATGCTCGCAGGTTTTATTTGAAGAGTTAATTTGGGCTTTTGCCGCCGTCCAAACATGTCTTCAAGGTCGAAGTGCTCCATCCTGTAAAAACTATCTCCGCTCCGCTTGTAATACCTGTCCTCTGAAAATTTTGCCATGTGAGGGCCTGAATTACTCTCTGGAACTAAAGTTGCAGCAAACCCCTTGTCTCCGGTTGTCGGAATTATTTTGTGAATTACGCCATCTACAATCGGAGAAACTGCAATGCCCGTGAACTCGTTCAAACGACTCAAAAACAAAGCAAGCGATTCAATTTGCTTGCGACCACTCGCGCAATTTACACCGGCTGAGTTTTTGCGCGCATCAATCCCCCAAATAATTATTCCTCCGCTAGAATTTGAGAATCCGGACAAAATTTTGGCAAAATTTCGTTTGTCGTCAGAACTGGTAAAATCAGACCCGTTGACCGTTTTGAAATCCAAGGTCAGATGTTCTTCTTGCCGAGTGGAAATTAAATTTTCCACATTCGCGAGGTTAAGCCCGTTAAATGTCTGCTCCAAGTTCACGAAATCAAATCGTCTTAGAATGTCTCCGTTCGGTCATTGGGGCAAGGGTGTTGTCGAAACACATCGCAATGTTGCGGATGAACAATCGCCCGGTATCGGTGACTTCGAGGCCGGTGGACGAGCATTTCACCAGTCCGTCGGCTTCAAACGGCGCGAGCGCGGCAAGTTCGCTGGCGAAGTGTTGCGCGAAGTTGATTCCGAGCTTTTGCGACATCGCGGCATAATCGAGCGAGAGGTCGCACATCACGCGCATGATGGTTTCGCGGCGGATTTTGTCCTCGTCGGTCACAAAATATCCACGGGCGAGCGGGGTTTTGCCGGCATCGAGCGCGGCGTAATAATCCGGCAATTCTTTTTCGTTCTGCCAGTAGGCGTCGGGAATTTGTGAAATCGAAGACATGCCGAACGCATAAATGTCCGCCCCGGCGCGCGTGCTGTAACCCTGAAAATTCCGTTGAAGCTGCTTCTTTTTCTGCGCCATGGCCAACTCATCGTCAGGCCGCGCGAAATGGTCCATGCCGATGTAAACGTAGCGATTGTTTTCCGTCAGGCGCTCGATGGCATTTTTGAGCAGTTCCAATTTCGCTTCGGGCGTTGGCAGTCCCGCATTGCGGGATTGTTCCAGAATCTTTTGTGCAGGCTTGAGCCATGGCACGTGCGCGTAACTGAACACCGCAAGCCGGTCGGGTTGCATCTCAAGCACGATGTCGAGCGTGCGATTGAAAGACGCCACGGTTTGATGCGGCAGGCCGTAGATGAGGTCGAAACTGATGGAGCTGAAGCCGAGTTCGCGCACCCAGCCCAGCACCTGCTGCGTCATGCCGCGCGGCTGAATCCGGTGGACGGCTTCCTGCACTTTCGGCTCAAAATTCTGCACGCCGAGTGACGCGCGGTTGAAGCCGATTTCGCGCAAGGCAACGATGTGCTCGCGCGTCAAACGGCGCGGATCAATTTCCACACCCGCTTCGATGTCGTCTGAAAATGTAAAATGCTTGCGGATGATGTTGCCGAGCCGGCGGATTTGGTCGGGTGACAAAAACGTCGGCGAGCCGCCGCCCCAGTGAAGCTGAACAACCTTGCGTCGCGGATTGAGCAGCCTGGCCATCTGCGCGACTTCGCGTTCAAGATAATCAATATAAGTGTCGCCCTGTTTGTGATTGAGCGTGATGACGGTGGTGCAACCGCAAAACCAGCAGAGCGTTTCGCAAAATGGAATATGGAAATAGAGCGAAAGGTCTCGCTCGGACTGGTTGTTCTCCGAAATTTTTTCGGCCAGTTCCGGCCATGCAATCGTGCCAGTGAACTTCGTGGCGGGCGGATAGGAAGTGTAACGTGGTCCCGGCACGTTGTATTTTTTAACCAAATCCAGACTGACCTTCAGCACGCTCATTTGAAATTTCGCACCGTTTTGACCAATGCGGCGATATTTTCCAGTTTGGCCCCCAGCGGCACACCGTGGCCGAGGTTGAAAATATAGCCTTTGCGGCCGCGCATGTCTTCAAGCAGCCGTGACGTTTCAGCGACGACCACTTCCGGCGTGGCATCGCTCAAAAGCGTCGGCGCGAGATTTCCCTGAAGCCCGATGTTGCCGGGCAGCAATCGGCGCGCGTGTGCCAGCGGAAACTGCCAGTCAATGCCCAGCACATTGGCGCCGGTCGCCAGAAGGTCGTCCCAGTTGCCGTGCGTGCCGGGTGAGAAAACAATGACCGGAGGCACGAGGTGCGGGGTGCGGGGTGCGAGATTGGAAATAATGTCCTTCATCCAGCGTCCACTGGCCTCTTGAAATTCCGTGGGCGCGAGCTGTCCGCCATGGCTGTCGAAAATCTGGAGCGCATCCACGCCGGCGGCGATTTGCATCTGGAGATAAGCGGCAACGGCGACGGTGAGTTTCTCGGCCAGCGCGAAATAAGTTTTCCGGTTTTCACGAAACAGGGTCAACGCGCGGGTGTAACGCTCAACGCTGCCGCCTTCCATCATGAACGTGGCGAGCGTCCACGGCGAACCGGCAAAACCGATGAGCGCCGTGCGGTCGCCAAGCGCATTTTTAACAAGCTTCAATGCGCGTGGGACGTATTGCAGACGTTCGACCAGCGCGGCTGTGTCGAGCCGCGCTATGTCTGCCGGCGAACGCAGAGTGAAGTCCATCTGGATCCCGTTATTTTCGTCGAACCGATATTTTTGTCCCAAACCTTCGGCAACAACGAGGATGTCACTGAACAAAATCGCCGCGTCAAAATCGAACCGTCGGATTGGCTGGAGCGTCACTTCGGCGGCGAGTTCGGGGGTTTGAACCAGTTCAAGAAAGGAATATTTTTCCTTGAGCCTGCGATATTCCGGCAAGGCGCGCCCGGCCTGCCGCATAAGCCAGACCGGTGGGCGGTCAACGGCTTTGCAGCGGCAAGCGTCGAGGAATCGCCGGCGGTTTGTCAACGCGCGCGCGGCGGATTTTGTCTGTTCGGCGGGGCCGGCGGTCATGTGTTCTTGGGTCGTGTTGCTGTAACACATTGCGGGGGTTTTGAACAGCGCGTTGCCGCAAATTTTACGCGCAACTATGTTCGAGCGGCGGTTTTTAACTCAAAGACACAATGAAAAACAATCTATTCCAGAATCCGTTGCGTGAACTGGTTTGGCGACGAAAGCTTACTGACGCCGAACGGGCCGGACTGGGTGCGCAACCGGAAATGCAGGCGGATTTGGAAATCGAGTCGCGCTTGAGCGAAGCGCTGGCACGTTTGCCGGATGCGCCCATGCCGTCCAATTTCACCGCACGCGTGCTCCAGGCCGTCGAACGCGAAAGCGTGCCTCCACGCGCAATAAATTGGTACTGGACCTGGCGTGTGCTCGTGCCGCGTGTGGCTGTTGCCGCCGTTGTGATTGCGTTTGCCGGCCTGGGAATTCATCGTTATGAACTCAACGCCCACCGCGCTGTGTTCGCCAGAAATGTCGTGCTTGTGGCTGAGGCACAACCATTGCCCAGCGTTGATGCGTTGAAAAATTTTAATGCCATTCAGCGAATGAGCCAGCCGCGCGCGGATGACGAATTGCTGACGCTTCTGCAATGAACCTTTTGCGGCAGGGGCGTTGGGCATTGGCGTTGTGCGCGGCGGGGCAATGGATGGTTTTCCCATTGTTTGCCGGAACCGTTTCGGGTGCTGCGCCGCCCGCGCAGTTGCTTTCGGCGCCGACAAATACCCTCCCGACATCGCCGCGCGCAGGCTCGCCGGTTGACCTTTTCCGCCAGTTATTGGCCATGAGGCCGGCCGAACGTGAGCTTTTTTTGACCAATCGTCTGCCGGAAATTCGCAAACGCATTCTTGCGAAAGTTGACGAGTATGAAGCACTTGATCCAGACACGCGCGAGCTGCGGTTGCGGGCGACGGAGTTGCGCTGGTATTTGATGCCGCTGCTTCGCGAGTCGCCGGCCAACCGCGCCGCCCGACTCGCGCAAGTGCCCGATGACATTCGTGAATTGGTTGAAGACCGTCTCAACGTTTGGACCATTTTGCCGCCGCCGTTGCAGCAGGAATTTTTGGAGAACGAACGCACACTGCGCTACTTCACCCGCGTGGACGTGAGCAGCGGCCTGCCTGAAAATACCGGTCGCGGGCCGGGTGAAGACGAACAGGCGCGCTGGAATGCACTTCCCGAAACACTGCGTGGTCAAATCACGGCGGAATTCAATCAATTCTTTGAGCTTACACCCCCTGAAAAACAGAAAGTGCTCGGCACGTTGTCCGACGTCGAACGACAGCAGATGGAAAAGACGTTGCAGGCTTTTGACAAATTGCCGCCCGGGCAACGGGAGGAATGTGTCCGGGCCTTCGCGAAATTTGCCGGGTTGAGCACGGCGGAGCGCGCCGAATTTTTGGAAAACGCCCAGCGCTGGTCGCAAATGCCGCCCGCCGAACGCCAGGCATGGCGCGACCTCGTCGCGAACGTTCCCGAATGGCCGCCGCTGCCGCCGGGTTTCATTACACCTCCGCCACCGCCACCGTTGCCGCCGGGTTTTCATCTCATGGTGGTGGCAACGAATTCGAGATGAACACGGGCGAATTTTAATTTTCAATTTCCTTTCCCGCGTTCTAATTTCCCGTTGTGCATCCGATAGCGTTTCAATTGGGCCCGCTCACCATCCACTGGTATGGAGTGATGATTGCGCTGGCGTTCCTGGCAGGACTTTGGACGGCCACCCGCCGCGCGCGGCGTGAAAACATCTCTGGTGAAACCATTGCCGATGTCGTGCTCTGGCTCATGGTTGGCGGGATTCTCGGCGCGCGCATTGTTTATGTGGCGACCTATTGGAAGGACGAATTCGCCGTCCAGCCATTCTCGGAAATTTTCATGATCCAGCACGGCGGTCTCGTCTATTACGGCGGGCTGATTGGCGCGACGATTGCAGGCATTATTTGCAATCACTGGAAAAAACTGCCGTTTTGGAAAACTTCCGACGTGCTCGCCCCGAGCATCGCGCTGGGAAGCGTCTTTGGCCGTATCGGCTGCCTGCTCAATGGTTGTTGTTACGGGCGCGCGTGCAATTTGCCATGGGCAATCCGCTTCCCTGCCGGCCATCCGACCGGCGGTTTGCCGGTGCATCCGACGGAGATTTACGATGCGCTGGATAATTTCATCCTTTACCTGCTGCTGGCATGGTTGTTCCGGCGTAAAAAATTCGACGGCCAGGTTTTCGCGACTTATCTCATCGGCTACGCCATCACGCGCACCATCATGGAATACTTCCGCGGCGATTATCCGCCCGACCAGATTCACTTCGGCCTCACACCGGGCGAACTCATCAGCATCCCTGTTTTTATCATCGGCCTCGTGCTCGGCATCATTCTTTCAACTCGCGCTCGCAAAACCACTTGAGCCTGCCTCAAACAATTTTGATTGCGGGACCAACAGCCGTCGGCAAATCCGAAATCGCCCTGCGGCTTGCCAGGCAACTTGGCGGCGAAATCATTTCTGCGGACTCGATGCAGGTGTATCGCGGACTCGACATCGGCACGGCCAAACCATCGCCCGCTGAACGCGCCCGTGTGCCGCATCACCTCATTGACATCTGCGATTTGACCGATTCGTTCGACGCCGCGCAATTCGCCCGGCTCGCGCATCGCGCCGTGGCGGAAATCCAGTCGCGCGGCCGCGTGCCGATTCTTTGCGGCGGCACGGGACTTTACTTCAAAGCCTTTCTCGACGGCTTGGGTGAAGCGCCGTCCGCCAACGCGAAATTGCGCGCTGAACTTGAAGCTGCACCATTGAAAAAGTTGTTGGAAGAGTTGCGAGAACGCGACCCGGCTGCTTACGAAAAAATTGACAAGAAAAACCCGCGCCGTGTTATCCGCGCCGTCGAAGTTCTGCGATTGACCGGCCGGCCGTTTTCCGAACAAAAGTCGCGGTGGGGCGAGACTACTGGCGAGCCGGGAAAATTTGGAGTGCGCCGACGCGTCGGCGCTTTGGAAAGCGGTGACATGTCACCGCACTCCAAGGTCTTTTGCTTCACTCGCTCATCCGACGATTTGCACGCCCGCATCAATGTCCGCGTGGACGCAATGTTCGCGCGCGGTTTGGTGGACGAGACACGCGAATTGCTCAAGCACGGCCTTGCGCAAAACAAAACAGCCATGCAAGCCATCGGTTACCGGCAGGTTGTTGATTACTTACGCAACGAGCCCCGAAAGCTTTCGGGGTTGGAAGAAACCATCGAGCTGGTGAAAGTTCGCACGCGGCAATTTGCCAAGCGGCAATTGACGTGGTTCCGCGCCCAGAAAAATCTGGAATGGATTGAGTTGAAGCCGGATGAATCGCTTGGAAACCCGGCTAATTTTTTCTGCGGGCCGGGCCGGACAGTGTGACGCTCTGTCCGATGGCGGGCATCTTAAAGGGCTCGCTGGAAGATGTCCGCCAGTTAAACCAGAGCCAGCGGAAATCAGGCGAATCCAGCGAGGTGTCGAACCGGAAAGCAACACGGGAAGGCAAATCCGACGCATCCGTTTTTAGGATTTCTACTGTGAGGCCGCCGAGATTGTAGCGGTCGCCTTTTTTGCATTTGGGTTCGGCCCCGACGAGGGTGAAAGCGCTTAAGGCGTAGGCAATATGGATGGGGCCGACGTTGTCGCAGGAGAATATGTCCGGCGCTTTGGATTGAATCACCAGCGTTTTGTCATCGGTCCGCTGGACGTCAAAGCTCGTGCAACCCGGCACCAGCACCCGCAAGGTTCTTGGCAGTAACTGGTAATGATACGCTTTGTAAGAAGGCATATAAGCCGACTCAAGCGGGCAGGGGTGGTTGACAACGATCACATTCTCGTTCTCGATGTTTGGCCAATCAGGAGGAACGCGGCTCGCCCAGGCGAAAAGGTAAGAGTCAGCTTTAACCACTGCAACTCTTCCGGCGACCGCTCCCGGCCCATGCACCAGAATCAACAAAACGCAGGCGACCCATGCCAGGATTCGGTAGGCTCGCTGTTCCGGCAATGGATTTGGCCGGGTAAACAGGCCGGCAACGAAACTGGCGATCAATCCATAAGCGCCGACCGCTATAAAGCCGAAGTTTTTGGACAATGGCACCAGAACTGCCTCGGGAATGGCTGCCAATATCATGACCGCAAACCAGAACGCGGCTGTTTTGTCCCGGCGCACCCACGGGAGAAAAACCACCAAGGCCGCGACCACGAACATGCCGTAAAGCGCAATGATTATCGGGTGCAATGAAGGTTTGACCGCAAACAAAAACTCCGGCGGCACACTGGTAAGCTGGCTTCCCAGCAGAACCATGTCTCTGGGGATAAGTTCACGCGCAAAATGAAGCGGCTCGTGGGCGGGGTCAATGTAAATGCCCACATGAGACAGACCGTAGCCGGAGAGCTTATAGATGGTCCACCACAGAGTGATAATCAGAACCGAAGGCAAAAGCGTCAGCGCCCGGTTGCGAAAGGAACCCGGCTCAAGCACCAAGGCATACGCGAGGATAAAGGCAAACGTGGAAGCTCCGCTTTCTTCCGCGAAAAGGGAAAGCGCCAGGAACAGGGCGGATAGTACGAGTGCAGAACGGGATTTTGTGGAACGCCATTGATGATGTTCATAAAGACACAAGAGACCGAAGAAAAGCGCCAAGAAAAAGCCGCGGTTGGCGACGAACGCCACCGGGAAATAAGTGTTGCCATCCAGCAGGAACAACAGCGCCGCCAGTCCCGCGACCCAAGTCGTTCCCATCAGCTTCCGGTAAACCATCGTGAGGAGAAACACAACGGCCGCAAACCACGCGATGTTGTGGGCGTGCATCAGCACAGGCGTATCGGGAAAGAGACGGTAATCGAGCCAGTGAGTAAGCGCGGTGACCGGCCGGCAAAGACTGCATCTTAAATCATCCGGTGTCCACCACGGCAGCGTGCCGTAATTCTTCATCAAAGCCATGCATTGTGGATTCCGGCTGAAGCCGAAAAGGTCAAAAAGGACAGTCGAGAAACTGCCGGAATCCGGAGGGTTGCCCGTTTCCTGCATTCGCGGCGGCAATTGGTCCGGTCGAAGCTCAACCGCGCGTTGCGGCAGATCGTCCATCACCAAGCCGGTCTTCAAGGCGGGCAACATCACCAGTACCGCCCCAATTGCGAGAATCGCGGGAAAATAACGGTGGGCAAGAAGTTTTTTCAAGAAACCCAGAATCCCGGCTCCTGTTCCAATTGGTTTCATTTGATGTGGTCAGCCATTTGAGTAGATTGCCGGCCTTCATGAGTAGACAAGGTAAACCGGCATCCGTCACGCTTCGCGTCTTTGCGTCTCTGCGGTTAACTAGGTTTCCCTCGGCCTTTTGACGCTGATTTTGATTTCGGCCTTGTTTTTCGCAATCGTGTTCGCGGGCAGGATGCCGCGCCAGAAGACGTTCGGGTAAATCACCGCGCCGCGCCCAACGATGCTGCCGGGGTTCAGCACGGCGTTGCAGCCGATTTCCACGCCGTCGCCGAGCAGCGCGCCGAATTTGCGCAGCCCGGTGTCGAACGGCATGCCGTCCACCTCCACCTCGATGTTGCCTGGGAATAGTTTGTAGTTGGATATTTTAACGCCCGCGCCGAGATGCGCCTTGTGGCCGAGAATGGAGTCGCCGATGTAATTGAAATGTGGCGCCTGCGCACCATTAAAAAGCAGTGAGTTTTTCAGTTCGGACGAATTGCCGACCACGCAGCCGTCACCGATGATGACGTTTTCGCGGATATAGGCGTTGTGGCGGATCTGGCAGTTCTTGCCGATGATGGCCGGGCCTTTGATCATCGCGCCGTCCTCGACGATTGTGCCTTCGCCGATAAAAACCTTTTCGCCGATGAACGCCCTGCCCTCGCCGGGGTTGTGCTGGGCCGGTTTCAAATTGGCGGTGATGTAGCCCTCAATTTTTTTGAGCGCGTCCCAAGCGAACTGGCAGCCGTCGAAAATCGCGGCATGTTCGGTCTGGTTCAAGTCAAACAGGTCGGCTGGTTCAAACATGGCGGCAAGTTAGGCGAAACGCGCCCGCGGCAAAAGCGCGATTTTATCGGGATTTTTTTATTGGAGCGGGTGAAGGGAATCGAACCCTCATCTCAGGCTTGGGAAGCCCGCATTCTACCACTGAACCACACCCGCCAAGAGCTCCAACGAATTCATTCAACCCGGCTTGCTTCTACCAAACCGGCGCGACGATGACAATGGATTTGCGGACAAATGTCATTGCGCAGCAACGAGCCGGCTGATGGCCTGGCGCAGTTTGTTTTCGATGAATTTTTGCCGCTCGGGCGAAGTAATTTTACCGCCATCGAGTTCGCGAACGTCGAAACTGTCAATGGCCGCGCCACATTCGGTCATGATGCGCGCGTTGACGATGTCCAGCGCCAGTTCAGAAAACGTTTGGGAAATAACGTGAAGCAGTCCGAGATGGTCTTCTGTTTCAATTTCGATGAGCGTGCGCGTCTCGGATTCCTCGTTGTCGAAGCGGATTTCCGTTGGCATGCGCTCGCCGACGTAGGCCTGATAAAGCGGTTGCCGGATGATTTGGCGCGCGATGAGCGCCGACAGGTCGATTTTTTCGCCAGCCAGAACTTTTCCCAGCAAATCGTCGAATTTGTCATGCTGCGGCTGTTTGGCGAGATTGCCGGTGCGCCCGTCATTGACGAAAAAGGTGTCGAGCACAATACCGTCGTTGCGCGTGAAAATCTGCGCGCCCAGGATGTTCAACCCGGCGGCGCTAAGTGAGCCGGCAATTTTGCTGAACAGTCCGGCGCGGTCCCAGGTGCAGACCTTGACGGCGCTATAGCCGCGGTCGGGTTCATCCCGCCATGCAGTCACCGGCGACAGGGCGTGACCGTCTTCGAGAAACAATCCGCGCATGAAGCGATGCGCGAGTTCGAGGTCATCGACCACTTCCTTCGCGGTGCGAATTTGAAAATACCGCAGCGGCAGCGTTGCGAAGTGCGCCTCCACTTCCCCGCCGCTCAACGATTTCGCCGCAAGTTCCCGGACTTCTTTCAACAATGATTCGCGCCGTCCTTCCCCGGCGCGGATGAATTCCGCGCCGCCTGTGAGCAAGTTCATCGTGTGCGAATGCAGTTGCCACAACAGCGTGTCTTTGAAGCCGTTCCAGAGTTTGTCGCTCGTGCCTTGTGAATCGGCGAACGTAAGCAGCGTGAGCAGATTGAGCGCTTCGGGGGTTTCAATTTTCCGGGCGAAATTGCGGATGACCGCGGCATCATCGAGATCGCGCCGTTGCGACACGCCGGCCATGAGCAGATGATTTTCAATGACGACGTGCAGTGTGTGCGCGGCCGAGGCATCGAGCTGCAATCGTTTTGCCGCGCGCACGGCCATCGCCGCGCTGACTTCGGGGTGCCGGCCGCGTTTGTGATGCTCCGCCTTTCCCACGTCATGCAGCAGGAGCGCGAGATAAAGCAGATCCGGGTGTTCCAGATTTTTAAACAGCGGCGCGTAATGTTTATAAGGCTCGTCCTGGGCCTCCCAGACGCGGTCGAGTTGTTCGAGGCAGACCAACGTGTGTTCATCGGCGGCATATTGATGATAAAATTCATGTTGCACGAGGCAGGTGAGTTTGCCGAATTCGGGAATGTATTTGCCGAGCAAATTCACCTCATGCATCGCCCGCAGAATCGGGGCGACGCTGCCGCGCTGGGTGAGGATTGTGAGAAACGTTTCGCGCACGTGCTCGTCGTTTAAAAAATTGCGATCCACGAGCGAGATGTGATTGCGGATGAGTTGCACAAGGTCGGGATGCAACTGTAACCGCCGTTGCTGTGCATGAAGGAAGACGCGCATGAGGCGGGGAGGGTCATCCTGGAAAATGTGGTTGGATGCGGCGCGAATTTCGCCGTTCATAAACAAAAAACCATCCACCGGCTCCGGTGTCTGGCGTTTGGGCAGCCACGCGCGCAGCGAAAGTTTACTCTGCGGTGTCAGCAGCGCCATCCGCTGTTCCAGCGTGCGCGTGATGAGGAAAACGTTGCGCATGTGCGTGTAAAGGTCGCGCATGAATTTTTCGATGCGTTTACCCGGTGAACGCTCGCTGTAACCAAGGCCCAGCGCGACGGCGGGCTGCAAATTTTTGCCGAGCACATCCACCGCGCGGTCGGTTTGATAATGCAACTCCGTCCGCACGCGCAGCAGGAAATCGTAGGCGGCTTCGAGTTGCCTGCGTTCAGACTGGCTGACGAATTCGCGTTCCTGCAACTCGTCCAGTGACCACGCGCGATATTTGAGAAAAACCATCCAAAACAGATTTTGGAAGTCGCGCAAACCGCCGCAGCCGTTTTTGATGTTCGGCGCCTGCATGCAGGCGGAGTTGCCGAATTTATTGCGCCGCGCCGTCTGGTCTTCGAGACGCGCCGCAATGTATCTTTCTTCAAAACCATCAACACATTTATTTACAAGCGTTTTTTGAAATTTATTGAACAGCGCCTCGTCGCCGACAATAAACCGCGACTCGATGAGCGAGGTTTTGGATTGCATGTCCACATTGGCAACCTTGACGCAATCGTCGATGCTCCGAACGGCATGGCCGACTTTCAGTCCAATGTCCCAAAGTGGATACAGCACGCCGTCAATCAGCTTGGACAAATATGGCAGCGGCCTGCCCACTGCGACCTGGCCATCGTGCAAAAACATGAAGTCAATGTCGCTGTACGGATTCAATTCCCCGCGGCCATAACCGCCGATAGCGATGAGTGCGAGCGGTGGAAATTCCTTCTGCGCCTGCAGGGACAAACTGCCCCGCGCCGATCCCCAAAGATGCCGCAACAACGCGTCGAGCATTGCCGCGCGCGCCTGGCAGATTGTGCGCCCGCCCGCACCGCCGCGATGCAACAGCTTGAGCCGGTGCGTTTCAACCTTGAGAAACGCCTTGCAACGCGCGAGTCGTTCCGCCGCGTTGCCCGCCGGTTTCAACGCCAAACGCACTTCGGCGTCGTCCTCGATTTTTTTGAGCAAATCCTGCACGGACGCACAAATTGCGAGCAAACCGACTTCAAAGCAAGCCGCCGTCACAGCTTCCTTCGTTCTCGTCCTCGTCCTCGAAATTCCAAACCGAGTACGAGTACGAGAACGAAGGACGAGGACGATTTGGAACAGTGAAACCTTTTCGTGCGGACGGCGTCTGTTATACTCCACGTGCGCAATGCCAATCCCGCTTGATCCTGATGCCGCCTTGATGCTCCGTGTCAAACGGGGCGACCGCGCGGCGTTCGCGGAGTTGGTGGAAAAATACCGGCAGCCGGTGATGAACCTCGTTTATCGCACATTGCGAGACGAGACCGAAGCCGAGGATCTCGCGCAAAATGTTTTTCTCCAGGTTTACAAATCCCGGAGCCGCTACAAACGGACGGCAAAATTTTCCACGTGGCTGTTCACCATCGCGCGCAACCTTTGCCTGAACGAACTGCGCCGCCGCTCGCGTCATCCCGCCGAATCTCTCGAAGAAACCCACGGTGAACGCGAGGGCCAGCCACAGCGGCAATATGAGGACAAAAAAGTTTTTCTGCCGACAGAAACATTGTTGCACGGCGAGCTGGCGCAAAAAATCGAGGAAGCGTTGGCTGAATTGCCGGAAAACCAGCGCACCGCCATCCTGCTCTGCCGGCAGGAGGATTTGAGCTACGAGGAAATCGCCGAAATTTTGGGCTGCTCGCTTTCCGCCACAAAATCGCTTATCCATCGTGGCCGCGAAGTGCTGAAGCAGAAGCTCAAACCCTATTTGCGCACCGGCGATTGGCATGAGTAATACCAATTTCTGGAGACATTCGGCACATTTTCTTACGTTGGTAGGGACGCGCGGCTTGCCTCGGCGTAGCCTCCGGCGAAGCCTGGGCCCGCGCGTCTGGCGGAAGTTCCACCTCCTACCCCGGTCGCCTCGGCGATGGGACCCCACCTTTGCGACAAGCATTTCGTCGTGGCAAGCTGTGTTCATCTGTGGTTAAAATCTCCGCACATGAAAGCCGTCATTCTGGCTGCCGGCAAAGGCACACGCATGGGGGAACTCACCAACGAGTTGCCCAAACCGATGCTCCGCGTCCAGGGCAAGCCGATTCTGGAACACATTGTCGAGGGCATCGTTGCGGCGGGTGTTCGTGAGATTTTCATCGTCACCGGCTGGCGTGCCGAGGTGGTCGAAAACCATTTCGGCGATGGTAAAAAATGGAACGCGCGCATCACGTTCGGTCGCCAGATTGTTCGGGACGGCACCGGCAAAGCGCCGGGAGTGGCAAGGGAATTCGTCGGTGCTTCGCCGTTTCTGCTGACCTACGGTGACATTCTGGTTCCGCCCGAAACGTATCCGCAAATGCTCCGGCGCTTTGGCGAAGGCGATTTCGCCGGCGTCATCACAGTCACGCGCGGCGAAGACGTGACAAAGGGCGGATTAAACTTTTTCGACGGACAGTTCTGTCTGAAATGGCTTGTGGAAAAACCGTCGGGCGAACAGTTGGAACAATTGCGTCGTGATGGCTGGCTCAAACCGAACGAGCCGGTCTGGTATAACGCGGGTATTTACATCTTCCGCCCATCGCTCTTCGACTTCACGGTGCGGCTGCAAAAATCGCCGCGCGGCGAATATGAATTGACCGACGCCATCGGCGCGATGGTCGTTGCCGGGCAAAAGCTGGCGGGCCTTGAAATTCAGGGCCGCTGGGTGGACGTGCGTGACCCGGAAACGCTGGCAAAGTTGGAACAAAAATCTTGAAGGTAGGGATGGACCGCCGGGCCGTCCGCAAGGATTTTGATCGGTTCGTAAAACGTGTTCCGCGTTCGCAATGCGTTTGGATTCAGTCATAGTTATGGAAAAAGTGCTTTCGCGGGATGCGGGATGAACTTATGGAAGAGCAAATTTTGAAATTACTTGGCCGGCGGGATTATGTGCCAGCCAATGTGCCGGAGCTGCTTCGGCATCTGCGGTTGCCGCCCAATCGCCAGCAGGAATTACAGCGGGTCCTGCGCGGGCTGGAACAATCCGGCCGAATTGCCCGCGCGAAGGGGAACCGCTACATCCAGTCGCGCGAGGCGGACCTCATCCCGGGCCGGATTCGCATCAATCGCCAGGGGAAAGGTTTTCTGCAGCCGGACGATCCTGAATTGAAGGAGATCATGATTCCGGAAGACGCGACGTCCACCGCACTGCACGAGGATCGCGTGCTCGTGCGGCGTGATGTCAAAGCCAAGGGGTTGCGTCCCGAGCACCTTGAGCAGGAGACAGGCGCGGTGATTCGCATCCTGGAACGGAAGCGGACACAAATCGTCGGCACGTTGCAGCGGGGCCGCGAGTTTCTTTACGTGATTCCCGATGACCCGCGCATGCCGCATGACATTTATGTGCTGCCGCCGCGTGACGTCGGCCGGCCCGCGCGCGTCGGCGACAAGGTCGTGGTCGAGCTGCACGAATGGGAATCGCGTCATACCAACCCGGAAGGCGAAATTGTCGAGGTCCTCGGTTCGCCGGACGAAGAGGGCGTGGACATGTTGTCGGTGCTGCGCCAATACAACCTGCCGCTGCACTTTCCGAAGAATGTTTTGCAGGAGGCCCGCGCCATCAGGACGAGTATTCAGCCGCACGAACTCGCCGGCCGTGAGGATTGCCGGCGGCACCAGGTGATCACCATTGATCCGGACGACGCGAAGGATTTTGACGATGCGATTTGTTTGCAGCGGGTTTCGCCCGGACAATGGAAGCTGTGGGTCCACATCGCGGACGTTTCGCATTACGTGAAGCCGGGCACGGCTATGGACGATGAGGCGCGCAGGCGGGGCAACTCAACCTATCTGGTGGATCGCGTGATCCCGATGTTGCCGGAGGCGTTGAGCAACGAACTGTGCTCGTTGAAACCGAACGTGGATCGCCTGACCAAATGCGTGGAGTTTCTGGTGTCGGATGAGGGGCGGGTGCTGAAGACGAGGTTTTATCCGGCGGTGATTCATTCGCAGCGCCGATTCACTTACAAGGAAGTGCTGGCGATTTTACAACGGAAGCCGGACGACCGGATTGAGCAGATGTTGCATGACGCGAATGCGCTGGCACAACGGATCCGGCGCCTGCGTTTCAAGGCCGGTTCGCTCGATCTGGATTTTCCCGAAATGAAAATCCGCCTGGACGAGCGCGGCCGCATATTGAGCATCGAGCGGGTGGAGAACGATGTTTCGCACCAGTTGATCGAGGAATTCATGTTGCTGGCCAACGAGGCGGTGGCGGGCCGGTTGATGAGCCAGAATGTGAAGGCGATTTACCGGGTGCATGAAGAACCGGACGAACGACGGTTGCAGGAGTATCGCGAGGAGGTGCTCAGCCATCACGTGCCTTGCGGTAATTTGATCAAGTGGCAGGAAGTTCAGAAGCTTCTGCACAAACTCGGCACCATTCCCATCGGCGAAGCGCTCAAGATTGGTTTTCTCCGGTCGCTCATGCGCGCCCGCTACGCGGTGGAACCGCTCGGCCATTACGGCCTGGCCAAGGTCAAATACACGCATTTCACGTCGCCCATCCGCCGCTATGCCGATCTGGTGGTGCATCGCGCGTTGTTTCAAAAGAACCACGGCCCGATCCATTCGCTCAAGCAGACGGCTGATCATATTTCCGACACGGAACGCAACTCCGCTGATGCGGAGCGGGACAGCAAGGATGTAAAGCTGTATGCATTCCTGAAGGCGCAGCTTCAGGCGCCGATGCCGACGCCCTATCCGGCGCTGGTGATAGACGTGCGCAACTTTGGTTTCTTTGTCGATGTGCCGGGCCTTGCGATGAGCGGGCTGGTGCATCTTTCCAGCCTGGAGGACGATTTTTATGTGTTCGATGCGGAACGCAACCAACTGATTGGCCGGCGTGGCAGAAGGGTGATTCGGTTGGGCGATAAGGTGCAGGTGCAGGTGGCCAAGGTGGACAGTTTCAAGAAGCAGGTGGATTTCCGGCTGGTCAGTGAGGACAGAGGCGGATCGGGACGTTTTTCGAAGGGACGCGAATCAGTTCCGGGGCGTGGACATAAGTCCCGTGCGCGGACGCATCGGAATTGGCGATAGAACACAGCACGGCTTGCAGCGTGTTGAAACAACTTGAGTCTGGTTTCGCCATCCGCACAATGGCCGCGTGTTCAAACCGGCGGTAATCATTTTTGGCGCGGCGATTTTTTTTGCGGGTTGCTCGACAATGCCAAGACAATCCGCCAACGAGCCGTTGAATTGGGCTGAAACCAACGCTGTTCAAAGACCATTCACTCCGCGACGACCCGGGCAGGTTGCGCCGGTTGTTAAATTGAGCCGGTCGCCTGCCTCTGCTCAAAAGTGGCCGCCTGCCGTCGCTCCGCAACCTGCGCCTTCGGCACCAGTGATGACGTGGATTTCCCTGGATAATTGGGCCGCGCAGCGCGGCATCGGCAGACCGCACTTGCTGTCGGATTTGCCCGTCACCACGTATGCGGTTGGTTCTTCCAACGGCGTGATGCTTTTGGAAATAGGCAGCCGCGACGCGACTTGGAACGGCGTTCAAATCAATCTCGGCTTCGAACCGCAGATCATTGACGATCAAATTTTTGTGCACGGGCTCGACTTGCAAAAAAATCTGGAGCCGTTGTTGTGCGAACCGCCGTTGGTACCGCCTCAAAACAACCGTGTCATTGTCATTGACCCTGGCCATGGCGGAATCAACAGCGGCACGCACAGCGTTCTCGACGGACGGCTTGAAAAGGAATTCACGCTCGATTGGGCCAAGCGGCTCGCGCCGTTGCTCGAACAGGAGGGCTGGCAGGTTTTTCTCACGCGCACGAATGACGTGGATGTTCCACTAATTGATCGCGTCATGTTTGCCGAGGCGCATCACGCGGATTTGTTCATCAGCTTGCATTTCAATTCTCTCACGCCGGATAAAAAACCTGCCGGGCTTGAAACCTATTGCCTCACGCCCACGGGAATGCCTTCAACCTTGACGCGCAATTATCCTGATATTTGGGCGGAAAATTTCCCCAATAACGCCTACGACGCTCAAAATCTGAAACTCGCCGTCCACCTGCACACCGCGTTGCTGCGCGCGACCGGTCTGGAGGATCGCGGCGTGAATCGGGCGCGATTCATCGGCGTGCTGCATCGGCAACAGCGTCCCGCTGTGCTCATCGAGGCCGGTTTCTTGTCGAATCCATCCGATGCGAAGCTGATTGAAACTTCTGCATTCAGGCAAAAACTCGCCGAGGCCGTTGCCGCCGCGCTTGAATGAATCCCGCGCGAAGGACGCAAAGTGACGAAGGAAATGCGCAACCTATCTAGATATTAGCCAGCGTTTTCATCACTCTCTCAATACGGTCCAGATTGAGTGGTATCTAAGCAAAACTCTTCGCTCTTCATCTGCGGTGAACTTCTGCGTGGAGCGGCAGCAATAAACCCGTCGTTGCGAAAGCGCGCTGCTGTGAATACTGAGCTGCCATGCCTTACCATCATCAATAACAGAATACTCGACCGAATCAGCAAAACGCGAACTCGGGAGCTGAGAAATATACGCCGGTATAAGCTGTGTCAGATTCGTAGCAGGCGAACTGTGGTCATGCTCATAATCATATAAAGCCCTCGTCACGGGAAAGAATGTGCCATGAATCTGATCTTCGATAGCAAAAGCGTGCCACGCCCGATAGAAAGCAACCCCGAAAATAGCAACTACTGTGACGACCGCAATCGCTACGGAAAGAATGATGGACTTCTTGACTGACATGGCGCGCTAGGCTGGCTAACAAATAATGGGCGGCGTTCTACAAGACCAACATAGCCTGTCCCGTTTCATAGTTTGACTGTATTTCGCATTTTAGTTTCTGTCCAGCACCGTAGGTGCGGTATCTTTGTAGTCCCAAAACCAAATCTATTTCAAGCCCCATCGGGGCGGCATATTCCGTCGTCCGCTAAAAAATCGCCTGATGCAAAAGATGCCGCTCCTTACGGAGCTAAAAATTTGTCCGGCCGATTTTCTACAAATATGCCGCGCCTACGGCGCTGAACGGCGCGCACGAAGTGACGCGCCCTATCTCAATACAATTCCTTCGAGCGCGAGCAGTTTGAGTTTCCAATTCAATCCGCCGGAGAAGCCGCCCGGTTTTTTGTTCGCCGCGAGCACGCGGTGGCAGGGGACAAAGATGGGAATCGGGTTCGCGCCGCATGCGCCGCCGACGGCGCGAACGGCCTTCGGTTCGCCGATTTTCCGCGCGATTTCACCGTAGCTGCGCGTTTTGCCGCGGGAAATTTTTCGCAGCGCGCGCCAGACGTTTTGTTGAAACGTCGTGCCGCCGGACAGATCGAGCGGCGGGACGTTTTTCGGTTCGCGCCCGGCGAGAACACTTTTCAGCGCGGTGGTGGTCGTGCGATGCCAGCGGAGAATTGTGGTAGGGACGCCTCGCCGAGGTGTCTGGTCAGCTCGGCGAGCTGACCCTGCCTTTGGAAAATTCAGCCCGGCCAAACCTCTTTCCGAATAGCGCGCGATGAATTTTCCATCGCGCGTGGAAATGGACAGTTCGGCGGATTGAGTTTTCACCAGCGGTTCGTTCAGTGATTTCGGAAATACACCAAAAGGGTGCCGAGCAGCAGCAGAAACAAAAAAATGGTGAATGCGATGAACCGGTTGCGGGCGACGCGCTTTTCGTAACGCAACGGGCGCAAGCCCTGAACGCCTCCGGCGGCGAGATACGTGACGAGCCGGGGGTTCAAAGATGTCGGGCGGCGGAAGATCTGGTGAATGCGATTGATGAGTCCGGGCAAATCGTATTTGCGCACGCCAAGTTCGTTGAATTGGTCCGGCGTGGCGGTTTCGTCGTCGGTTTGAAGCGATTTTACTTCTTCAAAAACCGGATCGTGCGCGGCTGGAACGGGAGCAGGCGGTTCTGGAGCGCGGGCAACCGTCGCGCCATGTGGCATGGCGGTGGAGCGCAGGCGAGGCGGTGGGGGCGTGCGTTGAATTTGCGCATCGAGTCTTTTAATTTCGGCTTCGAGCGAGTTGATTTGTTCATTCAACACGCGGGCGCGCTCGGAAATTGGATCCGTTTTTTTAACCTTTTTCTTCCCGGACGTCATACGTCCTCAACGACATTAATGCCGTAATAGCAAGATGGCCACGAACACGCCGAGGGCAGCCAACGTTACCAGCACCAGCGGCCAGGTCATTGCCAGACCGAATTTGCACAATTGACTGAAACTGGCGTTGGCCAGGGGTGAAGTGGCGGGCAGGGAAGCATTTTCGGCCTCCGATACTCCCTTTGATTCACCGGCCAGGACGGGAAGTTTGAGCCGCGCGGCGTTCCATTCCATGCGCGCATTTTCAATGGTGGTGAGCGCACGGGTGAGTTCAATGCCGAAATTGTCTTTTATCCATGTTTCATCGTGGATGGCCTGGATTTTGCCAATCGCGTCGTGGAAGTCGTTGATCGTTTTGGCCATCTGCTCGGCGTCGCGGCGGGTGTTGAACTCGGCTTCTTCGAGCAGGCCGAGGCCGCGCGTGAGATTGTGAATCATTTCCTGACGACCGGTCTGAAATTCCGTCTGGCGGCGGCGTAATTCCTCCAGCGCAGCGCGTTCGCGCTCCAATTCCTCCTGCGCGTGTTTCAACTCGGCGAGTTTTTGTTGCGCCTCGACAACCTTTCGGTTCACATCCTCGGGAGTCAGCGCGCGGTGCAGGTCGCCGGCGGGTGCGGACGTACCGGAAGGCGATTTCTGAGCCAGAAGATCGGCGTCTACGAATTCCGTTAGATCGTATTCAGAAGCCATGGTTCGACTCTAATCCTGCGGCGCGAAAGTGTAAAGGGGTTTGCGCTTGTCACTCCCGGATAGGATCCCTAAAGTGCATTTGTTCGTGCAGCTACGATTCTTGACATGATTGAATTGATTCAATTTCCGTGGAGTCCGTTCTGCATTGTCCAGCGCCGCATTTTGGAATTTGCCGGAGCCCGTTTCGAAATCATCGACATTCCGAATCAGGACCGCTCGCTGGTTTGGAAATTGACGAAACAACGCTATTACGGTGTGCCGATCATCAAGGACGGCGGGAACGTAATTTTTGAGCTCAGCGATGATTCGCAAGTCATCGCCAAATATCTCGACGAGGAATTGCATCTCGGGCTTTTCCCTTCGGAACTCGAAGGTGTTCAATCCATCCTCTGGCGCAACATCGAAAATGAAATTGAAGGCGCGGCGTTCCGGCTCAACGACATTTACTGGAAGGAAAATGTGCCGGCGGCGGAGCAGCTCGATTTTCTGCGGTTCAAGGAGCGGAAGTTTGGCCGCGGGTGCATTGACCAGTGGCGCGCGCAGCAAAAAGACTGGCTGAAAAACCTTGAGCAAAGCCTGCTTCCATTTGAGAAAATGTTGATGCATAACTCATTTTTGCTCGGTGAGCAACCCCGCTTCGTGGATTTCGATTTGTTCGGGATGCTGGGGAATTTCCTCTACTCCGGCCGCTACGAGCTGCCCGCTGCGCTTCCGCAAATCCGGGACTGGCATCGCCGCATGGGCAAGGTAAAAAAACAGAATTTGAAATGGGAAAATCAGCCGCTTCCGCTTCGAGGCCATCGCCGCCTACATTGAATTGCAAACAGGCGAACGCCCTGAGTTTGCCAAACCGGTGGCGAATATTTTGCTGGATTTTGCCAGTTGACAAATGGCCGTTGCCGCCGAAATTCTTGTGAAGCTGGATTGAACGCCAGCGCGGGCGTCTTCAGCGGGACATTATGATTTCAAACGAACGACCATCGCCTTACGGCCACCGTCCTTACGGCCAGCCCAAACCGCCGGTCAACGAGGACACGTTGAAATCCGAGAAGGTGCAGATTGAGCGCAAAACTTTCATCTTCACCCTCAAGGAAAATCCGCGTGGCCGGTTCCTGCGCATCACCGAAGACGTCGGCGGGCGGCGCGACACCATCATTGTTCCAGCGACCGGCCTGGAGGATTTCAAAAAGCTCCTTAACGAAATGGTGAAGGCATCGGACGAAATGTCGCCGAAAAATGCCTGACCACCAAGGCACAAAGGTAAAAATCAAATCTTAGTGTCTTCGCGCCTTTGTGGCTGATTTGATAGGTTTGTCTGCGTTCTCCTTTTGTTTCACTCGCGGCGCGTCGCCCCAAAGACCTTCCAAATCATAACGCTCACGCGCGTCCTGCCGCATGACGTGCACAATCACGTCGAAATAATCCAGACACCACCCACGAGCCGTGCACCGTGCCGTCCACCGCGTGCGGTCGCAGGCCGTGATCGTCGCGCAGTTGGTCGGTGATTTCGTCCACGATGGCGCGCAAATGCGGTTCGCTCGTGCCGGACGCAATCACAAAATAATCCGTCACCGACGACAATTTGCGCACATCGAGGATGACGATGTTTTCCGCCTTTTTGTTATCCGCGAATTCGCGGCAAAGCCGGGCGAGTTTTCTGGAATCCATAGTTGCCGGAGGAATCTAACCACGAATGAACACGAATGAACACGAAGAAAATTCGGGGCAGACACGAATTGCACGGATTAACACGAATTTAATTTGTTATTTCCGCCTCATCAATAATCCATGAAATCCGTGTCAAAAATTTCAAGTGTAAAGTTTCGCGGCGCGAATCGCCTCGGCCACGGGTGGCGGCACGAGGTGATCAATCGGCAAACCCGCCTTTACCCGTGCGCGGATTTGCGAAGACGAAACGTCGAACGGAAAACCTTTCAACATTCGTCCGCGAAACGGCGGCGGGAAATTTACCGGCGCCTGGCCGGGACGCGGAATCACCACAAACTGCGCCAGCCGTGCCAATTCATTTGCTTCGCGCCATTCAAGGAGCTTTGCCACATTGTCCGCGCCGATGAGATGGAACAATTCCGCTTTCGGAAAACGCCGCGCGTAATCACGCAAGGTTTCAATCGTGTAGGAAATTCCACCCCGCCGGATTTCCTGTTCATCAATTTCGCAATTCGTTTTACCCGCGAGCGCGAGCCGGAGCAATTGCAAACGGGACGACGCTGCTGTGAGTATGATTTCCGGCTTGAGCGGCGATTGCGCGGCGGGAATAAAAAACAGCCGGTCCAGTTTCAGTTCTTCGATCGCCGCCTGCGCGACGAGCAGGTGGCCAAGATGAACCGGGTCGAACGAACCGCCAAACAAACCAATACGTTGCACGTTGGGATTTTAGATTTGTGATTGGCAATTGGCGATTGAAATTCCATATATCAGACCTGGCCATGCTTTGCGACTGTTCAGTGCTTCGATTGCCAGTTAATATCCGCACGTGAAAGTCAGTGTGTTGGTGCCGGTCTATAACGGCGAAGCATTTTTGGCCGAGTGTTTGGAATCCATTCTTGCACAGGATTTTGCGGACATGGAAATTCTGATTGCAGACGATGCCTCGACGGACGATTCGGTAGCATTGGTGGAACGTTATGCGACCAGGGATTCGCGCACCCGATGGTGGAAAAATCCAAACAATCTGGGCTTGGGGCGGAATTTCAACTGTTGTCTGCGGGCGGCGAAGGGGGAATACATCAAATACGTTCTGCAAGATGACAAACTGGTTTCCCCGCTGACAATTCAGAGGATGGCGGAGGTGCTGGACCATCATCCTGAAGTTTCCCTGGTCGGTTCGGCGTCGCAAATTTTGGATGAACGTTCGCAGATAATCGAACTGCGCAAATATTTCAAGCCGGGGGTTAT
Source organism: uncultured Verrucomicrobiae bacterium (assembly GCA_963835625.1). Classification (GTDB taxonomy): domain Bacteria; phylum Verrucomicrobiota; class Verrucomicrobiia; order Limisphaerales; family UBA11358; genus UBA11358. The sequence continues at coordinate 61,450 of CAWIGO010000004.1, forward strand.
GGATGGCCGGCAGACGATCATGCGGTGTCTGGAACGGGCGAACCTGATCGGCGAGCCGTCGGTGGTGATGTTTCGCCGGGCACAGACGGCGCAGGGCTTTGACGAACAACTGCCGCAGGGTTTGGACATGGACATGTGGTTTCATTTGCTGGAACAAGGAAGCTTTGCCTATCTGGGCGAACCTTTGTGTGCGTTTCGGCAGCACACGGCACAACAAACGAAGGTTAACCGCCGCCATGACATCAATGATGGGCTTCTCCTGATTACAAACTGGTATGCCAAGCTTTGGGTGCAAACGAGCATGACGCGGCAGGCGTTGTTTAAGCAGATTTACAGTTTGCGGAAGAATTGCGGTGCGGAAGGTGAAAACTTAATCAGGGAAATGATGTATTCGCTCGGTCGAGGCTGGTATGCCATGTTTTGGCTGCGGTGGAAAATGTTCCGGCCATTTGAAAAACTGAAACGCAAACTGGGAATCTGGCAACTCTCCCGCCGCCTCGCCCGCAAAAATTCTTCCCGAACATGAATTCGCCCAAAATCAGCGTCCTGATCCCGGTGTATAACGGCGAGCCGTTTCTGGCCGAATGTATCGAGTCCGTTCTGGCGCAAGATTTCGACGACTACGAATTGTTAATCTCCAATGATTGTTCCACCGATGGCACGGGTGCGGTGATCGAACGCTACGCGTCGAAGGATCGTCGCATCCGATGGTGGACAAACCAGGCAAATCTGCGTGAGGCCGGCAATTTCAACCTTTGCCTACAGGCGGCGCGGGGCGCTCTGATCAAGCCGGTGTACGCGGATGATGTTTTATTGGGATCATCCGCGCTGGGGCGCATGGCGGCAGCCTTGGAGTCGCAGCCCGATGTGTCTTTGGTCGGCTGCGCGTCTTACATCATAGACGAACACGCCCGCCGCTTGAAGTTTCGTGATTTCTTCAAACACTCACGAACATGGAACGGCAGGAACGTCATCATGCGCTGCTTTGAAACACCCGGAAACATTATCGGCGAGCCTTCTTTGGTGATGTTTCGCCGGTCACAAGTGGGCAGCGGGTTCAACAGCCGATACCGGCAGATTGTTGACCTTGAATTCTTTTTTCATCTGCTGGAACAGGGGGAATTCAGCTACATCGCCGAGCCGCTGGCCGCTTGGCGGCGGCACCCAGCCCAGCAAACCAAGTTGAACCGGCGTACAGGTTTGAGCGCGCAGGAGGATCTGTGGTTGATTCAGGAATGGTTTGCCAAACCGTGGTTGCGGGAATGCGCCACTCGCCAAATGTTGTTCATGCAAATCCGGCACCTTCGCCGACTTTACGGTGAGACGGCAATTGAGTTGACGGCCGAAATGATGCGTTCACTCGGTCCAGGCTGGTATGCGGTTTACTGGCTAAAACGTAAAATCACCCGACCCTTCAAAAAATTGATGGGATAGTTTCGTAAATTCACAACCTGCTCCGTGAAAGTGTTACGGAACGCAGTATTGTTTGCGGCGAATTTTGCGCCACTGTTTCCAGAGCTTCCACCTGAACTTCAGTCTCCTACGGCGACCGTATTTGCGTATCATCCGCTGGTAAAGTTTGTATTCATTGAAATCCGGGCATGGAATTGTCGAAAATTCCTGCCAAAATAACCCACTGAAACCACGCGCGTCGTCTGGGATTGAAGGGAAACCTGGATTAAAGTGATGTAGCAAATTTGTAATGGCAAAATCATATTGGGTTTTTGCAGCGAAATCATCCCGCGAACCATACCATTGATTGCGCCCATGCAGATGGTAGCGCACATGCTTTTCAGCGAGGTAAAATTTTCTGCCCCAGAACGCCGCAGCCCCATGGACAAGCACATTGTCCGCACAAATGCGCCATGCCTTTTCCAAAGAACAGGGCAAAATCTTGGCCAGCAGCGTGCGCCGTATTGAAACCGCTGAAGTGGGGCTTCCCAGCCATTCATGCAAAAAGTAAGCACGACAAAAGGTGAGTCCGAAATCGAAATCGCCTGTCTTAACCTCCCAAGGCGGCACAGTTCCCCATCCGTTAACCAACTCGCATTTGCAAAATACAAAATCCACCTGGGGACGTTGTTTGTAGACTTCCCGAAGGCGGGCGGCATAACCCGGGCAATACTCGTCATCCGCATCCAGAAAACAGATTATGTCCCCACTACACCGCTCAAACCCGGAATTGAAGCAGGACAACTGCCCCCCATTTTTTTTGGCGATAATTTGAATCCGGCTGTCACGATCAGCCCAGCTTTTCAATACCTCCAGCGAATTGTCCGAGCTGCCATCATCCACGACAATGATTTCATCCACTTTGGCTGTTTGGGCAACGACGCTTTGTATGGCCCGATCCAAAAAATGGCCATAATTGAAATTGCTTATCAGCACCGATATTTTCATCGGGAAGAATCAACCGCCTCTCCTTCCGGATTTCTCCTCATATACAGCGCATTGCCATAGAGGTGCTCGCCATAGATTCCAAAACCTCCCAACAAAGCCAAGTGGAAATTTTTGCACCGCATGAAGCGGGTAAGTTCGTTGATATGGACATGCCTGCGGTCGGCAGGATGAATCCCATATTCGACAATGACATAGTCGAGCAAAGGTTTATTCAGCAACTCCTCAGCACCTTGCAACGCCTTCAAATCATTGCCCTCGGTATCGATCTTGATGAGTCGGACGTTTCCTCTTGAATATTGCGCTGCAAAATCGTCCAGCTTCACCGCCTGCAACCGAACCGTTGTCGTGTGCCCGTTTGCATCCGGCAAATCCAGGAGCGAACTCAACGGTGAATTCTCATGTGAATGGAATGTCACTTCGCCGTTGGTTGAAGAAATGGCGAGGTTGGTGACATGGATTTGTGTCTGGTTGGCGGTCCGCTGGCGCAGCGTCTCAAATGTTTTTGGGTCAGCTTCAATCGCCAGAATCCTGGCTTTGGGAAAGAGCGCGGCCACGGCCAGAGTCCAATCACCCTGGTTCGCGCCGACATCCAGCACCTCAAATTCATCATTCGGATTCAACCGGCACAAACTGGCGCGATTGAGAATTGAATCGCTCGCCGTTTCCGATAATTGGAGTCCCTTGAGTCGACGGTGTAATGGAATTGCATCCACAGCTTCCCTTTCGAGCTGGATGAACTTTTCCTTCATCTGTTCCCACCGTGAACGGCTCAAGATTTTTATCGGGAATTTCACGCTGCACTAAAAGTACCGAGTGACCGGCCTTTTTCCAGCAGGAAAATAGAAGGTCGCTTCAGGGGAATTTGCGCTGTGATTCAACCATGCGCTGCTCTAAGAATACAAAAACTTCAAAGTGATGACTCTGACCCAAGTCTGATGTTGCCCGGCGCAATGACCAGAATAATCCAGTTGTCAACCCACGGTCGAATTGTAGTCTCTGGGCGTGCAACGCGACCTTGTGCTTGGTTACATTCATGGATATCGGTGGGAAACAATAGCGCCTTTTGTAAACTCCTTGCGTGACACCGGGTTTTCAGGGGAGATATGTTTGTTCGCCAGCGGAATTGATGGAGAAACCAAAACCACGATTCAAACCAAGGGAGTTAGAATATTGGATTCTCCTTTCCGGCAATCCTCGTTTCGAAAATGGATGGTCAAACGGTGGGGAGTCCTCAAAACCACTCCCTTCCCCATTTGCCGCCGCATACTGAAATCAATCTTGGAAATCCGCATACTGCGATACTTCCTTTACGAGGAATATTTGTCACGGCATGGAGAAAATTATCGCCACGTGCTCCTGTCGGACATTCGCGATGTCGTTTTTCAGGACAATCCATTCACTAACATTGCGTGCGGCGGCGTCCATTGCTTTGAGGAAGCCGTTGGCCGCACTATTGGCTCTGAACCGTATAATTCAGGCTGGATGCGTATGTGGTTTGGCGAAAGAGTGTTTTCAGAATTTGCTGAAAAGCCCATCCTATGCTCTGGAACAATTCTTGGAGAATCAAGGGCGTTGATTGCACTTTTGAGTCACTACATTCGCACCCTTGCCACAGTCCGGGCGTTTCAGCCCTTCGGAGATCAAGCCATACTCAATGTAGCTGTCCGACGTTACAAGAATAATGAGATTTACATCCACAAAAACGGCGAGTCCACCGTGTTGACCATGGGAATAATGCCGTTATCTGATATTTGCCTGGATGACCGTGGGCGGATTGTGTGTCCTGAAGGACGGGTAATTCCAGTCCTTCATCAATATGATCGCCATTCTTCGGTTTGCAGGAAGGCTGCGGTTCTGCAAAAGTGGCTGTGCCCAAATTGATTCTATTTTCACATGAAAACCAGCGGCTTCACTTTTCTTCGCAACGGGCAGAAGTTCGGGTATCCATTCGTCGCTTCCATCCGCTCCATCCTGCCGATCGTGGATGAATTTGTCATCGCGCTCGGTCCGTGCGACGACGACACGGAAAAATTGCTGCGCGAAATCGGAGATCCCAAGATTCGCGTCATCCCGACGCAATGGAACGAGTGTATCCGCAGCGATTATTCGGTGAAAGGCTTTGTTTATGGTCAGCAAAAGTCCATTGCGCTGTTCAACTGTACCGGCGATTGGGCGTTTTATCTCGAAGCCGATGAAGTGGTTCACGAAAACGACCTGCCTAAAATCCGCGCAGCGATGGAACATCATTTGAACGATGGGCGTGTCGAGGCGCTGGCGTTCGACTATCTGCATTTTTACGGCAATGCAAATACATATGCCTGGTCGCCGGGCTGGTATCGCTCCGAGGTGCGCATCATTCGTAACACGATTCCAGCGTGGTCGAGCGAATCACTTTTTTTCAACGTCGTCATCGGCCACAAACAATCGCGTTACCCGCGCGCGGCGCATACGGGCGCGACGATTTATCATTACGGATGGGTGCGCAGTGAGGCGCAGATGAATCTTAAAGCCACGGCCACCCGAAAATACTGGGACGACAAGCCGGCGTCAGGGGTGGATTATTCAAAAATTGATCCAGCCGTCCTGAAATTATTCACCGGCATCCATCCAAAAGTCGTGCAAGGTTGGTTGTCGAAAGCCGAAGGGTTGTTCAAAGCGGATCCAAATCACCGGCTCACATCCCGTGAAAGGAAGCACCGCATGATGCTGAAACTGGAGCAGTGGTTTGGATTTCGGTTCGATAAAACGCATTATCGGCTCGTGCGGTAAATGCTATTCCACCGGGAGAATTTGGCGCTTGAACTCTTCCGCATGGACATCGCCATGCGGTATGGCGACTCGGGCAAGTTTGTAACGAATGCGACGCCAGCCTCGAAGAGGTTCGTCAAAAACACTCAACGCTATGAGTTTGGTCAGACGCCGATAGAAGCGCACTTTGCGCGGCTGGAAAGGTACTGAAACGTCCGGTGACTCAAAATATTGCGCCCAAGCGATTGAACCGGAGAAACCAAACGGACCGAAATGAGGCGAGAGCAAAATTTCCTCCGCAAAAACGCGCACTGGCCCATCGTGCGAATGCAAAACATCATGCATGGCGACAATCGCACCGTTTGCGAGAAATGGCCGAAATAAATCCAAATCCAATTTCGCTCCCGCGTAAGTGTGGTCGCCGTCTATCCACAAAAGACGGATTTTCCGGCCCGCCGCCCATTTCCCGGCCAATTCAGAGGACCGGTGTCGGTGGAACTCCACAGCGTTTTCAACGCCGGCATTTTTCAGGTTGGTCTGAAAATCAGACCACCCACTCGCCTGGCCGCGCAAGTCGGGATCGGTTTTCGAGGGTGAAGTCAAAGGGTCAACTGCCACAATTTTTGTTTCGCCTGCCAGCGCAGCGCTTTTTGCCAGAACGATGGTGGAACGGCCTTTGAAGCTCCCGATTTCTAAAATCACTCCTTTTGTTGCCGGCACCGCCGCCAATAGCGTCAGGCAACGAATCTCGTGATGGGTAAGATGCCCTTCGACTTGACTGACAGTTTGAATCGTTTCCGCAACTGTTTTTTCAAAAAGCTCATCGTTCATGGATTTGGGCATCCTTTCTGGTGTCAGCTTCAATTTCAAGCAACTTCGCTTCACCCAAGCCTCTGAAAGCCTGATCGCATGCTTCGATGACTGCAGCGGTTGGGATTTCAAAAACGGGTTTTCCCGTTGGCGGCGTGACGGTCCAGTCTGCATGCCGGAACGGATGCGTGCTGCCCGGTGTGTCAAGTCTCATGAGCATTACCACGCGCCGACCCATTGCCACGGCAACGTGCAACAAACCGGTGTCGGCGCCGACAATCACCGTGGAAAGTTTCATCAGCCCGGCGGTGACGAGCAGGGGCACACCGGCAGCTACTGGAAAACCCGCGGCACGCGCCGGTTCGAGCCCGGCGCGGTCGTTCGGCCCGCCGCCAAAAACAATTTGCATTCCGCGCGAATGAAAATGCCGCGCCAACTTCATAAAATTTTCCAACGGCCAGTTTTTATGCGGCGAACTGGTGAACGGCTGGATAAACAATGTGGATTTGGCCATGTCTAAATTTTGCGTGGCAAAGAAATGTTTCGCCTCTTCAAGCACATCATCCGGTAAGACAAATTTATTTTTGATGAAACCAATCTCCAGTCCGCACTCGCGCAGCAGAAAAAGATTCCACTCCGCCGGATGCAAACCCTCCTTTCGCTTCAGGCCACGCGTGTAGGCCCATTTGCGGCCGGTGCTGTAAACGCTGCCCCATCGCCGCGGCGCGCCGGTGAGCCGCGTGAGCCAGGCGGTCTCGCCGTAGCCTTGAAAGTCTACGACGAGCAAAAATCCTCCGGCGCGCAGCCGTCGCAGGAGGCTGAAGAACTCGCCGGTCATTTTGAGCGGATTGCCGCTGCGCAACGCCGCGCGGTCAAGGGCGATGACTTCATTCACATCACGAAAACCACGCAGTAATGAGGCATTTTCTTTCGAGACAAGAAAGGTGATTTTCGCGGACGGAAAATTTTCGCGCACGATATGGACGGCGGGCAATGTGAACAAAATGTCGCCGATGGATTTGAGGCGGATCAGCAAAATGTTTTCACACGCGTTCATTTACTTTCGGGAATGCGGGCGGTTTGTGTTTTTTTGGCCTGCGACAATTGCGCTTCGTGAAGTTTGGCATAGCGAAGAAAGGTTTCGAACGCCACCATGCGCGCAATGACGTAGCCCTGCCAGCCGTCGAGAAAACCAAGCCGCAAAAAATAACCGCGCACAAAACGCCACCGCGGACGAAACCAGAGTTCAAACAAGTTTGCCCGCAGATTATTCTCCAAACATCGGCGTGTAAAAACGTCGCTATAGATTGTCATTTTGTGGACGTGATGATTCAGATTGTTCATACTGTAATGCAGCAGATCATTGCTCAATTTACCGACGCGCCCGTCTGCAATTACGGTGTCATGCGGATCAATCCCGCCCCACTTTGCCTGTTCGCGATGCCACAAGCGCACCTTGCGGTCGGGATACCAGTCGCCGTGGCGGATCCAGCGGCCACAATGAAACGTACAACGCGGAAAGCTAAATGCGGCAAATCGCGTGAGCTTCTCCGGTTCGGCAAATAATTTTTGAATTTCAGCACGCAACCCCGGCGAAACAACCTCGTCAGCGTCCAATCCAAAAATCCATTCCTGCGAGGCTTTTTGCGCGGCGGAATTTTTTTGGACGATGTAACCCTTCCACGGTTCGCGGAATACTTTTACTCCGAAAGATTCGGCAATTTTATCGGTGCCATCACTCACATCGTCGTTGAGGAGAACGATGATTTCACTTGTCCAACCTGCGACACTTTCGAGTGCGCGGCGAATGCGATGCGCCTCGTTGCCGGAGATCATGCAGACGGAAATGGGCAACTTGGTCATGAATTTGGTTTGTGGTATTTTATCCAAATTTCCGCAAACTTCAAAGTGGATTGCGCGGCGGCTGTCAGCAAACTAAAAGATATTCGTGATTCCGAATGCAATGGAAGCTTAACGTTTTGCGATCGCGATTGTTTGCATAAACTCACAATAAATTGACATGCCGACAAGTTTCGCCAAATTTCAGGCATGAATCAACCAGTGGAATTGACTGGCAGCAGGATACGAAATGTGCACGGCGAGCAATTATTGCGGGCATTGCATAGCGTATTACCGTTGGGTCGGCATTACCAGTGGCTTTTGGGGCTGTTGAATTCCAATCAAGGACTTTTAGCGATTCCATTTGAGTCTTTTCATTTGGTCATTCCTGCGGCGTGGCGTAAATTGGCCGCCAATTTTCTTCTTAACGGGCAGAACTTAATATCCGAATTTCACCTGCTCAAACCAATCGTAAAGAATTTAAAAACGGGTTATCTAGTGGATGTAGGCGTGAACATGGGACTTTACACGATGTTCATGCGTTCAAATTCGACGCTGCCGATTGTCGCCTATGAACCACAGCCTTTTCTTTGCGATTTAGCCCGCCGAAGTGTCGCGTTTAACCATTTTACTGATATTGAAGTGCGAAACATCGGTTGCGGCGCGGAACGCGGTGAACTTCCGTTTCACAACAGTCCAAATGGCTCGGTGGCGATCGGAATGGACGCCTCTTCCGTTACTACGTCCCCGCTTTCCGCGCCAATGGATTGGGAAGCACAGGCACACCGGCTCTATTGCGGCGATACGATAACTAAAATACCGATCACAACGCTCGACGAGGATTTGGCGAACATTGACAAAATCGCCTTGTTGAAAATTGATTGCGAAGGTTTCGAGTATCAAATCCTGCAAGGTGCGCAACAGTTGCTTAAACGCCATCGGCCGCTGCTGTTTGTCGAAGTCCACCCGGAACAGCTCGTGCAATTCGGACATTCAACCCGCGAGCTGCTGGAATTGATTTCGCCGGATTACGAACTCGAATTTTGGTATTTCCAAATTGGGCGCCATGCTTCCAAACTGGCCCGCAGTCTGGCAAAGTTCCGACGGCCCAAGGCGCGGTGTTGCGCCACCGTGGAGGAAATGCTGGCGGCCAGCACCAGTGTTCCCGGTCCGGCGCAGATTTATTTCATTGGACGACCGAAAGGGACATCCTGATTTTGGCGAATGGAAAATTTTCGCGCACGGTATGGACGGCGGGCAAAGTCAGGACAATGTCGGCGATGGATTTGAGACGGGTGAGCAGGATGTTTTCCATCAGTTCAGGGTGGCGGCGGGAGATTCTTAACACGTGGATCGAGGCAACCCAGCGGGGCTTGAGTGGAAATTTGCGGCATGCAGAGAAATCCGGGCCTTTGATGTTACCAAGTCGGCGGTTGCATGGAATGCCAATGATGCCGCTTTACCAGTTTCCAACGCCCGAAGATGCGCCCGAAGGAAAAGGTTCTTCGTCCGGTTTGTGCCACCGGAGTAATCTTTTGCGAGAAAATTTTTTCGAAGAAGTCGAGCACGCGCTGGCGGTTGAAAAACTGATTTGGCCGGTCGTTGTAAAAATACGGCTGGCGCAGACACTCCATGTATTTTTTACCATCGTTGTCCAGTTCGATGATTTTTTCAATGAGCGCCTCATCGCTGGGAAAGTCGGCCCGGTTCAGGAAGCTGCATGGGTTGAACTGCACATTGATGGACGGGTCACCCCAGTAAATGGGAAGGCATCGCGCCGCCATCGGCTCAAAAATTTTTTCCGTGGTGTAGCCAGATAAAGAGCGGTTTTCAAAAGCGATGTTGAACTTGTATTGGCGCAGGAATTCAATCTTGCCGCGTGATCCGCCGGGGATGGGGCCGCCAATGTTGTTGAACCTTCGCCCGCCGGAATCCACCCTCTTATACCTGGAGAGTTTTTGGAAGAAGGCAACCCGATTGTGGTTTTTGCGCGGATTGTAACCACTGATGATGAAGCTGCAGAATTTTTTCTTTGCCGCCAGGATTTTCTCCAGATCATCGTTTTTCTTGATGATTTCTTCCGACTCACCATAGGCGACATAGAATGGCAATTGCAAATGCCGCGGGTCGTCCAATTTGATGGACGCAATGGAGTAGTCGCACTCGTGGAAATTCGGCAGAGCAGACTCGCCCGAATAGAAAATTCTTACACCCGAATGCAGGCGATGCTCGTGCCCGTAAGGGGAGTAAATCAGGAAATCCGGCCGGTCGTACAATTCCACGTCAAACCGCTCCGCCAACAGCTTGAACAAATAATTGTCTGTCTTGCTAAAGTTGGGAAAGCAGTCGCAGAAATCTATACGGATTTTTCTCATGCTGAATAAATTATTTGATTCTTTTTCCAGCCAAAGCAGCCTTCAGTTTTCTGAAGGCAGTGCCTGGATACATCTTTCGGAAAATTTTCACCCGTTCCCAGGTTGAAGACAAATCGAAAGGCTGGTTATTGGGAACATACCAGTTATTGCAACCCGTTCGTTTCACCAATCGGTAGCCATGTTGCTTCATGTGGCGATGCACATTCAAGCGATTAGGCAAATTATCCTCGATCAGCAGCAGCCTTGGTTGATGCTTCTCCAAATTAAAACCATGTAACACTTCCAATTCCAATCCCTCTACGTCAATGGAGAGAAAATCAACCTTGGGATTTCCCGCCTGCTTCAGAATCTCGTCCAGCGTCATCACCCTCACTTCTTCGTATCCAGTGACCAGCGATACGTCAGGTCGGGAGGCGGTCAGCTTTGATTCGGTATCGTTTACTTGCAGTAACGCCTTGCCACACTGTTCCGGGGAGCCGCATGCCACTTGAAAAACTTGTGACCTCGGACGACAGGAACGAAGGCATTCGCAACAATTTGGCAGCGGCTCGACAAGAATGCCACGCCAGCCATTGTGTTCTAGAAGGAAAGTTTGCGAGAGATTTTCAGGATCATTGGCACCGACTTCAACAAAGAAACCATCGGTTTTCCCTGCAAAGAATTTCAAAATCAGGGAATCTTCTCCAAATTGGGAAAATGATTGCACTGACGTGTTGGTTGAGAGATTACCTTTCATTAAAGGTTAACTTTATCGAGTTTCAGGATGACGGACAAGGCAGCAATGCCTGCCTTTTTGCCATTGATCATCGGGATAGTCTCACTTTTGCTGGACAGCCGCGTAAATGCCGTGCCATGAGCGCGGCGCATGCTTATTTTTATTTCATTGGGTGGTCGAAAGGGATATCCTGGTTTTGGCGCGCAATTCTTCGGCGTTTGAGGATTCTTCGGATATTGTTAAACGGCGGGGCAAGCCACATTTTTCGGAATAAGTGCAATAATTCCAAGTCGTTGTCCGGTTGTCATGTTGTCAGGCACGTGTGGCATCAGCAATAATGCCATTCCCCGCCAATCCTCTTTTCGTGCAGGGAATAGCCGTAACGCAGCCGTTCGGTTGTCTTCCACCATTTGGAGCACACTGCGGTTTTTAACTGCGCCCATTTTCGTTTTGGCCAGGTCTGTCCGGTCTTTTTTCGGTAGTAGTCCCGATTGCCCAAACTCATGTTCGGCTGATTGAGACTGGCCTTGATACTCTTTTGGGTGATGCCACCGAAATGATGGCAATAAGCCCGGCCGGTTGTTGCAATGTGGAAACCGGCCCGGCGGACGCGCCGGAAAAACTCGTCGTCCTCGTAGCCGCCAAGTCTTGGATCATCGTCAAAAAAACCGATGGCATCAAATACTCTACGATGCACCATGAAAAAGGAACCCGAAACTATGTTGCGCCGGCTGGCCGGAGCCATGACGCGCATGAAATCCGCCGCATAGGTTAAAAAATCGTAATCCGCTTCGCCCTGGCACATGGCCGGACTGGCCACATCAATTTTTTTCTCCTCTGCAAAGTGCAGCAATCCCTCAAGGCAGCCTGGAGGCATGAGAATGTCGTTGTTCATGATAATTGTCCATGCGGCCTCGGAAATTCTGGAGCCTTGATTCCACGCAAAACCGCAGCCCCGATTTGCATCATTATGGAGGGTGCGGATTTCCGGGCGCGTGGCAAGAAACTCCCTGGTGCCATCGGTGGAACCGTTGTTGACGATGGTGATTTGTGCGTCGGCCACGCCGGCGCGATTCAGGCTGTCCACGCACTTGCGGGTGTAGGGAAGCTGGTTGAAGACCGGAACGACGACGGCAACTTTTGCTTTGCCCGCGTCAGGTGGCGAAGTCATTTTTTTGAATCGACGTCTGAATTTTGACTTGGCGTTTTCCCAAACTCTGGTCACAGGGCCGAGCCACATTTTTGGGTATAATCGGATTAACTGTTTTATGGTGGAAAGTGAAAACACCGATACCGGGGTTTCACGCGGAACATACCAGTTGTTGTAACTGGTCCGCCGGACGAGTTTATAGCCGTGGGCGACGAGGTGTTTATGCTTGGAATAATTTTCAAATTTGTCCTCTATAAAAATCAACCGTGGCTTCCATTTTTGCAAATTGAAGCCGAGGAGTACGTCGAGTTCCAGACCTTCCACGTCAATGGATAGAAAATCAATCCGCGCCAGCCCGCTTTCCGCCAGAATCGAATCCAGTGTGCGCAACGGCACACACACCTTCTGGTTGGAAAGCCACAAGTCCGAATCCGGCCGCAGTGACGTGTGGCCGCTGGCCTGTGCAAGCCGCACTTCGACTTCACCAACTTGCGCGGGGTTGCCCACGGCGGTCTCAATCGTCCGGCTGTTCGGACGGTGCGCGCGCAGCAAGGCGCAGAGTTCGGGATTTAGTTCGATCAAAAGGCCGTTCCAGCCTTGCTGTTCGAGAAACCACGTCTGATTGAAATTGACCGGATGATTCGCCCCACATTCGACAAACACGCCATCACGTTGTCTTTTAAAATAGTCCCACACCAGCCGGCTTTCCCAAGCTTCCGCCGGGTCTTGAAAGGAATCGGACATCGCAAGCAAGTCTAACCTGATGATTTCGAGGCAGCAAGGCTGGGCTAACGGCACGGTCCGTGGACTTCGGTCCGGGTGAAGAAAAAGGTTCGGAAGGAGAGATGCAGGTGATGCAGCTTTCTCCAGATAGAAATGGTTTGGCGCGCGAATACATGGCGCAGGTGTGGTCGTTTATAAAGTCCCCGTTCACTCTTCCACATTTGCAAGATGACAATCCACCGGTTCACACCATGAAAATGATCCTTGCGCCGGGCCAGAACGCGATACTCTTCATCTTTAGGCGGACGATGATTCTTGTCGCGGCAAAAGTTTTTATCATGAATGCGGTAACATCCAACCGTCTGCTCGACAAATCCCAGGGCCTGACGGGACATAAAGCGCAGATACATGTCAAAATCGTCGTTGGCCAGACTGCCATCATAAAGGCCAACACCGTTCTTTGCATCAAATGTCTGGCGGCGGCACATGAGAATGGAGCCAGCTAAACTCCAATTTAAGAGCAAATTTCTCACCAGTAAATGCGGATGCCGCCAAGCCCGGATGCCACTCGCGTGCGATTTTTGGATTTGGGACATGGTTTTTCCGGCATCCCCGATGAGTTCTGTTTTGCCAAAGACGGCGAGATGTTTTGGATGATTTTGCAAATGGTTGAACCGGGACCGGATGCCTCCGCGCACCAGCGTGTCATCGCTGTCGGTGATGACAAGAAAATCGCCTTGGGCTGCTGCAATCAGCTTGTTCAATGTTCTGCAAATCCCCTGGTTGGGCTGGGACGCGATCCAAACATTCTCAAAACGCGCGCCATGCCTGGCCACCCAAGCTTGTAACCGGGCAAAGGAATCGTCCTTGGACCCATCATCCAACACCAGCAGTTCCAAGCGCGGCCAGTCTTCATCTCGAATGGAATTTAGACACTCTTCTACATAGGCAGCGTGGTTATACAATGGCACCAATACGCTGATAAGCGGATTTTTTTGTAAACTGGATGGACTCATGGTCGATAACTATTTACAGCATCAATAACAGCATCAATTTGCATTTGAGTCATCAACGGACTAATCGGCAAAGAAAGAACCTCGCGATATATGCTTTCTGTGATGGGCATTCCCCACGATCACAGCATCAAGAGGCACATACAAACTGCCAAATACGCATCCCCCAGCCGATCGACTGAGACTGAACGTCAGCGGTTGGATGAATGAACATAATTTAAAAACTGCTTTTTATCGCGGATACAATCATTTTCTTCATATAGAGCATCAGCCAGCACCATCATGACACAATCCGGGGAAAAATTGTCCATTTCACGCCAAACACCGGGTCCTATAAAAAGACCTTTGTCAGGCCGATTGAGAATCACCTCAGCACGTTCAAATCCATTGTCCAACACGATGCGCAGACTGCCACATACAGCGACACATACTTGCCGGAGCTTTTTATGGGCGTGCAATCCGCGCACCACCCCAGGTTGGGTTCCAAAGATGTAGTAAACGCGTGCAATGGCAAATGGAATTTCACGTTTCGTTTCCAGCGCAATGAGCGAACCATGGTGGTCTCCCCTAATCGTAAAATCAATCAGATGAACCAGGGGAAATCCAGTATTCTGTTGTGGAAATGCATTCAATTGATTTAGACTTCAAAACAACTGGGCTTTTGTCATGAGTTTTGACTACACTGTTGTATTGGCTCAATTTTATGTGGTTTCTCATTCGCAAAACAAGATTTTAAGTTCTTCACATGGAACAAACGATTACTTCCACTTTGCATATGAATTAATAAAATGCGCTGAATAATTAATTTCCTGCGCCAATTCTGGTGCTTTGACAAACCTCACCACAACCGTTTGGCCAGGAGCTTGGCCAAGTTCCGCACCCGCAAAGGTGTTCGCTACGCGAACGAAAAAGAAATGTTCGACGCCGCAAAAAGTGTTTTGCCACCCGGACAGATTTACTGCATTGGCCGGCCGAAAAACGCATAGTCGCTCCGGGTCGTTGGAATAAAACTCGCAACCGCCGTCCATTGATGGTTAAATTCCGCCGTTGCATGGCTGAATTTCTCCACCGATTACTGAATCTGGCCAAGCCGTATAGGCTGCGCCTGGCCTTGGGCATCGCGTTTGGATTCCTTAGTGGCTTTGTCGATCCGCTGCTAATGCTAGTCATTCCGGTGGTGGGGCTGGTGGTTTTTACCGGCGCGGGCGCGGACAGCGCCGCGGCCGTGCTGAAAAATCTGTCGCCCCGGCTGCAAACCGTTGTGAATACAATCGTTTTATGGTTTCCTCATTCTGAATCCTCCTCGGCAGCTACAATAAAAATTCTCGTGATCTTGCTGGTGCCGTTCATGTTCATCCTGCGCGGCCTGTTGAGCTACCTGAATGTGTATTGCCTGCAATGGGTTGCCATCCGCGCCGTCACTGACTTGCGCACCCGATTGTTCGCCCATCTCCAAAATCTTTCCGTCGGTTTTTTTGCTCAGTCCAGCACTGGCGATTTGATGTCACGCATCAACATGGATACCAGCGCCTTGCAGAATACCATCACTGCGCCGCTGGCGGTTGTGGTCAAGGACCCGGTCACGGTGATAGGCATGGTGGTTTCCCTGTTTCTCTTCGTGGACGCCAAACTCACGCTGGTCGCGATGCTGGTTTTTCCCGTTAGTCTCATTCCCATCATCATCTACAGCCGCAAAGTGCGCAAATCCAGCGCCGTCATTCAAGACAGTTACTCCGAACTGTCAACGGTGATGCACGAATCCTTTACCGGCAATCGCATCATCAAGGCCTATAACCTCGAAGAAAAGGCCGTCCAACAATTCAAGGATGTTTCCCAGCGCTTCGTCAGCCATTATATGCGGATCATCCGCTCGGTGGAAATTCCAGGGCCGTTGATTGAGTTTTTTGCCTCCATTGGCGTCGCCCTGTTGTTCATCTACTTTGCGTTTCAAACAAGTCCGCACGCCGTCAAATTCATCCAATTTGCGATAGGCGTGTTTCTCGTGTATCGCCCCATCAAAAATA
This sequence comes from uncultured Verrucomicrobiae bacterium, assembly GCA_963835625.1. Taxonomy (GTDB): domain Bacteria; phylum Verrucomicrobiota; class Verrucomicrobiia; order Limisphaerales; family UBA11358; genus UBA11358. The sequence continues at coordinate 77,247 of CAWIGO010000004.1, forward strand.
TCGTCCGTCTTCAGAGCCAGCTTCAACAGGCGCGCGCCGCCAGCCAGCGGGTCTTCGATTTGCTGGCCATGGAAAATTCCGTGCGCGAACCGGCGCAACCCGTGCCCCTGCGCGCGGCGGGCGCGGCGGTTTGTTTCGACAATGTCTGTTTCTCCTACGGCGACAAGAAGGTTTTGCACGACATCAATTTGCAAATCCATTCCGGCCAGCTCGTTGCACTCGTTGGCGCGAGCGGTTCCGGTAAAACGACACTTTCCAATTTGCTGCTCCGCTTTTACGACCCCACGCGCGGTGCGATTCGCATCGGCGACACGGACATTCGCGAAGTAGCCACACGCGATCTTCGCAGCCAAATCGCCGTCGTCACACAGGAAATCATCCTTTTCAACGACACCGTCAGCCGGAACATTGAACTCGGCCGGCCCGGTGCAACGAGGGAGGAAATTATCGCCGCCGCACGGCACGCGAACGCGCACAATTTCATCACCGAAAGCCCGAATGGCTACGACACCGTCATCGGCGAAAAAGGTGTGATGTTTTCCGGCGGCCAACGCCAGCGCCTCGCCATCGCCCGTGCCGTTTTGCGAAATGCGCCGATTCTTATTCTCGACGAGGCCACCAGCGCGCTGGACACGGAATCCGAACGGGCGGTGCAGGCCGCACTCGACGAATTGATGCGCGGACGCACGACCCTGTGCATCGCGCACCGGCTTTCCACCATTTTCCACGCGGACATGATTGTCGTGCTCGACCAGGGCCGCGTCATTGAAACCGGCAAGCATGATGAATTGATCCGGCGCGGCGGCATTTATCAGAAACTTTACGAACTGCAATTTGCCTCGTGAGCGCCCGGCCCGAAAAAATTCTCGCCCTCCAGTTTAAATACTTTGGTGACGCGGTGCTGATGACTCCGGCATTGCGGGCGATTCGCGAACATTTTCCGCAGTGTGAACTGCACGTGCTCGTGCCGGCGGAAATCGCGCCGTTGTTCCAGCATCTGCCATGGCTCACGAGCGTCTGGGCCATGCCGCGCCGCCGTGGCAGCGCGAGCCTGCGCGAAACCTGGCCGGTCATCCGCGCATTGCGCCGCGAAAAATTCGACCGCTCGGTGGATTTTGCCGGCAACGACCGCGGCGCGATCGTGAGCTTCCTGGTCGGCGCGCGCCAGCGGCTGGGATTGGACAACCGGGGTGGTTTTCTGGGCCGACGCTTTTGTTACAACCAGCGCGTTCCGGCCGCACCGGTCACGCAGCACGAATCGCTGCGATTGGCGCACGTTTTGTCCGCTTGGAACATTGCACCACCCTCTTCACTGGAACTGGAAATCCGGGCCGACCCGACTTTGGCGGCGTCGGCGGAAAAGCTGCTGCCGGCGGGCACGATCATTTGTCACATCGCCTCAAGCCAGCCGAAAAAGGAGTGGCCGACCGGCCACTGGGTGGCCTTTTATCAATTGGCTGCCGAGGCGGGCTGGCGACTGGTCTTCACCACGGCCAGAGGTGTCCGCGAACAATCGCTGATGGATAAATTGAAAAAGTCTGTCCCGCACGCGCCAATTTTGCCCGTCATAACCGACCTGGCCCTGTTCCTTGCGGTTTTGAAACGGGCGAAGGGTTTTATTTCCGGCGACACCGGGCCGCTGCATTTTGCCGCCGGCTTGGGCGTGCCAACCATTTCGCTGTTTGGTCCCAGTTCCGCCACGCGGTGGGCGCCGGTTGGTGAACGTCATCGGGTTCTGACGGGAACTGCATGTTCCTGTGACGGCAATGTGAGCGTTTGCCAAAGCGACAAACATTGTCTTGCGGCTATTTCGCCCGAGCAGGTTTTTAATTGCTTGCAGACTGTTTTGGCCGAATCTAAACGCCGGTAGATGCCATGTGGATCATTTCCGTCCCAATCGTTCCAGCAGTTTCCCATGAATCCCGCCAAACCCGCCGTTGCTGAAAATGCAAACGACGTCGCCGCCCTGCGCATTCCCGGCCATGTGCGCGACAATGGAATCCACGTCGGGCAGGTAAGCCGCATCCTTGCCGGAGTCTTTCAAATCCTTCATCAGTTTTTCGGGATTCAGTCGTTCCTCGGCGGAGATTTGCTCCAGCCGCGCCACCTCGGAAATCACCACCGCATTCGCATCCGCAAACGCGCCCACCAGTTCATTCTGAAAAACCTTGCGGCGTGTCGTATTCGAGCGCGGTTCGAAAATGGCCCAGATTTTCTCGTGTGGATATCTCAGCCGCAGCGCCTTCAGCGTCTCGCGAATCGCTGTTGGGTGATGCCCGAAATCATCCACCACCGTCACCCCGCCCGCAATGCCGCGCACCTCCATCCGGCGCTTGACGCCTTTGAACGTGTCGAACGCAGATTGAATCTGCTTGTTGGACAGCCCGCAATGTTTGGCGCATGCGACGACCGCCAGAGCATTCCGCACGTTGAGTTCGCCCACCATGTTCAGGTGAAATTTGAAACTGGGAATTTCAAACTCCGTCGCCGTCGGGCCATAACGGAGGTTAAATGCCTGGATCGCGTTGCCTTCGCCGAGACCGAAGCGCCTGACCGGACAATGCGTCACATTCAGCAGCGCCGTGAGATTGAAGTCGTCGCCATTGCCAAGCAGCAGGCCGTTGCGCGGGATGAGCCGGATGAAATGCGAGAATGATTTTTTGATCGCATCCAGGTTTTCAAAAATGTCCGCATGATCAAACTCGAGGTTGTTGACGATGCCAATTTCCGGCATGTAATGGACGAATTTGCTGCGCTTGTCGAAAAACGCGGTGTCGTATTCGTCGCCTTCGATGATGAACCATTGACTGTCTGTGAACCGCGCACCCTGGTTCAGATTGTTCGGGATGCCGCCGATGAGATAACCCGGATTCAGTCCGTTGTGCTCAAATACCCACGTCAGCAGAGAAGTCGTCGTGGTCTTGCCATGCGTGCCGGCGACGACGATGGAACGTTTGCCGCGAATGAAAAATTCCTTGAGCAACTCCGGCAGCGAGCAATAGTGGAGTTTGTGCTCGAGCACGAACTCCGCTTCCGGATTGCCGCGCGAAATGACATTGCCAATCACCACCAAATCGGGCTTGCGGGCAAGATTTTGCTCCGCGTAACCGTTCATCACCTCGATTTTTTTTCCGGCCAGAAACGTGGACATCGGCGGATAAACGTTCTGGTCCGAGCCCGCGATCTCGAAACCTTTTTCCTTCATGGCCACCGCGGCGGACGCCATCGCCGTGCCGCCGATGCCGACAAAGTGAACCGTTTTGATTTCCGATGAAAACATGACCGACAGGATAAGCGGTGATGCAGGCGTGAAAAGTTAAAAGCGGCCTCACCAATTTCCGGCGGTAAATTCCATTGCCGTCACGGGCAAAGTGCATTTCAATTCCGAAACGCATGAAAACATTCTTTGCTGCGCTTGTTGCCACGGCCTTTTTTCATTCCACCGTTGGCGCAGAACTCAAGCCGGACATCGAATACGGCCGCGCTGGGAACAAGGCGTTGTTGCTCGACGTGTCCGTGCCGGACGGCGACGGGCCATTCCCGGTGGCCATCATCATCCACGGCGGCGGCTGGAGCAGCGGCAGCAAACAGCGCGACTCGAATTTGGGGCGCGACATCTCGCCGTTGTTCGCGCCGCTCACACGCGGAAATTTCACATGGTTCTCGATTGATTACCGGCTCGCGCCCACGAACCGCTGGCCTGCCGGTCTGGAAGACGTGCAGACGGCCATCCGCTGGGTAAAGGCGCACGCGGCGGAATTCAAGGGCGACCCGAGGCGCATCGCGCTCATCGGGCATTCCGCTGGCGGGCATCTGGTCTGCGCGGCGGCGGTGCTGGCCGGCGATGACACGCGCGTGCAAGCCGTGGTCGGCCTCGCGGCGGTGACGGATTTGGTGGCGGACACCACGCGGCGAGGCGAGGTCAGCAAGTCGCTGCAGGCTTTACTCGACCGCCCGCAGACGACGAATGCCGGGACGATAAAAATCCTACACGACATCTCCCCCATCAATCATGTCAAACCGGGCCTGCCGCCGTTTCTTTTGATGCAAGGCGACGCGGACCGCACCGTGCCGTGGTCGCAGTCGGCAAATTTCCAGGCGGCGCTCCACTCAAACAACGTGACGTGCGACCTCATCACGCTCACCAACGCGCCGCATCGCATCGTGGAGTGGGATAAATCCGATCCGAATTGGGGCGACAAAATGGTCGCGTGGCTGCAGCAAACGCTCGGCACAACGACGAATGCCGATTCGTCCGCCGCCACCAGCGAGCCGCCGGTCGAGTGGATTGATCCCGACACCGGCCATCGCGTCGTCCAGCTCTCGCGCGAGCCGGGCAGCGTAAGTCTCTACTTCAACATGAACGCCTACACGCCTGACGGCCAGCGGCTTGTCATCTCCACGCCAAATGGGATTTCCGTCATCAATCTTCGGACGCGCGCGGTTGAAAAAATCGTGGACGGTCGCGTCCATCTGCTCATGGTCGGCCACAAGACGGGCCAAATTTATTACACGAAGAGCAATTTGGTTTTCGCCGCCGATCCGATCACAAAGACCGTACGTGAAGTCGCCCAAGTTCCGCCGCACGGCTCGGCCGTCACCGTCAACGCCGACGAAACGTTGCTTGCCGGCACAATCACTGAACCGGCGGAAACCAATTCCGAATCAGCGCACGCCGAAGAGGCGGAAGCAAAGCCTGTAACCAAGGCTAAGGCCATCGAAGACCGGTTCAACCAGCATCTGCCGATGGAGTTGTTTTTTCTCAACCTCCAGACTGGTGAGGTGAAGAAGTTCAACCGTTGCACCGACTGGCTCAACCACCTGCAATTCTCGCCCACCGACCCGAACCTGCTCCTGTTCTGTCACGAAGGCCCGTGGCACAACGTTGACCGTATCTGGACAATTCGTTCTGACGGCACGGATTTGAAGTTGATCCACCAGCGGACGATGGCGATGGAGATCGCCGGGCACGAATTCTGGGGCGCCGATGGCAAGACCATTTGGTATGACCTGCAAACGCCGCGCGGCGAGGATTTCTGGGTCGGCGGTTACAATGTCACGACCGGCGCGCGGACCTGGTATCATTTGCAGCGCGACGAGTGGTCGGTGCATTTCAACGTGTCACCGGACGGGAAACTTTTTTCCGGCGATGGCGGCGGTGCGGGCATGGTCGCCCACGCCAAGGACGGCAAGTGGATTTATCTCTTCCACCCCAAATTCGTGCCGAACCGGATGGATGCCGGCAAAACAAATTTGATCCAACCCGGCGTGTTCAAGGCCGAACGACTGGTGAACATGGCCAAGCATGATTATTCGCTCGAACCCAACGCGAACTTCACGCCGGACGGCAAATGGCTTGTCTTCCGTTCCAACATGCACGGCGCGGCGCAGGTCTATGCGGTGGAAATCGAAAAGGCGGACAGGAAGTAATCGGCAATTCAGATGAGTTGAACAACAAAGAAACGAAGCAAAAAAGTCTTCCACCTGTTACTTTGTTCCTTTGTGGTTAATTTTTCAGTTTTCTTTCCAAAATTTCGCCGGCGAGTGCTGGGTTTGCCTTGCCTTTGCTCAATTTCATCACCTGGCCTTTGAGAAAGTTCAGCGCGGCGACCTTGCCGGATTTGAAATCGGCGACCGGACCCGGATTGGCGGCGATGGCTTCATCGCAGAATTTTTCAATTGTCCCGGTGTCACTCACCTGCGCCAGGCCTTTTTCCTGAACAATTGCCGCGGGCGCTTTGCCCGTGTTGAACATTTCGGCAAACACCTGTTGCGCGGCTGAACTGCTGATGGTTTTGGCATCTACCAAATTGACCAGTTCAAGAATTGCCACAGGTTGAAATCGAAGATCGCTCAATGATTTTCTAAATATGACTGATTCGTCGAGTTGTGAACTCAGTGTAGTTGCTGAAAGGGTAACTAGCTTGCCGGGATTTTCATGGAGCCATTTTGAAATGTCTTCATTCCATTCCGCCAGTTTCGCCCGTAGATTGTTGATGACCCAATTTGCGACCGCTTTTGGATTTTTAGACTTCTTCGCGATGCCTTCAAAATAGTTTCCAAGCGGCACGTCCCAAACGAACGTCTGCGCATCAGATGCCGGCAAACCGTAATCACGCATGAACCGCTGCTTGCGCGCCAGCGGCAGCTCCACCACGCGCTTGCGAATATCGGCGAGCCAGACATCGGTCGGCTCGAATGGCATCAGGTCCGGGTCTGGAAAATACCTGTAATCGTGTGCATACTCCTTCGTGCGCATTTCTTCGGTGACACCCGTCGCGTCGTCCCAACGGCGCGTGGATTGGATGAGCTTGCCGCCGCGTTTCAGCATTTCGATCTGACGCGGAATTTCGTATTCCAGCGCGCGGCGCACGCCGCTGAAACTGTTCATGTTTTTGATTTCTATCTTCGCGCCAAGTTCCTTCGCGCTTGTGGACCGCACGCTCACGTTCACGTCGCAGCGCACCATGCCCTTCTCCATGTCGCAATCACTCACGCCGCCATAAACGAGGATGTCCTTGAGCGCGTTGAGATATTCATAGGCCATGTCGGCGCTGGTGAGGTCAGGTTCGGACACAATCTCCATCAATGGCACGCCGGCGCGGTTGAAATCCACGCCGCTGTTGCGCTCGAAATGAAAGCTCTTGCCCACGTCTTCCTCGAGGTGCGCCCGGGTGATGCGCACGCGCGAAATGCCGCCCTTGAATTCGAACTCCACAAAACCGTTCGCCGTGGACGGCTTGTCATATTGCGTGATCTGGTAATTCTTCGGCATGTCCGGATAGAAATAGTTCTTCCGGTCGAACTTTGCGAAGTGGGGAATCTCGCAATTCAGCAGAAAACCGGTCAGTGCCGTGAGCCGCAGCGCTTCTTCGTTCGCAACTGGCAATACACCGGGCAGGCCAAGGCAAACCGGGCAGACGTTGGTGTTGGGCGGCGAGCCGAAGGCATTGGCGCACCCACACCACATCTTCGATTTCGTTTTCAGCTGGACATGGGTTTCCAGCCCGATGACTGCTTCGTATTCCATAAGTCGCGCGGAGAATTTAACCACAGATAAACACCGATGCACACGGATTTTTCAGACGCATGGCGGCGGTTTCACCTTCAAAGATTCAGCCCACGGAATCAGCGCCGGCAAGATGGTGGAATGCAGTTGGACGCCGTGGGCGAGTTGGTCTGCGCGGCGCGCGAGCGCGGCGTGACCGGGCAGGCGCACGGGCGGTCTGCCCGCGGGTACGGGGGTTGCGGTGCAGTATTGGGCGAAGAAACTGGTCTCACGCAGGAAGGCTTCGCGTCCGCCGAATTGGTCCGGATTGATGAGCTGCAAAAACACCGAGGCACTCCAGCGCGTTTCGCCATCGGCGCGGCCATGACCGCCGAGGGCGTTGGTGAGGGCTTCGACGAAAAGACCCAGGGCAAAACCTTTGTAGCCCAAATCCGTTCCGCCCAGCGGCAGGATGGCCCCGCCGCGACTGTTGAAAAGCACCTGCGGGTCGTCCGTCGGTTGTCCTTCACGGTCCACGAGCCACGGCCCGGGCAACCGTTCGCCCGCCGCCGCCCGCCGTTGGCAAAGGGCATTCGCGGTTGAGGACGTGCTGATGTCAATGAGCACCGGATCGCCGCCGGTCGGGATGCCGACGGCGAGCGGGTTGGGACTGTAACGCGGCGCCGCGCCGCCATGTGGCGTGACGGTGCGGGACTGCGGGTCGGAGCAGGTCAGCAAAATGAAACAACCCGCGTCGGCGACCGGTTTGAGGTAAGCCTGAAGACAACCGATGTGATGGCTGCGCCGGATGACGACGGTCGTGACCGGATGTTCGGTCAGACGTTCTTGAGCTGTGTGAATCGCGCGCCGCACGAGCCACGGGCCGGGCAGGTAACGTCCGTCCCACGTGAGCGCCGCGCCGTGGTCCGCCACGACGAACGGCTCGCCGCGTTTTTCCATCGTGTCGTCTTTGAGCGCCTTGAGGTAGGCGGGCAGCAGGGCGAAGCCGTGGGTGGTGTGTCCGAGCAGGTCGCCTTCCAGCAGCACTTCCGCCACGTCGCGGGCGCGCCCGTCCGCAAGTCCGGAAGTAACGAGGAGCGCCTCCCCGAATTGCCGGAGCGCGGTGGCATCAAATCTTTCATTGCCTGTTGGTTTCACGAAATCGAGCGGAACGGAAAGGGTTTTACACCGCCGTCGGATTGATTCCCGTTTGAACCGCGTGTCTGGCGGCGCGTTTGTGCAGATACCATTGGTGGAACGATTCCAAGTAGAGGTATATCACCGGCGTGATGTAGAGCGTAAGCAATTGGGACACCATCAGCCCGCCGACGACGGTCAGACCGAGGGCCTGGCGGGAGGAACCGCCCGCCCCAAAACCGAGCGCGATGGGCAACGTGGCCATGAGCGCGGACATGGTGGTCATCATGATCGGCCGGAATCGCAGCAGGCAGCCTTCGTAAATCGCGTCACGCGGATTTTTGCCGCGCCGTTGCGCTTCAATGGCGAAGTCAATCATCAGGATGGCGTTTTTCTTCACGATACCGACGAGCATGATGAGGCCAACAAAGCCGTAGATGTTCAAATCAAGGCGGAACAGTATCAACGTGACCAGCGCGCCGAAGCCGGCGGATGGCAGACCGGACAAGATCGTAAGCGGATGAATGAAGCTTTCGTAAAGAATTCCGAGGATGATGTAGATGACGATGATGGACATGACGAGCAAAACCAGCAGTCCCTGTCGTGAAGACTGATAAACCTGCGCCGCCCCTTGAAAGTTGCCGTTGATGGTCGCGGGCAAATGCAGGTTGACGACGAGCTTTTGGATTTCGTTTTCCGCCGTGCCGAGAGCCACGCCGGGCGCGAGGTTGAAGGAAATGGTCACTGATGGCAACTGGCCAACGTGGGAAATGCTGGTCGGGCCGAGGCTGCGCGTGAACGTGGCAACGGCGCTCAAGGGAACGAGGTTGGGCACGTTATTGGAATCGGTGAATGAACTGGTGATGTAAAGTTGCGCCAGCGCGGCGGGGGCGAGTTGAAATTGCGGTTCTACTTCGAAGACAACCCAGTATTCGGCCACATCAGAGTAGATCGTGGAGGCCTGCATTTCACCATAGGCATCGTTGAGGGCATTTTCGATTTGTTGCGCCGTCACGCCCAGCGCAGCAGCTTTGTCGCGGTCTATCTCGACATTGACCTGCGGGTTGGCGATTTGCAGGTCGGTGGTCACATCCTGCAAGCCGGGCAATTGGGCCATCTTCTCCGTCAAAATCGGCGCCCAGTGGAAGAGTTCCTTTGTGTCGGTATCCTGCAGGCTGTATTGATACAATGCTTTGGTCAGGTTGCCGCCGACACGAATGAGCGGCGGGTTTTGCAAATAGACATTGATGCCTGGCACCTGCGCCAGTTTCGGGCGGAGTTCCTGGATGATTTGGTCTGCGCTCAACTTGCGTTCGGAGCGCGGTTTCAAGCGCATGAACATGCGGCCGTTGTTCAAAGTGGAAGACGCCCCGCCAGCGCCAATGGCGGACATGAAGCCGTCAACATTCGGATCGGCGGCGACAATTTTTGCCGCGGCCATCTGATGTTCGCGCATAGCGTCAAAGGAAATGTCCTGCGACGCCTCGGTGATGGCAAAAATCTGGCCGGTGTCTTCGTTAGGGAAAAAGCCACTGGGAATCAAGACAAACAAAAACAGGGTGACAAGGAAAATCACCACCGAAACGACCAAGGTCGCGCGCCGGTGGTGCAACACAGCTTGCAGCGTGCGGTCGTAAGTTCCCCGCATTCGATCAAAAAGACGCTCGAAGAAGTTGTAAATTTTGCCGTGCCTGCGTTCGTGTTCCGGATGCACGAACCGGCTGCACATCATTGGCGTCAGCGTCAGTGAGACGAACCCGGACACCAGCACGGCGGTAACGATGGTCACGGCAAATTCGTGCAGCAAACGGCCGAGCAAGCCGCTCATGAACAGCACTGGAATAAATACCGCCGAGAGCGACAGCGTCATCGAAACAATCGTGAAGCCGATTTCCTTGGAGCCGTTCAGCGCCGCCTGCATCGGCGGTTCGCCGTTCTCCATGTGGCGCACAATATTTTCGAGCATCACAATCGCGTCATCCACCACGAACCCGACGCAAAGCGTCAGTGACATGAGCGAGAGGTTGTCAAGGCTGTAGCCGAGCAGCGCCATCACGGCGAACGTGCCGATGATGGACATCGGCAGCGCCAGGCTCGGAATGATGGTCGCCGAAAGGTTTCGCAGGAACATGAAGATGACCATGACCACGAGACAAACGGCCAAAAACAGCGTGTGTTTGACATCCGCCACCGACTCACGAATGGATTGTGAACGGTCGAAAAGAACATCGAGCTGAACTGCTGCGGGAACCTGCTCGCGGAATTGCGGCAGCAATTTCTTGATATTGTCCACCACAGCAACGGTGTTTGCACCCGGCTGGCGTTGAATGGCCAGCACAATGGCGCGGGTGCTGCGTTCCGGCGTATTATACCACGCCGCCACTTTGTCGTTTTGCACGCTGTCGAGCACACGCCCCAATTCCTGCAGGCGCACGGGATTGCCTTTGCGATAGGCGACAATTATCGGGCGCAACGCCGCCGCGTCCTCAAGCTGGCCGTTGGCCTCCACTGTGAACGCCTGATGTTTGCCGTAAAGGATGCCGGTCGGCTGATTCACATTGCCCTGTTCGACCGCCTGTTCGACTTGGTCAATGCCGAGGCCGTAAGCCGCCAGCTTGTTCGGGTCCACCTGGATGCGCACTGCGTATTGTTGCGAGCCGTAAACGGAAACCTGCGCGACGCCGTTCACCATTGAGATCTGTTCCGCCAGCAAATTCTCGGCATAATTATCCACCGTTGATAGCGGCAGTGTCGGCGACGACATGGCCAGATAAAGAATTGGCGCGTCCGCCGGATTGACTTTCCGGTAAGTCGGCGGGGTGGGCAGATCGGGCGGCAATTGTTTCGCCGCGCGCGTGATGGCCGCCTGCACGTCCTGCGCCGCGGCGTCAATGTTCCGGTCGAGCGAAAATTGAATGGTGATGGACGAAGCCCCTTGCGCGCTGATGGACGACATGGAATCCACACCTGCAATGGTGGAGAATTGCTTTTCCAACGGAGTGGCCACGGCGGAGGCCATCGTTTCAGGATTCGCGCCGGGCAAATTGACAGAGACCTGAATCGTTGGATAATCCACACTCGGCAGATCGCTCACCGGCAGCAGGCTGTAGCCGATGACGCCGAACAACAGAATGCCCGACATGACCAGCGTGGTCATCACGGGCCGGCGAATGAACAGTTCGGGAACGCTCATGGCGCGTTGGTGGCTGAAGCTGTCGCGGCAGGTTGGATTGAACTCTTGACGCTCACTTTCACGCCGGGCGCGAGGCGCAATTGGCCGTCTGTCACCACTGTTTCGCCGGCTTGCAAACCTTTTTCCACCACGGTTTCGTTTTGATATGTGACGCCAACCGTGACCGGGCGATTTTCAACAATTTGACTTGTTGTGTTCGTTGGATCCGGTTTTACCACGTAGACGAACTGGTTATTTTGTCCCGTCTGCACCGCTTGTGATGGCACGACAACCACGTTTGTCAGTTCCGAAAGGGTCAGTTCCACGTTCACGAATTGCCCCGGCCACAACACGCTGTCCTCGTTCGGAAACGTCGCCTTGAGCAAAATCGTCCCGGTCGCTTCGTCCACCGCATTGTTCACGAACGTCAATTCGCCTTCCGGCGGCGGCACGTTCATGTTTTCAAACATGACCTGCACTCTAAGCATCTGCCCGCCCATCTGTTTTTTAATTTCCGGCAGGTATTGTTCCGGCACGGCGAACTCGACGTAAATCGGATGAATCTGGTTGATGGTCAGGAGTATGTCGTCCGGCGCTTTGACCACGTTGCCCTGGTAAAATTGCAGCGCACCCACCACACCGTCAAACGGCGCGCGGATTTCGGTGAAACTCAAATTCAATTCGTCCGACTGCACGGTTGCCGCGAGCGTATCCCTGTTGGCTTTGCTGACATCGAATTGATCCTGCGATTCAATTTTTGCTTCAAGGAGTTTTTGATCGCGATTGAATTGCGCCATCGCATTTTCTAATTGCGCTTTGTCGCGCGCCAAAACCGCCTGCGCCGGCCGCGGGTCAATCGTGAACAACAGGGCGTTCGACTTGACCTCTTGACCTTCCTTGAAATGCACCTCGCTGATGATGCCCCCGATTTGCGAACGCACCGTCACGGTCGAATATGGCATTACATGACCCACCGGTGGCGGATCAATTTGCACCGAGACGTTCGTTTCAACCACCCGTGCCACAAGCACCGGCACGCCCACGCCGCCTGCGTTGTTTTTACCACGCGAACAGCCATTGGCCAGCATTACCGCGGCGAGCGCCAGCGCCGCCAAAATCAAAACGGAATTTTTCTCTGGGGTTTTCATTTTTAAAAGTGATTTTGACACCCCGGCTGAAAAGCCGCGGCGAATTTTTCCAAAAATTCCACGCGCTCCTTCTGAAATCGGGGGTCGAAAACCGACCGCCCCATGATAAGCCGGGTCAATTGCGGAAACGCCGCTGGAAACATGGTCAGCGACCGCATGGCCAGCATCACATGACGCGGGTCGAGTTCGGCGGAGATTTGGCCGCGCGCCTGCCGCTGCCGGATGCGCTCCAAGCCGCGTGCCGTTGCCGCGCGCCGGTTTTTTTCGTCAATCAACCTCTTGTCGGCCTCCTGCAACGCCTCCCATTCCAGCAGGCGGACCCAGTCTGTGTCCTTGCACGCGGCTTCAAACCAAAAGGTGAGGCTTTCCGCCGGGTCGCCCGACAACGTTTCCGCCCATGCCTGCCGCTTGGCCATTTTCAGGCGCAACACTTCGCGGAACAAATGTTCCTTGTTGCCGAAATAATGGTAGAGCATCCGTTTGTTGATGGCCGCGCGCTGCGCAATCATGTCCACGCGCGCGCCGGCAAAACCGTTGGCGGCGAATTCCTTGAGCGCGGCGGACAGGATGCGTTCGCGCGTGCGTTCGGGATTTCGCCCCGCCGCGCCGTCGTTCAACCGTGCGGGCTTTACCATACGTTGGATAAGTAACCATTGAGTTACTTAAAAAGCAAGCCCGATCATTTGCGGATTAGAGCGGCGGTTTCTCCTTGTGCCAGGGCGTGCTTTGTTCGTAAGCGTGCCCGAGGCGCAAAATGATTTCCTCGCCGAACGGCTTGCCGAGCAATTGCAGCCCAATGGGCAGTTTCGGGGTTTTTGTGAACCCACACGGAATGCTGACGCCGCAGATGCCTGCCAAGTTGCATGAAATCGTAAAAATATCGCTCAGATACATTTGCAACGGGTCGTCCGATTTCTCGCCGATTTTGAACGCCGCCGTCGGCGAAGTCGGCGTAATGATGGCGTCCACCTTTTCAAATGCCTTCAGAAAATCGTTGCGGATGAGTGTGCGGACTTTTTGTGCGCGCAAATAATAGGCATCGTAGTAACCACTGCTCAAGACGTAAGTGCCGAGGATGATACGGCGCTTCACTTCCGCGCCGAAACCCGCGCCGCGCGTCCGGCTGTAAAGCTCAATCGGGTCGGCGCCATCCACCCGTGCGCCATAACGGATACCGTCGAAGCGCGCTAGATTTGCCGACGCCTCCGCCGTCGCGATAATGTAATACGTTGCCACCGCGTAATCCGTGTGCGGCAATGAAATTTCCACGATTTTCGCGCCGAGCTTTCCAAATTGTTTCACGGCGGCGTCAACTGCCGCTTTCACTTCCAGGTCCAGTCCGCCGATCATGTATTCCTTCGGCAAACCGAGCTTTAGACCTTTGATGTCGCCAGTAAGACTCGCGGCGTAATTTGGAACAGGCTGGGACACGCTTGTTGAATCGCGCGGATCGTGTCCGCTGATCACGCCAAGCATCGTCGCCGCGTCGCGCGCGTCTTTTGTGAAGGAACCGATTTGATCGAGCGACGACGCGAAGGCGACAAGGCCGTAGCGCGAGACGCGACCGTAAGTCGGTTTCAAGCCGACGCAACCGCAGAGCGCCGCCGGTTGGCGGATCGAACCGCCGGTGTCCGAGCCGAGCGCGGCAATCGTTTCGTCCGCGGCGACCGCCGCCGCCGAGCCGCCGGAGGAGCCGCCGGGAATGCGCGTCAGTGTCCCACGGATTTTTTGTGACGCCGAATGCGGAATTTTCCGTCGAGCTGCCCATCGCAAACTCGTCCATGTTCAGCCGCCCAAAGATGATTGCGCCGGCGGCTTTCAATTTTTCGATGACGGTTGCATCGTAGGGTGAAATGAATTGGCCGAGGATTTTCGAGCCGCAGTTGAGAGGATGATTTTTGACGGCGAGCACGTCTTTGACCGCGACCGGAATTCCGAGCAAGCACCTTGCGGTACGGCCGCCTTTGACCAGTTCTTTGTCCGCCGCATCTGCTTGCGCGAGCGCGTCATCGGCGTTGTAACTGATGAAGGCGTGAATTTTTTCATCCACACGCGCGATTTGATCGAGACACGATTGCATGACTTCACGCGCGGAGACTTCGCGTTTGGCGAGCTTGGCGGCGAGTTCGGAAATGGTGAGTTGGTTCAACATTTTGGCCGCAGATTACGCGGATTTCATTCAACTATCTTCGGCACAATAAAAAGGCCATTGGACTTGGCGGGCGCGTTGCGCAGGGCGTCGTCGTGCGGGAGCGACGGGCGCACTTCATCAGGGCGCATGACGTTGACCATGGGTGTGGCGTGTGCGGTCGGCTCGACGTTGGCAACATCGAGTTCCTTTAACTTTTCGATGTAGCCGAGGATGTTGCCGAGTTGCGCGCCGAATTTTTTCTCCTCATCGGGCGTGAGATGCAGCCGCGCCAGATGCGCGACGTATTTGACATCAAATTGAGCCGCTGCCATGCCCGCAAACTAAAGTCCAAAGCCCAAAGTTGAAAGTCCAAAGTCGGCAACCGAGTTACCTGTCATTCCTCATCGAACTTCTGTTGGACGAGGGCTTCGAGTTCGGTGATGGCGGCCTGGGCGTCCGCGCCGCGGACGTGCAGGATCAATTTGCTGCCGGGGCCGGCAGCGAGCATCATCAAGCCCATGATGCTTTTGCCGTTGACTTTTTCGCCGTCCTTTTCGACGAAAATTTCGGCCGCAAACCGGTTGGCGGTCTTCACAAAGACGGCGGCGGGCCTGGCGTGAATGCCCAGCTTGTTGGCAATGGTAAGTTCCTTGGTGAGAAACTTCTTATCCGGCAACTTTCTCGCGCTCGTCGGTTTGCTCATTTTTCACCGGGCGATCCCGCCCCAATCACCACTTTTTTTTGCGCCAGCGGGGGCGGTTTGTTCGAAGCCATGCGGGCGATGAGGCGGTCATCCAATTCTTGCGCGGCGTTTTGGCCGGACATTTTTAATTTGGTCTGAAACGCGGCAACTTCAATGAGCCGCGCCAAATCGCGTCCGGGCCGCACGGGAATGGTAATGTGTGGAATGTTCACGCCCAGAATTTTCACGAACTCCTGTTCTATGCCGATGCGGTCCACGTCCTCAACTTCATTCCACGCTTTGAGCGTGATGACCAGGTCGAGATTTTTTTCCTTGCGGATGCTTTTGACGCCGAACATCGCGGCGACATTGATGATGCCGATACCTCGAATTTCCATGTGATCCCGCGTCAACTCAACACTGGTGCACATCACTTCGCGACCGTCGATCAATGTCACTTTCGTCACGTCGTCGGCCACAAGGCTGTAACCGCGTTCAATAAGGGCGAGGACAGCCTCGCTTTTGCCAATGCCGCTTTCGCCGCGAATGAGCACGCCCACGCCGAGGATGTCCACTGTGCTGCCCAATTCCGTGCCGCGCGGGGCGAACATCGTTTCCAGCGCGAGGGTGGCGGCGTTGATGAATTTCATCGTGACAAGCGGCGTTTGGAAAATCGGCACACCCACTTTGGCCACCATCGCCAGAAGTTCCTTGTCCGGCCTCAGATTGCGACTGAACACGATGCATGGAATTTTGTAGGTGAACACATCGGCGTAACGCGCCTCGCACTCCGCACGCGTGAGCGACCCCAAATAATACGACTCGGCGTTTCCGATGACTTGTATGCGTTTGTAGGCGAAGTAACGTGTGAACCCGCTCAACACGAGACCGGGACGATTGACTGTCGGCTCGCGGATGATGCGTTTTAATCCGCCTTCGCCGGTCAGCAGGCGCATCTGCAACGCCCCGGCATGTTCTTTGTAAAACAGTTCAACAGTGACAGGTTGGCGTGCCATAAATTTACAAATTGAACTCCGGCCCCAAATAAATCTCCCGCGCTTTTGGGTCGTTCGTTAAAAATTCCGAACTGCCCTCCACGAGCACTTGACCCTTGTGAATAATGTAGCCACGGTCAATCAACTTCAAGGTTTCACGCACGTTGTGATCGGTGATCAAAATGCCCAACCCGCGTTCCTTCAAGCGGCGCACAATCTTTTGCACTTCATAAACCGTGATCGGGTCTATGCCACTGAACGGCTCGTCCAACAGCATCAACTTCGGGCTGGTGACCAGCGCGCGGGTGATTTCCAACCGCCGTTTCTCGCCGCCGCTCAACTGATACGCCATGCTTTTGGCCAACGGCGTCAAATCCAGTTCCTCGAGCAAATACTTGAGCCGCACCGCCCGTTCGTCATCCGACATTTTGCACGTCTCGAGAATCGCCAGAATGTTTTCCTCAACCGTGAGCTTGCAAAAAACCGACGGTTCCTGCGTCAAATAGCCGATGCCGAGCCGCGCGCGCCGGTGCATCGGCAGCCGCGCAATGTCGCGGTCGGCGAATTTCACCGCGCCTTCGTCCGGTTTCACGAGACCGACGACCATGTTGAACATCGTCGTTTTACCCGCGCCGTTCGGGCCGAGCAGCCCGACAATTTCGCCCGCGTTCACGCCCACCGAAACGCCGTCAACCACGCGCCGCCTGCGATACGCCTTCACCAGTTTTTCCGTGGCGAGCAGCAGGCCATTCGATTGTGTCGCGGTCGTTTCCATTCAAATCAGTTTGGCGCAGTCAGTTTGTTTGTCATTGTCGGCGGTGCATTCGTATCTGCCGTTGCGCCGTTGATGTTTTGGTGAAAAACAATTTTCGGGTTCGTGATGTCCAGATGATTCCTCGCACGGTCCCAAACAATCACATCGCCGGTGGACTTGCCCTGCGCGTTTTCCAATTCAGGATTGCCCGTCAGTGTGACCGTTTCATTCGTCACGCCGTTTTGCACTTCGTAAACATACACCGCCTTGTCGCCTGTCGCGTGCATCGTCTGGCCCTTTTCGTCCGTGAAATCAGTAACCACGTTTGTCTCGGCGACGATGTGATTGATGCGCCCGCCCTCCTGCGGCAAATCAGCGGTGAGCCATTCGCAATTTAATTTCATTTCCGGGTCATCCACACGCACGTGCCCGTGATAAATCGCCCTGTGCGCCGTCAAATCAAAATCCACGCTGTCCGATTCAATCCTCGTCGGCTGGCGCGGCGGTTGCGGTTTGGGAATGGGCGCGTTCGTCGTCACTAATGCCAGAATTTCATCAACGGCATTCGTGTTCGTCTGGGCGCGCGACGTCCAAACACCAGCCAGGGCGATTAACCCAATGAGACAAAAAATTTTCACGATTCAAATTTTCTTTTCCGATAAAATTCCAATCACAGTCCGGACATGGTTCGAGATGGTGAGGAATGAATCGCTTTGCCGCCACAAAAAACCTTCGCCCTCGACGCGAAACCCTCCATCGCCCGTCCGCACCTGCAACTGGCCTGACGAGGTCGCCACGCCTTTCAGCGTGTCATAAACGCATTCCGGCGCGTCCACGACGATTTCCGGTTTGCCGTTCAAGTCAAACGTTTCGACCTTGAGTTGTTTGATGACAAGCAGCCCGCCCGGTTGCGGCGACGCTTCCGCGCCCGACAACCGCGATTTAACCTGCTGATGATGCGGTGGTTCGTAGTATTCGACCGAAGTGAAATCACTGGCGTGACCGCTCGCGTTTTGCTGTGCGCGGGCCACGACAACGACAAAGCCCAGCATCCCAAGCATTGGCAAAACCAAAATGGTGCTGTTCAGTTTGATTTTCATTCGCGGTAAACGGCGATGACCGGATCCCATTTCCCCTGCGCTTTCAAAATCATTTCAACCATTTCGCGCACCGCGCCGTAACCGCCCGCCGCCTGCGTGACGAAATGGGCGGCGGTCTTCACTTCGCGCACGGCGTTCGCAACGGCAACAGCAACACCCGCCCGTTGCAGCGGGCCCAAATCCACGACGTCGTCGCCAATGAAACAAACTGCGTCCCAACCCAGTTTTGTCCGGCGCAGCAGATTTTCGACCGCCCCAACCTTGCTCAAATGGTTTTTTTGTTGGACAAGAAAATCAATTCCAAGTTCGCGCGCGCGCAGTTCTGTCGCGGGTGATGAACGGCTCGAAACCCAGCCGGTTTTGATGCCCGCGCGCCGCAGGAACACAAGGCCGAGTCCGTCCCGGATATTGAAACGTTTGACTTCCTGTGCGCCGCCGATGAACACCGAGCCGTCGGTCAACACGCCGTCCACGTCGCAAAGAAACAGCCGGACACGGCGAAGGCGGGTGACGCAATGCGTCGCACGTCCGCTGGTTTTCATGTCACTTGTCACACGTCACTTGGTCACCTTTTCACCGCCTCGAAAACTTTCAGCAGTTCCCGCAACAGCGCGGGCATTTCGGCCAGTGGAATCATGTTCGGCCCGTCGCTCAACGCGCGATCCGGTCGGGGATGCGTTTCAATGAAAATTCCATTCGCGCCGGCGGCAAGCGCCGCGCGCGCGAGCACGGGCGCGAATTCGCGCTGGCCGGACGATTTGTCGCCGCCGCCACCGGGCAGTTGCACCGAATGTGTCGCATCGAAAATCACCGGAAACCCAAAACGCTTCATAATCGGAATGGAGCGCATGTCGGCCACGAGATTGTTGTAGCCGAACGTTGTGCCGCGTTCGGTGAGCAGGATTTTTTTCGCGCCGGCGTGCCGTGCCTTTTTCGACGGCCTGCCCCATTTCTGCCGGTGAAAGAAACTGGCCTTTTTTGAGGTTCAGAATCTGGCCGGTGAGCGCAGCGGTTTCAATTAAGTCGGTCTGGCGGCAGAGAAACGCGGGAATTTGCAGAATGTCCACAACCTCGCCCGCAACTTCGGCCTGCATTTCGGTGTGAATATCAGTGAGCACCGGCACGTCGGATTCGCTGCGGACTTTGGCGAGCACGCGCAAACCTTTGTCGAGACCCGGCCCCCGAAAGGAATTGGGGAGATGTGCGGTTGGCCTTGTCGAAGCTGGCCTTGAAGACGTAAAAAATGCCGAGCCGGGCGCAGGTTTTTTTGAGCGAAGCGGCGACTTGCAGGCACAGCTTTTCACTTTCAATCACGCACGGCCCGGCGATGAGCGTCATTCGGCCGGGCGAATTGAAAGCTTTCCAGATGGCGGCGTCGTTGAGCACATGGAAGTTTTAACACCAGCAAAGCCGAAAGTAAATGGTAGTGAAATTCAAATCACCGTTCCGTGCGGGATGATGGTTTTTTTGGGAATGATGACGATGCCGTCGCGGATGTAATAGAGTTCGTGGTCGAGTTTGTCGGGCTTGCCGTCGGGCGAGATGACGACGTTGTTTCCGATGCGCGCGTTTTTATCAATGATGGCGTTCTCAATTTTGCAGTGGGCGCCGATGCCGATGCGCGGCTTGCCTTCGCGTTCGTGCTTGTCCACCGATTCCTGCGGCTCGTAATAGTCGCTGCCGAGAATGACGACGCGGTTTAACTCGGAGCCGTCGCCGATGATGGTGCGCAGACCAACGATGCTGTTCGTGAGGCTCGCGCGGTTGATGATGCAACCGTCGGCGAGGAGCGCGTGATCAATGATGTGCGCCATTGATTTTGGAACTGGGCAAATATCGCGGGCGGCTGAAAATCGGCGCGCTCATGTCAAAGAAATTGAACCGCGGCAGTTCGGAAGCGAGGTCGAGATTCGCTTCAAAAAACGAACGGATGGTTCCGATGTCCTCCCAATAGCCTTGAAAAATGTGGGAAAAAACGCGGCGCGAATTAATGGCTTCGGGAATGACATTCTTGCCGAAATCAGACAGCGAATTGTTGAGCAGGTTCTGGATCAAACCACGGTTGAAAACATAAATACCCATTGAGGCGAGGAACAATTCGCGCCCTCCGGCGACGCCGAGTTTGGAATGCCATTCAGGTTGCAACCGGAGTGAATCGAGCACAGCGGGATCGATCGGTTTTTCGGCGAAACGCTTGATGCGGCGGTCTTCGGCGATTTGCAGGATGCCGAGTGATTGCGCCTCGTGCCGGCCAACGGGTATTGCGGCGACAGTGATGTCCGCGCCGGTCTCGGCGTGCTGCGCGATGATGCGGCTGAAATCCATCCGATACAACTGGTCGCCGCTGAGGATGAGCATGTAATCGAAATCGTGATTGAGAAAGTGAATCAGATTTTTTCGCACAGCGTCGGCGGTGCCTTCATACCACGACGTGGTCGGTGGGCGTTTGCTGCGCCGCGAGAATTTCCACAAAGCCGCTCGAAAATAAATCGAATTTATACGTTCCCGAAATGTGCCGGTGCAACGAGGTGGAATTGAATTGCGTCAGAACGTAAATGCGCCGGATGCCGGAATTGATGCAATTGGAAATCGGGATGTCCACCAGCCGATACTTGCCGGCCAGCGGCACGGCGGGCTTCGCGCGTTCCTTCGTCAGCGGAAACAACCGCGTGCCCTGACCGCCGCCCATGATGACGCAAAGGACATCGTTGCCGTTGAAAGGTCGGCGGTCGGCTTTTGGCATACGATTTTACTGAACTGTGCAAATCATATACCGCTTCAAATGGCCAGACAAGTCAGCTGTTTGCAAGAGTTTATTTGTAAGGTAGCCTACACGTCGCGCGCGATGAACGGCGCGAATTCGTTGTGATACTGCGGCGGAAGACGGACTTTGAATCGCGTGGTTTTGCCGCTGTAACGGCGCTCAATGACCTGGCCGACTTTGTGCAGCCGCGCAATCACCGCCGCCTGCTCGTGCGGCACGCGCAATTCCAAAAATTCGCGCTTCGGTCGCAATTGCGTTCCGATTTCCGCGAGCAAGACTGGAATGCCTTCGCCAGTTGTTGCGGAAATTGTGACCGCGTGCGGGTGGTGCGCCTGCAACCGATTTAACACGTTCCCCATTCGCTGTTAAGGCGGTCCATTTTGTTGAAAACCATGATCGTCGGCTTTTCGCCCGCGCCAATTTCAGCCAGCACGGCGTTCACGGCCGCAATTTGTTCCTCGGCTTGTGGATGGCTGATGTCCGCAACGTGCAGCAGCAAATCGGCTTGGACAACTTCTTCGAGCGTTGCCTTGAACGCTTCGACGAGTCCGTGCGGCAATTTGCGAATGAAACCGACGGTGTCTGTCAGTAAAACATTCTGGTTCGTCGGCAGCCGCAAGCGGCGCGTCGTCGGGTCGAGTGTGGCGAACAAAATATCCTTGACCATAACCTCTGCGCCGGTGAGCGCGTTGAGCAGCGTGGATTTGCCCGCGTTCGTGTAGCCGACGATGGAAGCCAGCGGCCAGTTGTTGCGCTGGCGCACGCTGCGTTGAATGCCGCGCTGTTGCCGGACCAATTCCAGTTCATGGGAAATTTTGGAGATTCGATCCTGGACTCTGCGCCGGTCGGTTTCCAACTGTGTTTCACCTTCACCGCCGCGCATGCCGATGCCGCCTGTTGCCGGGACAAGTGCCCCCAAAACCGCGTCAGGCGCGGCAGCAAATGTTGAAGCTGCGCGAGTTCGATTTGCAGTTTGCCTTCCCGCGTGCGGGCGCGCTGCGCGAAGATGTCGAGAATCAGCGACGTGCGGTCGAGGATTTTGCAGTTGAAAATTTTTTCGAGATTGCGGCTCTGCGCGGGCGAAAGATCATTGTCAAAAACGACGGTGTCAACGTCGTTGACGCCGGCAAAATTCGGCGAATTCGTTCGCCTTGCCTTTGCCGATGAGCGTGGCGGGATTCAGTGATTCCGTTTTTTGCAGGCCGTCGCCGATGACTTCGCCACCGGCAGTTATCGCGAGTTCGCCGAGTTCGGCAAGCGAATCGCGCGTGTCCGCATGGTTGCGCGATTTGAGTTCGACACCGACGAGAAAGACCCGTTCGGGCCTTGTGTTTCTGGTCTCAATGAGGGCTTTCAACTGCTGCGTATGAAAAATATTATGAACGGCGGTTGGTTTGAGTTCTAAATCTGAAAATCTGTCGTGACTTTCTTTTTCCTGTCCGACTTGCTCAACACACGCATGTCGGGGCTGTCGTAAATGACGATCGAGTTCGGCGCAACGCTTTCCATGAGGAACACGTTGCCGCCAATCGTGCTGCCCGCGCCGATGACGGTTTCGCCGCCGAGAATCGTCGCGCCGGGATAAATCGTCACGCGATCTTCAATCGTCGGATGCCGTTTTTTGCCGCGCAGTTGTTCCACGGCGGAAGTGGATTTCGCGCCGAGCGTGACGCCGTGATACATCTTCACGTGGTCGCCGATGGTGGTCGTTTCGCCGACGACCGTGCCGGTGCAATGATCCACAAAAAAGTGCGACCCGATTTGCGCGCCCGGATGCAAATCCATGCCCGAGCGAAAATGCGCCCACTCCGTCATGATGCGCGGAATCAGCGCGATGTTTTTCAAATACAATTCGTGGGCCAGTCGTTGCACGGCGATCGCCTCGACAAACGGATACGACACCAGCACCTCCTCCTTGCTCTTCGCAGCCGGATCGCCGTCGTAGGCCGCTTCCATGTCCGTCTGCAGCACTTCGCGCAATCGCGGCAGGCTGCCGAGGAATTCAAGCGTCAAACTGTGCGCCGCCGTTGTGATGTTTTTTTTTGGCAAATCGGCGGGCGGGCTGTATTCAAGGCTCTTGCGAATTTCGTCCTCCAATTTGCCCAGCACCAAATCCAGCAACGCCGCCGTCTCCGCCTTGATTTCCGAGGAATGCAGCGGTTTCTCATCGAAAAATCCGGGGAACAACAGCCGCAACAAATCCTGCGTGATGGCCGTGATGGCGCGCTTGGACGGCAGATTCTTTCCGTCCAAATGATTGATGCCGCCGAGACGCGCATACGACTCGACGAGCTGGTTCGTGAGTTGTGTGACCGTTTCCACAAAAGCGAATTTACCACGAAGGGACCAAGGCACAAAGTCTAATTAACTTGGCGTCTTGGCGGTTTAAATTATTTGTAAAACGGCTTTCACAACGCGCTCGACGCTGATGCCGTTCATGCAGCGGAAATCGATCGGACACTCGCGCAGAAAACACGGCGAGCATGGCACGTCGGATTTGAGCAGCCGATGCCGCGGGTCGCCCGGCAAACCCGGCCCGGTCAGTTCCGGCGACGTGCTGCCGAACGGCACGACCACCGGCGTGCCCAGCGCGGCGGCGACGTGCATCGGGCCGGAGTCGTTCGTCAAAAGAACACGGCAAAGTTTCAGGAGCGACATCAATTCGCGCAAAGAGGTCTGGCCGGCCAGATTTACAATTTTGAATTTTGAATTTTGAATTCCGGATTCAATTCGGTTCGCAACTTCAAGGTCGCCTTTGCCGCCAAGGACCAGCCAGACGCAATTTGTGCGTTGCTGAATTTCGCGCGCGGCAGCGATGAATTTTTCAACCGGCCAGCGTTTGGTTGGGCCGTATTCCGCGCCAGCATTCAAGCCGAAAATGGGTTGCGCGATTTTATTCAGTCCAAATTTTTTCCTGGCGACTTCAGTTTCGTCCGGCGCGACGAACAGTTGCGGCAACAACGGCTCGGGGTTCGCGCCCAGCGCAGCGGTTAAATGAAGATACTCGTAGATTTGATGTGCCGATTTTGTGAGTTCTGGATTCGGGATTCGGGATTCTGAATTCCCGGCAATCAGTCTTTTTATTTCAGCGACGGAACGTTTGTGCATTTTTACAGCATCGGGCCGCGATGCCACACAAGTTGTCAAAAACCAATTTCGCCACGGGCGCGCATAGCCGATGCGCTGAGGAATTCCGGCGAGCCAGATTTCAATCGCCGAGCGCGGCGAGTTCGGCAGCGTCAGCGCCAGATCAAATTTGCCCGCTCGCAATTTCCGGCCAACGGAAAAAGCGCTTTCCCCCGGCACAAACGAAATGGTTTCGTTGACTGCGGGATGGTTCAACCAAAGCTCGCGTAATTTTTCCGGCGTGAGCAGCGTGATGTGCGCGTCATGGAAATGCTCACGCAGGCGCAGCAGTGCGGGCGTGGTCATGACCGCGTCGCCAAGCCAGTTTGTTCCGCGAATCAGAATTCGCGGGGCGGATGGCAGATGGCAGATGGCAGATGGAGAGTTCATTCGACGGAGTCGGCGTTTTCACCTTTGGACTCCGGACTTGGGACTTTGGACGCATCCGCCTTCCAGCGGCGGTGGACCCAAAACCAGTTGGCCGGGTCGCGGCGGACGGCGGCTTCGTGGGCGCGGAGCACGTCGCGCATAATGTCTTCGACGCTGCGTGGCCGGCCGTTTTCGTGCGTGGGAATCGGTTTGCCGGCTTCAATCCGCCACTTCGCCAGCCCGACGCGAAAACAGAGGGCGGTGTAAAGTTCGCAATTATAGCGGAGCGCAAAAAGTGCGGGTGAGGAATTGGTGGAACAATCGTGGCCGAGAAACGGCAGGCGCAATCCCTTGTCGCCGCCGTGCTGGTCAATTTGCAGGCTGAGCATGATCGCGGGCTGGTTCAGGGCGGCGCGCAAGGCCGCGCCGTCGGTGCGCCGCTCAAAAAACAGGCAGCCGGAATGATTGCGCAATTTTTCCAGCAAGCGGTTAAGCGCCGGTTGATCCAGGGCGCGATACGTCGCGGCGCACGGATAGCCGGGCGCCAAATCCTTGACCCGGGTGTAGAGTTCAAAATTTCCGAAATGCCCGCCGGCGTTGATGATGCGGCGCAGCGGCAGCATGCGCTCCATCCCGACGAATTCGACGTGCGGACGCAATTCGGCAAAAGTCATCGCGGAGGTTTTGATGGCGCAGGCGTAATTTTCGCCGATGCGCCGGAAATTTTCCCTGGCGATGGCGCGGATTTCGTCCGGCGATTTTTCATTGCCAAAACACATCGCCAGATTTTTCAACGCCACGTGCCGGTGCCGCGCGTCCAGCCAATACACCAGCCCGCCGCCTGCGCGACCGAGGCGCGCGACGAATGTGAGCGGCAACGCTTGAATCACCGCGATGAGCGCACAGCCAAACCAATAAATCAGCGTGTCCATTTTCAGCGGAAACAGATTTTGCGGACGCAGTCCTGAAAGTCGTTCGCGCCGCTGACGATTTGGATTTCGACGCGCATGAAGTAAATCGGCAGGTCGCGCCGGTCAATTTTTGGAAAACGCACGGCGTCTTTTTGCGTGGTGACAATGGTGTCGGCCTGGCGTTTCTTGCTGCGGTTGATGACGTTAAGGATTTCCTGCTGTGTATAGCGGTGATGATCGAGAAAGCGTTTGGAATAAACCAGTTCCGCGCCGAGCCTCACGAGGCTTTGCTCGAAACTTTCCGGCTGCGCGATGCCGCTGAGCGACGCGACTTTGTGCCCGCGCAGAAAATCCAATTCGTGCCGCTCGCCGGTGAACACATCTTCGAGATAAAGCGGATGATGCACGCATTCAATGATGGCGGCGTCGGAATTAAATTTTGCAATGCGTTGGCGGAGTTCAGTAGTCCGGCCGTCGCTTTTGGTGATGAAAATGGTTTGAGCGCAGGCGAGGTGCGATGGCGGCTCGCGCAACGTGCCGCGCGGGAGCAAATGTCCGTTGCCGAACGGCTGCTGGCGGTCAATCAGCACCACGTCATGACGCCGCCCGCGCAAATCCCAGTATTGAAAACCGTCGTCGAGCAGCAACGTGTCGCAGCCGAATTTTTCAATTGCGTAACGCCCGCTTTTGACACGGTCCTTGTCCACGAGAACGACCACGTCCTTCAAGTTCGACGCGAGCATGTAGGGTTCGTCACCGGCCATTTCGGAATCGAGCAACAGCGATTTGCCGTCGGACACAATGCGCGGCGGGGTCTGGTCTTCGCGCAGTAAAATTTTATTGAGCAACCACAGGTGAAACGGCTGCGGTTTGGAACGATAACCGCGCGAGAGAATGGCGACGTTGCGTCCGGCATCGCGCAGTTCACGCGCGAATTTCTCCACGACCGGCGTTTTGCCCGTGCCGCCAACGGTAAGGTTGCCGATGGCGATGACTTGCACACCGAGCGTCGTGTCGCGAAAGATGCGGACATTGTAAAGCCAGCGGCGCAGTTCAACGCCGGCTTGAAACAATTTCGACCCGCCGAACAAAAGCGTGCGCATCAACGCCGCCTTCGTGTCACGGCGTTCGCCGGAGATGACTTCAAGGGCGAAGGTTTCGAGGCTTTCAATCCAGACCCGGAATTGCTCGCGCATCACGCATCAATGTGCCAAGCGGCGAAGCGCGCGGCAAGATGAAGGCGCGGGTAAATTAAAAACCCATCCGCGCGATCTCGCTTTGCAGCGCGGCTTGAAATTGCTGCACGTCCGCGGCGGACGGTTTGTAGCCTTGTTGCTTGGGCGCAACGCCCAGCCGTCCGGTTTGGTCGAGATACCAGTCGGCCGCCTGACCGTCACTGAACGTGACCTTGCCACTGACAATAGCACCGGGCCGTGTCAGTTGATCTACCGTTACGGACACGCCACCTTTCGCGCCCGGCGGCTCGGTGGGTAGCGGAGCGTTTTTCTTATCGGCAGGTTTTGTCGCCTCGGCAACCGGCGCGGCAACTTTGGGCGGCTCCGGGTCTTTCAGCTTGAGCTTCAAGTCGTCCACCAAGAAGCGCACTTCCATGTAGGTGAGCTTGAGGCCAAACTCCTCCGCGAGCCGGTTTTGGATTTCCGAAAGTTTTGCGCCCTGCAAAACCCAGGCGGTGACGCGCTGGCGTTGGGTTTCATCTAAATTCATAGGCTTTTCAAAATGCAAATTTCCAGTCGCAGATTCGATGATAGTGCCGTCGTCATAGGCTATAGTAAAGATTCGGCATCGCGGGAGGAGGGTTTACGAAATGTGAGGGCATAGAATCGCCCATCCCGCAGCATCTCAAGATGTATTTCCCGCATCTCCGGGGGGACTAGATCAATCGGAGCTTTGACAGGTTCCCGGCGGTTCTTAAAATATCTGCTGGTAATGGGGATTCGTTCAAAGGTGCTTTTCACATGCTCTTCGGTCTCATCGGCAATCAGCAGGCGGCTCCCTGGCTTTGCAACACGGATCATTTCCCGGATCGCTTTTGCCCTGTCATTAAAGAAGTTGATGCCTCCGACGTGAAAGACGACATCAAAACTGTCATTGGCAAATGGCAGGTCCTCGGCATTTCCGAGAAAAAGGTCGGCGTCCAGCTCCCAGCGGCGCAGATTGGCCTGGCAATTCGTCAGCATTTCCGCCGAGAGATCAAGACCGAAGAGTCTTGCACCACGCGGAAGGTATTTGTAGTTGAGGCCGGTGCCCACGGACGTTTCCAGCACGGAATCGCCGGGATTGATTTCAAGAAAGCGCAGATAACCCCAAAGGTATTGGCCTACACTGATGCCCCGTAAGGCACACGCCACCCTCTGGACGTCATCATAGAAGCCGCCGATGATTTCATATAGCTGGTTGTATTTGCGGTTGGAACCAGTGAGCTTCTTCTGCTCTAGAAAGATGGGAATTCCGTTGCGAACTGGAAACCGTTCGCCTGACTGGCTGACCAAAGCCTCATGGCCGCCTTCGCTGACAACATCCAGAGATTCTCCGGTGTTCGGACTTCTTAAGATGGCGGTTGTCTCTGCTTTATTTGCCCATGCCTCGCGCCTTATGTCAGGCTGAATGAAACTCCACGCGCTCAAAATCAAGCCTCCAAAAAGACATAACCACGCAAAGGCTGCACTCGTTGGCAGGACTTGAGGCGCAACTGGGTGGATTGTCTGCAGGAAGAAGCCATATCCCAAGACAAGGACGCATACCGCGCCGAAAATACTTGCGCCCGTGGCAATCTTCCTGGCCCGGAATTCCTGGTTCCACATCCAATTGATCACCGCCGCGAACCAGTAGATGAGAAACGAAGAGTAGGGATTGAATATTTCTGGTTGGAAAGAACAGTTGTCCTAGTGTCTGCAAAGCAACGCCCCAAAGCGGTAAGGAAAGGGTTGACAGAAAACCCTGCCGGCGCTGGCTCGTTAGCCGATAGAGAAGGAAGGGCAGAACGCTGATGAGGACAGCCAGCATCATCCAACCGGCGTGCTCAATTTCAGTCAGTGGAGACCCACTCCATTTCGAGAATAAATGCAAAATGAAATCGATGCCTACCAGCAATAAAAATCCGCGCCATGCTTTCTGCGTACCTATGAACCATGCGTTTAAGACTGCGCCAGTCCAAGCCCCGAGGGGCGGGGACACAAAGCCGAGGACAAAGATGCCGATGATCGCAACGGTTGCAAACTGTAACAAACGATTGGGAGATGTTCTCATGGAACCCGACCGACGATAGGGTGTTGACAATCAAGCTGACAAGGCAAAAGAGCCTCGGTTTGGTTTGTCCTGCAAACCAAAAGTTTCAAGCGGCTCGGGCGACCGGGTTCTGTCTGGCGGCGCTTGCATTCAGGCGGATACCTTATGTCGTTACCTTCTTGATAATCCAGTCGTAACCCTTCGCTTCGAGTTCGAGCGCGAGTTCCTTGCCACCGGATTTCACGATATGGCCATCTACAAGCACGTGCACGAAATCGGGAATGATATAATTCAGCAAACGCTGATAGTGCGTGATGACAAGCTGCGCGCCGTCGGGTCGCTTCAATTTGTTGACGCCGCCGGCGACGATTTTCAGCGCGTCAATGTCGAGGCCGGAATCCGTTTCATCGAGAATTGCAAGCTTGGGTTCCAACACAGCCATCTGGAAAATTTCGTTGCGTTTCTTTTCGCCGCCGGAGAAGCCCTCGTTGACCGAGCGCTTCAGCAGTTCGCCGCTCAATTCAAGCAGCTTCATCTTTTCTTTCACGAGCGTGAGGAACTCCATTGCATCCAGTTCGGACTCGCCCTTGTACTTGCGGATTTCGTTAAGCGCGGCCTTGAGGAAATAGGTGCTGTTCACACCGGGAATTTCGACTGGATACTGAAACGCGAGGAACAGGCCTTCGCGGGCGCGTTCCTCGGGATTGAGGTCGAGTAAATTCTGGCCGTTGTAAATCACTTCGCCACTGGTCACCTCATAACCGTCGCGACCAGCCAGCACGGCGGCCAGCGTGCTCTTGCCACTGCCGTTCGGTCCCATGACCGCGTGGACCTCGCCGGCATTGATGGTCAGGCTGACGCCCTTCAGGATTTGTTTATCCTCAACGCCCGCGTTGAGGTTTTTAATTTCGAGAATCGGTTTGCTCATTTTCTAAAACTCAATTTTACCACGGATGGACACGGATAAAAACGGATTAAAATTTTAATGCTATGGCGTGCCTCCAGCTTGTAAAAATTGAGTCAGCGCTGGGAGAAGCGGAGCAAAAACAGTTACATGATTTGCTGCCAAAGCCATGAACTCGGAATATTTTTGGAGAAACGAACTTTTGCCGATGTTCTGTTCCATTTCTGTCGTTTTTGCGTGAAGATCCTCTTTAAGATTTTCTTCCTCTATGTTCGAATTGATTACTTTCCGAATTTCGTCAAAGACAATCTTGGAATTCGCGATATTAACCGAATAATCGTGCGAGTTGATATTAATCCGCAAATTATTTCCATGAAGATTGTAAGTAATGTTTGCGCTCATGCGATTAGGATCGGCAACTTTAGCGTTTAGAGCTGCACAGTAAATTCCGACTTCATTTTTATATTTTGATTCGACACTTTTATATCGCTCGTCAAATTGTGGCAAAGCCATCTTCGCATGACCACTTTTGTCGTTAACCTCAATACTTCGGCGCAGAATATTCTTGATACATATCAACCTTGCGCTCAACAAGGCAGCCAAGTCGTTCTCCATTTCTGTGTATGGGGCGATGCGGACTTCATCCGATACACGCTTCATTTCATTCCATGACCGCGCTGACATCTCTTCCAAAATCTTTATGTGTGCCTCCAGCAATGAGCCCAGCGAAACACTGGAAATCAGCAAACCCCGTCGGGCGAAATCGTATATGATTGTTTTTGAATCATTTGCTGCCCGCTGATTAGTTTCCAAAAGCACTTGGTCAAGTGCGTGTGTAACAAGGCGATTAAGGTTTTCAGGAATCATCCGTGTCCATCCGTGTTCATTCGTGGTTAATTTATCCCACACTGCCTTCCAAACTCACGCCTAAAAGTTTCTGCGCTTCCACGGCGAATTCCATCGGCAGTTCCTTGAACACTTCCTTGCAGAAGCCGTTGACAATCATGTTGACGGCGTCCTGTGTCGAAAGTCCCCGCTGATTGCAATAAAAAATTTGGTCTTCGCCAATCTTCGACGTCGAGGCCTCGTGCTCCACTCGCGAGGAAGTATTTTTCACTTCAATGTATGGGAACGTGTGCGCCCCGCACTGGTTGCCGATGAGCAGCGAATCGCACTGCGAGAAGTTGCGCGCGTTCACAGCGTGTTTCAGGACTTTTACGAGGCCGCGATAGCTGTTCTGTCCGTGTCCGGCGGCAATGCCCTTCGACACAATCGTGCTGTGAGTGTTCTTGCCGATGTGAATCATCTTCGTGCCGGTGTCCGCCTGCTGAAAATTGTTCGTCACCGCGACGGAATAGAATTCGCCGGTGGAATTGTCGCCCTGCAAAATGCAGCCTGGATATTTCCAGGTGATGGCCGAGCCGGTCTCGACCTGCGTCCAGGAAATTTTGGAATTCCTGCCTTTGCACAGGCCGCGCTTGGTCACGAAATTGTAGATACCTCCCCGGCCCTGCTCGTCACCCGGATACCAGTTTTGCACGGTCGAGTATTTGATTTCTGCGTTGTCGAGCGCGATAAGCTCGACGACTGCCGCGTGGAGCTGGTTTTCATCGCGCATCGGCGCCGTGCAACCTTCCAGATAGCTCACATAGGCGCCTTCTTCGGCCACGATGAGCGTGCGTTCGAACTGGCCGGTGTTTGCCGCGTTGATTCGAAAATACGTGGACAATTCCATTGGGCAACGCACGCCCTTCGGCACGTAGCAAAACGAGCCGTCCGTGAAGACGGCGGAGTTCAGCGTGGCAAAAAAATTGTCGGTGTAAGGCACGACCATGCCGAGATATTTGCGGACGAGGTCGGGATGTTCCTGCACCGCTTCGCTGAACGAGCAGAAGATAATGCCTTTTTCGGCGAGCTGCTTTTTGAACGTCGTGCCAACCGACACGCTGTCAAATACCGCGTCCACGGCCACGCCTGCGAGCCGTTCGCGTTCGCGCAGGGGGATGCCGAGCTTCTCGTAGGTCTCCAGCAATTTCGGGTCAACTTCCTCAAGGCTTTTCGGCCCTTCGCCCTTCTTCTTCGGCGCGGAGTAATAAACGATGTCCTGATAATTGATTTTTTCGTGATGAACTTTCGGCCAAGTCGGCTCCTGCATCGTTTGCCAGTGCCGAAACGCCTTGAGCCGCCAATCGGTCAGCCATTCTGGCTCGTTTTTCTTCGCGAAATCAGCCGGATGGTGTCCTCGCTCAAACCCGGCGGTGCGGAATCGGTTTCCACGTCGGTGTAGAAACCGTATTTATATTCCTGTTTGACCAGGCCTTCGATAGTTTCGGTGGCGGTGCTCATTTTCCAAACCGTTAAATCGCTAAAATCGTTTAATCGTCACAAACCTGCTGGCGTTGCAGCGCGAGCCGAAAACCGGTCATGCCCAGCTGTTCGGTCAAGCGGTCGTTTAATTTTTTCTCGACCATGTTCATGGCGCAGTTAGAGTGAATCCGAGACTAAAGTTTATCAAGATTTAGAATAATTCTAAATTAAATGATTAAGACGGTCGAAACGACAACCATGGACTCGATTTCAATAAATCCGGAAATGCGCTCGGTTATTTCATGAAAACAACGGCGAAAGAAATCTATGAAAACAACAGTCGACCGGGATTGTGATCGGCATTGGATCATACATCGGCTGTGCCAAAAAACCGCCTGCTTCCCGTGGTCGCTCGACAATCGGAAGCTTCCGCGCCATTGAAAGCGTTCATTTCGGAAAAGGAGACCCAGGCAAATGCGGCAGTCAAGGCCGAAGGGCAGGAAATGTTGCCGGAATTCAAATCCTTTTTCGTTGCGGCAGGGAAAGGCGATTGGTTGACGGTCAGCAATATGTTTATGGATTTCCGAAATCGCGCGCCGCAATATGAACATTCCGGTGCATCTGATCCGCGTTTGCGGGGAATACAATGGCAGGCATTGCTGGAAATTTATGGCATGTTTGAAGATTTTGCAATGGCACGAAAAATATCCCATTGCTTTTGGACGGGACATCATCCAGTCAATACCGGACGAAAGCATTTATTTTGGCGGCACGGATCCAGGAAGGTTTTTGGTCACAGCGTTGTGCAAATCGCAGATCAATGCGGATCCCTTTTTCGCGCTTACCCAAAATGCACTCGCAGATATGACGTATTTGGATTATCTGCGGTCCATGTATGGGGACAAAATTTACATTCCAACCAAGGAGGATTCGCAAAAATGTTTTGATGATTTTGTGAAGGATGCCCAGGAACGGATGCAAAATGGCCAGCTCAAGCCCGGCGAGAATTTCACGCGGGATTCAAATGGTAAAATTCAAGTCAGTGGCCAGGTTGCTGTAATGGAACTCAATGCGCTGCTGGTTAAAGTCATTTTTGACAAAAATCCAAGCCATGAATTTTACATTGAAGAGAGTTTCCCTCTCGACTGGATGTATCCTTATTTGGAACCGCATGATTTGATCATGAAAATCAACCGGCAGTCTTTGTCGGCATTGTCCGAAGAAACTGTCCGGCATGATCATGATTACTGGTCAAAATATGTCAGCCCGATGATTGGCGATTGGTTGAACGATGATATGCCTGTTGAGGACATGACTGCATTTGTGAACAAGATGTTTCTCGGCAGGACTTCAGGGATTTAAAGGCGACCTTCATTTCGTCCAAAATGATTGATGTGCAAAAATGGTTTTCCAAATTACGTAGTTCGATCGGCAGACGTTTATGCGTGGCGCGCGCAACACGCCACCAATCCTTCGGAAAAAGAACGTATGAACTCGAGGCTGATTTTGCTTTTCGGCAGGCGTTTGCGCTCTGTCCTTATTCGCCTGAAGCCGTGTTTCGCTACACCGCCCTTTTGACGAGTGAAAATCGCGGAGCAGACGCGCTTTTGGTTGCGGAAACGGCGGCGCAATTGCCGTCAATGCAAGGCAGGGATGGCGAGCAATTGCGCAACATGGTCGGACAACTGCAAAAACTCCAAAAGGCGAAGTAAATTTTC
>CAWIGO010000005.1:0-55497 GCA_963835625.1 uncultured Verrucomicrobiae bacterium
TAGGTTGCCGCCAATCTTTCAACAAAAGCCGGAGAAACACTTCTCCGGCTTTTTGCTTTTTGAGGTGAACAATATTTCTTATCCGCGAGATGGCGCGGATTTCTAACTTAATTGCGGTGGAGATGTGCTGCCATTTCCGCACTGACGTAAATCCACGGTAGAACAGACATGATTTTGTCCGACTTTTCCAAGTTGTGCTTCGCACAGAGCAGGCGAACATTGTCTGCCGTAAAACTACTGCCTCCTTTTGAGAACGGAATGTCGTGGTCGTAATGCAAATTAAGGTTTGAACCGCACTTCACACAACAGCCTTTATCCCGCCGCCAAACTTCCACCTTTACATGTGTCGGAATTAAACGTGTGTGTGGAAGTTCTTCAATGCGGCCTAAGATTTTTCGTTCAATCGGTTTGAGGTGGAATTTGAAAACCTTGCGACCGCCGCTAGGAACGATTTCTGCATCGAGCAGCTCAAAGAAACCTTTATAACACCAAATACCGGCAGCAATTTTCTCATAAACCTTGATCAATTCTGGCTTCTTCCGTAGGCCGCTTTTGAAGTCCATTGCTGCACGAAAGAATTTTCCATTTTCAGTCCATCCGCCTTTCGGCGTCTGCAACGGTTGGTCAACCGTTTTGGGGTCAGAGCCGCCTTGAGTCCGCGGTTGATCATGTCCCTCGTAGATGAGTGTGCCCGTTGCTTCATCAACTGCATCAGCGTAGGGAGCATTTTTGCGAAGAGACATCAAGAACACCGAGTAACTTTTGCCAATTCCAAAATTCATGCCCCTCTGGAGATTTGCTCCCTCGGCGTGAACCAACTGCGCGTAGCTAATAATGTCATCGACCTTCATGATGAATGACTGATTTTTTACCCAAAGCGGTAAGCCGTTGAAACCGTCTTTCTTCCAATTCCTCTTCTTCGCGGTTTAGATCCGCCATCCATTCGGCAAACGGTTTGTCGTCGGGTGTTTTGAACTTGCCGCGCAATGAATGGATATATTTACGCATTGCCGCAGGTGACATTTTCTTCCGAGCCATGAAATTATATTGCATCGGTCAGCCTGCGGCGGCCAGAAGGATTTTTAGAGGCGGAAAAACTGTGTTAACGCGAATTACACCAATTAGCGCGAATGGACTCGCTCGTGCCCACTCGCTCGGCCCTCGCGGGCCTTCGTCCTGCCTGCAGGACAAATTCCTTTTGCTGGTTCCCACCCAGCTCAAGTCGTGAAATTCGCGTAAAAACGTTTTCTTTGGCGGCTCGCGGGGACTCTCGCCCCACCAAAAATTTGTGTTAATTCGTGGAATCCGCGTAAAAACCGTTTTCTCTGCGTCTTCCGCCTTCGCCAAGGCTACGGCGAGACAGGCTGTGGTGACAATAGGGAGGGCGCACTGCGCCTTGAACACTGTGTTTTTTCCGCTACACTGGCGGCCATGCATTGGTTGCAAACGCTCGACGCGAGCCTGTTCCATTTCATCAATGGCTCGTTGAGCAATCCTCTCTTCGATCGGTTCATGCCGATTTTGAGCGGCGGCAATGGCGTCATGCGCTGGTTCGTTCCGCTGGCCATCGCCATCATCGTCGGCGCGTTGTGTTTCGGAAACGCCCGCGCGCGGTTGTGCGCTTTGATGGTTTTTCTCGTCATCGCGCTCGGCGATCCGCTCGTCGTCAACACCATCAAACATGTCGTCATGCGCCCGCGCCCGTGCATGGCGCTGCCCAATGTCATTGAACGGCTGGGCTGCACCGGTTCCGGCAGCATGCCTTCATCGCACGCGGCCAATTGGTTCGCCATGACGATGGTGATGTTTCTTTTTTATCGCCGCAGTCTTTGGTTCATGCTGCCGATGGCGCTGGCCGTGTCGTTTTCGCGCGTTTACAACGGCGTTCATTATCCGGGCGACGTTCTGGCTGGGGCGATTTTGGGCGCGGGTTACGCCGCAGCCGGGGTGATTGCATTGCAAACCATTTGGAATTGGGTTGGGGAAAAATGGTTCCCGCTCTGGCACGCAAAAATGCCGTCACTTTTGAATGCAGAATGCAGAATGCAGAATGCAGAAACAGAACCCCAAAACTCCGCCAAATCCGCAATCCCCAATCCGAAATCCGAAATTGAGTGGCTTCGCGTCGGATATGTTCTGATTTTTGTCCTGCTCATCGCGCGCTGGATTTACATCGCCAGCGGCATGATTCAGCTTGGCCAGGACGAAGCGTATCAATGGGTCTGGTCAAAGCATCTCGCGCTCTCTTATTGCAGCAAGCCGCCCGGCATCGCATTGATTCAGTTCGCCGGCACGTCGCTTTTCGGCGACACGGAATTCGGCGTCCGGTTTTTTTCGCCGCTGTTCGCGGCGATTTTGAGCGTGATGGTGTTGCGTTTCTTCGCCCGCGAAATCAACGCGCGCGCCGCCTTCTGGCTTTTGCTCATCGTCACCGCCACGCCGTTGCTTGGCGTGGGCTCAATTCTGATGACCGTTGATCCGCCGCTGGTCTTGTGCTGGACATGGGCGCTCATCGCGGGCTGGCGCGCGGCGCAACCGGACGGACAAACCCGCCACTGGCTCATTGTCGGTTTGGCGATGGGGCTCGGTTTTCTCTGCAAATACAGCGCACTCTACCAAATTGTGTGCTGGGCGGTTTTCTTCGCGCTTTACCCGGCGGCGCGCGCGCATCTGCGCCGGCCTGGTCCGTGGCTGGCGTTGCTGATTTTTTCGCTCTGCACGCTGCCGGTGGTCATTTGGAACTGGCAACACGGCTGGACAACCGTCCATCAAGTGGCGGGTGACGCGGGCCTTCACTCGCAGTGGAAACCAAC
Organism: uncultured Verrucomicrobiae bacterium; assembly: GCA_963835625.1. Taxonomy (GTDB): domain Bacteria; phylum Verrucomicrobiota; class Verrucomicrobiia; order Limisphaerales; family UBA11358; genus UBA11358. The sequence goes on from CAWIGO010000005.1 coordinate 2,814, forward strand.
GCTGCGTTATTTTTGGGATTTCTCCTTTTCCGAACTGGCGTTGTTGAACCCGATTTTCTTCATCGGCGCGCTTTGGGCCATGATTGGCTTTTGGAAAGTGCCCCGACACAAGGCGTCGGGGTTATGGCTCTACTTTTTTTGCATGGGCGCGCCGGTTTTTCTCGGCTACTGGCTTTACTCGTTTCACTCGCGTGTTTTGCCGAACTGGATTGCGCCCGCCATCCTGCCGCTGTTTTGTCTGATGGTTGCCTACTGGGATGAACGGCGGCGCGCCGCCAGACCGTTTTTGGCGATTGGGCTGGCGCTTGGTTTCTTCGCCGTTGCGATTGTGTATCAGAGCAATCTTGTCGGCAAAATCACCGGACAATTGTTGCCCGGTGAAAAAGACATATCGCGCCGCGTTCGCGCCTGGAAACAAGGCGCCGCGTTTGCCGAAGTGGAACGCGAAAAACTCCAACAGGAAGGCAAACCCGTGTTCATCATTTGCAGCCACTACGGCATCACCGGGCTGTATTCATTTTATTTACCGCAGGCAAAAGTGGCGCTTGAATCGGAACCGCTCGTTTATTCCATGGATTCGGACAAGCCGGGAAATCAATTTTATTTCTGGCCGGAATACGACTACCGCGAACACCGCAAAGGCCAGAACGCCGTTTTTGTCGGTGAAGTGGACCCCTATCCGCTGGAGCGCGACTGGTTTTGGAAATGGCTGATGCATCAGCCGATTGAGTACTACAAAATTCCGCCGCCGCCCATGCCGCCGCAGCTCTTGCAGCAGTTTGAATCCGTCACCGACCTCGGCGGGCGCGAAATCAAAATCGGCGACCGTGTGTTTCATCGCGAGCACCTTTGGGCGTGCTATAATTTGAAGTAGAATGGCCGAAACGAAAATCCTCCTGCGCGTCCGCGATTACGATTTGGCGGCAACGCTGGATTCCGGCCAGGTTTTCCGCTGGAGGGAAGACGGCAGTAGTTGGACCGGTGTCATTGGCAAACATTGGGTGCGGTTGACGCAAACGCACGACGGCATTCGCGCCGAAGCTGCTGTGCCGCAGAAAGACTGGCAATGGCTGCGCGATTACTTGCAGACCGAAGTGAATCTGACCGCCGTGCTCAAAACTTTTCCCGACGACAAACCGATGCAAGCTGCTGTCGCCACCTGTCACGGACTCCGCATTTTGCGCCAGGACCCGTGGGAATGTCTGGCGTCATTCATCCTGTCTTCCACAAAGCAAATCGTCCAAATCCGGCAAATCATTGCGCTGCTTTGTGAATGTTTTGGTGAACCCCTCACCCGGCCTCCGGCCACCCTCTCCCACCGGATGGGAGAGGGACAGGGCGAGGACGCGTTGTATTATTCATTTCCAACCGCAGAGCGGATTGCCAGCACCACTCAAGCCGAATTACGCACGTGCAAAATGGGTTTTCGCGCGCCTTATTTGCTCGCTGCCGCCCGGCGGATCGCCGACGGAAAATTGGATTTGGAACGACTGCGCCATCTGCCATTGACTGAAGCGCGGGCGGAATTAGTGAAATTGCATGGTGTGGGCGGCAAAATTGCCGATTGCGTTCTGCTATTTGCCTGCGGTTTTGATTCCGCGTTTCCGGTGGACGTTTGGGTCGGACGTGCATTGCGCGAACTTTATTTTCCACGCCGCCATGTGACTGCAAGACATCTGCACCATTTCGCCGCCACGCACTTTGGTCCACATGCCGGTTATGCGCAGCAATATCTTTTTCATTACATGCGGACAAAAGTGAAATAGGATTGGCGCGACACAAAATGAAAATCGAAGTCATACTGACACCGGCGGAATTGCCCGCGCTGGCGAAACGCAATTTGAGTGAAAGCATTTGCGTTGTGTTCGATGTGCTGCGCGCCACGAGCACGTTCGTAACCGCGTTGCACAATGGCGCAAAAGCCATCATTCCCGTAAGCGAAATTTCCGAGGCGCTGGCCATCCGGAAAAAACAGCCGGACGTTTTGCTCGGCGGCGAACGAAACAGCGTGCGCATCCGCGCCGCGCAGACCGGCGGCATTGATTTTGATTTCGGCAACTCACCGCGCGAATACACGCCGGAAAAGGTCCACGGCAAAACCATTGTTTCGACGACGACGAACGGCACCCGCGCGCTGCGCGCCTGCGCGGGCGCAAAAATGGTTTTGGCCGCTTCATTCTTGAATCTCACGGCGACGGCGAAATTTATTCGGCAGCTTTGCCCGTCGGAGGTGCTGCTCGTGTGTGCGGGCACGCGTGAAAACATCGCCAACGAGGATGTGCTGGCGGCGGGCGCATTGGGCGAAATGTTGTTGCGCGATTCCAGCGGGCTTGCGGTTTCGGATTCCGTTGAAACCGCCCTCAACGCCTGCCGGAAAGCGAAGTCCAATCTGTTCGCCGCCGTTTCCGGGGCGGAAAATGCACGGCGATTGCTGGCGATTCCCGAATTGCGCGATGACGTGCCGTTCTGCCTGCAACGGGACATCATTGATCTGACTGCCGCACTCGGTCGCGACGGCGCGATCCGCGCGTTAGTTTGAAATGGGCGCGCCCAACGCCCGCAGTTTGGTTTTGATCCGCTCGTCGCTTGGTTTCAATCGCAACGCTTCCTGATAGCACTTCACGGCCTCGGCCACCTGCCCCAGTCGCACGAGCGCATCGCCGAGGTTGCTGTAAAACTGCGGATTGTTGGGCGTGATGCGGAGGGCTTCGCGGTAATGCCGCGCGGCTTCCTCAAACCGTTGCTCCATGAACAAAACCGTGGCGAGATTGTTGTGGGCGTCAGCGTAATCCGGATTCAGTTTCAATGCCGCCTCGAAACACACAATGGCATCGGCAAATTGTTTCTTCGTCGCCAGCGCAAAGCCCAGGTTGTTCAGGATGTCGGCCTGATCCGGAGTGACTTGCAGAGCGTGACGATAGCTGCTGATCGCGTTGTCCCAGTCGCCCCGCTGGGCGAAGGCATTGCCCAAGTCATACAAGACGTCCGGGTCGTCAGGATTGATCTGGAGCGCTCGGACGTAGTAATCCATGGCTTCCGTCATGCGTCCCTGGCGGGAGTAGAAGGAGCCGAGTTTATTGCAGGCAATGATGTTGTTTTGGGTCACGGCCAGCGCATGTTGAAAGAGCATTTCGGTGTTTTGCCAGTAACCCACCTGGATTCTTGTCTGCCACGCGCCGACCACCAGCAGCAACCCGGCCACTAGGACAATGAATGGTTTAGGCCAACTCCACTGCAACCACAACTCCCCTCCACCCCAGGCCAGAATCACGAACAACCCGACCAAGGGCAGGTAACTGTACCGGTCGGCCATGGATTGGCCTCCCACCTGCACCAGACCAATCACCGGAACCAAGGTTCCGACGAACCAAAACCAGCCCGTGAACCCAAAGGGAAATTTCCGCCCCAGCCACACGGCGGCAACGCAAAGACCGACAAAGAGCGCCACGGCAAACAACACCCATCCCCACGGCCAGTGCGCCACATACGGATAGGGATTGGCGAGCGCGACCGGCCAGAACGTCTTTTCCAAATAGCGGGCGTAGGAAATGAAGGCGTTTTCAACCCGGTCAGTCATTGAAATCCTCACCAGCTTGACGACCGCGCCGCCTCTTTGCTGTGCGATGAAGGTCACAACGCACGAAATTGCGCTCAGCACAAAGAATGGAATTTTTTCCAAAATCAAACGGCCAAAGGTTAAAGGTTGAGAGGCCGGAACAGGAGCCCCCGGCACTCGACACCCGGCACCCGACACTCTTCCCAGTGGCCACCAATCCAGCAACAGCATCAGAAACGGCAGCGTCACCAGCATCGGCTTGCTCATCAGGCCCAGCGCAAAACACCCCAACGCCAAGCCGTAGAAAACTTTGGACTTGGGACTTTGGACTTGGGACTTCTCCACGTATCGCTCCCACGCCCCCAACGACAACAATCCGAAGAACGTGCTCAAAACGTCTTTGCGCTCCGCAATCCACGCCACGGATTCCACGTGCAGGGGATGCAGGGCAAACAACGCCGCCACCAAGGCACTCCGCCAAACCGCCCCCGTCAAACACCGGAACAACAGAAAAAGCAGGACCGTGTTGGCGGCGTGAAACAACAGGTTTGTCAAATGCGGCCCGGCGGGTCCTTGGCCAAACAAATCCACATCCAGCATCAGCGACAGCCACGTCAGCGGATGCCAGTTGCTGATTTGCCCGGTGGTAAATGCCCAGGCGACATTACCCGGCGTCAGACCGGCCAAGACGTGGTTGTTAGCCGTGAAATAACCCGGGTCGTCGTAATTGACAAAATCGCAACGCATGACCGGCCAATAAACAACCAGCGTCACCGCGGCCAGCAGCAGGCAAATGAAGACGGGGTTGGCCAATGCGCGGGCAAGCCCGGATTTCCAGCCCGCGTTGTTTTGGTTCTCGGACGAATTCATCTGGTTTGTTTCCTCAAACCATAAATCCCAATTCCTGCCGGTGCGAAATCAATCCGGCCGAGTGTCTGCATTTTTGCCTGGATCTTCGCATTGCCCGGGTCGAGCCGCAACGCTGCCTGGTAACACTTTACGGCGTCGTTGGTCTGGCCCAATTTCAACAAGGCATCTCCGAAATTGACGCGAAGCTGCGGGTCGTCGGGGGTAATGCGGAGGGCTTCGCGGTAATGTTGCGCGGCCTCCTTGAATCGGTGCTCCATAAACAAAATGGTAGCCAGATTGTTGTGCGTGCTGGCGGAATCCGGGTTCAGTTTCAGCGCCGCCACAAAATTCGTAACGGCCTCGGCATATTGTTTCTTCACCACCAGCGCCAGACCCAGATTGTCCAGAACGTCGGCCTGATGCGGGTTGATTCGCAGGGCGTGACGGTAATTGGCGATGGCTTCATCCCAGTTACCGACCTTGGCGCAGGCGTTGCCCAAATTATACAAAACGTCGGGATCGTCCGGGTTAATTTGCAGGGCTTGGTGGAAATAGCCTATCGCCTCCACCGGCTGCCCTTTTTTCGACAGCCAGGTGCCGAGGTTGATGCAGGCGATGTAATTATTTTTTGTCACCGCCAGCGTGTGGCGAAGAAGCGTCTCGTTGTTTTGCCAATAACCCAACTGATCTCTGGTCCGCAGCGCGCAGACGGCAAGAATGATGGCGGCCAGAAAAATGATCAACAGTTTGGGCGTGCGCCGTTCCACGCACATCTCGCCCATGCCCCAGGCCAGAGCCACAAACAGGCCAATCAACGGCAGGTAGGTGAACCGGTCTGCCAGGGGCGTACCTCCAACCTGAACCAGCCCAATCACCGGAACCAATGTTCCCAAATACCAGAACCAACCGACGGCCAGATAGGGCCGGGAGGAGATTCTCCAAAGCGTCAGCAGCGTAACGCCGGCCAACAGCATAGCCCACACCACTGCGATAGTGAAAGAAACAGTCGTCTCATAAGCATACGGCATGGCCAGACTTTCAGGCCAAATCGTCTTCTGAAGATAGGTCACGTAATTGATCGGCACCTTGGCCAGACGAACCAGCAGAGGACTCCGCTCAAGTGTCGTTACCGCCCCCAAGTTCTTCTGACACGAATAGGTCACCGCGCTTGAAACCACCGCGAGGATGAAGAAAGGGATCTTCTCCCAAAGCAAAAAAGGCCAGATACTGAATTTGAATTGTGACTCATAAGTCGTGAATCGTTGCAATGGCCAATAGTCCAGCAGGAGCAGCACGAAGGGCAACGTGACCAACATCGGCTTGCTCATCAACCCGAGGGCAAAGAACAACAGTGCCAGCCAGTAATAACCGGAGGCCGGAGGTCGGAGGCTGGAGACCTGATTTTCAACTTCTGACTTCTGTACAAACCGCGCGTACGCCCAGAGCGCCAACAGCCCGAAGAACGTGCTCAAAACATCTTTGCGCTCCGCAATCCACGCCACGGATTCCACATGCAGGGGATGCAGGGCAAACAACGCCGCCACGAACGCGCTTCGCCAGACCGCTCCCGTCAAACACCGGAACAACAGAAAAAGCAGGATTGTGTTGGTGGTGTGAAATAGCAGATTTGTCAAATGCGGCCCGGCTGGGGTCTTGCCATACAGTTCCGCATCCAGCATCAGGGAAAGCCACGTCAGCGGATGCCAGTAGGCGGTGTCATTGGTGGTAAAAGCCCAAGCAATATTTGCCCGGGTCAAGCCGCCAAGGACATGGTGATTGGAGGAAAAATAGGCCGCGTCATCGTAATCCACAAAATCGCAATTTTTGACCGGCCAATAAACAACCAGCGTCACCGCGGCCAGCAGCAGGCAAATGAAGACGGGGTTGGCCAATGCGCGGGCAAGCCCGGATTTCCAGCCCGCGTTGTTTTGGTTCTCGGACGAATTCATCTGGCTTGTTTCCTCAAACCACAAATTCCAATTCCTGCCGGTGCGAAATCAATCCGCGCTCGAAGGCTTGGTCCGGAAAACGGCGGATGGCTTCGCGTCAGCGTCGTTTGCCGCATGGATGAAGGCTAAATGACATGGCGTGGCATGTCACGACGGGAAGAAAAATTCCGGCGGGCTTGAGAAACAATGTCCGCGAAGTTCGCGCTTTCATTTATCCAAATTCACGACTAGCGTTTTCAAGCAGAGGCCGGTGTGGCGAAATGGCAGACGCACAGGACTTAAAATCCTGGGACCGTAAAAAGTCATGTGAGTTCGAGTCTCACCACCGGCACCAGCCCCGAATGCTTTCGGGGCTACCGCGCCGTAGCGTAGCGAAGGCGGGCCGGAACAAACAAAAATAGATGTGCTTCGAGCTTCGACCCAACCGCCTGTTATTTGGACTTCCTGGCTTTTCTCCTGGCCCAAATCATTTTCATCTTGGCTGAGAGTCTGGCTTTGGCCGCAGCGCTCATCTTCCTTGTGGCTTTCTTGGCCCGCTTCACTGACAACTTCCGCCCCTTAACCTTTGCCCATCTTGCTTTGGCCGCAGCAGAAATCTTCGCTCTGCCTGCTGCACTCATCTTCCATTTCTTTTTCGGAACTGCACGAGCGGCAGATTTGGTTAAAGAACCCAATAACTGGTTAAACCTTTTTTCCAGCGATTGGATTTTCCCTTTTAACGCTGCTGCCCTGCGCAATTGTTGAGGTGATAGACTGGTTAGTGAATTCATAGGTATTCAGTTACGCTTTTTTAACAGGGAAAGTCAATGGTGATAATGGTGGCGGCCCGGCAAGCCACTGAAACTCCTTGTCAGGCTTTGGAGCCGGGAGTATTCCAACATCAATCCCGTTGAAATTGAACGGGGAAACAAAATTTCACACTAATAAATCACGCATGAAACATTTCATCCCAACTTTTTTGATCGTCGGCGCGGTGTCTTATTCCGCTGCCATTGCCCAACCTGCCCTCACCATTTACAACCAGGACTTCGCCGTGGTGCGCGACACGGTCCCACTCGATCTCCAGTCCGGCGTCAACAACGTGCGTTACGCAGATGCGACAGCGCGTGTCGAACCGGATTCGGTGATTCTGCGCGACCCAGCGGGCAAACATTCGCTCCAGATCTGGGAGCAAAATTACCGCAACGACCCGGTCACGCAGGAACTGCTGCTGTCGCTGTTTGAGGGCAAGACGATTGATTTTGAGACCATCCGCACCAAGGACAACACGCAGGTGCTAGAACTCATCCCGGGCAAAATCGTCCGCAGCGGCTACGTGCCGGGCGGCGGCTCGGAACAGCCCATTATCGAGGTGAACGGCAAATTGCAGTTCAGCCTGCCGGGAATACCGCTGTTTCCGGATTTGGGCGACGACACGGTGCTCAAGCCGACACTGAGCTGGCTGCTGCAATCCGACGAACCGGGCAAGTTCGACGCCGAAGTCAGTTACATTACCGGCGGGTTCACCTGGGAGGCGGATTACAATCTCGTTTCGCCGGAGAAGGGTGACACGGTGGATTTGATCGGCTGGGTGACAATGAACAATCAGAGCGGCAAAACGTTCCGCGATGCCAAAATTAAATTGATGGCTGGCGACGTGAATAAAATCCAGCCGCAAACATTCAACGGAATGAGAAGCCGAATGATGACGTTAAGCAGAATGGCGGGGGAAGCTCCCGCCGTCACCGAAAAAGCCTTCGACGAATTTCATCTCTACTCGCTGGCGCGGCCCACGACGTTGCTTGACCGCGAGACCAAGCAGGTCGAATTCGTTCGCGCCGAAAATGTCGTAGCGCCGACGATTTATGTTTATGACGGCGCGCCAGATTACCGGTTTTATGGCGGGTTGAACTACGACCCGGGCTATGGCAATGAGGGCAACAAAAAGGTCCGGGTGATGCGCGAGTTTGTAAACGCGGAGACGAACCACCTCGGCATGGCGTTGCCCAAGGGCAAGCTGCGGTTTTATCGCCGTGACGCCGATGGCCAGATGGAATTCGTGGGCGAGGACCAGATTGATCACACACCGCGCAACGAAACGATTCGTGTCACCACCGGCAACGCCTTCGACCTCGTCGGCGAACGCAAGCAGACGAATTTCCGCGTGGACACCAGCGAGAAATGGATGGACGAATCATTCGAGATCAAATTGCGCAACCGCAAGAAGGAGCCGGTGGAAATCCGCGTGGTCGAACATCTCTATCGCTGGAGCAGTTGGAACATCACGCAGAAATCGGACGACTTCAAGAAAACCGACTCGCAGACGATTGAATTTCGTGTGCCAGTCAAGCCTGATGAGGAACGGACGCTGACCTACGCCGTGCATTATTCATGGTGATTTCGGTAGGGACGAGCTGCTGTTCATCCTTGAATTTGGGCCGCGCGGCAGCGCGGCCCTACCAATTCATTTCGCCATCACGACGTCGGCATCTTCGGGGACGGTTGCCGGTTCGTTCCCCTTGTGAAATTTCATGCTGACGATTTTGCTGACGCCGTGTTCTTCCATCGTCACGCCGTAAAGCACGTCGGCCATGCTGATGGTGCGTTTGTTGTGCGTCATGATGATGAACTGCGAATGCGCGAGGAACCGTTGCAAAAGGCGGACGAAACGGTTGATGTTCGGTTCGTCCAGCGCCGCGTCCAATTCGTCCAGCACACAGAATGGACTCGGCCTGACCTGATAAATCGAAAACAGCAGCGCCACCGCCACCATCGTCTGTTCGCCGCCGGACAGCAGTGAGATGCTTTGCAATTGTTTGCCCGGCGGACGCGCGACGATGTCAATGCCGCTCTCCAAAACGTCGCCTTCATCCGACAAAATCAAATCCGCCTTGCCGCCGCCGAAAACCTCAACGAACATCACGCGGAAATTCCCGCGGATTTTCTCAAACGTCTCCGTGAACATCTGCCGCGTCTGGACATTGATGCGGCTGATGACTTCGAGCAACTGCGCCCTGGCCGAAACCAAATCATCGTGCTGCCTGCTAAGAAATTGATAACGCTGCTCGGTTTCATCGTATTCCTCGATGGCCACGAGATTGACCGGGCCGATTTCGTCGAGCCGCTTTTGCAGCGCCTCAATCTGTTGCGCAACGGCGTTCCAATCCGTGGAAGCGCCTGCAGCGGCCATTTCTTCCGGCGTCATCACGTGCACTTTTGCCGGCCCTTCGTCGGCAAGCGTGATGGTGATGCGCTCGCTGCGAACGTCGTCGAGATTGACGCGGTATTTTTGCTGAACGCGCTCACGGAGGTTTTGGACGGTCATGTTTTTCTGCGCCAATTCAATCTCCACCGCGCCGCGCTGTTCCTGCCATTGCGTCAACTGCCGCCGCTGTTCGCGCAAATTTTCATCGCGCGTCGTGATTTCCGTCTCCTGTGAACTCTTTTGGCCAAGCAACCCGGCAGTCTGTCCGTTGACCTGTTCGCGCTCGTGTTGCAAACGCACGGTTTGCGCCCGCGAATCCTGAATTTCCGACTCCGCCTGTTCTTTGCGTCCAACAAACGAGGAAACTTCATTGCGCCGCTGCTCCGTCGTCTGCGTCAACTCGCGGATGCGCTGTTCCAAAGCCTGTTGTTGCTGGCGGAACGATGCGGTCAATTGTTCTTCCGCTGCAAATGCGACCTTACTTTCGGTCAGCGTGGTGTTCGCGGCGTCGCGCTGCTGACGCAGGTTCTCCAATTCAGTGATGAACGCTGCGACATTTTCCTGATTGGTGCGCTCACCTGTTTCAAGCTCGTTCAACTGTGCTGCCAGCGCATCGCGTTTCTGCAGACCTTCCTGTTCATGCGCGGCGAGGCTTTGGATTTCGAAAACGACCGTCTCGATTTTCTGGCGCAACAGCCGGTTTGAATTCTGCAACGCGTTGAATTCGCCTTCACGTGTGGCGAGGGCGACTTCCTGTTCGCGTAATTCCGTTTGTTCCCGCAGCAAACCAGCCTGTAATTCCATCTGCTCGTTCAACAGCTCGCCGCGGCGACGATTTATTTCGGCAACGCGATTTTGAATTTTGTCAACTTCAGTTTGAAGTTCCGTGATTTGATTTTTGCGTCCCAAAATGGACGAGGGCGCCCTGCTGTTGCCGTTGCCGTTCAAATAACCGCCGGTATAAACGCCGTGCCGGCTCAACAAATCGCCGGTCAATGTCACAAAATCGCAACCCCCGTGGCCGTTTTGAATTTGCTCCGTGGCGGTGACGAGGTCGGAGGCAATGAAGGTGCGGCCGAGCAGCGCTTTCAGGAGTTTTTCCACGGAGGGTTCGGCCTGAACCACGCTCAAGGCGTGAACGATTTGGCCTTTCTCCAAAGTTTTCTGCGCCGCGCCATTGTTTTTGGGTGGCGCCATGTCACCTTCAAACGCAAGTTGTTTTTCGTCGCGATATTTAATGGAAAGTGCAGCGACGCTGGCGCGACCGACCTTGTTGGCGCTCAAATCGGCGAGAATTTCCTGCGCGGATTCAGGTTGCTCGGTGAGAACAAGCTGCAGGTGATGGCCGAGCGCATTTTCAATCGCCACGACATAAGCATCCGGCACGCGTATGCGATCGGCGAGCGAGCCCATTACCGAGCGCGAACGGCGCAATGCTGCCACCGGGCCCGCGGCAAAACCTTCGCGTGAACCCTCAAGCTGCTCCAACACGTTGAGACGTGAACGTTTTTCCGCCTCCTGTTGCGAAAATTGATCATGTTCGGCGGACAATTGCTGCAACTCCGTTTGCACTTCGCCCAACTGATTCTGCCGCTGCTCAACCGAGCCGCGTTTGGTTTGCGCGTTCAGTCTTCCCACATCAACGCTTGCTGAAAATTCCTGCAACTGCACTTCGAACCGCGTGCGTTCCTCCTCAAGCTGGACTTTTTCCGCGGACAGTTTTTCGAGCCGTATGGTGTTGCCCTGCTTTTGCAAATCGAGCGCGGTGATTTCGTTGCGGATGCGCGCCAAATCCTGCGCGGCGGTGAACGCGACGGATTGCGCTTCGCGCAATGACTCCTGCCGTTTCTTCAAATCCTTCTCGACCTTGGTCAACGCCAATTGTTTCGTCTCCAGCGTCAGACGATGTTGAGCGAGCGCGGCCTCGGACCTGGACAAATGCTGTTTCACATTCGCCAGTTCTTCCCCGGCGGCGCGGCAGCGTTCCTTGGCCTGCGTGATGTCCGCCAGCGCCCTGGAATTTTGCGACGCGAGTTCGCGCAGACGTTCCTCGTTGAAGTGGATCCGGCTTTCGTGCCGGTCCATTTCGCCCTTCAACTCAAGCCCGCGCTGCTGTTTCCCGGCAATTTCGTGTTCCAGCCCCGAAAGCCGTTCGCGGAGTTGCGCGATTTCGTTTTCGTATTTCAACACACTCGCGGACGCGGCTTCAATCTCGCCGCGCAATTGGCCGGCAGCAGCCTGTTTCCCGGTGATTTCGGCCTGCAACACGTCGAACTGGTGCCGCGCGAACTGGGTGTCGAGATGTTGCAGTTCCGTCTGGATTTGTTTGTAGCGGCGCGCCTTGCCGGCCTGCCGTTGGAGCGAGCCGATCTGCCGTTTCACCTCGCGAACGAGATCGGCCACGCGCAAAAGGTTTTGTTCGGTGTATTCGAGTTTGCGGAGTGATTCCTTTTTCTGGCTCTTGAATTTCGTGATGCCGGCGGCTTCCTCAAAAATAATCCGGCGGTCTTCAGGCCTGCTCGAAAGAATCTGTGTGATGTGACCCTGCGCCAAAATGCTGTAACTCGTCCGCCCGACGCCCGTGCCCATGAAAAGCTGCTGGATGTCCTTGAGCCGGCACGGGACTTTGTTGATGAAATACTCGCTGTTGCCATCGTGGAAAATCCGGCGCGTGAGCGTGACTTCGTTGTAAGCGACCTCGACGCCCGCTGCTTGCAGATGTTCCTCATCCACGTCACCGAGCGTGAGAGAAACCTCGCCCATGCCCATTCGCTTGCGGCCGTCCGTGCCGTTGAAAATCACATCCGCCATTTCACCGCCGCGCAACGCCTTGGCGGATTGCTCGCCAAGCACCCAGCGGATGGCGTCGGAGACATTGGATTTGCCGCAGCCGTTCGGGCCGACGATGGCGGTGACACCGGGCTGGAAGTTCAGCGCGGTCTTGTCCGCGAAGGACTTGAAGCCGAACAGCGTCAAGTTTTTGAGATACATGCTCTTAAACTGTATTTAGACAACCAAAGTTGTCGGATTAAGTAAAGCTAAAACCACAATATAAAGCACACCACTTCCCTTGCGGCACAACTAATTGGTGAGGAACCATGATATGCTTTGTGCCGCCAACACTGCTATTTCAAACTACGGTGCTCTTATACAACTTAAAAACGGTTTGTCAAATGATTTTCTGCGCTGTTTTTGAGAGAACCCGGCCATTCCCCCCCCAAGATTATTCGCGTGAATTCGTGCAATTCGCGTCTTACGTTTCCGGCGGCAAGCGCAACGTCGAATCCAGCGGCTGCACGTCGGCCAATTCTTTGCCGGGTGCTGCGCCACCCAGTTTCTGGATTTTTTCGCCCGCCGGACGAATGCGCGTTTCGTAACTGCCGACCGCCTGATTGAACGCCCTGTTTGCTGTTTCCAACCCGTCACGGATTTTTTGAAAATGTTCCGTGAACGTCGCCACGCGCGTGAAAAGTTCCTGCGCCGCGTCCGCAATCGCCCGGGCATTTTCCGTCTGCGCGTATTGCTGCCAACTCACACTCACGGAGCGCAGCAACGCAATGAGCGATGCGGGTGTTGCCAGCAAAATCCGCTTGCCTGCCGCCCAGACAATCAAATCGTGATCGCCCTCCAACGCGGCGCTGAACAATGATTCCGCCGGCACAAACAAAACGACGTAATCCAGTGCGTTTGGAAACTGGCTCGGATAATCGCGGTCGGCCAGTGCTTTGATGGTCGCTTTCAATTTTGCCGCGTGTGCCGCGAGTGATTCGGCGCGTTTGGCTTCATCCGCTGTTTCCAGCGCGTTGAGAAAATCGAAATCCGGCACCTTGGCGTCCACGATAATGACCCGGTCGCCGGGCAAACGGACAATCAAATCCGGCTTTGAGTCACCCGCCTGCGTCTGCTCGCTGAAATCACAATGCACACTCATGCCCGCCGCTTCCACCACCCGCCGCAACGTTTCTTCGCCCCAACGCCCGCGCGCTTGGTTCGAGCGCAGCACCATCCGAAACTGCTGTGTTTCCTGCGCGAGCGTCTGGTTGGACAACGCGAGCCTTTCAAGCTGCTCCTTGACTTTGCCGAGAGTGTCCGCCTGCGTGGTTTCCGCGTCGTGCAGTCGCTTTTGATAGGTTTCCAACTGTTGTTTGAGCGGTTCGACCAAACCTTTGATGTCGCCTTCGGCCTCCTTTTGGAATTTTCCGAGCGTCTGTTCAGCCAATTGAAGAAATTCCGGAGCACTTTGCTTCAACGCTTCGGCACTCAACGCGCGAAACGCCTCGCGCAAATCCACCAGCGCCTTTTCCTGCAACGCGTGTTGTTCCACAACCATTTTTTCCGCCGCCGCCCGGCTGGCTTCAGCGGCAGCGCGGGCATTGCCGGTTTCAGCGAGCTGGCCGCGCAGCTCCGTCAGTTGTGAATCTCGTTGTTCGATCTGGTTCCGGAGTTCCTTTTCCAGCCGTGCATCCGGACCGCCGCCGCGCGCGCGCCCGATCAACCAGCCGACGACAAGTCCGGCGAGCGCGGCGATGGCAAGTTGGATGCCGACGGGCAGGTTCATTTAAAAATGTGCGATGACTTCGATTTCCACGTTCGCGCCCTTGGGCAATGCGGCCACTTGAATGGTGGAACGCGCCGGGAAATCGCCGGTGAAAAACTTCGAGTAAATTTCGTTCATGCCCGCGAAATCGGCGAGGTTGGTCAGAAATACCGTGCTTTTAATGACATTGGCGAACGTCAATTTTTGGTCGTCAAGAATGGCTTTGACATTTTGGAGCACGCGTTCGGCTTGCGCTTTGATGTCGCCGGAAATCAGATTTCCAGTCGCGGGATCAATGGGGATTTGCCCGGCGCAAAAGAGCAAATCGCCAATCCGCACGGCCTGATTGTAAGGGCCAACCGCGGCGGGTGATTTCGCGGGTTTGATGATGGTTTTCTTTGGCATGGCCGTTGATTCGTTTACAGCACAAGGTCTATCGGCTTTAGCGTGAGAGGTCAAGGAAACCAGCCCTCCGGCTGCCACTATTTGTTTCTTGACGGTTCTGCAAAGTGAACCATCGTAACACCTGATTCCATTTGTCGGCGACGTTTTATGAAAACGAAAGGCGTCATCTCCACCATTCTGTTTGCGTCGTTCATGTTGGGCGCCGGGTATTGGCTGGGACAACACGGCGCCGCACCAGCCAGCCTTGCGTCAGCAAGTTCGCACACAGTTTCGACCGGGGCGGCGAATAAGCGCCCTCCGTCGCTGTCAGCGGCTAAAAATCCATCGGGCAGCCGGTCTGAAATTTTCAGGAAGGCCGGAATGAGCAACAAAACCTTGCTTGCTGAAATCGAGGTAAAAATTCTGGAAATGAAAAACGGCGATTGGCGCCGCGATTGGGAGTGGCACAGAATTCTTGATAACCTTGACTCCACCAACATTCCGCCGTTGCTGGCTTTTGTGGATGCAAATCTGCCGAAGTCCCCGCGAGTGGGTGTGCGCAGCGGATTGCTCTCGTGCTGGGCGGAGACCAATCCGCAGGCCGCCATGGCCTACGCAAACGCGCTGATCAGTCGGGACGAGCGTGAGTCCGCCATCGGCACGGTGGCCGGCAGTTGGGCTGAAACAGAACCGAAAGCCGCTGTGGCGTGGGCGCAAAATATGCCGGACGGCCGCGCGAAACAAAACGTCATGAACGACATGATTTCGCAGTGGGTGCAAACCGATCCGCAAGGCGCGATGCAGTATGCCCAAAGCCTGCAATCGGGCGGCGCGCAAAACAGTTTTTATACCAGCGCGGCCAGTTCCTGGGCGCAAAATGATCCAAAGGCGGCGATGACATGGCTGCAATCCATGCCCGAAGGCGCGGCAAAGAATGCTTTCATTTCGGGCTTGGTTTCCGGCATGGCACAAAATTCGCCGTATGACGCTGCGAAGTTTGTCGCTTCACTGCCTGCCGGCAACACGCAAAGCAGCGCTGTAATCACAGTTATTTCGCAATGGTCGCAATCAGACCCGCAATTCGCGGCCAATTGGGCGGCTACGTTTCCAGCAGGCAACACAAGGGATAATGCCTTTCAAAATATCATTTCCAGTTGGGCGAAAAGTGACCCGTTTGCCGCCGGTCAATGGTTGAATTCCTTGCCCGACGACAGTGCTAAACAAGGCGCGGTTCAGTCCTATGTCAATCAAATCGCCTTGCAATATCCTGACAGGGCCGCGCCGTGGGCGGAATCTTTGAACGATCCCGTCCAGCGGAATTCCGCCATCCAAAATGTTGCGCGGCAATGGCTGCAGGTTGATCCGGCAGCTGCGCAAACGTGGCTTTTGAGCACTTCGTTGCCCGACGATCAGAAACAAATGCTGCTGAAGGGTGGCAGGCAATAGGCATTGCCACCTGTCGGAGATTCCAGTCACAGATACGTTCTCAAGATCGGTTCCAATTCCTTTTTCGTTTTCGTCGGCCAGAGTTTTTTGTCGGTCAGTATCGCGTTTTTCAACGCGGAGTGGCACGTCCAATCCGGCTTGGCGGGAATCTGCAAAATGGCGCGGGCGACGATTTGCTTGGCAATCTCCGCGTTGCGATGGAGATTATGCAAAATCGTTTCGAGCGTGACGTGTTCCCCGTCTTCCTTCCAGCAGTCATAATCCGTCACCATTGCCAGCGTGGCGTAGGCAATTTCAGCTTCACGGGCGCATTTGGCTTCGCCGAGATTGGTCATGCCAATCACATCGTAACCGGCGTGGTGATTGGTCAATGACTCGGCTCGTGTGCTGAACGCAGGGCCTTCCATGCAAACGTAAGCGCCGCCATCGTGGGCTTGAGCTTTGCAATCACGCGCGGTTTTCAAAAGAATCCGGCGCAATTCCCCGCAAATCGGATGCGCGAGCGCGACGTGCGCCACGATGCCGCGTCCAAAAAACGTGTGTTCAAAACCGCGCTTGGTGCGGTCAAAAAACTGGTCAATGAGCACAATGTCGCACGGTTTGTATTTCTCCTGTAACGAACCGACCGCGCTGACACTGATGATCCAGGCAACGCCGAGCTTTTTCATCGCCCAGATGTTGGCGCGATGATTCAATTCACTCGGCAATATGCGGTGGCCGCGGCCATGTCGGGGCAGAAAAACCACATCGCGTCCGGCCAGCCTGCCTGTGAGCAAATCATCCGACGGTGGACCGAAGGGTGTTTTGACTTTCACCCATTTCTGGTTCGTGAAACCTTCAATGTTGTAAAGTCCCGTGCCGCCGATGATTCCAATGCGATGCTTCGACATGCGCAGCTTTATAGCATTGACGCGGCGAAAAGTCGCCAGTGTTTTTCTCGGCTGGCGTTTGAAGACGAATTTGCTAATCTGTGCTCATGGAAGCTTTTTATCGCATTTTGAAAACAGCAGTCGAAGGCGCGGCCTCGGACGTGCACCTGAAAAACGGCATGCCGGTTATTATTCGCATTAACGGCGAATTAATCGCGGTGGATTCGCCCTTCCCGACGGTGGAATGGATGGCGAAAATCGTCGAGGCCATCACGCCACCCCACATGCGCAAGCGGCTGGAAGAAGAGCGTGAAATTGATTTTTCCTATTTCGTTTCGGGTATCGGCCGGTTTCGCACCAATTTATTTCAGCAGCGCGGCCAATGGTGTCTGGCAATGCGTTTCGTCAAAACGCACGTGCCAAGCTTTGAAGAACTTGGCTTGCTGGAGCAGATTAAAAAAGTCGCGGAATCGCCGCGGGGCATCGTGCTTCTGGCAGGGACGACCGGCTGCGGCAAGTCCACCACGCTCGCGGCGATGATTGAACACATCAACGACAATTTCAAAAAACACATCATCACACTCGAAGACCCGATTGAATATGTTTTTGAAGACAATCAATCGGTGATTGAACAGCGCGAGATCGGCCTCGACACGCTGTCCTTCCACAACGCGCTCGTCCACGTTCTGCGCCAGGACCCTGATGTCATCATGATCGGCGAAATGCGCGACGACATCAGTTTTTTCGCGGCCATGAGCGCGGCGGAGACGGGGCATCTCGTCTTGTCCACCCTGCACGTGACCAACGCGTCTCAATCCATCAATCGCATTCTTGATTTTTTCAAAGTTGATGAACGCGAACAAATTCGCCGGCAAATTGCAGGCACATTGCGGGCTGTGATTTGCCAGCGCATGGTAAACACGGTGGATGGGAAACTTACCCCGGCGCTGGAAATTATGCTTAACACACCGATGGTAAGAAAGCTTCTGGAAGAGAACCGCCTCGACAAATTGCCCGCCGCCATCGAAACCAGTACGGATGACGGAATGCTCACATTCAACCAATCATTGTTCAATCTGGTTAAAATGGGTCGTGTGACTGAGAAAGAGGCGTTGGCCAAAGCCACCAATCCACAGGCATTGGAGATGAATTTCAAGGGCATTTTCCTCGACGAAGGACACCGGATTATCGGCTGAACAAAGCTTGCGACGGATGACCCACAAAAAAAGTGTTGACTTAAATCCGACTAGGATTATCGTCCTTTGTCATGCGCGTTTCAAAGAAAACAGATTACGCACTGCGCGCTTTGTTCACTCTGGTGGATCATTATGGCGGAGCGCCGATTCCCATTCGCGAATTAGCCCGGCGGAATGATATTCCCAAGCGGTTTCTTGAGCAAATTATGCTTAACCTCAAAGCCCAAGGCTGGGTGAACAGCGTGGCGGGGATGCGCGGCGGATATGTCCTCTCCAAAAGCCCTGCCAAGATTACGATGGGTGAGGTGGTACGTCATTTTGACGGCATTTTAGCCCCAATTGGATGTGTTTCAGTCACGGCCTACAAACGCTGTTCACAGGAACCAGTCTGCCGTTTTCGCCGCGTTTTCCTTGATGCACGAAATTACGTAACCGGTTTAATGGAACGGGCGACGCTGGCTGAAGTGGCGAAAGGTTCTCCAGTCTCAAAACAAGAGGTTTACGCCGTTTTTACTGGTGGAGACGGCATTTAGAAAAAATCAAAAAAAGCAGTTGACAGTCCCGGCTTGCGGTGTAGAATGACGACATATTTAGTCGTTAATTTATAATAAAAATTAGATCAAGAAAAACTTAAAATGAGCGAGAACAAAATCGAATTTATCGAGGATGCCGGTAAAAAACCGGCTTGGCTGGACATTGTCCGCCAGCAGGTCGGCTCGCTGCGCTATGGCGTGGTGCAAGTGGTTGTCCATGATTCGCAGGTCACGCAGATTGACAAAACCGAGCGCGTCCGGCTGGAAAATCTTCGCGCAGAAACCATTTAAGGCCGACCAGAGAGCTGGAGGCGTGAAAATAAAACAGAAAGAGCTGCTGACCGGATGACCGGAAGTTCGCTGGCGATTGAAATGAATAGCAAACATGAGAAACAACCAACATATCCGTAAAGGGAAGTACAATAAACGTCATCGAAGCCATTCCACTGTCTGGCTTGCCGCGCTTTTGGTCGCGGCGGGCTGGAACACGAACGCTGATGAAACCCAAACCACCAACGCGCCGCCGGCAGCCAAGCCCGCCGAGAAAGGCGCGCCGCTGCCATTGCACCAGATCGAAGGCAACGGTGGCATTTTTGCCACGCTGTCGGCCTACATTGTCAATCCGCCGCGGAACGGCGAGCCAATTGGCCGTCCGAGCATCGGCTTCGGCTACGTCAACATCGGCCACGAGCAAAATCTCGAGGCATTTACCGTCACTGAATCGCCGTTCAAGCGGGTTGAACTCGGCTACGGCTGGGACCGCTTGGGCTTGGGCGATTTGCCACAGGCGCTCGGCGGCATCCCCACCGACGAAGTGCAATTGCATAACTTCAATGCGCGTTTCCAACTTGTCAAAGAAGGTGACTTTGATCAGAAATGGCTTCCAGCGCTGACGGCCGGCGTGCATTACAAGTATAACGATGGCTTCAACCAACTGAACCACGATGTGGGTTACCTGTTGAGCAGCCATGGCATCTCGCGTCAACAAGGCGTGGATTACACACTCTACGCTTCGAAGCTGTTCACGCAATTGCCGCGGCCCGTGCTGCTCGAAGCCGGTGGGCGCGCCACCAAAGGTGTCTGGGAAGGATTGGGCGGATTTACCGACAGCTACAGCTACCTCTTCGAGGGCAACGTGGTGGTATTCGTCACCGGCAATTTCGCGCTGGCGGCGGAATACAAGCAACAACCAAACAATTACCGCCCCATCGGCAGCCTCGTGCGCAAAGAAGGCGACTGGTGGACCTTTGATGCCGCTTATGTCGTCAACAAACACTTGACCTTGGCCGCCGGTTACGGCCATTTCGGTAACGTATTGAATCACGAAGCCAACGGTGTCTGGGGCATTACAACTAAATGGGAATTTTAAAACCACTGCTAATTCAGGCTGGGGGACGGACAGCGGCGCGCCCTTTTGCGGCGCTGTCTTCCTCCTCATGCGCTGCTTGACGCCGCGTGTTTCGGTCTCCAGCCTAGAGCACGACTAACAAACAACATAGAAAACCATGAGCATACCGACAAAAAAACTCAGCACGCTGGTGCTCCACGCCGGCCAGGTCCCCGACCCAACCACCGGTTCGCGCGCCGTGCCGATCTACCAGACGACGTCCTACGTCTTCAAAAGCACCGAGCACGCCGCGAATCTGTTCGCCCTGAAGGAATTTGGGAACATCTACACGCGCCTGATGAATCCGACCACGGACGTTTTCGAGCAGCGGGTCGCGGCCATTGAAGGCGGCACCGGCGCGCTGGGTGTGGCGTCCGGCCAGTCGGCCATCACCTACTCGTTGCTCGCCATCACGCGGCTGGGCGACGAAATCGTTGCGGGCAACAATCTCTACGGCGGCACCTACCAGCTTTTCCACTACACGTTCCCGAAGCTGGGCCGCACGGTGAAGTTTGTGAACTCGCGCGACCCGGAGGCGTTTCGCAAAGCCATCACGCCGAAAACCCGCGCCATTTATGTCGAGACCATCGGCAACCCGAAGCTCGACGTGCCGGACTTCGAGGCCATTGCAAGGATCGCGCACGAAACGGGGATTCCGCTCGTTGTGGATAATACCGTCGGTGTGGGCTTGGTGCGGCCGTTTGATTACGGCGCGGACATCCTTGCCACCTCGGCCACGAAATACATCGGCGGCCATGGCACATCCATCGGTGGTGTCATCGTGGACTCCGGCAAGTTCAAGTGGAACAACGGGAAGTTCCCTGAATTTACCGAGCCGGACCCCAGCTATCACGGTTTGGTTTATTGGGATGCCCTGAATAATGTGCCCGGTTTGGGTAACGTGGCCTTCATTCTCAAGGTGCGTGTCACCCTGCTGCGCGACATCGGCGCCGCGCTTAGCCCGTTCAACGCGTTC
Source organism: uncultured Verrucomicrobiae bacterium (assembly GCA_963835625.1). Taxonomy (GTDB): domain Bacteria; phylum Verrucomicrobiota; class Verrucomicrobiia; order Limisphaerales; family UBA11358; genus UBA11358. The sequence goes on from CAWIGO010000005.1 coordinate 23,680, forward strand.
CTTTTTTTGCAGGGCTTGGAAACACTGCCGTTGCGCCAGCAAAAACACTCGGCCAACGCCTTGGAGATCGCGCACTGGCTTAAGAAACATCCACTCGTGGACTGGGTTGTCTATCCCGGCCTGCCGGACAATCCCGACCATAAGAACGCCGCGAAGTATTTGAGGAACGGCTTCGGAGGCCTCGTCGGATTCGGCATCAAAGGTGGTTTGGAAGCAGGTAAAAAGTTCATCAACTCGGTGAAACTGCTCTCACACCTCGCCAATATCGGCGACGCCAAGAGCCTCGTCATTCATCCAGCCTCGACCACGCATCAACAGTTGACGCCTTCGGAACAAGAGGAAACCGGCGTGACGGCGGATTACATTCGGCTCTCCATCGGTCTCGAAGACGCGGCCGACATCAAGGCCGACATTGAACAAGCATTGCGGGCAACAACGCGTTGAAGAGGGAACAAAATGACCGTGCAGCAAACCAACATCGCTCAGGGCGATCTTCAGGATCAAAAGATCACAAACTACCAGTCGCCACTGGGGGTGACGCATACCGAAACAGTCACGCTGCCGGGTGTGCAAACCCAGTCAGGCTTCACATTCGATCATGTGGACGTGTCCTATCAAACGCTGGGGACGCTTTCCCCGGCGCGTGACAATGCGATTCTGATTTGCCCCGCCTTGTCGGGTGACGCGCACGTGGCAGGCACGCATCCGGACACCGGTCGCCCGGGCTGGTGGGATTATCACGTTGGCCCCGGCAAGGCGATTGACACCGGCAAGTTCTTCGTCATTTGCGCCAGTGTGTTGGGCGGTTGCGGCGGCACAACCGGCCCGGCCTCGTTGCGTCCCGATGCCGGCAAACCTTACGCCATGAGTTTTCCTCCTGTGACCATCCGGGACATCGTGGCCGTGCAGGCGAAGTTGCTCGACCGCCTGGGAATCCTGCAACTCTTCGCCGTGATCGGCGGTTCGATGGGCGGGATGCAGGCGTTGGTCTGGGCGGTGGAACATCCCGGGCGTGTGCGCGTCTGCGTTCCCATCGCTTCCTGCATTTCACACACGGCGATGCAAATCGCGTTCAACGAAATCGGCCGCCGTGCCATCCTCAGCGACCCGGACTGGAACGATGGCAATTATTCCGAAGGCCGGCGCCCCGTTCACGGCCTGGCGGTGGCGCGAATGGTCGGGCACGTCACCTATCTCAGCGAGTATGGCATGACCCACAAGTTCGGGCGCAAACGGCAGAAGTCCGGGGATTCGAGCAAAGACGAGGCGGCGTTATTCTCAGTGGAAAGCTATCTCCATCACCAGGGCCAGAGTTTTGTCAAACGGTTCGATCCGAATTCCTATCTTTATCTTACGAAAGCGGTTGACCAATTCGACCTTTTTGAGAACGGCCCGGCGGCGGGAGTATTGCGCGGGGTGGGCGCGCGTTTCCTGGTCATCTCGTTCGCGTCCGACTGGCTGTATCCGCCGTCGCAATCGCGCGAACTGGTTCGCCTGCTCAAGCGCGCCAATGTCGCGGTGACCTACATCAACCTGGAAACACCTTACGGCCACGACTCGTTCCTGATCGAGAACCCCCCGTTCGCGAACATTGTCCGCCATTACCTCGAAAACGAATATCACCAGCCGCAAAACTAAACCATGCACCCCGGCATTTACAAAACTGTGTTGGAATGGATTCCAGAAAAATCCCGCGTGCTGGATTTGGGAACCGGCGACGGCGCCTTTCTCGCCCGCTTGGTCCAAACCCGGCTGGTGACCGGCGAAGGCGTGGAAAAAGATTCTGCCCTTGTCGCGCGCTGCGTCGAACGCGGATTGATTGTGCATCAAAGTGACATCGCCGACGGTCTGGATCAGTATGGCGACAGCGCATTTGATTTTGTGCTGCTGCTCGGCACATTTCAGGAACTGATCTCGCCGGCGGAAATCATCCGCGAGGCGTTCCGCGTCGGGCGGGAGGTCATCGTTTCCTATGCCAATTTCGCCCACGTTCGCGTCCGCGCGCAAATTTTGTTTCGGGGTCGCACCCCGATCACCCGCTCATTGCCGACGCCATGGTATCGCACCCATAATCTGCACTTTCTGTCCCTTCTGGATTTTCAGGAGTTTTGCCGCGACCTCGGCGTCCGTGAAGCCAACCGCGCCTGCTTCAATGCGCGCGGCGCAGTCCGTTTTTTGCCCAACTTCCGCGCGGAGGAGGCGGTGAGCCTGCTTCAGGCAGATTCAATTTCCAAACATTCCACTACAATGGAACGCGGGGAGACAAAAAAGGAAGCATACCAAATCTAAACCGCTGAATCATATGTCACGCATCTACAACGATATTACTGAAACCATCGGCAACACACCGCTCGTGCGGCTGAATCGCACGGCAAAAAAACACGGCGCGGTCGCCGATGTGTTGCTCAAGCTCGAATTCTTCAACCCGCTTTCGAGCGTCAAAGACCGCATCGGGGTGGCGATGATTGACGACGCGTTCAAGTCCGGAGCCATCAGCCAGAGCACCGTGCTTATCGAGCCGACCAGCGGCAACACCGGCATCGCGCTGGCGTTCGTCGCCGCGGCGCGCGGATTGAAATTGGTCCTGACGATGCCCGAAACAATGAGTCTTGAACGCCGCAAACTGCTGAAAATTCTTGGCGCAAAACTCGTGCTTACCGAAGGCGCGAAAGGCATGAAGGGCGCGATTGCCAAAGCCGAGGAATTGCACAAACAGATTCCGAACAGCGTCGTCCTTCAGCAATTTTCCAATCCATCGAACCCCGAGATTCATCGCCGCACAACCGCCGAGGAAATCTGGCGTGACACCGACGGCAAGGTGGACATTGTCGTTGCCGGCGTCGGCACCGGCGGCACCATCACCGGCGTGGCTGAGGTCATCAAAAAACGCAAGCCCGGTTTCAAGGCGATTGCTGTCGAGCCGGCGAAGTCGCCGGTGATTTCCGGCGGCCAGCCCGGCCCGCACAAATTGCAGGGACTCGGCGCGGGTTTCATTCCCGACAATCTCAATGTAAAAATTCTCGACGAGACCATCCGAGTGAACGAGGAGGATTCCGCCCCCATTTCCAAGGAGGTCAACCAGTCTGACGGCATTCCTGTTGGTATTTCGAGCGGCGCGGCGATTTGGGCGGCGTTGCAAGTGGCAAAACGCCCGGAAAACAAAGGCAAAATGATCGTTGTCATCGTGCCGTCGTCCACCGAGCGTTACCTTTCGACCTGGTTGTTCGCCGACGTCAACACGGATTCCGATGATATCACCGGTTTGATTCACGCCGCCCCATAGAAAATTTTCAGCCGCAAAAAGGCGCAAAAGACGCAGATCAAAAACAAGGTAGGGACGCGTGGCCCGCGCGTCCGTCTGTTCCGGGAGGGCGAGGGCTTTGATTTGTGTCAATCCGTGAAATCCGTGTCTTACTTTCTGGCCAGCAATGCGCGTATGTGGAAAAGCTGGGCAAAAAAGAAAAACAGAATCGCGGTGGAGCAGAGGAAACCACAAGCCCAAAACAAAAACACAGCCACATCACTGTCCCCGTTAAAAAAGGCAAGGATCAAACAAAACACTGCGCCAGCAGCGACCCAAAACGCAAAGATGGTCTGATTCTCCGCCCGACGTTTGAGTTTTTGAGATTCGTCCTGCGGACTATCCAATTGGATGCCTTCAGATGCCGGCGGTTTGTGGGTGATGTTATTCATAGATGAGTTTTCTTTTCAATTAGGTCGAGTTGCTTGGAAAGACGTGCTCGGAAATCATCCATATCAACGTTCAAATTCATAGAAGCCTTAAAATCTTTCGGCAAGATTAATCCAAAAGCTTTTGCTTCTGTAAAAGCAATATCACGCACACCGTAACCACTTTTTAGATTAAACGGCGGAAACGGAAAATTAAAAACACTGATCTTCGACCAAATCGAATCCCACTTAGCTGCGATCATTCTGCCACCAAAATTTTTGCCCCCTGCAAGTTTCCATCTCCCCGGCAAAACAGTCTTGTCCCACGCGTCATTGATAATAAGGATCAATTCTTGTGCGGGATAAGTGATAAGCGCGTCATCGTCTTGAACCCCGAAAAACCAATACTCAAACCCATTGCGGATGTCATTGGTCGTATGCAAAAACAATCTCAATCTGGCTGCTGTTCGCGCGTCGTAATTGTAACCCGATTTTTCAATCACCCGAAAACCGTCAGCGCCGCCAGGCAAATTTAATAAAGCATCCTGCGTTTGCTTGTCGTAATAAGGCACGAAGACTTCGGCGGTAACATCCAAAAGTTTCCTTTTTAGGTCTTCGGGATTTTGGCCGATTATAGTCATGGCTGGCCTTTCATTTCTTCTTTTTTGATTCGTTCCGCTGCGTCGTTTGCTGGCTTGCCGCCCCGTAACCCAGAGCGCAGCGGAGAGCGAAGGCTGGGGTGGCCGACGGGATTTGAACCCGCAACAACAAGCTCCACAAGCTTGGACTCTACCGTTGAGCTACGACCACCAACCGATTACCAAATTAGTTTTTCAAGCGCGGCGCGTCAAGTTTGTGAATCATAATTTCGGCCATTAAAAGACTCGCCGTTTTCGCCGTTGCGTTTCATTTTGTTCGCGTGCATCTGGCTCGTTTGCGGCTGCGGGATTTTCGCAATTACGCCCGGCTGGACGCGGATTTCGCGCCCGGCTTCCATCTCCTGCTCGGCGACAACGCGCAGGGCAAGACGAACATCCTTGAAGCGATTTATCTCATGGCCACGCTGCGCTCGTTCCGCGGCGTCGGCGGCGCGCAGATGATCCGCCACGAACAGCGCGGTTATTTTGTCGGCGGAAAAATCATCGGCCAGGGCGAACGTGAAATTAAAATATATTGGTCGGCACGCGAACGGAATCTGTCGCTCGACGGGCAGCCCGTTAAAAAACTCGCCGACTATCTCGGTGTGCTGCGCACGGTGGTCTTTTGCACGGAGGATTTGCAACTGATCAAGGGCGCGGGGCGCGCGCGCCGGCGGTTTCTCGATTTGCTGCTCGCGCAAACGCAACCCGATTATCTGCCGCTGCTCCAGCGTTACATGCGCGCCGTTCGCGACCGCAACGCGCTGCTCAAACAACGTGCCGTGGACGAAGCCGCGCTCGACAGTTTTTCACAGGAACTCGTAAAGCTCGGCGACGAAATCATCCGCGCACGCCGCGGACTGGTTCCCAAATTTTCTCCGCTGGCGCGGCTGGCGTATCGGCGCATTTCCAACGACGCGGAGGAATTGCGCATTGAATATCAGCCGGGCGTGAGAAAGGATTTCACCGTCGAACTCGCGCAATCGCGTTCGCGCGAACGGACGTATCGCTCCACGCTCATCGGTCCGCATCGCGACGATTTGCAATTGCTGCTCAACGAAAAGTCCGCCGCGCAGTTCGGCAGCGAAGGCCAAAAACGCACGCTGGCCATCGCGCTGAAAATGGCGCAGGCGGAATACCTCGCCGGCATTCACGGCGGCGCGCCGGTGCTGTTGATTGATGACGTGATTGGCGAGCTGGACGTGAAACGCCGCAGCGGTTTTCTGCCGTTGCTGGAGCAGGCGCGCAAGACGAGCGGACAGGTTTTTATGACCGCCACCGGGGAAAACTGGCCGAGTGAACTGGGAAAAGATTTGCAACGGTGGGAAGTGAAGGCGGGAATTTTAGCAAGACGCTAATTTCACGAATTGACGCGAATCAAGCGCCACACAATTCGTAAGAATTGGCGAAATTCGCGTCTATTTTTCCTGCTTTCTGCCGTCCTTATTCGTTGCTACGTTTTCTCCATGCGAATTTTGTCAGGCATCCAGCCCAGCGGCGCGCTGCACGTCGGAAATTATTTCGGGATGATGAAGCCCGCGATCGAACTACAGGAGAAAGGCGAAGCCTTTTATTTCATCGCGAATTATCATTCGATGACCTCGCTGTTCGACCCGGTGGAACGGCGCAAGAACACGCTCGATGTGGCACTGGACTTTCTCGCCTGCGGCCTCGACCCGAAGAAAACCGTCTTCTTCAAACAATCCGATGTGCCGGAAGTCACCGAACTCACATGGCTGCTTTCCACCGTCACGCCGATGGGATTGCTCGAACGCTGCACCAGTTACAAGGACAAGCTTGCGAAGGGCATCACACCCAATCACGGTCTCTTCGCCTATCCGGTGCTGATGGCGGCGGACATTTTGATTTACGATTCGAACATCGTTCCGGTTGGCCACGACCAGAAACAGCACGTCGAGGTCACACGCGACATCGCCATCAAGTTCAACGAGCAATATGGCGAGACGTTCGTGATTCCCGAACCGCAAATCCGCGACGAGGTCGCCGTGGTGCCCGGCACGGACGGCCAGAAGATGAGCAAGAGTTACAACAACACGATTGAAATTTTCGGCGACGAGAAAATGACGCGCAAAAAAATCATGAGCATCAGAACGGACTCGCGACCGCCGTCCGAGCCAAAACCTGACGCGGAAAAAAATATCGCATTACAACTTCTAAAACTCATGGCTCCATCCAGTTTCGCAAATGAGTGGGAAAATCGTTTGAGGAACGGTAGTGAACTTGGCTACGGCAGTTTGAAAACAGCCCTGTTTGAGTGCTATTGGGATTATTTTAAAGATCAGCGCCAGAAACGCGCGGAGCTGGCGGCAAACCTGGATTACGTGAACAAGATTCTGGCGGATGGCGCGGCAAAAGCGCGTGCGCTTGCGCAGCAGGTTTTGAGGCGGGCGCGGAAGGCTGGTGGGCTGGACGAGTAATGAAAGCATTCGTTTTCTGGCACATGAATTGCGGCACCAAATGCCGTGATCATGAAAACGAATGCGTTAAAACTCTCCCAAGAAGTTTGGGGACGTGTCGAGGTGGCAGACCTCAGGCATCCCATGCGGGTCCCCGTGCTTTGTTTGATGCGGCTTCAGCCGCGTGTGATGCGCATTTCCGTGTCGAAGGAACGGCTGCTCATCAAAATTGAAGACCAGAGCAGCGAGGAAATTCCCGAGCCGGTGAAAATCACTCACATTGGCTGAAATTGAGGCACGGTTTCGCATCCCAAGTTCATTTCGAGAAGTCGATCCGCTCAAAACCCGCCTTGTGCAGGAATAAAGCCAGTTCCAGCCTCGCTCGTTTGTCCGCCTCATCCAAGATGCCGTCCGTCCGCGCGGCGCGGCGAATATCGTCCACGGCATTCTGTCGGGCGGTTTGCTCCAGGTTTTTATCGAACACGCGCAACAGGCCGGTCGTGTAATCAATCACCTGGCTTTGCTTATCATCGAGATAGGCGTCGGTGATTTGCGGGGGCGGCAGGCGCAGGGAAATTGTTTTGCCGGAAATTGTCACGTCATCAGGCTGAAGCCGTTTGAGGTCAACACCCGCCTTGACGATGCCATGCGCGAGCAGCAGCACACGGTTTTCACCATACCATTTGACGTCCTCAAGAATAACGACTTTTTCCAAAACGTATTTGACGGTGACCAGATCGGAGAGAGCTTGCACCTGCTCGACAACTGTTGCGGTGTTTTCCTCATGCAAACCCGCCCCCGCCTTCATCCAGCGTGTGACCGTGAAGCCGAGCCAGATGCCCGCGCCGAAAACCGCCAGCGTTGCCACTGTCCAAAAAATAATCTTCAACTGTTGCATAATGGCAAAGTAGCCCAACCACGAAAATTGCAAAGCAGGAACACAAATTTTAGCGTTTTTCCAGGTTGACCACTGAGGCAATCGGGTTTGAAATTCGCGCATGAAAGGATTGCGCCGACATCCATTCCGTGTGACGGGACGGTTCTTTTGGTTTGCCGGTGAAGTTATCCTCGCCCTGGTTGATTTTTTGTTTCGCTGCGTGTTCCGCTCAAAAAAGTCCGGGCTGGCTGAACGCGCTTTATGGTTGCACCGGGCATCCCGCCGCACCCTGCGAATTTTCAAACTCGAACCACAAGTCACCGGCCCGATTCCGTCGAGTGGTTTGCTCGTGTCCAATCATCTGAGTTACCTCGACATATTGGTGCTCACGTCGATCACGCCCGCCGTGTTTGTCGCCAAACGCGAAATCAAATACTGGCCGGTCATCGGCTGGCTCGCAACGCTGGCGGGGACGTTGTTCATTGACCGCAACCAGCGGACTGACGTCAGGCGATTGACTGAAGAAATTCGAACTATTCTCAACCAGGGCACGCTCGTGATTTTATTTCCGGAAGGAACCAATTCGGGTGGTCGAGATGTTCTGCCTTTCAAATCGTCTTTGCTCGAACCGGCTGTGCGGCAAACCCATCCGATTACGGTCGGATGCATCGGATATGCGCTGGAGGATGGCGACGTGAGCGAGGAAGTTTGTTACTGGCGGGACATGACGTTTTTTCCGCACATGTTGAACCTCCTGAGCAAACGCACGGTGCGGGCTTTTGTCCGATTCGCCCGATTCGAGCGCAGCAGAACCGACCGCAAAGAACTCGCGCAACAACTGCGCTTGGAAGTTTTGAAGTTAAAGGGAGGTTTCGTTAAAGAAAGTGGCGAAGAATCAAAAATCCCATCCAGGACCTTGAGTTGAGACGGCCACAATTTTTAACAGGGCGGGAGCCAAAATTCAGCGGAGGTTTTGCGGTCAAAACCCATCTCACGGCTGGCTTGTGATTTTCTGCCAGTTGACGCCCTGCGATCCGGCGTAAATGGCAAAGGTCTTTTCATTTTGAATCAGCACGGTGCGCACCACACTCGAATCATCCGCGCGGCCAGGCTCAAGAATGTCTTCCGGGATGATGCCCATTTTTTTATGCGCGTAGATCAGCGCGAACACCGCCTGCGCGACCGCGGTATAGGTCAAATCTTTGTAAGCGCCTTCGACCGCGTCCTCAACGGCGTCGGCGAGAAATTCCAGTTGATCCACGAGATGCGGAAATTTCGGCGCGTGGATCTGGGTGAATTCGAGCTTCCACTGCGGGAGCTGGCGCAGGACCTTTTCCGCAATGGCCGGTGTGATGATCCCGGCGGCATTGTTCACGAATTTCGCAATTTCAGGCATGACGGCGCCAATTTAGGAAAAGTCCCGCGCCAGTGAAAGTAAAAATGTTATAACAAACGCGCTTCCATTCACTGCCGGATTCCTGCTAGGAATAAGCCTGTGCAAGATTTAATCGCCAAAGCCGAAACACTGCTGGAAGCGCTGCCGTATATCCAAAAATTCGGCGGCGCGACGTTCGTCATCAAATATGGCGGCAGTTTCAGGGACTCGCCCGACGCGAACATCCGCAGCAGCGTCGCGCGCGACATCGTTTTCCTCGAAGCCGTCGAAATCAATCCCGTCGTCGTTCACGGCGGCGGCAAGGCCATCACGCGCGCGATGGAAAAAGCCGGGCTGAAGGCGAATTTCATCCAGGGCCAGCGCGTCACCGACGAAGCGACGGTAAAAATTGTGGACGACGTTTTATCGCGTGAAATCAATCCCCAAATCGTCGCCACCATCAATTCGCTCGGTGGCCAGGCGAAGGGTTTTGCCGGCACGGAGATTTTTAAGTGCCGGAAACTTTGGCTCGAAGACCCGGATAAGCCCGGTTCAAAAATTGACCCCGGTTTCGTCGGGGAAGTCACGAGCGTGAACACCAAACCGTTGCTCGATTGCATCAAGCGCGGTGTCACGCCGATCATCAGCCCGACCGCGCGCGGCGAGGATGGCAGGATTTACAACTGCAACGCCGACGTGGCCGCCACGCAAGCCGCCATCGCACTCAAGGCTCGTCGGCTCGTTTTTATGAGCGACGTGCCCGGTTTGTTGCGCGACGCGAACAAGCCGGATTCAGTTATTCCACATCTTAAAACGAATGAAGTGGATGCGCTCAAAAAATCCGGCGTGATAGACAGAGGCATGATTCCGAAGGTGGACGGTGCTGTGGCCGCCATCCAATCCGGCGTGGAAAAAGTTTCGTTCGTGAATGGCCGCGTGCCGCACGCTGTATTACTGGAAATTTTCACCGATGAAGGCGCCGGAACGGAAATTGTGCCATAATTTCGGATTTGCGATTGCGGATTGCGGATTTTTACAACCCACGAAAGTCAATGAGTCCAAATGAACTCAAACAGCGGACAAAAACATTCGGCAAACGTGTGATAAAATTGATTGAATCTTTACCAAAGAACACGACTTCATCTGTTATTGGGCGACAGCTTTTGCGCAGCGCGACTTCAGTGGGTGCGAATTATCGCGCGGTATGTCGGGCCAAATCGCGTGCGGATTTCATAGCCAAGCTTGGTATTGTTGAAGAAGAATGCGACGAATCGCTTTATTGGCTTGAAATGCTGGTGGAAACAAATCAGGTCAAGCCGATTTTGATTTCCGGTTTAATGAAAGAAGGTGAGGAAATTCTTGCCATTATCGTTGCGTCCGCTAAAACCGCACGGATACGAAGCAATCCGAAATCCGCAATCGCCAATCCAAAATGAAGGAATTTGTTCCATCACCGCCGCCGCTCGTTCACAACCAGTTCGAGTCCGTGCGGGAATTATTCAACAAGAACGTCGTGCCGAGTTACGGGCGCTTCGACCTCGCTTTCAGTCACGGCGCGGGCAGCTATCTGTTTGATGTCGCGGGCAAACGCTATCTCGACCTCGGCGCGGGCATTGCTGTTTGCTGCCTCGGCCACGCGCACCCGGCCATCACCGAGGCGCTCGTCGAGCAATCGCGCAAATTGATTCACGTCTCGAACCTGTATTTCACCGAACCGCAGGGCCGGCTCGCCGCCGAACTCGTCAAACGCATCGGCCCTGGGAAATGCTTTTTTGCCAACAGCGGCGCGGAGGCCAACGAAGGCTTGTTCAAGCTCGCGCGGAAATTCGGCCACAACGAGGGCCGCTTCGAAATTTTGACCGCGGTGAATTCCTTTCACGGCCGGACAATGGCCGGCATTGCCGCGACCGGTCAGGACAAGGTCAAAAAAGGGTTCGAGCCGATGACGCCGGGATTCCGGCACATTCCATTCAATGAACTCGACGCGATGCGCGGGGCAATTTCACCGGCGACTGTCGCCATTATGATTGAAGGCGTGCAGGGCGAGGGTGGCGTCACACTTGCCACGCCGGACTATTTGCTCGGCTTGCGCGCGTTATGCGACGAGAAAAAACTTTTGCTGTTCATGGACGGCGTGCAGTGCGGTCATTATCGCACCGGACGGTTCCAAAGCTTTCAGCGGATTCTTGAAAACGTTCCGGGCGGTGAAAAATTTCTGCCTGACGGCATTTCAATGGCCAAATCGCTCGGCGGCGGGTTTCCCATTGGCGCGTTCTGGGTGCGCGCGCCGTATGCCGATTTGCTGGGACCGGGCACGCACGCCACGACGTTTGGCGGCACGCCGCTCGCCTGCGCCGTCGCGCTCAAAGTGCTCGAAGTCATCGAACGCGACCGGCTCGACGATAATGCGCGCAAACTCGGCGAATGGTTGAAAAAAGAATTGGAACGACTCGCGAAAACTTATCCACAAGCGGTCGAACGCGCGCGCGGTCTCGGCTTCATGCTGGGAATTGAATTGGTCGAAAAAGAGAAAATTCCGGCGTTCGCGTCGAGTGATAAGACCGCCGCTATGCAATTCACAAACCGGATGCATCAAGCCGGCGTGCTGGTCATTCCAGCAGGTTCGCAAGTCATCCGTTTGCTACCGCCGCTGAATCTTAAGCCGCAGGAAGCCGGCGAAGGCGTTGTAAAAATCGAGGAAGTCATCAAATCCCTTGTGTGATTTGGCACTGGAATTCCCTTTGCCAACGGCTATAATTTATCTTTCCTCACAGAAAAATAAAAATGAAACATTTGTTATCATTGGAAAAATTGCCGCGCGCGGACTTTGATAAAATTTTGCGCGACACTGCCGTGTTCAAACGCGAACGCGGTCGGCACAAATCGCAGCCGCTCGCCGGCCAAACGTGGGGGCTGATTTTTTCCAAATCCTCCACACGCACGCGGGTTTCGTTTGAAGTTGGCGTCCGCGAACTGGGCGGGCAAACGATGTTTCTCAACGCGAGCGAGATTCAGCTCGGCCGCGGCGAACCAATCAAGGACACCGCGCGCGTGCTGGGCCGGATGATTCACGGCGCGGTGATTCGGACGTTCGCACAAAACGACGTTGAGGAGTTCGCGAAATTCTCCGGCGTTCCGACCATCAACGCGCTGACCGACGACGAGCATCCGTGCCAGATTCTCGCGGACATTTTTTCGTTCGAAGAAAAGCGCGGGCCGATTGCGGGCAAGGTCGTGACATTTGTCGGCGATGGCGCGTGCAATGTGGCGAACTCATGGATTTTTGCGGCGGCAAAACTGGGTTTTGAATTGCGAATTGCCGCGCCCAAAAAATTTCAACCGTCCGCTGCTTTATTGAAGCGGGCGGGCGGAAAAATCATTAGCACCGGGGATTTGCAATCCGTTGCGAAAGGCGCGGATTTGCTTTACACCGACGTTTGGGTTTCGATGGGCAAGGAAGCCGAGGCTGCTGAGCGCCTGAAAATTTTGAGCGGCTATCAAATCAATCAAAAACTCGTGAAACTGGCCAAGCCTGACGCGCTGGTGATGCATTGTCTGCCGGCATATCGCGGCAACGAAATTGACGCGGAAACGTTCGAGGCAAACGCCGACACTATTTTCACCCAGGCCGAAAACCGGCTCCACGTGCAAAAGGCGATTTTGAACTGGGCAGTGAGTTAAACCGCCTGTTAAAGAAGTAGGAGACGACGTGAGGAGTCTTTAACTTGTCCTTCCGAAACCAAAGAAATTTGAGACTCGTCACCTCGTCTCCTATAAAGAAAGAGATTTTCAGCGGGCTGTTAAACTGCGAAATACACGAACGACACGAGAAAGAAACAATCATTTCGTGTGTTTTGTACTACTGTCTATGAAAGTTTTGCTCATCTGCGCAAATTTTCAGGTGGCGAAAGCAACGAGCCGCTCAGTGTTGGCGCGACGTGCGGCCAACAGGGCCGTAATCACGCACCGCCCGTGAATCAGCGGCCTGCCGGAGCGTTCTTCATTCTCAGAGCGCGAGCGAGGTTGTTGTGAGCCTCGGCGTAATCCGGTCTCAGCCGGATGGCTTCCTGGAATTGGCTGATCGCCTCGTCGGTTTGACCTTTCCTGCCGAGGGCGGTGCCGAGGTTGTTGTGGGCCTCGGCGTAATCCGGTCTCAGCCGGATGACTTCCCGGAATTGGTTAATCGCCTCCTCAATTTGACCATTCACGGCTAGGGCGGCGCCGAGGTTGTAGTGGGCGTCGGCATAATCAGGTTTCAGGCGGATGGCTTCCTGGAATTGGTTGATCGCCTCGTCGGTTTGACCTTTCCTGCCAAGGGCGATGCCGAGGTTGTTGTGGGCGTCGGCGTAATCCGGTTTCAAGCGGATGGCTTCCCGGTATTGGCTGATCGCCTCGTCGATCTGGCCTTGCCTGCCGAGGGCGGTGCCGAGGTTGTTGTGGGCGTCGGCGTAATCCGGTTTCAGGCGGATGGCTTCCCGGAATTGGCGGATCGCCTCGTCGATCTGGCCTTGCCTGCCGAGGGCGATGCCGAGGTTGTTGTAGGCCTCAGCGTAATCCGGTTTCAGGCGGATGGCTTCCTGAAATTGGCTGATCGCCTCGTCGATCTGGCCTTGCCTGCCGAGGGCGTTGCCGAGGTTGTAGTGGGCCTCGGCGTATCCGGGTATCAGAAGGATGGCTTCCTGATATTGGCTGATCGCCTCGTCGATCTGGCCTTTCTTGAGGAGGGCACCGCCGAGGGCTTTGTGCGCGAGGTAATTGTTCTCCGTGACTTCGAGCGCATGCTGGAAAAGAGTTTCACTGTCCTTCCAATAACCGAGCTGTTGCCGCGTCAACCCGAGGCAGAGGACGATTGCCACACAACCCGCCACCGATAACACCATCACCTGATACCGCCAGCGTCGGGTCAGTTCGTACGCACCCCAGATTGCCATGATCAGCACCCCGAGTGACGGCACATAAGTGAAACGGTCGGCCATCGTCTGTTCGCCTACTTGCACCAAGCCGATCACGGGCACCAGCGTCCCCACAAACCACAGCCACCCCATCAGCAAAAAGGGATATCGCCGCCGCTTCACAAAAAGAAGCACCGAAATGCCGGCTATCAACACACCCGCCAGCAGCACCTGCTCCATCGGCCAATACCTGGGATGTGGGTAGAAAACGGCCAGATCCGTCGGCCAGAATAGCTTTCCCAGATAACGGCAGTAGGAAATCAGGGCACTCCCGATGCGTGCGCCCAGTGGCAGGTCTTCAACCATCGCCACAGCCCCTCCGTGCTTCTGCACCACGAAGGTCACGACGCTCGCCGCCGCTGTCAGGGCAAAGAACGGGATTTTCTCCATCACCAATTGCCGCGCGCGGTTGGGTTTGAACCGTTGCAACGGCCAGTAATCCAACAGCAGCAAAACACACGGCACCGTCACCAGCATCGGCTTGCTCATCAATCCGAGCACAAACATCACAAGGGCTGCTCCATACCACATGCTGGATTTCGAATTCCGTGCCTGGCCGGCTTCGACATATTTCACATACGCCCACAACGTCAGCATCCAGAAGAGCGTGCTCAAGACGTCCTTGCGCTCCGTTATCCAGGCAACCGATTCCACCCGCAACGGATGCAACCCGAATAACGCGGCCAAAACCAGGCTTCGCCACGCGGCCCCGGTCATTCGTCGAAATACGAGAAACACCAGTGCGGTGTTGGCTCCATGAAGCAGCACATTAATCAGGTGATGTCCCCAGGCATTTGACCCAAAGAGCTGCCAAGCCAGTAGGTGCGACAGCCACATGAGCGGCGCCCAATAGGCGGCTTGTTCCGTGTTGCAAAACGCCCACTTCACCCCCTCCCAGTTCAAACCGCCCTGAACGTGGGGATTCTCAGTTACAAATTCCGGATCATCGAGGCTGACAAAATCATATCGCGTCGCCGGCCAGTAAAGTGCAATCGTCACCAACACCAGCAATGCTGTCATCAGCCACACCGGAAAACGCGAACCCGGCATAACGGCGGTGGATGCCCTCGTCGGTGCGGGGTCGGATTTCGCCACTGGTCTGGGCATAGGACTCCCAAAATTACGAGGAGCCGGGAACTTTGGCACGCCCATTTTGTAAACGGAACATCGGTGAGGCATCAGTTTGATGCGACCACAGCGGCGCAGTGAAGCGAACAAATTCAACCGCGGATTACGCAGAGGATAAGGATAAGAGAAATAGCCGAAAGCCGAAAATCGGCTGCACGTGCAAAAGGCGGTTTTGAATTGGGCGGTTTCTTGATTCACCGCAGAGGCGCGGAGACGCAGAGAAAAGTAATTGAAACTCTGCGCCTCGGCGTATCTGCGGTTAAATTATTTCCCAAACTGGCGCAGGTATTTCACCGCGACTTTCAAATCCTTCGGCCACGGCGCGGTGATGGTCACGGTTGCGCCGGTGACGGGATGCAGGATGCTCAATTCTTCCGCGTGAAGCGCGACACGGGAAATGAGCGGGCGTTCTTCGTGGCCGGGCTTAAGCCGGTAATCTGGTTTCAAACGCGAAAGCCAGAGCGGTTTGCCGCCGTAAAGTTTGTCGCCGACAATGGGCATTCCGGCATGGCACAAATGAACGCGGATTTGATGGGTGTGGCTGGTTAACGGCTCGCATTTCAGCAGCGCGTAGCCGGAGAATTTTTCCAGCACTTCAAACCTGGTTTTCGATTTCTTGCCGTTTGTCGGGTCAACGCGCATCAAGCTGGCTTTGACCGGATGCGGCGCGAGCCTGGCGTCCGCTTCGAAACTGTTTTCACGCGGTGCGCCTCGAACAAGCGCAACGTATTTTTGGAGCGGCTTTTCGGAGCCGAATAAATCGGCGAGCGCGACGAGCGTCGGTTTGTTTTTGGCAAGCAAAATCACGCCGCTGGTTTCAAAATCGAGCCGGTGCGCGTTCATCAGATAATTCAATCCGCGTTCACACGCCCACGGTTTGCCGGCGGCGATGGCAGCGTGGAGCAGTTTCATCAAATTCGGCCGATACGGATCGGTGCGGTCCGGTGAAACGGGCAAGCCGGCGGGTTTGTCGAGTGCCAGCAGATGCTCATCCTCGAAGAGGACTGGAATTTCCCAAAACTCGCGCGTGGTGGGTGAGGAGAGTTTGATGGCCGTGCTCACAATTGATTGATCATAATCCCAATCGTAATCACAAGCAGATTAAGATTACGGTCGCGATCAAGATTGAGGGTGAAATTTATCTGGCAGTGCCGGGCGCGGTTTGCTGGTGAAAGACCGGCGTGGTGCGAAATTGGCGGTTGGCTTCAAGATTGACCCATTGGCTGAACGCCTCGTTCTGGCGCTCGCGGCGGAGAGCAGCGGCGTATTGCGGCAGTTCGGAATTCATTTTTGATTGGTCAATCGGCAGCTGTGACTGGACATAAACGATGAAACCGCCGCCGCCGGTCTCCTCAAAATTGCTCGTCTTTCCAATCGGCGTGGTGAACGCGGCTTGTTTGAGCGCGCTTAAATTGGCGCGGCCGCCGACCTCCGGCAACTCCCGCGTACTCAACGAAAACGCCGGCAGCACTTGTGGCTGCAAACCGGCGGCGACGCAAACAGACGCGAAATTTTTCCCGCCGGCCAGACTCTCCGTGAGCGTGTGAACAAAATTCGTTCCGGCGCGTCGCGCGAGCAATACGGCTTCGCGGAATTGATAGTCCCGCGTAACCCGGCCACGGATTTGGTCAAGCGGGGGAATTTCACTGGGCAATTGTTTGTCGAGCGCCATGACAAAGACAGCGTTGGGCCCGGCGACCGGTCCGACGAGTGGCTCGTCGGTTGTGAGAGCAAACGCGGCTTTGATGAAACTTTCCGGCACAGTGAGTTCTTCCGGGCCGTATTCCCTGCCAAACGGTGCGGTGACATGCACGATCAACCCTTTTTGTTTGGCGACAGCGGCGAGAATTTCCGGCTTCGCTGGTTCGTTGTTTGTTGGCACAAGGTCAAAAACGGCGCTGGCAAATTCTTTGGCTTGCCGTTGTGCCTCGGCCAATGCTTGTCCCTGGATCAACGTTTCGCGAATCCTGGCTTTCTTTTCGTCGGGTGTTTTCGCTTCAGGAAAAATGCTCGCGCCATATTGGGCATAAACGGCTTCCACCTGGTCGTTGAAGTTGGTCTTGGACAGCTTTTGCTCCGCCTCGGCCTGAAAGTTCGTCACCTCGAACGCGACGTAGCTGACTTGCACGCGGGCGGGCAGGCGGTATTCCGCAAGGTAATTCGTGTAAAATTGCCCAATGGCGGCGGGTGTCATTGCAACGGACGCCAAATAATTCGACGCGGAAAAGAAAACTATTTGCGCGGAAAGTTCCTGATGCTGGCGTTCATAAACGGTGGCGGCCTCCTGCGGCGTGACAAGTTCGCCGGTCAGTCCCATCGCTTCCCTCAATTGTTCGATGGCCAGATTGTGCCGGATGTAATTTTTAAAATCTTCGGTGGTCAGCTGTTCCCGCTGCAGAATCTGCTTCACAAATCGGTCGAGCCGCATGGGTTCCCCGTTGCGATCGAACAAACGGAGGTAATCATTCGCCGCTGTCACCGCCGCATTATCACCGACGTAAGTGCCCAAGTCCCCGGCTTTTTGAACAAGCATCAGGCGAACGTAAATTTGCTCCATCAAATCCTTTTCGGAAACGTTCGGATTTTCGTTCGGCCACCCGCCGGTCCTGAAAAGGTAATCGAGATAAACTTCAGCCTGCGCGTTGCGAAACGCCTCCGGCGTGATTTTGTAACCGTAAAGCGAACCAAAATTGCCGCCCCCGCCTCCGCCCCTGCCGCCCGTGGTCGAGGGCCCCGCGCCCCAATAGATGAAGGAAATAACCGTGGCGGTGATGATGACCGCCCACAACCACCCCGAATGTTTGCGAATTGTTCCAATCATAACGGAAATGCAAAAAAAGGAATATGAAACCTAACCAGCCCGGCCAATCGCGGTCAAACGCAAAAGTGCGCCCATTTAACCGGTTTTAAGCCACCGCGCCACATTCGCCGCGGCGTAAGTGATTAAAATGTCCGCGCCGGCGCGGCGCATGGCCAGCAAACATTCGAGCGTCACTGCGCGTTCATCAATCCAGCCATTGGCCGCCGCGGCCTTGATCATCGCATGCTCCGCGCTCACGGCGTAAGCGGCGGTCGGATAACCAAATTCAGTTTTGACGCGATAAATCAAGTCGAGACAGGCCAGCGCCGGTTTGACCATGACGATGTCCGCGCCTTCGTGAATGTCCATCGCCACTTCGCGCAGCGCCTCATTCGCGTTCGCTGCGTCCATTTGATAACTGCGCCGGTCGCCGAATTTCGGCGCGGATTCGGCGGCTTCGCGGAATGGCCCGTAAAATGCCGAGGCAAATTTCGCCGCGTAAGACAGGATTGGCGTGTCAATGAAACCGGTGCGATCCAATTCTGCGCGAATGGCGCGAACACGGCCGTCCATCATGTCGCTCGGCGCAACGATGTCCGCACCCGCCTCGGCGTGGCTGACGGCGGCGCGCGCGAGCAGTTTCAGCGTCGGATCATTCAAAATTTTTCCGTGCCGCACCACACCGCAATGGCCATGTTCCATGTATTCGCACAGGCACACGTCAGTGATGACCAGCAGCGACGGCAATTCCTTTTTCAACAGTCGCACGGTTTGTTGGACGATGCCGTTGGTCGCGTAAGCGCCGGATGCCTTCGTGTCCTTGCGGTCGGGGATCCCAAAAATTAAAACCGCCGGAACACCGAGCGCATGGGCGCGTTCGGCTTCGCGCAAAATTTCATCAGGCGAAAGCTGAAAAACGCCGGGCAGCGCTTTGATTTCGCGCCGCAATTTTTTCCCGCCACGGACAAAAAACGGCAGAACGAGTTGCTCCACGCTCAAGCGCGTTTCGGCCACGAGCCGCCGCAATGCCGCGGATTGCCGCAAGCGTCGCGGACGATATGCGGGAAATTGCCCGACGGCGCGTGAATTCATGGGAACATTCTAGTTTCAACGTGCGCAGTGCAAAGCGCAAAGTTTGAGTGGGGGCGCTTCGCTGCGGGCATTCCTGGAACATTTTAGGCAGGATTATGACAACGGCAACCGGCATAATTATTATTTATTTAGATTTGACTAGCCAGACCAAATGGAAAGAATCTGCCCCTATGAATGCAATCATCGATCAGATTACACAATCAATCAGCCAATTCAGCCCCAACTTGTTGGGCGCCTTATTGGTTTTTGTCATCGGCTGGATCCTTGCGCTCATTGTTGCAGCCATTACGCGCCGGCTTTTGCGGCGCGCCAAGCTCGACAACAAACTGGCGTATTGGATGGCCGGCAAGGAAACATCCGCGGATATTCCAGTCGAGACTTGGGCTGGCAAGGGGGTGTTCTACATCATCATGTTGCTCGTATTGGTGGCGTTCTTTTACACCCTGAACCTGCCTGTTCTTGCCGATCCGCTGAACCTCATCGCCAGCACCATCATCGCCTACCTGCCGCGTATCCTGGCTGCGGCCCTGCTCCTGCTGCTGGCTTGGGTGGTGGCAACCGTGTTCAAGCGTGTGATTGCGACGGCAATGCGCGGATTCAAGCTGGACGAAAGGCTGGGCGATGCCGTCGGCGGTGAAGAAAAAGGGAAGACCTTGTTGAGCCAAACGCTTTCCGAGGCGGTTTATTGGTTGACCCTCCTGTGCTTCCTTCCGGCGATTCTGGGTGCGCTCAAGATTGAGGCCCTCCTCGAACCTATTACGAACATGTTCGAAAAGTTCTTTGCCTACCTGCCGCAAATCTTCGGTGCCGGTGTCATCCTGCTGGTGGGTTGGTTTTTGGCCCGCATCGTGCAACGGCTTGTTACAGGTCTGCTCGTCTCCGCGGGAGCGGACACCGCGAGCGAAAGGTGGGGGCTTGCAAAAAGCCTGGGCAAACTCAAGCTCTCGGGCTTGATCGCCCTGGTTGTCTATTACCTGATCCTATTGCCCGTGGCGATCGCCGCCTTGAATGCCCTCCAGTTGGATGCGATCACGAAGCCTGCGAGCGACATGCTGGCCAGGATTATGGATATGCTGCCGGCGATTTTCGGCGCGGTGTTGGTGATGTTCATCGCCTTCGTGGTGGGCCGTCTGGTGGCCGGGATTGTGAGCAACGTGCTGGCCGGGGCCGGGTTCAACGGCGTGCTCGTCAAGCTGGGGCTCTCCAAACAAGCGAAAGAAGGCAATTATTCAACGTCGGCGATGGCCGGCAAACTCGCTTTCATCATCGTGCTCGTGCTTGCAAGCATCGAAGCCGCAAATCTGCTGGGCTTCTCGACGCTGGCAGGCTTGATCCGGGACTTCGTCGTCTGGGGCGGCCACGTCCTGCTCGGGCTGATCATCTTCGCCTTGGGATTATTGCTCGCGAACTGGGTGGCGGGCGTTGTGCGTTCGAGCGATTCTCCGCAGGCCCCGCTGCTGTCCACGGCTGCGCGGGTTGTGATCTTGGTGCTGGCCGGTGCAATGGCGCTGCGTCAGATGGAACTGGCCAACGATATCGTGAACATAGCCTTTATGCTGGTGGTCGGGTCGGTGGCGGTTGCCGTGGCCATCGCCTTCGGTCTGGGCGGACGCGATTTTGCAGCGCGTTTGCTCAACGACTGGCGCGAAAAGTTTGGCAAGCACGACAGGGAATAACGGAATAACAAGTGAATTCAGGGGTCAACGACCATTTCAGGCGTTGACCCCTTTCCATTTCTGCGAGGGTTGCCGGGGTGGCTGTTGAGTCATGCTTGACTCGCACCCTCTTTGACAATAACGCTCAATAGTTAACAATAACAAAAATACGGTATATGGCAAAAGCTCGCATCAAAACACCGACCGGCGCGGAAATTACCATTGAGGGGAATTCCGCTGAAGTCGCCAAAATCATTTCGCAGGTTCAAGCCGTACCTGAATCAAAAGCGTCAATCCGCCACCAGGCAAAGACATTGGAAAAGAAGCGCGAGGTTAAGAAACAGCGAACAGCCAGCGACCTGATCGTCGTCATGAAGGAGGACGGCTTTTTCAACAAGCCCAGAGGGCTTGCTGAAGTGGCGTCTGAGCTTCAAAAAGAAGGGCGTTTATTTCCTGTCACGACTCTCTCCGGCGTCATGCTGTTGTTGGTGCAAAAAAAGATTCTTTCTCGAATAAAGAATGACGGTCATTGGGTTTATGGAAAACGATAAAATGAAAATTCACATTCAAATAACCTCGGACGACGGAACAATTTATCATGGCGATGCCATGCTTCAGAACCACGGAGCAACGGTAAAGCGCCCCGTCGTGGAATCGTCGTCAAAGCCCACAAGCTACAAATGTCCTGATATAATTGCTCTGCTCTGGCAGGAGGGGCATTTTAAGCAGGCGCTTTCACTCGCTGACATAAAAAAGGCACTCGATGCAACTGAGTATAGTTTTACTGGCAAAAATATTTTGATGACCCTTTCCAGGATGAAGTTTCTTACACGCCATGGTAGTCGGAGGTCATATACCTGGAAACAGAAATATCCTTTTCACTAATCTAATGGCTAAAAAAACTGGATTCTCCGCTTGATGAGCTGTGAACCCAACACCGCTCTCGTCGCAAACGGGCTGGCGCACGCACTACGTCCATGTTTAAAGGTGACACTTTCGCTGGCAGGGATATTGTAAGAAAGTTAAAAGCAAGATGAGTCCAAGCGTGTTATTTGTGGCTTTGAGCTTTCTGGCTGCGACCACACAAGCACAAGAACACGGTGTGCGCCTCGTGCAAAACGAGGCGTCCCGGCGCGTTGATATCTTTGTTGATGGCCAGCCCTTCACTTCCTACATCTGGCCTGAGAAACTGAAAGTGCCCGTGCTCTATCCGCTGCGGACGGCACAGGGCACCATCGTCACCCGCGGTTTTCCGCTCGACCCGCGCCCAGGCGAGCGCGTGGACCACCCTCACCACGCCGGGTTTTGGCTGAATTACGGCAATGTCAACGGCGTTGATTTCTGGAACAATTCCATCACCTTGCCACCGGAACAACAGCGCAAAATGGGCACGGTCGTCCATCGCCGGATTGTGCGCACAACCGGCGGAGCGGATCGGGGCGAACTGGATGTCGAGATGGACTGGATGATGCCCGATGGTCAACCGATTTTGCGCGAGGCCACCCGGTTCATCTTTCACGCGGGGCCGAACCTGCGCGCGGTGGATCGGATCACCACGTTGACCGCTTTGGACCAGCGGGTCGTGTTTCGCGACGACAAAGAAGGCATGCTCGGCCTGCGCGTGCGGCGCGAGCTGGAGCAGCCTTCAAATGAGCCGCTCGTCTTTACCGATGCGAGCGGCCGGTCCACCACCGTGAAGGCCATGGATAACACGGGCGTCACCGGTCTGTATCGCAGCAGTGAAGGAAAGACGGGCGACGCCGTCTGGGGCACACGTGCGCGTTGGACGATGTTAACCGGCAACGTGGATCAAGAAGCTGTGACTCTTGTCATGATGGACCATCCGCAGAACACGGGCTTTCCGACTTACTGGCACGTGCGCGGTTATGGTTTGTTCGCCGCCAACCCGCTGGGACAGGAAGTTTTTAGCAACGGCAAAGAGAAACTGAACTTCACGCTGGAACCGAAGCAGTCCGTAACGTTTCATTATCGTCTGTTGATACTTTCCGGTCCCACCACGCCGGATCAGGTCGAGACGCAATATCGCCGCTTTGTGGATGAAGTGAAGTAGCTATTCCGTATGAGGCTGACGGGGCACGTCTGGTTTCCGGCGCTGGATTATGAAATCATGGCGGCATGAACTCTGCAAAAAATGGATCAAGTCATCGGCGTTGGTCTTCTGAATAGCGGCAACGGTTGCCGACTCGTTTTCACCAAAACGAAATGATTCATCCCACGCGACCGAACTGCGCCACCGCTGCACTCCGCCCAGGTTACCGCTCCATTCCGGCAGCCAAGTTTCGTCACTCCGCAGAATTGTATGGTGCGACCAAAGCGGCGTTGGATTCCTTTTTATCTAAACTGCGCACTCCGCCAATACTTCTTCGTTTGGGTTGAAGAACGATTCCAAATCGGGATCAGACGGTGGAGCCATACGCGGCAAGAATTATAATTATTCGTCGCCGATAGAGCAGTGAAGCCGGTTCAGTAACCCGCGACGGGTGGATTCAGCGGTCAAGAACGGGCGGACTTAACTCATTTTATTTCTCGCTCTGAGAAGCAGACCCACCACCCCAAGCCCGACCAGCGTAAGTGTTGCAGGTTCAGGAACAGGCGTGGCATAACCACTCAGCTCGAAGGATGGCCACTTGTTCCATGTGTTGTCGGTGTAAACTTTTATATATGCTTGATCGCCGCTGTCAATCGGGTCGCCATAGAAAAACAGATTTATGGTTGCACCGTGGATCGAATCGTTGTCGATGGTCCAGGTCAAGTCGGTGTCTTGCACGTAGGAATAACCTTCTTTGATCCATAGTTGCGGTTCATAAGAATAGTCGCCGCCCCAGTTGTCGCAAAAGTTAACGTGGTCGAGGTAGGTCCCTATGATCTTGAGATGGAAATCACCCCAGTCCGCACCGCAGATATTTTTCAGATACAGCGTGGCCCAGCCCTTGTAAGGATCGGCATCCACGTGCGTCAGATCCAGGCTGGAGCTGTCGCCAACCCAATCAACGACAAGCGGGCTATCATCTGTGCCCCACTGCCCGTCGTGGGCAGATGCGTATTGGGTAAAGGAAAAAAACGTTAAAGCAACGAGAAATGCAAAAAAGAATCTGAACTTTTTCATAACACGGGTCTTCATTTCCGACCGTTCCGAGTTTATGCAATTTTTTCGGAAGTCGTCAAGCAAAAAATTCACAAAAGTTCAAAAATAGCGAACTGCGCCACCGTCGCTGTGAAACCCTCAGAAATGCGGCGGATACTGCGCCATCGCCGCACTCCGACCGGGTTGCCGCTCCATTCCGGCAGCCAATTTTCGTCACTCCGCAGAATTGAATGGCGCGACCAAAGCGCCGTTGAATTCTCTCAAATTGTGCCCCAACGCCTGCTGCGCGAACCGCTCCGGGTATCTGAACAGTTGGTTTGTTATCATTTCATTCGACGCACGAAAACCAACCCGAGTATTCCCAAACACGCGAGCGCGGAAAAGGAGGGCTCGGGAATGGGGCCAACATTCGTCAGAATGGAAACATCAGTAATATTGAAATTGACAGGCCCATTTTTACCATACATACCGAAATCCAACTCATCAAAATTATTATAAAGGAGGCTGGCATCTGTAACCGTCCAACTGTCCACTGTTGAAGCGCCTTGGGTGATGATGGCCGTAATCGTATTGCCGCTTATCCCTCTTGCCACAGTGTAAGTCAGCGTGTACGCGGTGTTATTGGCAATGGTACCATTGCCTGAAACGGCGAAGCTGCTGCCCACCTGACTATAGCTCCCCACCGTCATTGACGAGTAGTACCCTAACTCGTTGGCGTCCGTGGCGCCACCTTGACGGCTGAAAAACTTTGTCGAGGTGCCGGCCGAAGTGTTGAACCCCATAATGCCGAAATAACCGGTGTCATCCGCAGTGGCGCCACCCGTGGCTGTGCCGGTCAGGGTTCCACTTGCCACGGTTCCCTGCGTATTGAAAAGGCCCGCCAACAAGCCGCCGGTATTCCCGGCGACATTGGATGAGTTGAAATCAACGGTGAGCGTGAAATAATCACCGTAATCGAACAGGGTGAACGGGAAGGATGAAAACTGCGCGAACTCCTCGTTTACTTTGCCGGTACCGGAACTGACGGATAACGCCAAACCCTGGCCGGCGACGGGATTGAGAGCGACTGCCGCATTGGCAGTGTTGTTCATGTTGTACCAGGGAGGAGAAGCGAGACTGGTATCGGTTGTGAAATCGTCACTGAACAGGATCGTCTGGGCCATGGCCCCAAGGGGCACGGCAAGAACCAATGCAATTAAAGATGAAAACTTCATGATTATCCTTAAGAGTTTTCTGTTTTTTTCTGAATGATGCTCTATCTGTTTGAGTTAATTTTAACTTTTTCGTCGAGGTTGTCATCACGTATTATTGCAATCATTTTTGAAATTCAAGCACCAGTGGCAATGGCTTGGCCATCGCGTAATGCATGCAATTTTTGCCGGCACTTCCAAACCGGCGTCGTCCGCGTGATTTGACGTCTTTTTGTTGCAGATAGTCCTTGAAAGCAACTGATTATTTTATTTTTCAATTAGCGGAACGCTCGAAAAGTTGCAGTGTTAATTCGATTGCTCGGTGGTAACTAGTACCGACCGGAAATCCACCGGCAGCAACTTTGGTTGCACGCTGCGTTGTGAATTTTTCCCCCATTCCTTTTCCCAATCATCCAGCGACGGTACGGTGACTTCCACCTTCGCCAAGGCTACGGCGGGACAAGTCGGCGTGTTTCGCGTAGGCATGGTGCACCGCCTTGGAATTATGCCCCAACGCCTGCTGTGCGAACCGCTCCGGGTAGTACAGGAGAGCGTCTCGCTATCAGGTTCTCACTGTGGAGATCGATAGCGGAAGCTCATGGCACCACTTCATATACGATGATCTTCGCGTCTTCGATGGTGGCTTCCTTCGATTGCGGGATTGGGGGAGTCAAAATGATATGCTTGGGGACGGCGGCATAAAACCGCTTCAGTTCAGGGACCAAGAGCGTGGTTTTGGCGATGGCGCCGGTCGCTACCTTCCCCAGCCGCTCGTAGTGGTCGGCATCGGTCTGCTTAAACACTTCCACGAAGCCCGTTGTCCCGGTGTAGTAAATACGCTTGCTTGTTGGTTCAAATTGGACTTCGTTGACGCCGCCTTCGGTGTCGATCGCATCAATCACTTTTCCGCTCTCTGAATCCATCACCACCAGCTTCCCCGGTTTGTAAAGGTGCCCGGGCTTGACCCGGCTGCCGATGAACAGCCGGTGATGGGCGGCATCCAGCGCCAAGGCATGAGGTGCCGGGCCTCCAGTGATTGGCCAAGTGGCCAGCACGGTGCGCTTTTCACGGTCGATGACTACAACCTGGCTCGTGTCACCCATAACCACGTACAGTCTTGGCGACGCTGGATCGAGCGCCAGGCCTGCCGGGTCAAGGCCATCGACCTCAATACTGCCCGCGTATTTGCCGTTCTTTATGTCAACGATTTCGATGGAGCCTTTGATCCCTTCTTTTTTGAGACCATCCGCTCTGTCGCCCAGATAAAAGATCTGGGCGACGGGGTCATACACCCCATTATCCGGTACTTTCCTTGAATCAGGATCCAGATCATGGCCGGATAACGCGATGTTCTTGACCAGTTCGTACGACTCGCCGCTAAATGCCTTACACGTGGCGTCTCCATCGTCCACCCAGATTTCATTGGTCTGCGGGAGATAGATGGTCTTGCGCGGATCTCCGCCGAATCCTGTGATGGTATGAATCACCTTGCCAGCGCGCAGGTCGATCACTTCAATCGTCCGCTTGTACTCCCCTGGAACAAACAGACGCTGCCCCTTGACGTCCACGGCCATGTGGTCAAAGTACCCCTCGACGTCCGGCAATGGGATTGTTTGGATTGGCCGCAACGGCTCGCGCGTCTGACCGTGTGCCATCGGATTCAAGACCAGGCACAATGTCCAGAGAATCGCTAAACGGATTTTCATTCCTCAGCTCCTCCATCGGAAATTTCCCATTGTCCTTTTTGCTTGGAGCGCAACTGTATCATTTCCAGCCGCACTTTCTTATAGGCAGTCTGTAGTATCCATCGGGACAGAACGAGACAGAAGGCTATTGGAGGATAATATTTTGATTTCATGCCCGATTTCAGCCAAGCAGATTTTGACCCCACCCCGCAAAGTTGCAAGCCGGATTTCAAGCCTTGCCGCCGGGCGCCAGACGCGCGCGTTGTGTCCACCGGCGGCGGCGATTTGCGTGACCGACAGTTTGAGGACGTGAAATGCTCGAGGAGTTGGAGTGTTAATTCAATTGCGCGATGGCAGCCAACGGCGACCGGAAATCCACCGGCAGCAACGTTAGTTGCACGTTGCGTTGTGAATTCCCCCCCCCCATTCCTTTTCCCAATCATCCAGCGACGGCACGGTGAATTCGGCGTGTTTCGAGTAGGCATGATGCACCGCCTTGGAATTGTGCCCCAACGCCTACTGCGCGAACCGCTCCGGGTAGCCGCACTTCAAAGCCCGTTCCGCCCAGGCGTAGCGATAAGATATGTCCGGGCGATTTGCAGATTGAGGACTGGCTAGCGGTGGGCTTCGCAACCAACCTGGTTGTTTGTGTCCAAACAGATCCCTTTTGGCAGGGCTGGCCTGCCAGCCGAAGCTCGTCTGCGAGCGAAGGCTGGAGGCGAGGGTCGGAATCGAACGAGGAAGCTTTACCGTTCCGAGCCTAACACACTCTGTTTCAACGCTTATTGTAGCCTTGTTTTACAGGGGTGCAAGCTTGTTTTTTCGACTGCTCGTTCACCGCTCCGCATTGCCCCGTTACCGCCGCCTTATTGCTCGTCAGGTGTAACTTTAGGTGAAGAATTAGGTGAAACTTTTTCCGCGTGAAATTTGATGCTTTCACGCTTGCCTTGGCGTGGCGGGGTAAGAAAGTCGGAACGGCCAATTGCTCAAGCCAGCGTTAGACTTAACTATTTAGGTTTGTCCTCGCAAACATCAAAATATGCTTTCATATAATTTTACCTCTTATTTTGTTAAACCAAACACTGTCGCTTTATGCTAACACACCCTTTGACTCACTGCAACTAACAGTCCTTCGCAACCTGCGCAACACCCTAATTAATAATCATTAGAGCAAAAAAACGAGAACATGGCCTCGAATTCCAATTTGCCTTAGAAAACCCCGGTCCAGATTCGTCGTATTATTTGATGCTTTGTCGCAAGGAACCCGAAGAATACTGTTAAACAAACTGATGTTTCAGAGATATGTTGCCCTTTGGCGCGGGTCTGTCCTATGAAATACTGTAAAATAAAGCATATTTGGACGCGGGTATTCGATAACAAGGCGAAAATGATGCCCGTCCTTGCTATTATGAATTCGTTTTACTTTGAATGCAGCAACCATGCACTTTCTTTTTTTAAGGTCCAAAGAATAAGCACAAATATTATCGGGATCGATATCAAATGACATTTGAGAAACGACCTTTTGAACAGGCTCCTTAAAGTATAAAGCTTCAGTGTAAAATACAGCATCGTATCCATATACCATCGCGCCAGGCCAGAATTCTTCATATAAGACTTCAAAGTCCTCATTTGGTGCTACAGGTCTTGACATAATTAAGCTGATTTCGAAGAGCCGATCAGTAGATTGTTTATTGTGAATTTTAAGTGGAATCTCACTTCCCTCCACAAATTGTTTTGCAATTTGCCGCAATTGTTCTGCTCGAACAGCGGAGCCACCAAAGGAGTAAATTACAAACTTTGAGATTGGTTCAATACCAATATTTCTCATCTTAAATTTCAACGTCATATTACAGTCCTCACCGTGCAAAGAAAAGCTCTTCTCAACAAGATATGCTTGAATGTTATGCGTCGAATGTCGCATTTTTGCGAAGTATCCACTATCGAAAAGGCAGTTGTTGACAAAATCCCGCAATAAAGAGCCGCCAGGAACAATTTCAGCAATCGCATTTCCTGCATCCCCTTTCGCTTTGATCTGTAGAAGTAAACGCTTGTATCGCCCCTTGACCAGCCACAGCACTACGGCAAGTAAAATGACAAAAAACCAAGGCATTACATAGGCAATATAATTCCATGGCAGTGTTATCGGGGCCGTATGAAATATACCAAAAATGGACGCTACTCCCGATACCACACCCAACAACCACCAAATCCAGTGCTTAGTAAGATTGTTCTTTGTCACAAATTCGGAATACTAATCTTCTTTTGCGCATCTTTGCTCACAGCCGGCCAAAGAATAGCTCAAAAAAAGTGGCTTCAAAATATGCCTACCATGTCTTATATAAAGATGCTCAACAAGCCGCAACCCTTCTGCATAGATGGGGAAATAATATCTCCACTCTTGTGTAAACTTTAAAGCTTTGCGAGCGCGTTTCAGATTGCAGCCAGCCTCCGAACAAAGCATTTCAGAAGCAGCCTCAAATGAAATGCTTCCCGTAATGAGAGCGATGGCAATATTATGTCTGACATCAGTAAAGAGCCGGTCAGCAAGGTAGGCAATTCTCATATTTGGCTCCGGGATATCTAGCAATGTAAATCCAAAATCAGCTAAACCCTCTGCTATTAACGAAGCCGGAGTGTTTAGGAGTGTCAGTCCATATAGAGAACCAATTCGCCCCCCTTTAAGAAGGAAATCTAAAAGAATCGCCTGGGTGTGATGCCCTGGATATATTTCATGCGCCGCAAATATAGCAGCTTCATACTTGTTGAAGTTTGCAGATGGCGCGATTTCAATTCGACTTCTGAAGTTGCCACAATAATAATGATATGCGCTCCAGGTCACACCCGCATGTGCTCTAGTAACCGAGACATGTGTGTTAGCTTCTATGGCCTCGGCCGCTTTTGTGCCAATCATCGGTGATAGTATCTTGTCGAAAGTTATCCTTTTAAAACATTTACTGTAACTTTTCAGGGCCACCATGTATTCTTTCATATCCACCGCTCCTGCTTTGTGCCAAGAGTGTAAAGAGCGAGGCCATCGCTCTGAAAAACCAAGAGCAGCTAACTCATATTCCAGTTTCTTCCGTGCAGTTAAAAGCACCCTTTTGTTAATTGGTGCAATTTTATAGGAGTAGATTTGCGACAGTTGCCGTAAGTAGTTAGCTCCAGGACCGCGGTTGTGTATTCTGACGATGACAGATAAAGCTTTAGCTGTTTCACGAAGATCGTAAAGTTCAGCGGAAGCTCTTGATTTTTTCAACTCTTCATTTATCACTTCGCCGAACCAATCCAACGATTCGGCTAAACCATCAAGGCCGTTTTTCAGTTTTGGAGTTTTTATCTTCCGGGCCACACCAAACGCAGAGTCAATCACACTGCCTTTACCTAAAAGCGCGTCAGTAGCGCGCGCCAAACCGACTAAAGTGCTATGAAATGACTTGTAAGATTCCTGCTTGTTTCGTGGCCAAGCTCTCACGGAGCGCATTTTGTTCCAATTCCATGCTAAAATCAAGAAAAACAAAAAGGCGTTTCTAGATTCGCACCTTGCCACCGGATGTGACGTCGTCACGCGACTTACTGTCGGGCTGTGCATGGCGAGGGCAGAGGATTCATGCGCCGCTCGCGCTTGTGCCGCCAGTATTTTGAAACCTCTTTGGTGGCCTTGTGCAGCCAGTCCTGGTCAGCAGCCGGACGAATCGTCTCGCCTTCGAGCGAAGGATGGAGGCGAGGGTCGGAATCGAACCGACGGATGAGGCTTTTGCAGAGCCCTGCCTTACCACTTGGCTACCCCGCCATCCGGAAGGGTGAAGCTAATTTCGTTTTGCACCCGAAGCAAGTTCAAGTTTCGCCGGACATCCGCTTCATCCGCCAAAACCCAGTTCCCGCCGTCGCCGCCAAAGTTCCTTCGGCTTGAAAATCCCCACAGGCGTGATGATGCCCGTGATCAAATCCGGCGGCGTGACATCAAATCCAGGGTTTCGCGCGCCGCTGGTCGGATTGGCCACGCGAACGTAACTCAATTTTGAGTTTTGAGTTTTGAGTTTTGAGTTCAGCAAGGTCCCCCAGGCGCCCAATACTTCGGTCTCGTGACGTTCTTCAATGGGAATGTCGAAACCGGATTTCAAATTCCAATCAATGGTTGAGAGCGGAATCGCCGCATAAAATGGAATGCCATGACGCCTGGCCAAAACAGCTTTGGTGTAAGTGCCGATTTTGTTTGCGACTTCGCCGGTGCGTCCCAAAGTGCGGTCGCTGCCGACGATGACCAAATCAATTTCACCGCGTTGCATCAAATGACCGGCAGCGCTGTCGGCGATGATTTGGTGCGAAATGTTCTGCTGCGCCAGTTCCCATGCGGTCAGTGTTGCGCCCTGTGAACGCGGGCGCGTTTCGCTGCAGAAGACATGAAATTTTTTGCCCTGCGCCTGCGCGGCATACATCGGCGCGGTGGCGGTGCCGATGTCCACAAAGGCGAGCCAGCCGGCATTGCAATGGGTCAGAATTTTCATGCCGTTGCGGATGAGCTTCGCCCCGTGCCGTCCGATTTCTTCGCAATGGCGGACATTTTCATTCGCAAATTCCTCGGCGGCGGCGAGCGCGAGCGACTGCTGTTCCCCGACCGTTTTGCCCGCACGCATCCTGGTGCGCACGGCGTTCATTGCGTTGGCCGGATCAACCGCCATGGGTCGCGCGGCTTTGAGTGTCTGATAAACGGTCTCAACATGGGCGAAAATTTTTTCAAGTCCCGCCCGCGAAAGGCCAAAGTGCCTTGTGCCAGACCGTAAGCCGCCGTTGCGCCGATGGCTCCGGCGCCGCGCACAATCATGTCGCGAATGGCACTGGCGGTTTCGCGAAAATTTTTTGTAGCAATAATTTTAAATTCATGCGGGAGCAGCCGTTGCTCGATGAGCAAAACGGCGTTGCGGCACGATCAAACGTGACGTGCGGTAATGCCGCGTCCGGCCTTGGAGGGTGACGTTCATAAAAGTCGTTAAAACATAAACATTAAATCGTTGAATCGGTTGCTGCCGTTCCGCCACGACGATTTAACGATGCGACGCGTCATCAGCCGACCTTGACCTTCATCCGGCGGATTTTGTTTTGAATATCCCGGTAAATCGGCTGCTGGCGGAGATTGCGAAGGTCGGGGTCTCTGGCCAGCCAATTGAAATCGCGTAGCCAGTTGAAAGGCTTTTTGCAATGCAAATACGGCGCGGTCGAATTGCCCGGTAAGCGAG
>CAWIGO010000006.1:0-358615 GCA_963835625.1 uncultured Verrucomicrobiae bacterium
GAAGACCAACATCGAGTTCCTGCTCAGCATGACCGTGAGTTGATGGTTCCGCTAGTGCGAGGGCGACTTTATCAAGCTGAATCGCAGGCTCAATTGGCGGCCATACCCCGCCAGCAGCCAGCCTGACAGCAAAATAAGAAGGAAGTTCTCCAATAATTTGCGGCAAATAAACTCCACGCCGGCACCACAACCGCAATCGAATTTCACGGCGCAGAATGGGATGGCCAGTGCCGCCTGGAGGATCAAGGCGCGGCGGAACACGAGCATGGTGAATGGCACCAGCATGAGTATGAGCATCAAAGCCGTCCCGCGCACCGCGACACCAGCCAGCAGCAGCAGCCCGCAAAATACTTCAAACCAGGGTAATGCCGCGGCAATCGAGTTTAAGAGCAAGGAGTTTTCCACCACGTCGTATTGCCGCACCAGTTTCAGAAAATCGACCGGGTCCAACGCCTTGTTCAACCCCAGATAAAGAAAAGCCGCGCCCAACAACCATCTCGCCAGAACAGTGAATGTGTCCACGGCGGCGCGTCTCCAGGATGGTGGGTTGGTATTCATTTGTTCGCGCTGCGCAGTCTCCCGCTGTTCCTCGCGCCGACTTCGACCGGCAGGCCGTCGTTCATCCATTCCGTGATTCCGCCTCCGTAGACAAAGAGCTTCTGGTTCGCAATCCCGACGTTTCGGAGCAGAATGGCCGCCGTTTCGCTGTCATCGCAATCGCCACCGTTGCAATAAATCACGATTTGCTCCGCCGCCCGGCAAATCGGAAGAATGGCGGCGAAGTATTTGTCCGGATGGTAGGGATCGAATTCATGGGCGCCGGGGATGTGCCCCTCCCGGTAATGCGATTCGTCGCGGGCGTCAATGAACACGACGGCGTTTTGTTTGAAGCGCGTGTCGCGAAAAAGTTTTGCCGCCTGGCCGCCGTCAACCAGTTGCAATCCATTGTTCCTCATTTGTGCGGCGAGAAGTTGCGCGGGCGAAAGCGCGGCGGGATTCGCATTCGCTGCAGCCGTCGCCGTGTGATTGTTTTCCGCCGGGAAATAGTTTCGCGTGAGTGCCAGGCCTCGCGGCGAGATTTGGTTGGCGGCAAATGCAACAACGGCGCCGGCAACCGCAACCAACAAGGCTTCCACAAAAACCTTTCCGGCTGCGGATGGGCGGTTCGGCGGCGGACACTGGATTGAATTGTCTTTCACGCGGCTCGTGCAATAAGCGTGGACAATGTTACCCCCATGGGACAATCCTTTTTCGCGTCCACACGAAGGTCGCCGACAGTGAATTTAACCGCTTTCTCCAGAGTAACGATTATTTTGAGATTTTGAGCAGTTTCTGTATTGAGAACGACAAAAGAAGGTTTGTTTTATCCATGCTTATTTTTATAGTGAGCCGAAAATTATGAAAGTTGCATTAGAAGGTGCAGGTCTGTTGGCAAATATTCGAGAGTTGTCGGTTGTGATTTTGTTGGATTTTTTCAGGGCACGCAAAATCAAACAGCCGTGAAACCGATCCTAAAACACAAGTTCCTCCAGATCTTTGCCCGGCTGAAGGGCCGTCCGATGCGGGCTCTCCTTTTATCGCTCGGGGTGTCACTGATGGGAGTGGGAGTGATTTCCTGCGCCAGTTTGAATCGGGTGGAAATAGCACCGCCACAAATCGCCGGAGCGACCTATGTTGGCTCGGAGTCGTGCGAACAATGTCATCAAGACATCTATCGCGACTTTAAAACCGCGACCCATTATCATTTGAAGGCACCCGGCGATAACGCCAAGGACATCGGTTGCGAATCCTGTCATGGTCCCGGAAGCCTTCACAATGAATCCGGCGGCGCCCTCGATACCATCATCAATCCGCGCAAATCGCCGCAGACATGTTTTCAATGTCACCTGGACAAACAGGCTGAATTTCATCTGCCGTCTCATCACCCGGTTCTTGAGGGCAAGGTAAGTTGCGGCGATTGCCATAGTCCACACAAGGGTTCCATGATCATGGGCGGCGGCACGGAACTTATGTCCCAAAACGAAACCTGCGCCAAGTGCCACACGGCGCAGTTCGGACCGTTCGTTTTTGAGCACGAAGCGATACGCGAAGGCTGCACCATATGCCACAATCCGCACGGTTCCGTGAACGCCCGGATGCTGGTCTCGCGCAACGCCACGCTTTGTTTGCGCTGCCATTTCCAACAGCAGACCGCCAACGGCCATATTTACATCTCGAGCCAGGATCACACGTCGTTCCTTCCCCGTGGAACCTGCTGGAGTGCGGGCTGCCATGAGGCCATCCACGGTTCGCAGGTCAATGATCATTTACGTTTTTAAGTTGAGCAAATTAACCCGGAAAAACTTGTGAAGGCACCTTTCAAACTTGGTAATGGGCGCCGGCGTTTGGCGATAATCAGTCATCTGGCTCTTACAGTTTGTCTGCTTGACGTTTGGCCCGCCGCCGCACAGGGGGCGCCGGTAACAAATACAAACGCGGTGAGCAGTGATGCCTCTCCCACGGATTATAATAATTGGATTACCCTCGGCGCCGGCGGTATGTTGACGAGCGGAGACAAGGCACAGGCGGAACATCAGCGCCAAATCCCAGATGGCGCGTTTGGTGGCGTGGAAGATTTTCACTGGCAGCAATTCGTCGGAAAGAAGGGTTTGTTTCAAGTGGACGGTCATGGAATTTTCGATAACCACGATTATTCCATCCGGCTGGAATTGTCCGATCCGGACAAGGGCTATCTTCGTGCCGGGTACACGGAGTTTCGCACGTGGTATGACGGCAACGGCGGATTTTTCCCCCAGAACAACCAGTGGTTCTCATTGAATAACAACGAGCTGCATGTGGACCGCGGCGATGCGTGGTTTGAAGCCGGGTTGACCCTGCCCGACAAACCGATCATTACCTTCCGTTACGACCACGATTTTCGCCAGGGTGATAAAGATTCAACCTCTTGGGGCGATAATACAACTGTTACCGCTAGTGATCGAAAAATCGTGCCGACGTTTTTGGGCATTGATGAAACGCGCGACATCTTTCAGGTCAACATCAAGGACACATTGGGCAATACCGACGTGGGACTGGGGCTGCGCTACGAAATTGATC
Source organism: uncultured Verrucomicrobiae bacterium (assembly GCA_963835625.1). Taxonomy (GTDB): domain Bacteria; phylum Verrucomicrobiota; class Verrucomicrobiia; order Limisphaerales; family UBA11358; genus UBA11358. The sequence continues at coordinate 3,097 of CAWIGO010000006.1, forward strand.
GCGATAATGATTCAACCTATATTGATCTTGATCCCGCCAACGCCAATCGTTTTGTGACGCAAAACAACGTCGAGCAGGACAATCTGTTCAATGTCCACGGTTTCACGGAAACGTTCTTAAACAAGAAGGTCACGTTCTCGCTGGGTGGCTCCTTCACGACCATAGACACCGACCTGTCGGGCAGCCGGATTTACGGCCCCAGTTACAACGCTCCACTTTCAACCATCTATCCCAATAACGGGTCGGGCTTCATCGGCCTTACCGGCAGCGGCAATACGAAGGAGTATGTGGCCAACATGAACCTGATGATTACGCCCTTCGACAACCTTGTGCTTGTTCCCGCGTTCCGCTTTGAGTACGAAGGCAGCGACCTTTCGGACAATTTCAACAACACCAGCGGGACCGGCGCGACGTTCAAGTCAATCTCAACAGACGCCGGCAGTGACAATTGGTGTCTGGACGTGGCGGAGAGCCTGGAAGCCCGTTATACCGGTTTTCGCAACTGGTCGCTCTACGCCAGGGGTGAATGGTCGGAAAACAGCGGCAACGAGGTCTGGAATCAAGAAACCAATGCTGTTTTTAAACCCATCCTAAACCAGGATTGGACCCAGCTCGGCCAGAAATACACCGTTGGCGCCAATTGGTACCCGCTTTATCAACTGAACTTCGGCGCGCAGTATTATCATCAGATTCAGGATTACGACTACGACAACAATCTGACCGCCACGCCGACCACGTATCCGGGCTATTTGCAAAGCCAGAATTTCACGGTGGATGACATGAACATCCGCGCCACGTGGCGGCCGTTCAGCACGCTATCGTTGGTCACGCGCTACGATTTTCAGCTCTCGACCGTGGACACGACCGGGGGCTCTCTGAATTCGGTCCAGAGCGCGGAAATCACCAGCCACATCATCAGCCAGAGCATCAATTGGACGCCGCTGTCCCGTTTGTATGTGCAGGTCAGCGGCAGTTACGTTTTGGACAGCGTGGACACGCCGCCAATTTCCATAACGGGTGTCACCAATTTCGTGCTTCCCGGCAGGAATGATTACTGGACCGTCAGCGCCATGTCCGGCTTCGCGCTGGACAACAAGACCGACCTGCAATTGCAATACACCTACTATCGCGCGGATGATTATGTGAACACTTCAGTTACCCAGCCCTACGGCGCCGGAGACGAAGAACAGAGTGTCACCGCCACCATCACCCGCCAAATCACCAAGGCCATCAAGATGAGCTTGAAATACGGTTTCTTCCGCAATCGCGATCAAACCTCCGGCGGGAACAACAACTACGATGCCCATCTGGTTTACGCGAGCATGGAATACCGGTTCTGAATTCCAAGCCAAACGGCCTGAAGGCAATTCATCGAATGTTTGATTTGACAAAACCAACTCAGGGCTTTTAATTAACGCCACTGTGAAAATGGAAACACAAGTACTCGCAAAAACAGTCGTCGTGGCCGCCCTGTTCGCGGGCGCGTTCTGCTGGTCCGCCGCGGCCGACGACGCCACCCAGACATGGGACAAGAACTGCGCCGCCTGCCACGGAAAGGACGGCAAGGGGCAAACGATGATGGGGCGCAAGCTGGGCGTCAAGGATTTCACCGACCCCAAAGTCCAGGCGTCCTTCGACGATGCCCAGGCCACCAAGACCATCAAGGAAGGAAAGAAAGATAAGGATGGCAAGACCTTGATGAAGCCTTTCGACACGCTGTCGGATGACGAAATCAAGGCTCTGGTTGCCTCCGTCCGCGGTTTCAACAAGTAAGAACAGATTGGCATAGCGAGAGTTGCTGGTTCGGGTCGGTCGCGTTCAGTCGGCGTCCATGAGCGGATGAGCGCGGGGGGGGGCAGTTTGAGTGATCTGGAAAGCAGCCCTCAAAAATGTTAGTAGCAAACAACAGAAATTCTGCCCGTGCGCCGCTTCAAATTGCCACCACAAATTCTGCGATTGGTTTTGCTGACGTTGTTCATCGTCGGCTCGTATCTGGTGGCACGCGCTTTTCTGACCCCGCAGTCGTTCGGAGAATATGGTTGGTACCGCGGTGATGCGCTGGGGGAGATTGCGGCGCGGACACCCGTATTTGCGGGCAAGCAGGCGTGCGATAAATGTCACTCCGACATCCTGCACAAGCTGGCTGCGGATGCGCACCAGACGCTTTCCTGCGAGGCCTGCCACGGTGTGAGCCGTGAGCATGCCGATAACCCGAAAATCCCGCCGGATAAGGCAACCAGCCACTATTGCCTCCGATGCCACGAAGCCAATCCTTCCCGCCCGGCGTGGTTCAAGCAAATCGTCGTCAAGGACCATTATAGTGGGAAGTGCATTGAATGCCACCTGCCGCATCAACCCACTCAACAACCCACATTAACCCCATGAAAACTCAATTCAGCCGACGCGGTGCATTGTTGAGACTAGGTGGCGCGATCACCGGTCTTCTTGCTATTTCAGCCGCGCGCAAAGTCAAGGCGGCTGTGCAAACCTTGTTCGTCTCGTCCGGCGCGCCGAAAGGTTATGACCCCACGGTGCATAAATGGCTTATGTGCCTTGACGCCAACAAGTGCATCGGCTGCGGCCTGTGCGTGGAGGCGTGCAAGAAGGAAAATGGTGTGCCGCAGGGGCCTTACTTCCGCACGTGGATCGAGCGTTACATTATCACCAAACCAAAACCAGGCTCGGAAGTGACACGCGGCGAAACGCTGGTGGATTCTCCCGGCGGCGGAATCCATGGATTTACGGGATGCCCGGTGCCGAAAGATCAGATTGAACAATCTTTCTTCGTGCCCAAGCTGTGCAACCTGTGTGAGATTCCGCCTTGCGTTCAGGCATGTCCGGTCGGCGCGACGTTTCGCGCGCCGGATGGCACGGTATTGGTTGACCCGAAATACTGCATCGGCTGCGCTTTTTGCATCCAGGCATGTCCTTATGGCTCCCGATTTCTGAACCCGATCACCAGGACCGCTGAAAAGTGCACCCTGTGTTATCATCGCATTACGCGCGGTCTGAAGCCCGCTTGCGTCGAGATTTGTCCGGCGGAGGCGCGCATTTTTGGCGATTTGAAAAATTTGCCGCCAGAGGATCCGCTCCGGAAATTTTACGAATCGAACCGGATGCAAGTACTCAAGCCATATTTGGGCACCGAACCCCGCGTGCTCTACGCCGGCTTGGACGAGGAGGTAAGATAAAATGACGAACGCATTAACCAATGCCGTCGCCGAGGTTTTGCCGGGGTTCGAGGGCTATGTGTTTCCCAACGAAGCCACCAACCACCCGCTGTGGGGTGTTCTGATCGTTGTTTACCCTTACATTACCGGACTGGTGGCGGGCGCCTTCATCATGGCCTCGCTGGTGCGGGTGTTCAAAGTCAAAGCGCTGGAACCGGTGTATCGCCTTTCGATGTTGACAGCACTGGCGTTCCTGATTTGCGCGCCGTTGCCGCTGTTGTTTCATTTAGGTCATCCCGAACGGTGTCTTGAAATCATGATGACGCCGCACATGACGTCGCCGATGGCAATCTTTGGCTTCGTTTATGCCTGGTATTTGATGGCGGTGCTTTTGCTGGAGTTGTGGTTCGATTACCGGCGCGACTTGGTGGTGTGGTCGGAAACCGAATCCGGCTTCAAGGGAATTATCTATCGCCTTTTCACCGTCGGTGTAACCGACATCTCCGAACCGGCGATGCGGCTGGACGCGAAGATGGGGCAAATCCTCTCCATCGTGGGCATCCCGTCGGCATTTCTGTTGCACGGTTATGTCGGCTTCATCTTCGGTTCGATCAAGGCCAATCCCTGGTGGGGCAATCCCCTCATGCCCATCATCTTTATCCTTTCGGCCATTTCGTCGGGCATTGCGCTCTGCGTGTTCAACTACCTGGTGCTGACTTGGCTTCGGCGGCGCACGGTGGACATGCGTTGTCTGGATGTAATGGCGATGTTTCTGTTTTACGCGCTGGTGGTGGACGCAGCGGTGGAGGCGCTGGACTGGGTTCACCGGGCTTATGCGGCGGAAGAGGGCTTTCAGGTGATGCAGGTGATGACTCGCGAAAAACTCTTTTACACGCTGAACTTGGGGCAAGCGATCGTCGGCACGCTGCTGCCGTTGTTGCTGCTGGGATCACTCCAACTCCTGCGCCGGCGCGTGCCGGAGTTGGTCCGGCGGCGCATGATTTTCGTCAGTGGAGCGATGATTCTGATTGGCGTGCTGGCGATGCGTTGGAACGTTGTTATGGGCGGCCAGCTTTTCTCCAAGAGCCTGCGCGGTGTGATGAGTTACAAATTCGAATTCACCGGCGGCGAAGGCTGGTTCATGGGAGTCCTTCTGCTAATTCTGCCGTTCATCATTCTGGCTGTGTTGGTGAAACTGTTTCTGTCCGAGCGATTGCAAACCAGCGAACACGTGCCGCAGAACAGTTCCTAAGTAGGTCTGGCGAAAAAGGGGTTCCTTTGGCATCCTGTCATTCAGCCCGCCGCGCTGCGCGCGTTTCCTTTGTGTGTCTGCGTGAAAACTGATCAGCGCAAAGCAGAGCAAATTCCGGCGATGGCATTTTGACCAATACAATATGAACAACGAGAACACAGGAAAGCCGACTCACCGTTCGTCTCTTTTGCAAAATTGGCTTAGCTTAAGCGGCATCGTGATTGCGGTGGGCAGCGTGTTTTCCTGCCTGTTCCTGTTCGCCACCGAATTGTTTGTTCCCCGCAGCAATCCCTACATGGGGATTCTGGTCTATGTGCTGGCACCCGTCTTCTTCTTTCTCGGCGTCGCGCTGATCATTGTCGGTTTGTGGATGCAACGCCGGCAGAAACCAAGTGCCTTGTCGTTGGTGGTCAATCTGTCCCGGCCGCGCGACCGGAAATTGCTGGGCATGTTCATCGCCGGGGCGCTGGTGTTTCTATTGGCCTCCGCCATCGGGAGTTATCAAACCTACCAATACACCGACTCGATTCAATTCTGCGGCAAGGCCTGCCATGTGCCCATGAAGCCGGAATACACCGCCTATCTTCAGTCGCCCCACGCCCGGGTCGCCTGCGTTGAGTGTCACGTCGGTCCTGGCGCCGGCTGGTATCTGAGGAGCAAACTCAACGGCGTTCACCAACTTTTCGACGTGGCGCTGGACCGTTGGCCGCGGCCGATTCAGACGCCCCTGGGCAATCTGCGCCCGGCGCGGGAGACTTGCGAACAATGCCACTGGCCCCAAAGATTCATTGGCAACATAGACCGCACCGATTACCACTACCTGTCCGACGAAACGAATACGCCCTTTGCCGTGCGACTGTTGTTGAAGGTTGGCGGGAGACAACTCAACGGTTCCATGTCCGGCATTCACTGGCATGTCAGCCAAAACTTCAAGGTCCAATACATTGCTACCGACCCGCAGCGGCAGAACATCCCGTGGGTGCGTGTGACCGACACCACCAACGGCAAAGTCACGGTGTATCAGGACAGGAATTTTCATGATGACCCGGCCAAATATACAATCCGCACCATGGACTGCATGGATTGCCACACCCGGCCGTCCCATCGTTTTCTTTCGCCTGACGAAGCCGTGGATGCGGCCATCACGACCGGCCTGCTGGATCATTCGGTGCCGTGGATAAAGTCCAACGTCGTGGCGGTTCTCATTCGCCCTTACAAAACCACGGACGAAGCATTGCAAAGAATCGCGTCCAGCCTTCGCGCCAGCTATCTCGAACTGCCCGGCATTGATGGACTGGTCGCCGAAGCGCAGCAAATTTACAAAGATAATTTCTTCCCGGAAATGAAAGTGGACTGGCGCGTTCATCCGGACAACATCGGCCACAAAATCTGGCCCGGCTGTTTCCGCTGCCACGACGGCAATCACAAAACCGACGACGGCAAGAGAGCCATTGCCGCCAGCGATTGCACCACCTGTCACATTATTCTGGCGCAAGGCAACGGCGCGCAATTGGAACAACTCAAGGCCGGCGGCTATGATTTCTATCACATTGACTCCACCTATCTGGACTTCTCGTGCGCCGGTTGCCATACTGGGGCCTTTTCCAAATGAAATCGCTATTTTCAGCGCCGCCAAACAGCCATTTGCCATTTCGTTCTTACAACTAACAAGGTCCCAAAATGAGTTTTTTGCATTTGCCTCCCAAACATTCGGTTCCCACAAACTGGATGTTTGTGGTTTTTTTTACCTTCATGCTCGCCAGTTGCGGTCGCGATAACATCAAGGTTTATCGCCTGGCCAAGGACGATTCTTCTTCATCGCCGAATGAAATGGCCGCGTCCAATCAAGTCGGCGCTGTGCAACCGCAGTTGCAATGGACATTGCCGGCGGGTTGGATGGAGGTCCCACCCACTGAAATGCGCCTCGCGTCGTTCAAAGTGCAGGGCAAGGACGGTGCGCAGGCCGACGTCAGCGTGGTTCCACTGCCCGGCATGGCCGGCGGGGACGACGCCAATGTCAATCGTTGGCGCGGGCAGGTGGGTTTGGCGGAAGCCACGCCGGATGAATTGCAAAAATTGGCCGAACAGGCCGAGGTCGGCGACCAACCGGCGAAACTTTATGACATCGCCGGACACAATCCCGGCAGCGACAGTGCGACGCGGATTCTGGCTGTGATTCAACATCACGGCAATATGACCTGGTTTTTCAAAATGACCGGCGACTCCGGGCTGGTCGAACAACAAAAACCGGCGTTCGTGGCGTTCCTCAAATCGTTGAAATTTACGGCGGCGGCGCAACCGGATGAATTGCCGCCGGGACATCCGCCCATTGGTGGCACGGATATGAATGTGCCGATGGGCGGCAGACGTGGTTCTACAAACTGATGGGCGATGAAAAAATCGCGGCACGTGAAAAGGATGCGTTTATGAATTTTGTGAAAACGGCAAGGTATTCCAATGCTCCTTGAGCGGCTCATCAAGATTTTTACGTCGCTGCGGCTGACCGTCGTCCTCCTGGTGCTGTCCCTGGTGCTCGTCTTTGCCGGCACACTCGGCGAGGTGCATCTGGGACTTTACAAGGCGCAGACTGAATTTTTTCGCAGCTTCTTCATCTACTGGCATCCACAAAATGCGGTATGGAAAATTCCTGTTTTCCCCGGCGGTTATTTCATCGGCACATTGCTGCTCCTCAATCTCATTGCGGCGCATACCAGCCGGTTCAAGTTCAGCCGCGAAAAAGTCGGCCTCTGGATCATTCATGCCGGGTTGATTTTGCTGATTCTCGGCCAGCTCTTTACGGACATGTTAGCGGTCGAAAGCCAGATGCACTTGCGCGTCGGCCAAACGAAAAACCATTCCGAATCCGATCGTGTGAGCGAGCTGGCCGTTATCAACACAACGGACAAAAATTTTGACACCGTCGTCGCCATTTCGGAAAGGTTTCTGGCCCAAAGAAACGACGTCCGGCAGGCTAATTTGCCTTTCGTCATCCGCGTGAAGCAATTCCATGCAAACTCATCGCTGTCCACCAATGCGATGACCGGCTTCGAACGCACGGGTGCAACCGCCGGTTCCGGCACGGGCTTGTGGTGGAGGCGGGAACCACGCGAAACGGCCACCGACCGCCGCGACGCGCCGTCCGCACTCGTCGAAATCGTGACGCCACAAGGCTCGCTCGGCACGTGGCTGGTGTCGGATTGGTTTGAGCAGCCGCAGACGTTCACTTTCAACAACCGCACGTATAAGCTGCAACTGCGGTTGAAGCGTTTTTATCTGCCGTTCAGCCTGCATCTGCTCGAATTCAGGCACGACGTTTACACTGGCACGGATATCCCGAAAAATTTTTCCAGCCGCCTGACGCTGATTCGCCCGGACACCGGCGAGCGCCGCGAAGTGCTGATTTACATGAACAATCCCCTGCGCTATGAAGGCAAAACATTTTATCAGGCGGGTTTTGACCCGGACAACCAGGGCACCATTCTCCAGGTTGTGAAAAACCCCGGCTGGCTCACGCCGTATTTGGCCTGTGGACTTGTCGCAACAGGAATGGTCGTACAGTTCCTGTCGCACTTGATTCCCTTTTTGAGAAGGAGAAAGACGACGTGAAAAAAATTGTTCCCTGGATTTTTGTCGTCGTGTTTGCCGCGTGGGTGGTTGTGTCCCTGCGGCAAAAACCGGAAACCGGCTTTCACACGCGCGAGTTCGGCCGGTTGCCGGTGCTCCTGAACGGCCGAATCCAGCCCATGGATTCCGTGGCGCGCAACACGCTGTTGCAAATCCGCACGCGGCAAAGCGCCGGGCAAATGAGCGCCACCGCCTGGCTGATGGAAACGATGATGAACCTCGATGCCGCGGGCAAGCGGGACGTTTTTCGCATTGATAACCTGGAATTACTCAACATGCTCCAGTTGCCGGAGCGGCAGAAGTATTATTCCTTCAACCAAATCCGGCCGCACCTCGACGATATTTCCCGGCAGGCGCAACGCATCAACGACATCGAAGACGCCAATCGTACCGTGTTCCAGCGCCAGCTGCTGAAACTCGACAACGCGCTGGAAATTGATCAGAGGCTCAAGCTGAGCCTCTGTCCCCCGGGCACGACGGATTTCACGGGACAACTGGCGGCATATGCGCAGGCCGTTCCCGCCGGGGTCGCCGCGGCCCAGGCGCGTGAAGCGGGCAAAAGTTACGACCAGACGGCGTTCAACCGGCTGCTCGGTTTTCTTTCCAACTACGATGAACTGTCACAATCCGCCTATCTGCTTGTCGTGCCGCCAATCCCGCAAGGCGGGACCCAGTCACGCGATGATTGGCAAAACATCGGCGCCAGCCTGATGAACGTTGTTCACGGCGGCGACATTGAACCGGCGGTGAAAGATTACGCCGCCATGGTCACAGCCTGCCGGCAAAACCGGCCTGATGATTTCAATCAGGCGCTCAACGATTACCGCCACTGGCTCGGCGAATGGTTTGTGCCGGAAACACGGCACGGCGCGCAGGAATTTTTCTTCAACGAATTCCAGCCGTTTTACAAGGCCATGGTGATTTACGTGACAGCGTTTTTACTGGCAATCATTGCGTTGCTGACGTTTGCGCTCGCGCCCAATTTGTCCGAAACGTTGCGGCGCTCGGCGTTTTGGATGGTGGTGCTCGGCGGCGTCATTCACACGTTCGGCTTGGTGTTTCGCATGTGGCTTGAAGGCCGGCCGCCGGTGACGAATTTGTATTCATCGGCCATTTTCATCGGCTGGGGCTGCGTCGTTTTGGGAATTGTTTTGGAACGCGTTTTTGCCGTCGGTCTGGGCAGCGCGGTGGCGTCGTTCGCCGGTTTTGTCACGCTGGTCATCGCGCACAATCTTTCAATGGACGGCGACACGATGGAAATGTTGCGTGCGGTGTTGGACACGAATTTCTGGCTGGCGACGCATGTTGTCGTCGTCACGCTCGGCTATGCTTCGACGTTCATGGCGGGTCTGCTCGGCATCGCGTATGTGTTGCTCGGCTTGTTCACGCCGCTGCTGAAATACAAGTCGGGTGAAATGGAGCTGGGCCGGGTGCTGGCGAAAATGGTTTACGGCATCGTCTGTTTCGCCGCGTTGTTCAGTTTCACCGGCACAGTGCTCGGTGGCATCTGGGCTGATCAATCCTGGGGCCGGTTTTGGGGCTGGGACCCGAAGGAAAATGGCGCGCTGCTCATCGTGCTATGGAACGCGGCCATCCTGCACGCGCGCTGGGGCGGCATGATCCGTGAACGCGGCCTGATGAATATGGTCATCTTCGGCAACATTGTAACGAGCTGGTCATGGTTCGGCGTGAACATGCTCGGCATCGGGTTGCACAGCTACGGTTTCATGGACGCGGCGTTCAAATGGCTGGTGCTCTTCGTCGCGGTCCAGATTATGTTTATCGCTCTGGGCCTGCTGCCGTTAAACCTGTGGAAAAGTTTTCGGCCCGAAAACCGAAGTTGAACAGAGCGCCGGGTTCCAATTCGGCACAACTCCAGTTTCCAGGGTATGCGCGCCACAACGATCGTAAGTCTTACCACACCCAATTGAACCACTGCCCGGAATTCATTTGTCGGACTGGCATCCGCGATGTAGTTTATGAAACTCGGCCCGGACAAACGGGTGGCCGGTTGATGTTTTCGGCGAAGACCATGCACGAGTTATCCATCATGCAAAGCGCGTTGATCCAGGTGCTCGAACAGACCCGGCAAGCCAGGGCCACTCGCGTGTATTCTATTCGCCTGCGGATCGGCACCTTGAGCGGTGTGGTTCCCGAAGCGTTGCAATTCGCCTTTGAAGTCCTCGCCGACGGCACGCCCGCCAAAGGCGCAAAATTGATCATCGAAGATGTCCCGGCAAAATTCTGGTGCGCCACATGCAAGCATGAATTTAAAGCGACCCGGATGTTTGCAGAATGTCCCGATTGCCATCGCCCCAGCGGAGAACTTCGCGCCGGGCGTGAAATGGAACTGACTTCCATGGAGGTTGACTGATGTGCAAAGAATGCGGATGCGGATTGCCCGGAGAAAATCCGGTGGGCATTGATGCTCATCACCACGACCATGAGCATGGTCACGGTCATGACCATCGCCATGATCACGACCACCCACATTCCCATACCCATTCACACGAGGAAGCAGACCACGATCATCCGCACGGAACCGCCGTTGGTAAACATCGAATCCTGGAGGTGCACCGGGCGATTCTGGAAAAAAACGACCGTCTGGCCGAACGCAACCGCGGCTTCTTCCAAGCGCGCGGCCTTTTGGTTCTGAACGTCCTTTCATCCCCCGGTTCGGGCAAAACAATCTTTATCCGCGAGACTGTTCGCTCGCTGAAAAATCGCTTGAAAACCGGCGTCATCGTTGGCGACTTGGCCACCGACAATGACGCACGGCGCCTCCGCGAATCGGGTGCGCCGGTGGTGCAGATCACCACGAGCACGGTGTGCCACTTGGAAGCGGAAATGGTGGCGCGCGCCTTGGATAAATTAGACCTGAACGGCCTCAATCTCCTCATCATTGAGAACGTCGGCAACCTTGTCTGTCCCGCCTCATACGATTTGGGCGAAGACCTGCGCGTCGTCCTGTTGTCCGTCACCGAAGGCGAAGACAAGCCGTTGAAATATCCACCCGTTTTCCAATCCGCGGGCGTGGCCGTCATCAGCAAGATGGACCTTGCCACGGCCTGTGATTACGACCGGCAGGCGGCCCTGGCCAACTTGCGGCACCTCGCCCCCAAGGCGCGTGTATTCGAAACATCCGCCAAAACAGGACAAGGCATGGAGGCATGGTGCAATTTCCTCGTCCAACAGCATCAAAAGTTGAAGACACGTCATCCCTTGGGCGCCTAGTTGGTTTTTATTCGGGTCACTGACAAAGAATGTTCATAAATTAGCAATTCAAGCGCAGCGAGTTTGAATCCTGGCGGTAAATTTTATTTATTGGAGAACTTGATGGAGATTTTCGCGCAAAAAAGCCCGTGCCGGTCACGGGCAAACATCCGAAATACGCGAAACGCCGTTAATATTTGACGATTATTGTGACGCTTGTTATCGCCTGCGGGCGGCGCGTCAGCTATAATCCAAAATTCCAGCTGGCAAGGCTGGACAACTTGAACAACGTGGCGACATGCATGTAATTTTGGCTAGGCAACAGCTCAGCCCGAATGTGACGCGGCTCGACGTCAGCGCCCCGCGGATTGCGCAAATCCGGCGGCCGGGGCAATTCGTCATCGTGCGTCTGACGGAAAACTCCGAGCGCATTCCCCTCACCATTGCCGATGCCGATCCCAAGGCAGGTTCCATTGCGCTGGTAATCCAGTCCGTCGGCAAAAGCACACGCGACCTGGTGGCGTTGAAACCCGGCGACGCGATCCGCGACATTGTCGGTCCGTTGGGGCACACCACGGAGATAATCGAGTCCGGCCGGGCGCTTTGCATCGGGGGCGGTGTTGGCACCGCCGTGGTGCATCCCATTGCCCAAGGGCTGCAACGGCACGGCGTCAAAGTCACCAGCATCATCGGCGGACGCTCGAAGGAATGGGTGATTTTTGAAAAGGAACTTCAACGGCTCGGTGAAGTCATTGTCTGCACGGATGATGGCAGTTACGGCCGGAAAGGTTTTGTCACCGATGCCGCAAAGGATGTCCTGGCGGGGGGTGGCGTCAACATTGTTTACGCGGTCGGACCGGTGCCGATGATGCGCGCGGTGGTCAATCTTACCAAGCCTTTGGGCGTGCGTACGATTGTTTCATTGAACCCGGTGATGATTGACGGCACCGGCATGTGCGGCGGTTGCCGTGTGACCGTCGGCAATGAAACGCGATTTGCCTGCGTGGACGGCCCCGAGTTTGACGGCCATCAGGTCAATTTTGATGAATTGATGGACCGGCTTTCAACCTATCGCGAATTCGAACAGCGTGCGCTCTCCTGCGCGGAGGGCGCCTGCCGGCTCGAACAGGCTGCCAAGTCGCAGCCTGCCTGAAAAACCCAATCCTACGATGTATGTCCGTTAAAATTTCCACCAAGCAACGCCTGCAAATTGTCCGGCAGAAAATGCCGGAACAAAATTCCACCGCACGCGCCTCAAATTTTGAGGAGGTCAACCTCGGCTTCCCCGAGCAGTTCGCGCTGTTGGAGGCTGACCGCTGCCTGCAATGCAAGGACCCGCGCTGCATCAAGGGCTGCCCGGTGAGCGTGAACATTCCAAAATTCCTTGGTCTGCTGGCGCAAGGCAAAACCGCCGAAGCCGCGCAGAGTTTGTTGTGCGACAACGCCCTGCCCGGCATCACGGGACGCGTCTGCCCGCAGGAAACGCAATGCGAAATCGAGTGCGTGCGCGCCGTCAAGGGCCAGCCGGTGGGTATCGGTCATCTGGAACGCTATGTGGCGGACTGGGCGCGCTCGCACAGCAGCCAGATGGCGACTACGAAAGCGCCGGCGACAGGCAAACGGGTCGCCATTGTCGGCTCCGGCCCCGCGGGTCTGACGGCGGCAGGCGAGCTGGCCCGCCAGGGACACGATGTGACGATTTATGAGGCGTTGCACAAACCCGGCGGCGTGCTGGTCTATGGCATTCCCGAATTCCGCCTGCCAAAAAAAATCGTCGCGCAGGAAGTCCAGCGGCTGGAAGAAGCAGGTGTAAAAATCGAATGCAATGTGGTCATCGGGCGCACCTACACGGTGCCGGAATTGCGCGAGCGATTTGACGCCGTGTTCATTGCCAACGGCGCAGGCCTGCCCGTGTTCATGGGCGTGCCGGGGGAAAACCTGAAAGGCGTTTATTCCGCCAACGAATATCTTACCCGCGTCAACCTCATGATGGCCTACCAGTTCCCGCGCTCGGACACACCGGTGTTGCAAGGCAAGCGCGTGGCCGTGGTGGGCGGCGGCAACGTGGCCATGGACTCCGTGCGCACGGCCAAAAGGCTGGGGGCCGACCCCGCCATGATTGTTTATCGCCGCACCAGCAAGGAGTTACCGGCCCGTGCCGAGGAAGTGCATCATGCCGAAGAGGAAGGCATCCAATTTGAGTTTCTCACGGCGCCGGTGGAAGTGGTTGGCAGCGACAAACGATGGGTCACCGGCCTCAAGTGCATCCGCATGAAACTCGGCGCGCCGGACGCGTCCGGACGCGCCCGGCCCGAACCAATTCCCGGTTCGGAATTTGTCCTTCCTTGCGACGTGGTGGTGGTGGCCATTGGCACCCGCGCGAACCCCCTGCTCACCGCCACCTGCCCGGAATTGAAGCTGAACAAATACGGCAACATTGTCGTGGACGAAAACGGCATGACGAACCTGCCGGGGATTTTTGCCGGCGGCGACATCGTGCGCGGCGCGGCGACGGTGATTCTGGCGATGGGTGACGGCAAGCGCACAGCCAAAGTCATTGATGATTATTTGGGGAAGGCCACGGCAACCCGATTGTGACCAGAGACCGCGAAGTTCATTGAGCCGCTTTCCTCGCCCGATTGCAAAAGGAGAAAAAGGTCAAAGCTCTTGGCACTGGCCGGGGTGCAAAATGGGAAAAACTCGGAAACTAGGTATTAAACTACGTATTGAAAAAACCCGGCCATTTTCTGCTGTGTCCACGAGATGTAAAATAGGTTGTGAACTTTAGTTTGAGCGCCGACGGAAAATTGTTTATTCAGAACAGGTGATGTCAAACCATAAGCACCCATTCGAATCGTGGCTGTCGGTCAGTGTTAAACATCTCGACGGCATCTTGGAAAACCCACCTTTTTTGCCGTGGTTGGACTTTTGGCTGAATCCGCGCCGGCTCCGCGGCAGTGATTTCCTGATGCGATGGTCGCAAGGAGTTTGGAGTGAGAAGCGTCTCATCGAAGCGGTCAATCAAACAAAAGAATTTTTTACGATTCCCTATGGACCGAGCGGAACCGCGCCAACCAGCAGCGTCCGGGAGTTTGAACTCTATTTTGAACGTCTTGAAGCCGCCGGCCTTGGTCAAATCAAGCGCCCGGATTTATTGATCTTCCGTGCTTCTGACAAAGCTGCATTGGAACAAGATATCACCGGCGCCGGCGGTCTTTCTGAATTGCCGTTCATTGCCGAAGACGACAAAAGAATGACGGTGATTTTGAAACGCGCGCTCATCGCTGTTGAATGCGAGAACAGTCTGTGGCGCGGCCAGAAGATGCCTGATTTTAAAACGCCGCTACGTCCGCAGAAACGGCTTGGTGGAAATCAGGGGCTGAAAAAAGGCGCGGTTCTGCCAACTATCATCATTAAAGAGGAAGATCGCGAACCGCTCCGGCAGTGGCAGAAAAAACACCAAGTGCCGATTCATGTCTGGCATGTTTTTTTTGATCTGGCCTACGGACTGTCATTCGATCGCGCCGAGGAACTCGTGGCGCAAAACCTGACCGAGCCGACGGTGCAAGTGTTTCAAGCTCCCGGCGGCGCGACCACGCGGAAAACAATCTTTAAGCACTATTACCACTACGGCTATCCGCTTGGAACAAGTGTTGAAGAACCGCGTTTGTTGCCGGCTTTTGTCGAAGACAAGAATGGGCACATTTTGCCTTATGTGACCTTTGACGGCGGGCGGCTTCAATTGGCTGAGCCAGCACTGCAAAATCTTCGGGGCATCGCTGACAGGAGACGATAAATGGGAACTTCCCATACAACTGAGGCGGGTTTTCAATCTATTCCAAGCGCTTGGACGGAGCGCGAGAAACTGCGAGAAAAAGGGCAATTCTGGACGCCTCCCTGGCTCGCCAAAATTATGGCTTCGTGGGTGACAGAGAAAGAGCCAAACACGTTGTTTGATCCCGCTGTTGGGCCAGGAACATTTTTTTCCGCAGCACGCGCAGTGGGATACATCGGCTACTTTGACGGGTTTGAACTTCACGAAACGGCATTCATAGATGGCGGAAAACTTGGCTTGACCAAGAACGATTTCAGCCGAATTGAGATTAATGATTTTATATCGAGCCGCTTCACGCGAACTTTTCCAGCCATCATTTCCAACCCACCTTATATCCGGCATCATCGCTTGGGCGAGCAACGTAAATCTGAATTAAGAACCATAGCTGAACGGGTTCTTGGGTTTGCGCTTGATGGACGGGTCGGGCTGCATGTTTATTTCCTGCTCAAGTGTTTGGAACATCTGTCACCGTCGGGACGCCTCGCCTTTTTGCTGCCGGCGGATGTTTGTGAAGGCATTTCATCCCGCGCACTTTGGAATCGGTTGTGCGAACGGTATCGTTTGGAAGCCATCCTGACCTTTGATGAATCCGCCGCGCCATTTCCTCAGGTGGACACGAACGCGATGGTTTTTCTTATGTCTCATTCCGCGCCCAGCCGTCATTTTAAGTGGTTGCGGGTAAAGGAACGGGATGTGGACTCGGTTTTGCATTCGCTTCAGGGTGTGAAAAACGGGCAAGACACGGGTAAAGCCGTGGTTTGCCAAGAACGCAACCTTTCAGAAGCGCTGACCACGGGACTTTCACGCCCGCCAAGGCCGGCTGCGTTACATGGTATTCCCCTCTCTCACTTCGCCCGCGTTGTCAGAGGCATTGCAACCGGGGCCAACGAATTCTTTTTTCTCACTCGCGAACAAGTGAAGTCATTGGGGCTGGATCCACGTTTTTTCATTCGCGCCATCGGGCGCACTCGGGATTGTTGTGAGGATGTTCTGCGTCCCTCTACATTGGAACAGCTTGATCTTGCAGGCCGCCCGACTTGGCTGCTCAACCTGAACTACACTTCCAAGGAACGGTTGCCGGCCACACTGCGGTCGCATCTTGAATCCGGCGAGCAACAACAACTTCACCAGCGTCCTTTAATCCAAAGCCGGCGGCCTTGGTATAAAATGGAGCAGCGAACTCCGCCGCCTATCTTGTTCGCCTACCTCGGCCGCCGGGATTGCCGTTTTATTCTCAACGAGGCTGGGGTCGTCCCACTCACCGGTTTCCTATGCGTTTATCCGTGGGACACAAACCACGAGGCAGTGAAACGGTTGTGGCGCGCATTAAACCATCCCGACACGCTTCAAAATCTTGCCTTCGCCGGAAAATCCTACGGTGGTGGCGCAGTAAAGGTTGAGCCGCGACAACTGGACAACTTGGAAATTCCCGCGTCGGTGTTGCGGGAGGTTGGCTTGAAATCCCCGGAAGTCGCCACAGAACTTGTCTTGCTTGAACAAGTCGCCGGGAAAAAGAGCGGCAAGTCGGGTAGGAAATCCGCATCCAAAAAGCGTGTGACCCACTGAGACCACCACGCGGAAACAACCGGCTATGACGCAGAACGACCTAGATTTTTACACCAACCGCTGCGATGGCCTCGACCACGCCTTCAAAGGAGAATTATGAAATGGCTTTTCATCGCACTTGGCATGACGGTCATCGTTTCGGGATGTTCAACCTCCATGTCTACGGAAAAGCAGACGGGCAAGACATTTGACATCGTCCATGAAAGGGTCAGTCCTTACTATTGACACTTTTCTCCCCTGACCGGTTTGGAGGACTCCTTGTCAGCTATGGCTTGGCGACGAGCGCTTTCATTTCAGCAGTGAGAATGTTGCTAGCGTGAATGGCTTTGCGCAGTGCTTTCCGCAACGCAACGGGCAAATCCTTGTCGAAGCAGCTAATTTCCCGGCGCACGAACCGCGCATTGAATTCGGCAAGCGGAACTTGTTTGAGGTCGTTGCAATCCACAATGGACGGTTTTTTCAGCACGTCAAAAACATCCGGCGCTATTTCCACGAGAGTTTCGGGGCAGGCTTTGCGGCGCAGTTTCACGTCGTCCACTTTTGAGGTGACGACGGAGAGCAAAAGCACTTGCTGGGCGAGCGGATCGGAATTGACGACGACGAAATAGTGCGGCTCTGGCGAGGTGAGATGCCGTTCCGCAAAATAATAGACGCTCCCTTCGCGAAGGGTGAGCCGGAGTTTGAGATCAATCCCTTGTCCGGCCAAGGGTCAGCTCCAGCGTTGGTCGAAGGCCTGGCGCTGAAGAAACAATTCGCGCGCGACTTCGCGTTCTTTGGCTATGAGGGCGTGGCAGGGATTGTAGCCGGCATCCGGCTCGGCAAAAAAGTCGGTGTAATCCATTTTGACGCGCTTGTGTCCGTGATCCTTGATTGCGCGTTCGTGACGTTTCCATTCGGGGTAATGATGCGTGATGTCGCGGAGTTGAAACCCGGAATGGTGGCCGAAGCTTTCCCATGCGAAAGTCAGCGCGTCAAGGTCGCTTTCGGAGAGGACGGATTCATCAACCTCGGCAACGGAGGCGTATTCATAGTTGCTCTTTTTATTCAAAAATTTGCGGGCGTAGCTGCGCGCGGGCGCGGGCAGCAAATGGTCGTCTTCGGCAACTTGTTTGGCTTCTGAAGCGACCGGGCCGTGAGTCATGGCGTAGTAGGCGCATTCGCTGACGGGCCGTCCGAATTTGCGCAGGTGGTAGCGGTCGGCAAAAAATATGAGCTTGAGCGCCTTGAGCTTGTTGATGCGCCCGCCGGATTGCCGGGCCAGAAAGTTCAAAGCCTGCGTCGCTTTGCGATGGGCAAGAGACAGACTCATTGGAGATAATTTAGCACAAACCAAGCCAGAATTCAGGGTGTAACTCTGCCTGTTTTCAGTATCTCCGTCAAATGGTAATTTTGCATAAAGGGGTCAGTCCCTGGTTTTGACACATTTCTCCCCCGCCGCTGACTCTTCCCGGCATGATGGCTCGCAAACTTCGTGCGTCTTTCGCGTCTTCATTTGCGTCTTTTGTCCACCCTCCGTCCCGCAATGCGGGACTACGGAGGACGGGTGCCTCTTTGCGGCTAATCAGCGGGGTCAGCTCCTGGTGTTCGGCACGGGCAGGAACCGTTCGCAGAACGGAAATGGAACCGCGATGGGCGGGCCAACCTGCGTGAGTTTGCCGGTGGTTTCGTCAACACGGAACACCACCGCATTGTCGCTGTTGTGATTGGTGACAAGGATCCATTTGCCCGTCGGATCGAACGTAAAGTTGCGCGGCCATTTCCCCTGCGAGGAGACGCGTTCGACCAGCGAGAGCTTTCCAGTCGCTTGATCAATGGCGTACACCACGATGCTGTCGTGACCACGATTGGAACCGTAGAGAAACCTGCCGTTGGGATGAATCTGCAACTCGGCGCACGTGTTCGTACCCGTGAATCCCTCCGGCAACGTGGCAATGGTTTGAAATTCCGTCAGCGAACCCTTCGTCGCGTTCCAGTTGAAACCGGTGACGGTGCAAGCCAGTTCGTTGATCACGTAAACCCATTTTCCGTTCGGGTGAAACTTGACGTGACGCGGTCCGGAGCCGGGTTTCACGGTGGCGAACGCTGGATCGTTCGGCGTGAGCGAGCCATCCTTCTCGTCGAACCGATAGACGAAGACCTTGTCGAGGCCGAGATCGGCGACAACGGCGAACCGGTTGCTCGGGTCCACGACGATCGAGTGGGCGAACGGTCGTGTTTGACGCTCCGGATTCACGCTGCTCCCGGTGTGTTGCGCGAACCCGGTGCGGACGCCCAGCGATTTATCAGGGTTGATCGCCAGGACGGCGATATTGCCCCCCTGATAATTGGCGACGAGCGCGTAGTGCCCCGTCTTGTCGAGGGTGATGTAACTCGGATCGGCACCGCCGGACGGTTTCTGGTTGAGCAAAGTCAGCTTGCCGGTCTTCGGGTCGATCTCATACGCGCTGACCGACCCGGTCGTCTTGCCCGAGTTGCAAGTGTAAAGATGTTTGCCATCGGGATGAATGACGAAGAATGCCGGTTCAACGGCCTCCATGATGAATTCCGGCTTCGTCAGTACGCCGGTGTCAGTATCAAAATGCGCAAGCGAAAACCCGATGCCGGGCCCGGACCGATGCGTCCCGAAATAGACGTACATGTCGGCCGCGCGAGCCGACCACGCGGCGAGTACGAGCCAGAGAACGAGTGAAATGAAGCGAGCGGTGCGTTGTCGTTTCATGTTCATAGGCAATCAGTTGTTGGATTCCGTGCCGGCGTCTCAACTACGGGCACAGACTACAAAATCGCCGACAAATGGGTCAACTCTTCACAAGGCATGTCCTTGAAAGTGAAAGGGTCACCCATTATATTTTACTTGTTAGTGTTGGATAATTTGTAATCTTGGTAAGCTATTAAAACCTTCAGATGTTCATCAATTGATTGTTTATAGTTGTCTGTCGAAACTCCGAAAACCTCATTAGGCAAGTCGGGAATCGCCAATTCACAGCCGCCACTACAATTTATGCAGAGTTGGGAACCATCGTCAGCTATGCGTAGTGCTCCATCAGAATGCCATGTGATTTTAAAATCCCAACTTGGAGTTTTTTTTAATTTAATTTCCGCTATTTTGAGAGGTAGTTCATCCGAATTTATGGTAAGTGGTAGACCATGAAAATCTGATTCAATTTTATCACCTTTCAATGTAGCTATTTTCCAAAGCATATTGGTTAAGGAATTGAGGGTGTGGTCAAAATACTGAAATCCCTTTTGATAGTCGGCTTGATTCTTTTTTGAATCTTTATCGTGTTGAATTTTCACTGAAGCCACCTTTTCTCTGAATTTTCCCTTCAAACTTTTCATCCAATCATTCAAATCGTCGGTCTGTAAGCTAAGGTCTTGAAATTTTCTGTCGGATTCTATCAGGGATTGCCGAAAATCTGGATTAATAAGTTGATTTGTCGCCAATTCGTTTAACAGAATTTGATGCTGTTCGGAGAGAATTGATTGGTTGGAAGAAATTCCAGTGATTTTGTATGTGAGATTGCTAATCGTGATAGAGTTTTGGGATTGAATATTTTCAGAGTCGTAATATTGCTTGCCGGTAAGCCAAATGATCCCGGATCCGAGTATAAAAAAGCTGATTCGATAAGCCCATTTGTGCCACAGCTTTGTTGGGGGAGAATTGACCATTTCAATTCCTATGAAAGATTCCAACGTCACCAAGAAGGCTAATAGGATGACAGAAGCCATAATTCCCTAAATCATCCTCAAATACATGTGAAGTGTCAAACTTGACCTCACCGTATGCGCAGGGGATAATTCCGTTTTATTAAGCCGTCTTTGCCTTTGACTGGTGCGGCGGCTCGACACCTCACCTTTCATCTTCACCGCTACAGAGTGTTTTGTCCCTACAACCCTCACCCAGTTTCGCTATCGCTCAACCACCCTCTCCCGCTCCCGCGAGCGAGGGACATTGTTCGAGGCGGAGAGGAAACCCTCCAGCCTCGCCCTGCCTTTCGTGTGTTTTGCGTCTTCGTTTGCGCCTTTCCATGTGCAAAACCTGATTTTATCCTGTATTGGCGCGGGTTTGTTTGCGCTTGACGGCTCCCGGGAAAAAAACTAGAATTCCTGTTCAAGAACGGTAAAGTTTGCTGGTTCAGCCAGCGCGTGAAAGTCGGAAGATGCACATCTTGCCGACTTTTTTGTTCCCCCGGTGGGAACACCGTCTCGAGCGTATGAATGCAGATTTTTTAGCAGTTCTGGAATTTTGGGAGCGCGAAAAGGGCATCAACCGCGATGTCCTCGTCGGCGCGGTGCAGGAAGCCTTGCTGTCCGCCGCCAAAAAAGCGGTCGGTCCGGCGCGTGAATTGCGCGTCGAAATTGACCAAAAAAACGGCGACATCAAGGCCTTTGCCAAACTCATTGTCTCCGACAAGGTCATTTCCAAGCATGACCAAATCTCCGTGTTTGACGCCCGCCGCATCAAGCCCGACGCGCAAGTCGGTGACGAAGTCGAAAAGGAAGTGACGCCGACCGGTTTTGGCCGCATCGCGTCGCAATACGCCAAGCAGGCGCTCATGCAGAAAATCCGGCAGGCGGAGAAGGCGCTGATTTTCACCGAATTCAAGGATCGCGTCGGTGACATCGTCAGCGGCACGGTTCGCCGGTTCGAGCGTTCGGACGTGATTTTGGATTTGGGCAAATACGAGGCGCTGCTGCCGAACCGCGAGCGCGTTTCGATTGAGGAATATCAAGTCGGCGAACGCATTCGTTGTTATGTCAAAGCCGTTGAACAAGGCCCGAATGGACCGGAAATCATTTTGTCCCGCGCCGATCCGCGTTTCATCATCAAACTTTTCCAACTCGAAGTTTCGGAAATCAACGACGGCACGATTGAAATCAAGGGCATCGCGCGCGAACCGGGTTTCCGGACGAAGATGGCCGTTTATTCGCGCGACAGCAAAGTGGACCCCGTCGGCGCGTGCGTGGGAATGCGCGGCCAGCGCGTGAAAAACATCGTCCGCGAACTCAACAACGAAAAAGTGGACGTCATTCCGTGGTCGCCGGACATCAAAACATTTGTCACGAAAGCGCTTGAACCGGCCAAATTGAAAAGCATTGAAATAGACGAGGCTGGAAAACGCCTGAAAGTTTTGGTGAGCGAGGATCAATTGTCACTGGCCATCGGCAAGCGCGGTCAAAACGCGCGGTTGACCGCCAAACTCACCGGCTGGGAAATTGACATTGACGCTGAAGTCGTCGTGACCAAAGGTTTCGATGAAAAAGTTGCCGATGCCGTTGAATTGCTCGCGGCGATTCCCGGAATTTCGCGCGAACAGGCCGACGCGCTCGTTCACGCCGGTTTGACGCGAATCGAAGATTTGTTGTTGGCGGAAGCCGGTGACATCGCGGATATTCCACAGATTGGCGAAAGCGCGGCGGCGATTTTGGAAGCCGCGCGCGCCGAAGCCGGACGCCGCACATTGAAAGTCGGCGAAACAACTGTGAACAGTTGATTGGGTTATGACACGGATCGAAACAGCGTTTGTTCGCGCGATTTGAGCCATGAAGGCCATTCGCACATTTCGGTCGGCGCCGGTGAAAATTTATGCCCGTTCGGATTTACGACATCTCGAAAAAGATCGGCCTGGAGAACAAGAAAATCCTCGCCAAGGCCAGGTCGCTGGGCATTACCGCCGCGCGCGTGCCGTCCAGTTCGCTTGATAAAATCACCGCGGAGTTCCTCGAAGAGGAACTTTTCAAAGATTATCCCGACCTCGTAAAAAAAATTGCCGCGCCGCCGGTTGCCAAAACCCCAAAACCCGCGCCGGTCGAGGAAAAAATAGTCCTCATCACCGCGCCGCCGCCCGAACCAAAACCGGAAGTCAAAGAAGAACCGGCGGTCGTTGAGGCAAAAATCGAGCCGGCGCCGCCGCCCAAACCCACCGGCCCGAAAATCGGCGAAAAAGTCGGATTCATTCAATTGCCGCCATCGCGCCCGCAACCTCCACGCGGCGGTGAAAAAGCCGGTCCAGTCAAACTGCCGCCGTCGCATCCAGTCGCGTCGCGACGAACCGATTCCAGGCAGCCATTGCAACGGCCGTCCGGCGGTCGCCCGTCCGCGCCGCCAGTGCGCGAGCAGCCGAAACCGGCGGCGCCCGCACCGCAGCCCAAATTTGTCGCGCCCGCAGGCGGCGAAATCATCGTCATCAAGCCGCCGATTGGCGTGCGCGAACTCGCCGCGCAATTGAAACAAAAGCCCTTCAAAATCATCGCTGATTTGATGGAACTGGGCGTTTTTGCAAACGTGAATCAGGCGATTGACGAAAAAATTGCGCAGCAGCTTTGCGCGAAATACGGTTTCCGTTTTGAAGTTGAAAAACGCGAGCGCGGCGGCGGCGTGGTTCACGCGACCGAGAAAAAAATTGAACTTGATGTCGAGGACAAGCCGAAAGACCTCAAGCCGCGCGCGCCGGTCGTCACCATCATGGGTCACGTTGACCACGGCAAAACGTCGCTGCTCGACGTGATTCGCAAGGCGAATGTCGCCGCAGGCGAGGCCGGCGGCATCACGCAACACATCGGCGCTTACACGATTTCCGTGCCGCATCCGGAGCGCAAAAAGGAATTGGCGCAAATCACGTTCCTCGACACGCCCGGCCACGCGGCGTTCAGTTCCATGCGCGCGCGCGGCGCGAATGTCACGGATATCGTCGTGCTCGTCGTCGCGGCGAACGACGGTGTCATGCCGCAAACGCTGGAAGCCATGAATCACGCGAAGGCGGCGAAAGTGCCGATTCTGGTCGCGGTCAATAAAACCGACCTCCCGAACGCGAATTCGATGAAGGTGCGGCAGCAATTGCAGGACAAGGGTCTTGTGCCGGATGATTGGGGCGGTGAAACCATTTTTGTGGATGTTTCCGCGCTGACAAAACAGGGCATAGACAAGCTGTTGGAAATGATTTTGCTCCAGGCCGATTTGCTGGAGTTGAAAGCCAATCCGAATCGCCGGGCCAAGGGCAACGTCATCGAATCCGGCGTGGAGCCTGGCGGCCCGACTGCGACGGTGCTCGTGCGCAAAGGCACGTTGCGCATCGGCGATGTGACCTTGTGCGGCGAATTTTACGGCAAAGTGCGCGCCTTGATTGACGAAGAAGGCCAGCGGCTCAAGGAAGCCGGACCGTCCGTCGCGGTCAAAGTGCTCGGCTTGAATGGTGTGCCGGAGGCGGGTTTGGAATTCAGCGTCGTCGAGGACGAAAAGGCTGCGCGCGAACTGGCCGAGCAACGTCAGTTTGAGGCCAAGGCGCAGGGTCAGGAAGACCGCAAGGTGACGCTCGAAAATCTCTTTGCCACGCTCGAAGCGACGCAAAGCAAAGCGCTCAAAGTCGTCGTCAAGGCCGACATGCAAGGTTCCGTCGAGGCCATTGTCGAGGCGTTGAAAAAAATTGAGTCGGACAAAATTTCACTCGAAATCATCCACAGCGACGTGGGCACCATTTCGGAAAATGATGTCGCGCTGGCCTCCGCTTCCAATGCGGTCATCCTTGGCTTTCATGCCCGCGTGGACAGCACCGCCGCCGAGAAGGCCAAGCACGAAGGCGTGCAGATCAAACTTTATGCGATCATTTACGAATTGATTGATCAGGTCAAAGAAGCGATGGTCGGATTGCTTGAACCGGACGTCAAAGAGAATGTCATCGGCTCGGCCGAAGTCCGGCAGATTTTTGAATTGTCCAAAGGCACGTCGGTGGCCGGTTGCATGGTCGCCAACGGCCGCATTGTCAAAGGCAAAGTCCGTGTGCGCCGACGCAAGGATGTCATTTATGAAGGCATCGCGCAATCGCTGCGCCGGTTCCAGGATGAAGTCAACGAGGTCCGCGCCGGCATGGAATGCGGCATCTGCATCGAAGGCTACAACGATTTTCAAGTCGGCGATGTGATTGAAAGTTATACCATTGAAAAAGTGGCGGCGAAATTATGATTCGTTAAAGCGGTTCACGATTCGACAATTTAACAATTTAACGATTCAACGAAACCCATGCTTTCACTCCGACTCCAACGCGTCCGCGAATTGCTCAAGCGCGAAATCGGCGAGGCCATCCGCCGCGAATTTCTTGTCAGCGAAGCCGGGTTGATTACCGTCAACGACGTGGATGTGAAGGGCGACCTCAAGTCCGCGACCGTTTTTATCAGCATCCTTGGCACTCCCGACCAGCAAAAGCGCGGCTTTCAAATGCTCAACGAGCGTCGTGTCCGTATTCAGGGCTTGGTCGGGCGCGCCGTTGTTTTGAAATACACGCCGACGTTGAAATTTATTTTTGACGATTCCATTGTACGTGGCAATCGCGTGCTGCAAATCATGGGGGAATTGGAAAAATCCATGCCCGCCGACAGCACTGAAAATTAAGTTGTGAAAAATTATCCAAAAATCATCGACCGGATTCTTGACGTCATCCGCAAAAGCAAAACGATTTGCGTCTTTGGGCACATCCGGCCCGATGGGGATTGTGTCGGCTCGCAACTCGGTCTTGCACTGGCGCTCCAAAACGAAGGCAAAAGGGTTTTTTGCTGGAATGAAGATTCCGTTCCGCAAAAATACAAATTCCTCAATCGGGATGGATTGTTCCAACGGCCGAAACGCGGCATGAAATTTGACTGCGTCATCGCCACCGACTGCGCGACTTTCGAGCGTTTGGGCAAGGTCGGCAGGTGCATCAGCCATCGGAAAATTCTCATCAACATTGACCATCACGAAAGCAACACACGCTATGGCGACATCAATTGGATTTCCGGGCGCGAATCTTCGACCGGCGAATTAATTTACCGGCTGCTCAAGGTTGCGCACTGGCCCATCACGAAGCCGATTGCCGATTGTCTGTTCACCGCCGTTTCCACCGACACCGGCTCGTTTCAATATGCCACGACCCGGCCGGGCACGTTCCACGTGGCCGCGGAACTGGTCACGCGCGGCGCGAACCTCGCCAAAATTTGCAACGAGGTTTATCAATCCTATCCGCTTTCACGCGCGCGGCTGCTCAAACATATCTACGGCCGTTTCCGCCTCACGCACGACGACCGCATCGCATGGTTCTGGCTGAAGAAAATTGATTTCGCCCGCACCGGCGCCGAAAGCGTGGACACAGAGGGACTCATAGACCACATCCGCGCCATTGAACCGGTCGTTGTCGCATGCGTTTTTGAAGAACTCGAACCGGAACTCACGCGCATCAGCCTGCGCTCGAAAAGTGACAGGGTGAACGTGAATGAAATTGCCGCGCAATTCGGCGGCGGCGGCCATCCGGCGGCGGCGGGCGCGCGCATTCCAGGCAAACCGCTGTCCGTCCAACGCCGCGTCATTGCCGCCATCAAGCGCGCGTTGGATTCCGCCGGATAATTTTTTGAACTAAAACAAGCAGGAAGGTTTTCAGTTGATTTGGTCAAAACGGTTCATGGGATCACCACTGCCCGATAAAACCGGACTGGCACGCCTGCCGCGCCCATGTCATCAAATTGAAGAGTTCCCCCGGTCACAGTATTCGTGTAAATGGGCGTCCAATTTTGCAAATTCGTTGAAGCTTCAATTACATACGTGCGCCCATTTTCGCCGAGAAGGTTCAAATGAAAAGTGCCGGCACTAATTTGAATTGGTGTATCGAAAGCCGATCCCAATACGCCAGTGTAATTTCCAAGAAGGCTGACGACGAAGGGGGATGATTGCCAGTCGGATGGATTTTGTGAACCGATGCCGAACAGTTGTCCGTTCGCCTCGACTACGGAACTATACCCGTGTGCAGTTTGGATTCTGTTTTCCATGACGCCGTTGAATACTGGGAAAAGTTCCACAACCCCGTTCCAATCCGCAAGATAATAAACCCTGTCTGTTTGCGAGAAATACGACGGATGACCGCTAACCTGCTTGCCTTCCGAATCTGTGTAGAAGAATTCTGTCCAGTTTGTGCCGTCTGCCGTGCTTCGGACAGCTAGAGACGCCCAGCCAGCATCTTCCATGGAAGCCAGATAAAGGTAATTGGCGGTCGGCACCAGCCCGAAGAACTCGTAGGTGTGATTCGTGTTCAATATGGTCCAGTTTGTTCCATCGGCTGACTGGAAGATTTTGGCCGTGTAAGAATAGTACTCTGTATCAGCTCCGTAGATACAACCATTCCACGCAGTCAGGGTGTCGATAGGATTGCCGGCTGTGATGGTAGTTTGGAGCGTAAAAGCCGAACCATCGGACGATGCATAGATATTACCGCTGCTCGTGGCGAAATACATCTGACCGTCGAATTCAGCCATCGCCGTGACATAGTTAGTGGAGGCAAACGGCGTTCCTACGATTTCGGTAAAATTTACACCATCCGTTGATTCCCACAGGTTACCGTTTATGTGCGAAACCCATAATGCGTTGTTCATGGCCTTCAACGCCCAAAAATCATCGTTTGTCTCGTTGAGCACGGCCACATTGTTTGAACTGGCCGGGTCGAAGCAATATATCTTCGACGGCAAACTGCTCCCATCAGTTCGAATCGCATAATAAATCTTCCCGTTGAACACCTCGGCGGATTGTGCGGCTTCTTCCAAGTTGTGTATGCCGTTCCCGCTTGCCAACACCACGTCTTGAGTCTGCGGGTTAAACGGCGATTGAAGCAAGTAAACAGTATTTGTGAGTGTAGGAGATGAATTTGTTGGTATTACAGTGAACATCACAGGAATAGCCTGCGGAGAGTTGATCGCGTTGGTGGATGTGATGGTGATTGTGGCAATGTAAACTCCACTGGTCAGGCTTGTGGTGCTGTAAACAACCGTATGCGTGTTGGTCCCGCCCGAACTTGTCCCTGCGGCAGGGCTAACGGCAAGCCACGAAACGTTTGTGGAAATTGAATAGCTCAAAATGTTAGTGCCAGAATTCCAGACTTGGAATGTCTCACTTTGCGCGTTCTGGCCTTGCGTAACAGTATTTGTCAAACTCGTCGGCTGCACCGATATGACTGGTTGCGTCGCAACTGTAGGCGGTAGCACCTCAAATGTTGCGATTTGCTCTTGGCTTGGCAGCATCCCGCTGTTCCAAGCATTCGCACGCAAAATAGTTGTGTTGGTTAGGAGAATTGACCCCGCGTAAACCAGCGATGATTGCGTTGGAGGAGAGCCATCGAGCGTGTAATAAATTGTTGCGCCCAGCGTCGCGCAGGAAATCGAAACGGACACGTTAGTAAGATAAACCGTATTCCCTCCCGGATTGAAAATAGGAGTCGCAACCTCATCAAACACCGTCAACGTCACTGGTATCGAAACCGATGGCGTATCTCCCGTCGTGTTCGTGACAATAAGCGTATCTTGGTAAATTCCAGGAGCGAGACTGGCGCTTGCGAATTGAACCGTGATTTGCTGGACATCACCAGTAGATGTCCCGCTCGTAGGAGTTACGTTAAGCCAAGCCGAAGTTTCCACGAGTGAGAATGCCAAGGCGGAAAAGCCACCATTCCAGATTTCTATTGTGGTCGGAGCCGCGTTGCTTCCTTGCAGTGTTGCTGCCGAAATGTTTGTCGTTGATACGCTGATCGTCGGGCCTAGCACAGTCAGGAGAACCGGCACTGTATAAGGGCTGTTATTGGCATTCGTATCGGTGATGGTGATCGCAGCTTGATAATTTATTGCCGCCAAACCTGCCGTATTGAAATTCAGCGTCACCCGATGGTTTTCGTTGCTGCTTGTGCCCGTGATTTCGCCTGACAAGCTAATCCATGACGCATTGTTAGAAACAGCATAGTTCAGTATCCCTTGACCGCTATTATAGATTTGCAGCGTTTGGTTTGTTGGAACCTGCCCTTCAGCAATTTGCATCACTATATTAGTTTGATCGGTTGCGATTGTCGGGATAGGTTTTGGCGCTAAATAAACGACTCTTAAAACGGGGTTTTCTGTCGGATCTGAACCTTCGCGGGATGAAAAGCGCCACGGTCCATTGTTGTTGAAACTTTGCCTTCCATCATTTATCCATTCTTGAACTATTCTGACTAATAAGCCGTGGTTCTGGCTTGGCTGAAGCCATTCATTCTGAACCCAATTTATCCATTCACTGTGAAGGCTTGAAAGATCAATTTCCATCCAACCGGTATAACTATAACGAGGTTCTGTGCTCCAAACTGTGTATGTTCGTTGTGGGACAAAATTACAGTTACTTTCTGGCCAATCCTGAAGAACTTTTTGAACCTCCAATGAAGCGCAAGTGTTCGGATATTGCAGGAACCAAAGGCGCAAGCTAACACTTGAAATAATTGCATTGGAAGAAATACCCGACAGGTCAAACTTGAGCAATGAATCCCAAATGTGGCCGCTTTGGGGATACCATACCCACAAGTCACTATCGCTTCCGACATCTCGACCCATTGCTGTCGGGGCGTCTTCATAAATATAGGTATCAGCAATGTCTGGCGCATCATTTGTGTATTGGATCAAATTCGTAGATGTAAAAGAAGCGATGAGAGTTTGATCGAGGTCTCCACTCATGGTTACGACAGTGGTCGTGTTCGATCCTATATTTGCCCCGTTGAGACTCCAGCCGACGAAAGTTGTGTTTTGGCTAGGCGTTGCGGTAACAGTAACCTGACTGTTAAACGCGTATGAATAGGAACCCGCTGCGGGATTGACATTGCCGGGACCTATCGAAGAGATGTTTAGGATTCTTTGATTGGGGTCTTGCCGCTTAAAGACGCAGGCGACGATATTGTCGCCACGAACTTGAATCATGGCGGAGTTGCCATTCAATGCATCTGGCGGCATCCAATCTGATGCCCACCGTTGCTCCCAATAATCAACCTCCCATCCAAACCAGGGTAGGGCCGTAAACCATAGTTGATCTCCGATTGAATAGCGTGCGGTTGGGGAAGGAACAGGGATTACATCGCCACCATAATTCTGTTGAACCGTCACAATTTCCGTGCCTCCGGAAGACGGACTGCTTACCGTTGGACCATTTGCTTGGGACAACTGAATTACGCTGTCACTGCCGCTCGTGAAAACAAATTGGTAATTATGCGCGCCAGCCGTGAAATTCCCTTTCGTGAAACTATACGTTCCATTCGCCGCTGTCCCTGATGTTGGTGTCATGTTGAATGGCGAATTATCTATTTTAACTGTCGCGCCGAGCGGAGCAACGCCGGACGGATCATAGTAATTCACACTGTAAGTATAAGTGTCCGCAGTCGTTCCGCTGGATGGCGACACAGATGCAGAGCTTAAGGTTGGCTGTGGCGGAGGGCTGACAACGATGATCTTCCCCGGAGCATAGTAATAGCGTGTGTGCGTTCCATTGCTGATTTTGGCATAAACCCAATAGGTTTGTCCGGGCGTCAGACTCGAAGTGTTCAACGTAACACTAGAATAGCTTGTGTTCATCAAAGACGTTCTTTGGCTGAAAGTATAAGTGCCGTAAAAACCATTATATGGATTCGCATCTGTATCAAAGCCAATCGTCACGGTTGCATCAAGATTCCTGTCTTCCCACCAGAAATTCACAGAAAACACGTTCCCCTGAAGAACCGTTGTGTCTTGCGTCAAACCATCAATCATCACGTTGTCCCAAGCTGCGGCATCGGGAACCGGATTATCCACCGCAACGCGGCTTGCCGTGCCACCAAAGGCTTGCGCCAATCCGGCTGCGGGGCGTGCGAATGCACCACCGCCAAGGCGACTCCAATAGAAGCCGGTTTGAATTCGCGGCCACCGAGGGTCTGAATACCAATTTGTCGGGATAACTGTGCTGCCGTCATTTGCAGAGGAAGATGTGTCAATCGTGCCATAATACCAAGCATGGACGGCTTCGTGGTAAGGATCCAATCCTCCCCATCCAATAGGCAGAGGACCCAATGGCCATGTATCGCCGTTAATGTTGAAAACCAACGGACCCACATTGGTAACGTTATTTACAAAAATCCCGTGTGGATACGCTTGCGTAGTTTCATAATAATTATCCGCGAAAATAACGTTCGCATAGATTCCTACGTATGCATCCATCGTATTTAACAAAGTCGGGTCAACATCGCCGTTGTTGTTGAGAGGATGAGGATCAAGTAGCGTCACTTGGTCAACCCAAATACCTTCTTCGCCAAGAAGACGGGAAATTTCAGCCATAACTGACCCTCCTCGACTATGCCCTATTAGATGCACTGGCACCTCCGCAAGCGGGTATCCTGTTGGCGAAGTGATATTGGAAAATGAGGCCGACTGAAATACAGAGTTTGTCAGTGCGTTCACGATGGCAGCGGCTATGGCAGTTGTCGAGAAAGCTCCAGTAAGCGGAGAAGAACCAAACCCTCCAGAAAAGTTCGACCAATCTACGTTAATAATTATTTCGCCAGTAGTCGTATTTTTAGGATCTGGGGAACCCGATGCTGGTGAAAGCGATTTGATTAGCACGACTGGGTCGCCTGATGGATCTTCTCCAAGAACCATGTTATAGATTACTACATTCTGTTGGCCTCCTGCTCGCGCAATTATCGCACTCGACATCGAAGAAACCCATGTTGGCAATCCTCCACCGTTTTCATATCCATGCGTAATAATCGTCACGCCCGCCGCACGCGACATTTGCACGGTCGAAAAAAGCGAGAAAATCAGAATCAAGACCAGTTTAAGGTTTCTTTGCATTTGTCGGGAACTTCTTGAACGACCTTCGGGTTTTACGCCCTTCGCCGGAGATTGCCAAGAATTTTGTGCTTCAAAAGCTGCGTTTGAACTGCGATTCTAAAAGCAAAAGATGTGATGCAAGAGTTCACTCCGCTCGATGGCGCGATTATCATTGATAAGCCCGCCGGTCCGACTTCGCACGACGTGGTGGATGCGATTCGCCGCAAATTCGGGATCAAAAAGGTCGGCCACTGCGGCACACTCGACCCCGGTGCCACCGGCCTGCTCATCATCGTTCTCGGTCGCGGCACCAAGCTCTCCGAAAAATTGATGGGCGATGACAAGGTTTATGAGGGCAAAATTAAATTCGGCGAGACGACGAACAGCTATGACGCGGATGGCGAAATTCTTGAAACAAAAGCCGTCCCGCCGCTGACGCTCGAACAATTGAACGAAGCCGCCGCCGCCTTCATCGGCGACCAAATGCAAACGCCACCGATGGTTTCGGCCATCAAAATAAACGGCGTGCCGCTTTACAAACTCGCCCGCAAAGGCATCGAGGTGGAACGCGAACCACGGCTGGTTCATATCTATAATTTTCGTTTCACAAGATACGAATCGCTGGCCGGTGAATTTCGAATCACCTGTACGAAAGGCACTTATGTCCGCAGCATCGCGCACGAGCTTGGCCGAAAAATTGGCTGCGGCGCGCACCTTGCCACGCTTCGCCGCATCATGTCCGGAAAATTCGACGTGGCTGATGCGACATCATTGGCCAATGTGTTAAGATTGACCATGGCTGAATTGGAGAAAAAAGTGATTCCGTTTTTGAAACTGGCGCAGACATGAAAATCATTCACGCCGCAAATGAATTGAAGCCCGCCGGCCGCAAGGTCTGTCTGGCCATTGGCTTTTTCGACGGCGTGCATCTCGGCCATCAGCAAATCATCCGCCAAACCATCGCTGATGCGCATCAGCATGATGCCGTTGCGCTCATGCTCACGTTCGACCGGCATCCGAATTCCATCGTCGCGCCCAACCGCGTGCCGCCGTTGATTTATTCGCTGCCGCAAAAATTGCGCGCGATTGAATCGCTCGGCATGGATACGCTGTTGCTGGTTCGCTTCGATGAAAAATTCAGCCGGCAATCCGGGGAGGAATTTATTCGCGGTCTGGCGCGTGACTTTGGCTTGATTCACAGCATTTCCGTTGGCGCGGATTTTGTTTTTGGACACAGACGCAGCGGCAACATTGCATTGCTTGAAAAGCTCGGCGCCAAACTGGGTTTTACCTTGCACGGACTTGCCGCCGTGTCGCTCGACGGCCATGTTGTGAGCAGCACGCGCATTCGCGAAGCCATTCGCACGGGTGCTCTTGACGCGGCCAGCCAGATGCTGGGACGGCCTTACACGATTTCGGGTCGCGTGGTTGAAGGCGATCGTTTGGGACAACAACTTGGTTTTCCAACGGCAAATCTTGATGTGACTGAATTGGCGCTTCCACCCAACGGCGTTTACGCCGGTTTTGCAAACGTAAAGGGAAAAGCGTATCGCGTCGCCCTCAACATTGGTTTTCGACCGACGGTAACGTCCAGTGCGCGACAACTTCGCGTTGAGGCGCACTTGCTGGATTTCCGCGGCGAACTTTACGGCGAAGAATTGGAGGTCGAAATCAGCAGGAAGTTGCGCGAAGAAAAAAAATTTACATCCGTGGCTGAATTACGCGAGCAAATTATCCGCGACATCGCCGCTGTGACTTCCAGCCTTAAATAAGGTAAAGACGTTTATTTTCAACGTGTTGCGATTATAACCAACCCCACAATTCGTTTCATTTCCAGCTATTTTTGGGTTCATTCCGTACCACTGCGATTCCGCTTGAATTTCCCGTAAAAAGGAGCTAGGATGGCGGCGCGTCAGTCTTCTGGTGTTTGCTGTCTCCCGAAGTTCAATGGGCGAATGAGCAGTTGTGCAAAGACGACGTGAATTCGTTTGGTGGAGACTCTGTAGATTTCTCTGAACCAAAACGGGTTAATGTGGGTCTTATTACTTATGCGGAATCGAAAAACAAGGACGTCGAACAGTACAGCGCGTAATCGTCGCCGTGACGTGAGACGGGGTGCCGGAGCGAAATCATCTCCGAAGCGCCGGCGTTTTGTTATTTCCAGCAGCACGCGACGGAATATCTCCAGGTTGCCGGAACCCAATGGAAAAAGCAGGACACATACGGTGACTTCAATTGCGGAAGCGGAAAAACGCCTTCAACACAGCGGCGCGACTGCTTCGGCTTCAGCCCAGTCCACGGTGGACTTGACGGAAACGATCAAGACGCTGCTGCATCTCGCACAGGAGCATGGCTACGTCACTTACGACGACATCAACGACGTTTTGCCGGACAATCTTAGTCCTGAAGACCTTGACGCGTTGCTGTCCAAGCTTCGCAGCCTCGACGTGGAAATCGTCATGGATCAGGCTGAGGTGGAACACGCCGAACGCACCAAGCAGCCCGAACCCGCGCAGCAGGAAGAAGACGAAGACGCGCGGCTCGAGATTCTCGACGACCCGGTTCGCATGTACATGAACCAGATGGGTAAAGTCCCTTTGCTTACGCGCGAACAGGAAGTCGAGATTTGCAAGCGCATTGAAGAGGCTGAAGTTGCAATGAAAACCATCGTCTATAGCCTTGGCTTCACGGCAAAGGAACACATTGCCATCGCGGAAAAACTGTTGTCCGAGCCGCCAAAGGAGCGTTTCGACCGCGTCATCGTGGACAAGAAAATCGCCAATCGCGAAGGCCATCTGCGCGAGTTGCGCAGGCTCATTAAAAAAGTCCGCACGCTCGACCAAAAGGTGGATGCGAAGTATTTCACATGGCAGAAAGCCTTGCAAAAAGGCCGCAAGGAAAAGCTGCATCGCGAATTGAAAAAGTTCGGCGCAAAGCTGCAGGAAACCTTTCAAAAGTTTTTCTACAAGCAAAAAGTCGTTGAGGAAATGATCGTTGTGGCCGGCAACGTCCGCGAAAAATTCCAGGCCAGCCTGCGGCATATTCAGGAACTTGAATCGCAGCGTTCGACCGCCGAGCGCCGCGCAACGATTGAAGCTGAACGCGCCAAAATCCAGACGCTCGAACAATTCGTCCGGATGCCGCGCGAGGAATTTTCCATGACGTTCAACGCTTTGAAGGCCGCCGCCGACCGCGGGCTGAAGGCCAAGACGCACATGGCCGAGGCCAATTTGCGCCTCGTTGTTTCCGTCGCCAAAAAATATACCAATCGCGGCCAGTCATTCCTCGATTTGATTCAGGAAGGCAACATCGGTTTGATGAAAGGCGTCGAGAAGTTTGAATATCGCCGCGGCTACAAATTTTCCACCTACGCCATCTGGTGGATTCGGCAGGCCATTACCCGCAGCATCGCCGATCAGGCGCGCACCATCCGCATTCCGGTGCACATGATTGAAATCATGAACAAACTCTGGCGCGCGCAAAAGCAGCTCACGCAGGAACTGGGCCGCGAGCCAACGCCGGAGGAATTGGCCGATGAAATGCACATGCCGGTGGCGCGCATCCACGCGTTGCTCAAAATGGCGCAGCAGCCGGTCTCGCTCCACGCGCCTGTCGGTGACGACGGCGACGTGAGTGTCGGCGATTTCATCGAGGACAAGACCGCTGAAAATCCGTCTGAAGTCACGAGCTACAGTTTGCTGCGCGAAAAATTGAGCGACGTGCTGACGACGTTGACCGAGCGCGAACGCAAAATTCTCGAAATGCGTTTCGGTTTGCTCGACGGCTACGAACGCACGCTCGAAGAAATCGGTAAAATGTATAACGTCACGCGCGAACGCATCCGGCAGATTGAAGCCAAGGCGCTCCGCAAGTTGCGCCACCCGACGCGCGTCCGGCATTTGCAGGGCTTCCTCGACACGTCGGAGCCGGAAATAAGCACGACGGCATGAAGGTTACTCATTACGGTCACGCCTGTTTTTCAGTCGTGGTCGGCGGCAAAACGTTGCTGTTCGACCCGTTCATTTCCGGCAACCCGCTGGCAAAGGACATTGACGCAAACAAGGTGCCGGCGGATTTCATTCTCGTTTCGCACGGGCATGGTGACCATGTCGGCGACGCGGTTGAAATCGCCAGACGCACCAACGCGCTGGTGATTGCCAATTTTGAAGTCGCCACCTGGCTCAACAAACAAGGCGCGCCGCGCGTGCATCCGCTGAACCATGGCGGCGGTTTCCAATTCGATTTTGGCCGCGCCAAATTCGTGAGTGCCATCCACTCCAGCACGATGCCCGACGGTGCGTTCGGCGGAAATCCCGGCGGCTTCGTCGTGGAAAGTGTGGAAGGCAATTTTTATTACTCCGGCGACACCGCGCTGACGCTGGACATGAAACTTATTGGCGAAACCACGCCGCTGAAATTCGCCGCGCTGTGCATCGGCGACAATTTTACGATGGGCGTGGACGACGCCGTGAAAGCCGCTGAATTCATCCGCTGCAACGAAATTCTCGGCGTTCATTACGACACATTCCCGCCGATCAAAATTGACCACGCCGCTGCGCAGAAAAAATTCAGAGCTGCGGGCAAGACCTTGCATCTGCTGCATCCGGGCGAAACGCGCGATTTTTGATCCGCGTCAGCCGTTCGGGTCCACGATGTGCAGGTCAATGCCAGGCGCGTGGTGCATGAAAAATTCAATGACATTCGGGCGCGTGAACTGCCACCAATGCCGCTCCGTCGTGCCGAGCACCACCAGGTTCACGTCGTTTTCGCGGCAATACTTCAATAGCGCTGCGCAGACGT
Organism: uncultured Verrucomicrobiae bacterium; assembly: GCA_963835625.1. Classification (GTDB taxonomy): domain Bacteria; phylum Verrucomicrobiota; class Verrucomicrobiia; order Limisphaerales; family UBA11358; genus UBA11358. The sequence continues at coordinate 39,161 of CAWIGO010000006.1, forward strand.
CCTCATTCTCCAGAATGGTGACGCTGCCGCCCAGGTCGGTCGCGAGCTGGACGTTTTGCATGAATTTCCTTTGCAAATCCGACGCGATACGCACCGGGTCTTCCTTTTTGCGCCGCACATAGACGGCCATCCATTCGCGGTTCAGACGTCCCGCGAGTCGCGACGTCTTGCGCAGCAGTCTCGCGGTCGTGTTCGGATTTGTGCTCAAGCAGACGGCAATTTTTTCGCTGACATCCGGTTGCGGCTTTGCGCCGGAGCGCGGCCGCTGATCGAGCGCAGCAGCGGTTTCGCGCAAGGCCAGTTCGCGCAGTTCGTTCAGATTATTTTCCGTGAAAAAGTTTTCGAGCGCGGCGGCGGCGCGGTCCTTTGGATAGATTTTCCCCAGCCGCAGCCGCTCGCGCAATTCCTCGGCGGTCAGGTCAACGTTCACAACTTGGTCGGCTTCCAGCACAAAACGGTCGGGCACGCGTTCGCGCACGTCCACGCCCGTCGCGCGCAGCACCGTATCGTGCAGGCTTTCGAGATGCTGGATGTTCAGCGCGGTGATGACGTTGATGCCGGCGAGCAGCAAATCATGCACTTCGAGATAGCGTTTGGGATGTTGCGAACCGGCGACGTTCGTGAAGGGCAATTCATCCACGACGCAAACGGTCGGATAGCGCTTGAAAATGGCGTCAACGTCGAGAACTTCGACAGTGTGGCCATTGTGCTCGACTTTTTTGCGCGGAATGATTTCCAAACCCTCGAGCAGCGCCTCGGTTTCCTTGCGACCGTGTGGCTCAATCCAGCCGATGACCACGTCCACGCCCGCTTTTTTAAGGCGATGCGCCTCTTCAAGCATCGCAAAGGTTTTGCCGACACCTGCGGCGTGGCCGAGATAAATTTTTAATTTTCCCAGCCGGCTTTTTTCGATGAGCCGGAGAAAATCTTCCGGCTTCAACCGTTCAATGGCGGGCGGTTCCATGCCCCAAAGAAACTATTTCCGCGGCAACTGGTCGAGCGCGAAGTTCAACGTCATCACATTCACACGCGGTTCGCCGGAAACGCCGAGGTCGCGTCCGTGGGTGTTTTGTTTTACCAACTCGCGCACGCGGTCCCCGGAAAGGCCGCGCGCCCTGGCCACGCGCAGGATTTGCAGTTCGGCGTTCGCCGGACTGATGTCCGGGTCGAGGCCACTGCCGGAAGCAGTCACGGCGTCGGCGGGAACTGGCGTCCCGCTTTGCGGGATCGCAAGACCATTTTCCGCGCGGTAACTGGCAATGTTTTGCGTGATGTTGGCGACGAGATTGGATGAAGTCGGACCAGATTGCTGCCGCCGGAACTGGTGGCGTCAAAACCGTTCGCGCCCGCCGCAGACGGGCGCGGATGAAAATACTCCGCGCCCGTGAAATTTTGCGCGAGCAATGCCGAGCCGCGCACCACGCCGGATTTGTCCACGAGCAGACTGCCATTGGCCTGATGCGGGAACAGCAATTGCGCCGCGCCAAAAATAACGAGCGGATACAGGCCGCACAAAATGACGGCGAAGAAAACTGTGGCCACAACCGAGCGGCCAAATTCAGCAAAAATATTTTTCATAATTTTCCGGTGTTGAATTACGCGAAATGTAAATGCCAGACGGCGAGGTCAATGAGTTTGATGCCGATGAAAGGCACGATCACGCCGCCGACGCCGTAAATGGCGAGGTTAAGGCGCAGGATTTGTGCCGCGCCAAGCGGACGAAATTTCACGCCGCGCAACGCAAGCGGAATCAGTGCGATGATAATGAGCGCGTTGAAAATCACGGCGCTCAAAATGGCGCTGTCCGGGCTGTGCAGACGCATGACATTGAGTGGCGCGATGACGGGGAACGTGACCATGAGCATCGCCGGGATGATGGCGAAGTATTTCGCCACGTCGTTGGCGATGCTGAACGTCGTGAGCGCGCCGCGCGTAATGAGAAGCTGTTTCCCGATTTCGATGATTTCGAGCAGCTTCGTCGGGTTCGAGTCGAGGTCCACCATGTTGCCGGCTTCCTTGGCGGCCTGCGTGCCGGTGTTCATGGCCACGCCCACATCGGCCTGCGCGAGCGCGGGCGCGTCGTTCGTGCCGTCGCCAATCATGGCCACCATTCGTCCGCCGGTTTGCTCCTTGCGGATGAGTGCAAGCTTGTCCTCCGGTTTCGCCTCGGCCAGAAAACCGTCCACGCCCGCCTCCTGCGCGATGGCGGCGGCGGTCAACTTGTTGTCGCCGGTGATCATGATGGTGCGAATGCCCATCGCGCGAAAGCGTTTGAAACGGTCGGCCAGTCCGCCCTTTACGATGTCCTTCAAATGAACCACGCCGAGCACACGTTCCTTGGTGGCAACAACCAGCGGCGTTCCGCCGGAACGGGAAATGTTTTCAACAGCGCGTTCCACCTCCGGCGGCAGGGTTCCGCCGAGAAATTTTTTAACGGCGTCCGCCGCGCCTTTGCGGATTTGCCGGCTTTCAAAATTCACGCCGCTCATCCGTGTTTGCGCCGTGAATGGCACGAAGTGCGCGCCGGGCAAATCGCGGATTTCGCGCGCGCGGATGCCGAATTGTTTGGCGAGCACGACAATGCTGCGGCCTTCGGGCGTTTCGTCGGCAAGCGATGCGAGTTGCGCGGCGTCGGCGAGTTCCGATTCTGTCACGCCGGACGCGGGCAAAAATGCCGTGGCTTGACGATTGCCGAGCGTGATGGTGCCGGTTTTGTCGAGCAGCAGCACGTCCACGTCGCCCGGCGCTCAAAATGGCGCTGTCCGGGCTGTGCAGACGCATGACGTTGAGCGGCGCGATGACGGGAAACGTGACCATGAGCATCGCCGGAATGATGGCGAAGTATTTCGCCACGTCGTTGGCGATGCTGAACGTCGTGAGCGCGCCGCGCGTGATGAGAAGTTGTTTCCCGATTTCGATGATTTCGAGCAGCTTCGTCGGGTTCGAGTCGAGGTCCACCATGTTGCCGGCTTCCTTGGCGGCCTGCGTGCCGGTGTTCATGGCCACGCCCACGTCGGCCTGCGCGAGCGCGGGCGCGTCGTTCGTGCCGTCGCCGATCATGGCCACCATTCGTCCGCCGGTTTGCTCCTTGCGGATGAGCGCGAGCTTGTCCTCCGGTTTCGCCTCGGCGAGAAAATCGTCCACGCCCGCCTCCTGCGCGATGGCGGCGGCGGTCAACTTGTTGTCGCCGGTGATCATGACGGTGCGAATGCCCATCGCGCGAAAGCGTTTGAAACGGTCGGCCAGTCCGCCTTTTACGATGTCCTTCAAATGAACCACGCCGAGCACGCGTTCCTTGGTGGCAACAACCAGCGGCGTTCCGCCGGAACGGGAAATGTTTTCAACAGCGCGTTCCACTTCCGGCGGCAGGGTTCCGCCGAGAAATTTTTTAACGGCATCCGCCGCGCCTTTGCGGATTTGCCGGCCTTCAAAATTCACGCCGCTCATCCGTGTTTGCGCCGTGAATGGCACGAAGTGCGCGCCGGGCAAATCGCGGATTTCGCGCGCGCGGATGCCGAATTGTTTGGCGAGCACGACGATGCTGCGGCCTTCGGGCGTTTCGTCGGCAAGCGATGCGAGTTGCGCGGCGTCTGCAAGTTCCGATTCTGTCACGCCGGACGCGGGCAAAAATGCCGTGGCTTGACGATTGCCCAGCGTGATCGTGCCGGTTTTGTCGAGCAGCAGCACGTCCACGTCGCCCGCCGCTTCAACCGCGCGACCGCTCATCGCCAGGACGTTGCGCTGGAGCAAACGGTCCATTCCCGCGATGCCGATGGCGCTCAAGAGGCCACCGATGGTCGTCGGAATCAGACAAACCAAGAGCGCAATGAGGACGGCGTTGGAAAAGCTCGTGCCGGAATAAATGCCGAATGGCTTCAACGTGATGACTACGAGCAGAAAAACGACCGTGAGCGCGGCGAGCAGAATCGTGAGTGCGATTTCGTTCGGTGTTTTCTGGCGGCTTGCACCTTCGACCAGTTGAATCATCCGGTCAAGAAAACCTTCGCCGGGATTGGCGGTGATGCGGATTTTGATTTCGTCCGAGAGCACGCGTGTACCGCCGGTGACGGCGCTGCGGTCGCCGCCGGCTTCACGAATGACCGGCGCTGATTCGCCGGTGATGGCGGATTCGTCCACCGTCGCCGCACCGAGGATAACTTCGCCGTCAGCGGAGAATCACCGTGCCAATCAACAGCAGGACAAACGTGAAGCCGGTCACGGGAAACGTACCGGCGCTGACCGGAATAATTTTTTTGCGAGCGAGGGCGCCGGCGAGCGCGAGTAACGGCACGATCATGCCGAAACGCCCGAGCAGCATGTCAATGCCGAGAGTCGTGTCATACCACGGCGTGTTCGCGTTGAGGCCGGCAAAGGCGCTGCCATTGTTGCCCGCGCCCGAGCTGTAGGCATAAAGAATTTCGCTCAAGCCGTGCGGGCCGTTATTGTTCAAGCCGACCTTGCCCCAGTCGCTCACTGATGCCCAAGCCGTGAAACCGAGAATGATGAACGCGAGAATGACGAACGCCAGCAACGCCATCTTCACGTCGTAGGCCTCGATTTTTTTGCCGAGATATTCCGGCGTGCGCCCGACCATCAATCCGGCGATGAACACGGCAAGGATGACGAAGATCAGCATGCCGTAAAGTCCTGCGCCGACGCCGCCGAAAATCACCTCGCCGGTCTGGATGTTGAAGAGCGGCACGAGACCGCCGAGCGGCGTGAAGGAATCGTGCATGGAATTCACCGCGCCGCACGAGGCGTCGGTCGTCACTGTGGCGAACAGCGCGGAATCCAGAATACCGAAACGGACTTCCTTGCCTTCCATGTTGCCGTCGGCAACGGCGACGCCGAGTTTTTGATGAATTGGATTGCCTCTGGCTTCCGCCCACGAACAAACCAAAACACCGGCGAGAAACATCGCGAACATCGCCGACCAGACCGCCCAGCCGTGCTTTTGATTTTTGGTTTCGCGGCCCAAGTGATACGTCATCGCGCTGCCGATGCACAACAGCGCAAGCATCTCGAAAAAGTTCGAGAGCGGTGTGGGGTTCTCGAACGGATGCGCGGAATTGGCGTTCACGTAACCGCCGCCGTTGGTGCCAAGCATCTTGATGGCGACCTGCGAGGCCATCGGGCCTTGCACGATGGTCTGTGTGTCAAGCGTCTGATTTTCCATCACCGGATTGCCTTTGGCGTCAACCACAGGTTTGCCATTCGCATCGGTTTTCTGGACGGAAATGATCTGCGGCTCGATGAGCTTTGCCGTTGTGTAAGGTCTGAAATTTTGAATCATGCCCTGTGACACGAAGAACAGCGCGAGCACCAGGCATATGGGCAGCAGCAAATAATAAATGATGCGCGTCACGTCCACCCAGAAGTTGCCGATGGTTTGCGCGGAATGCCGCGCGATGCCGCGCACGAGCGCCGCTGCGACCGCAATGCCAACGGCGGCGGAGAAAAAGTTGTGGATGGCCAGCCCGACCATCTGCGAGAGATACGACATCGTGCTTTCGCCGGTGTAACTCTGCCAATTCGTGTTCGTCGTGAAGCTGACGGCGGTGTTGAACGCAAGATGCGGCGACAGCGCGCCGAGGTGTTGGGGATTCAGCGGCAGGAATTGTTGCAATCGCAGAATCGCGTAGGTGAACAACAGACTCACAAGGCTGAACAGCAACATTGCGAAGGTGTATTGTTTCCAATCGTGTTCTTTCGTCGCGTCCACGCCGAGCGCGCGGTAGGTGAGTTTTTCCAGCGGGCGCAGCACGGGGTCGAGCCGGGTGCGGCCGTTCGGATTGAGCACGCGGTTGAGATACAAACCGAGCGGCTTGGTGACGAGGACGAGCGCGCCGATGTAAAGCGCAAGTTCCAGCCATTGATGAGCGTTCATAGAATTTTTCCGGTGTTAAAATTTTTCAGGCCGCACCATTGCGAGAATTAAATAACCGCAAAGCGCGACGGAAATGATTCCCCAAATGAGATTTTCCATAAAAATTTGGTCAGAGCTTTTCGCAGCCGCGTGCATACAGCATGAAAGCGGCGAAGAACAGCACCGTGATTCCGACATAGACAGCATCAAGCATAATCATTTTCAAACAGGCAGTGCCGCCGCGAATGAACGCGACAACGCCACGATTTCTATTTGGGTGAACTTGAAGGCCGCGAACTTCGCGGCTCAGAGGCTCGCCCTTCCAAATGCCGACGAGATTAGCTGACGGGCTTGGCCTTGAAAGTGGCCTTGGCTCGCGTTGCCGCGCACCGTTCGCCCCGTCCTCAAGCTGCCTTGAGGAATTTGGGTCTCCCGCATCCGGCCTCAGGAAGGAAGCCGGATTTAGGCTGCAACGCCAGAAAGAAAACACATCCACCCGCCCTTGTCAAGTTTCGCATGATTTGCTGAAAAAACCTTTGCCAAGCGGCACGCCAAAGCGTCTTATTTATCAACGTCTTATGGCTCGAACCCGGATTGTGTCCGTGTTTTTCTGGTTGTTGCCCGCAATGCTCTTTGCGGCAGGCACGACGTATGTGCCGACGGATATCACGCCGCCAAAACCACCGCGGGAATTTCGCGGCGCGTGGATTGCCACCGTGGTGAACATTGACTGGCCATCCAAACCCGGTTTGGGCGTTGCGGAGCAAAAGGCCGAGTTGACCGCACTGCTCGATCACGCGGCGCAATTGAAACTGAACGCCGTCATTTTCCAAGTCCGGCCGTCGGCGGACGCCATGTATGCCTCACCCATCGAGCCGTGGTCGGAATATCTCGCTGGGACGATGGGCAAAGCGCCAACGCCGTTTTATGATCCACTTGCGTTCGCCATTAAGGAGGCGCACAAACGCGGCCTGGAACTGCACGCGTGGTTCAATCCATTTCGTGCCCGGCATTTTGCAGTCAAATCACCCGTTGCGTTGAACCACATTTCGCAGACGCATCCCGAATTCGTCCGCAAATACGGCGACCAACTCTGGCTCGACCCCGGCGAACCGGCGGCACGCGAATACGCTTCACGCGTGGTCATGGACGTGGTGCAGCGCTATGACGTGGATGGCGTTCAATTCGACGATTATTTCTATCCTTACCCCGAAAAAGACGCGGCGGGACGCGAACTGAACTTTCCGGACGACGCGGGTTGGCAAAAATACGGTGTCCCCAGCGGGTTGAGCCGTGACGATTGGCGCCGGGCAAACGTCAACCAATTCATCCAAAGCGTCTATCACTCCATCAAAGCCATGAAACCCTGGGTGAAATTCGGCATCAGCCCGTTCGGCATCTGGCGTCCCGGCTTTCCCAGGCAAATTCAAGGCCTGGATGCCTATGCGAAGATTTACGCGGACTCACGCCTCTGGCTCGCCAACGGCTGGCTCGATTACTGCGCGCCCCAGCTTTACTGGCCAATTGACCAGAAGGAACAAAGCTTCCCTGCGCTCTTGAAATGGTGGTCGGAGCAAAACGCCAAACATCGCCATCTCTGGCCGGGACTCAATGCTGCTGGCGTCGGTGAAAAATTCACAGCCGCCGAAATTGCGCGGCAAATCGAAATCGCGCGCGATCAACCCGGCATAAGCGGGGAAATCTTTTATCACCTGCAAAATCTCGTTGGAAACCCCGCACTGGCCGGCATCATTCGCGCTCAATACTCGCAGCCCGCGCTCGTGCCCGCGACGCCGTGGCTGGATTCCATCCCGCCGGACAAGCCGAAACTGACCTTCGAGGAAAGCCGCGCCGGTTGGCGTTTTCAATGGGAAACTTCCGGGGGCGAACCGGCATGGCTGTGGGTTTTGCAATTCCGCACGAATGAAGTTTGGACGACGGAAATTTTGCCGGCGAACGAAACAACGCGGACTTTTTTCAATTCCGAGCCGGATGTCATTTCGATTAACGCGGTGGATCGAACCGGAAATTTGAGTTCACCCGCCGCGCTCAAAAAGGCCAAGCTGGTTCACTACGGGAAAAACACGATGATTTCAAATTAGTCGGAGGGGACGAGTTATACTACAAAGGTAGGGTCGCATCGCCGAGGCGACCGGGGTGGGAGGCGGAACTTCCGCCGGACGCGCGGGCCGCGCGTCCCTACCAACAATGGGACTCGCATCGCTCGTCCTTCTGGATTTGGAAATTTGAATTGGTTTTGGAAGGGCTGTAAGCCGAATTCTGTCTTCACTCTTGCGAGTGGAGAGAATCATTTGTCTCTGCAGCCGATACCCGAAACCCGTCCCCTTTTCGTGAGACTTGGAGCGGGCCGCTCCGGGGTTCCCTATTTGGCCTTGCACCCGATGGGGTTTTCCGTGCCTCGTCGCTTGCGCTTCGAGCGGTGCGCTCTTACCGCACCTTTTCACCCTTGCCGCAATCGTACGAATTACGGCGGTCTGTTTTCTGTGGCACTGTCCGTCGGAAAGCCTTTCAACTTTCCGCCCGCGTGTATCCCGGCCAAACAAGCCCGGGTTACGCGGCATCGCGCCCTTCGGTGTTCGGACTTTCCTCCCCCGGCTCGCGCCGGAAGCGATTCTCCGCCCTTCCAAAACCATTTTAAGGATAAACGAGGTGCCGGAATTTCTCAAGCGGCAACTTTACTCCGCCCCGGCCAAAGCCATGTCGCGCGTGTAATAAAGAATCCGGCCGCAGTTCGTGCAACTGACGATTTTCTGCTGTCCCTGGCAGGTGACGAGAATTTGCGCGGGCAATTTCATGTGGCAGCCGCCGCAAACGCCGTGATTCACACCCACGACGACCATGTCGCCCTTGCTCTTGAGCAGCCGTTCGTAGTGATTGAGGACGGATTTTTCCACCGCAGCGACCAGTTCCGCACGGCCCTGCTGCAATTCGGCGAGTTCCTTCTTCAAATTCTCCTCGCGCTGGTCCAGTTGCGCGATCTGGCCTTCGGCCGTTTTTTTTGTTTCGTCGGCTTCGTGCGAAAGGCGGCTTGCTTCCTTCTGCGCCTGCTCGGCCTGCTCCATCAAGGCGATTTCCTGATCCTCAATTTTCGTGATGTCGGCTTTGCACATTTCGATTTCGTGGGCGAGCGCGCGGTATTCCTCGTTCTTGCGCGTCTGAAGCTGCTGGTTGGCGTATTTTTCAATCTGCTGTTTCCTGGTCTCAACGTCGAGTTCGAGCCGTTTGCGGTCAGACTCGGTTTGTTTGGCGCGAGTTTTGACGGTTTCGAGTTGCGCCTGGGTGGCAGTGGCCTTGGCGCGCAAGGTTTCGCGTTCGGGAATGATGTGAGCGAACTCCTGTTGAACGCGGTGAATTTTTTGGTCGCGATCCTGCAAAACCAACAGTTGCTCAATCATCTCCAGCATGAAGCTTGAAGACTAGCCGCCATAAACGCTTAAGTCAATGCGCGGCAAAAAAGACCGCGCCGTTACTCGCTTTGGACTTTGAACTTTGGACATCGGACTCATTTCAACTTTTTCGCACAAATTCATTTTGCAGTTTCAGGTTTGAAGTTTTCAGTGAAAACAAAACTTGAAAGTTGAAACTTGAAACTTGAAACTACGTTTATGCGTTTTATTGGCAACGTCATCGAAAAATTGCAACGGCATCCGAAGCGGGTGGTGTTTCCCGAAGGCGAGGAGCCGCGCATTCTGCAGGCGGCGCGGCAATTCCGGGCGCTGCAGCTCGGCGCACCCATCGTGCTGGGCGATCAGGCGAAAGTGAAGGAAGTCGCCGATGGCTTGAACATCTCGCTCGACGGCATCCGCATCATCAATCCCCTTAAAAGCGAGGATTTTGAAAATTTCGCCAAGCGTTTCTTTTCGCTTCGTCGTGAAAAAGGGCTTCGCGTCACCGAAGCGCGCGAGGCAATGATGCAGCCAAACTATTTCGGCACGATGATGCTGGCGATGCGCCAGGCAGACGGAATCGTTTCCGGGGCGTCACACATCATCAGCAGCCTGCTGCGACCCTTGTTTCAAATTATCAAAGTGGTGCCGGACATTACCACGGCGTCGAGTTGCATGGTCATGGAAGTCGAGGACACGCGCTTCGGCGAAGACGGCGTGTTGTTCATGGCTGATTGCGGCGTCGTTCCCGATCCGACCGTGGATCAACTGGCTGACATCGCAGTTTCCACCGCCTGGCTTGCGCGGCACCTGCTTGGCGTGCGGCCTCGCGTGGCAATGCTCTCCTTTTCAACCAAAGGCAGCGCGTCGCATCCGCTCGTTGGAAAAGTTCAAGCGGCCACCGCCATGGCCAAACGCAAGGCCGAGCAGTTGCGTTTGGAAGCTGATTTCGACGGTGAATTGCAGGTGGATACCGCACTCGTCCCTGAAATCGCCGTGCGCAAACTGCAGGAGAGCAAGGTCGCCGGGCGCGCGAACGTGCTGATTTTCCCCGATCTCAACTCCGGCAACATTGCCAGCAAACTGGTGCGGCTCGTCGGCCACGGGAACGCTTACGGCCAGATTCTGTTGGGGTTGAACCGGCCCGCCGCGGACGTTTCGCGCGGGTCGAACGCGCATGATATTCTCGGCGTCGCTGCAATCGTTGGCGTGATGGCTGTTGATTATCAAAAGCTCTATCCGGGTGCGGACGCGCACCTGCCAGGAGAATGAAGAATTTAGAATTCAGAATTCAGAATTCAGAAACGTCATTTGCCCGTTGCGTTTGTTTTTCATTCGTCATTCTGCATTCGTCATTCTGCATTTCATGAACACCGTTACGCCGCGCGTTTTTATTGCCGCCACGCGCCAGGACGAGGGCAAAACCACCGCAGCCATCGGCCTCATCGCGGCGTTACAACAACATTTTCCGCGCATCGGCTACATCAAACCCGTCGGCCAGCGGTTTGTTGAAATCGAGGAGCAGAAAATTGACGAGGACACCGTGCTCATGGACGCGGTGTATCGAATGAATTGTCCGCTGGTGGACATGAGTCCCATCGCCGTCGAGCCGGCCTTTACCCGCAAATACCTTGAATCGGCGAATAACGAAGCGCTGGTCCAACGCATCCAAAACGCCTTCGACCGCGTGGCGTGGGAAAAGGATTTTGTGTTGTGCGAAGGTTCCGGGCACGCGGGCGTCGGCTCGGTTTTCGATTTGTCCAACGCCCAGGTCGCGAAAACGCTCGGTTGCAAGGTCATCATCGTCACCCAGGGCGGCATCGGCAAACCGATTGACGAAGTCTGCCTCAACCAGGCGCTGTTTGAAAAGGAAGGCGTCGAAATCATCGGCGTCATCATCAACAAGGTGCTCGAAGAAAAAATTCCCGAAATCGCCCGGTTCGTTGGCCGCGGACTAAAACGCAAAGGACTGGAATTGCTTGGCGTTCTGCCGTATGAGCAGACTCTCTGCAATCCGTCGGTGGACTTGATTTGCGAGGAACTCCGCGCTGAATTGCTAAACCGGCCGTCAACGCTGGACGTTTCGGTGGACAACGTTGTCGTTGGCGCAATGGGCGCGCACAATGCGATGCAATTTTTCAAGCGCGGCGTGCTGCTCATCACACCCGGCGATCGTGAGGACATTTTGCTGGCCGCAGGCGCGAGCATGGACCTGCAGGAGAGCAGGGGAATGGCGGGCATTATCTTGACCGGTGGCTTGCGGCCATCCGACAACGTCTTGAAAATCATTCAGACCATCCCCATCCCCGTCCTGCTGGCAAAGGCGGACAGCTATAAAGTTGCTTCCAAAGTCCACAACCTTACCGTCAAAACGAGGCCAACGGACGCTGGAAAAATTTCCCTCATCCGTGACATTGTCGCCAAAAACGTGAACGTCAAAAAAATCATCAAATCACTTTAAAATTTTTGATTTTGATTTTTTGATTTTTAGTTGCAGCATCCGGAATTGTTGAAAACGAACCCTTTCATAAAGAATTTGCCGGTCTATCAGCCCGGCCGGCCGATTGAGGAAGTCGCCCGCGAACTCGGCCTGCCAGCCGATGGCATCCTCAAACTGGCTTCGAACGAAAATCCGTTCGGTCCGTCGCCGCTTGCGCTCGCCGCCATGCAAAAGGCCCTGGCCGGCGTGAATCTTTATCCCGATGGCAATGCGTTTTACTTGAAACAAAAGCTGGCCATGAAACTCGGCGTTGAACCGGCCAATCTCATTCCCGGCAACGGCTCGAACGAAATCATCGAGTTCGCCGGACACGCGTTGCTCACGCCCGGAGCGGACGTGGTCGTCTCGCAATATTGCTTTGCCGTTTATCCCATTGTGACTGCTTTGTTTGGAGCGAACTTGATCACCGTTCCGGCCAAAAATTACGGACATGATTTGCCCGCGATGCTCCGCGCCATCACACCGCGCACACGCATTGTTTTCGTGGCAAACCCGAACAACCCCACCGGCACGCTCGCACCGCGCGAGGAAGTCATCCGGTTCGTCAACGACGTTCCCGACGACGTGCTGCTGGTGATGGACGAAGCCTACATTGATTTTTTAGATGACCCGCTGGATTTGGTTCCACTTGTGCGGCAGGGCACAAGACCAAACCTGATTTTGATGCGGACATTCTCCAAAATTTACGGTTTGGCCGGTTTGCGAATCGGCTACGGCATCGGGAATCCCGAATTCGTTGCCGTGCTCGAAAAAATCCGGCAGCCGTTCAACATCAATCTGCTCGCGCAAACCGCCGCATTGGCCGCGCTGGACGATGCGGAGCACGTCCGCAAAACGCGGCTGAACAATTTTGCCGGGCTGAAATTTTTCGAGCAGGCATTCCGCAACTTGAAGCTCAAATTCATTCCGTCTGCCGCGAATTTCATTCTGGTTCGCGTCGGTGATGGCCGGAAAGTTTTTGAAGCCATGCAGCGACAAGGCGTCATTGTGCGTCCAATGGGCGGTTATCAACTGCCGGAATGGATCCGCATCTCCATCGGTACGCCGAAGGAAAACGCGCGTTGCCTGGAAGCGCTAAAGACAGTGCTTGGTCGCAATTAGTAATTCGCCCTGATTCGATAGAACCGTTGCGGGTCGCTGCTTGAGACGATGTTGGTGATTTGCATCGTTCCCGCTGAGAAGACGACGTTGCTGACGGCAACGGACCACGCGTTCGTCGTCAGCAAATTGGTTGTGCACAGGAGATCGTGATGGTAACCGGGGATGCCGGTAAGACTGACCACCGCGTTGGTCTTGTTCACCACAACGATGTTTGTGAGTTGCAGGAAACCGGGGTCGGGAAAGGCGTAGGTGTTGGCGACCCAGAAGTTAAAGAACGGAATGATGACATTCCTCGGCGTGGAGAACCAGTTGTCGTGGACGATGACCCAGTCGTTGGTTCCCATTCCCAACGATGGGCCGGGATCAAGCACGTCGCCTGCGGGTATATAACCGACTGCGGTCACAGCGTGGCCCAAGGCATAGTCGTCATCATACATATTCCAGACTTCGTCTTCCGCGTTTGTGGCATACGGAACCGGGACCAGGCCCCACTGGTAATAAGTTCCACCATAATCCGATTCGGTGTTTGTTCCGACCAACGGGAGGCCGCCAGTCGCTGCTGCGCCAATGTTCCAGTGCGAATAGCACAGGATTAGCGTGTGATCCCGGTTGATCTCGGCTTTCACTGCGTTGAATGCACTGACCGGGTCTCCGAGAACTTGCGCCGCGCCGCCGATGGGATTCATGCCAGCCGCGAAGTTTATGCCTTCGGTGCCGGTGTCCCAGCCTCCACCCGCGACGGTGTAACGGCTGTTCAGAAAAGTTTGCAGGCCGGGACTAATGTCCTTGAGATAAGTGCCCGAATGGTTGGCGTTGCCAAAAAACCAGCCGCCCATCATGCCGCCACCGCCGTCATAGGGCACGCCTCGGTTGGCATCCATATACCACCCGATATCCGTCGTTGGCACGGGCAGAGGTCCCGGTGCGTTCTGTCGAACCGGCCGCGCAAATCCATCCGCCAGATAATCCTGCCATGATGGACCGAAAGCCCAGGCAACGGTGCTGCCATCGAACGGTGTAGTGTCTGCAACTGGCGCACAATGATGGTCGGTCCAGTGACCGGCCAGGTTGGCGCCGGCGGTGGGCGCGCACCAGTCATTCCACTGGTTGACTACGCCGCGAATTAGAGAAGGATCCGGTCCCGGCCCGCCATTGGGCGATGGGGGCTGAAATGCAGCTGAATATTGGTAGGGCTGGTTCCAGTCCGGCACGACGCCCTTGACATACTTCGCTTGCGTCGGCCAAGGCTTGGCAGTGGTGTTGGCAATCCACCTGGAATCCCAACCCTGCACGCCATTAGCGGGGTAACCATAAGGAACAATCACGTTTCTCGGAGTCGTTGACCAGTTGTCATGGACGATGACCCAATCGGTTGGGGTCATGATTCCCGGCAGCGTCGGACCGGATCATTCACATCTCCCGCTTGAATATATCCCACCACGGTGACGGTGTGACCAAGGTTGGTGGCAGTGTCGCTCATATTCCACGCTTCATCTTCCGCGTTGGTGGGTCCAGGTGTTGTAGCCCAAGTGTAATAGTTTCCGCCATAATAGGACTCCGTATTCGTCGGCCCGACAGACCCGAGGGGTGGGACCGCTGCCGGGTTCAGGTTCCAGAACACGAAACTCGCGATGAGTGTGCGGTTGTTGTTAATCTCGTTCATCACCTCGCCAAAGGCGCTGGCCAAGGTTGGGTGAGGGCTCAAAATGTTAGTTCCTGTTGTCGTGTCTGAACCGGCAAAAAACGTTTTTCCCCGGGTTCCGGTCAGCCAAAAGACATTGCTTGAGAAACTGTAGCGACTGTTCAAAAAGATCTGTAAGCCCGCATGAATGTCTCTGAGATAGGTGCCATAATGAGGCGGCTCGCCAAGGGGATAGCCGCCATTGGATATGGGCGGGAAGAAGGCGATGCCGTAACTGGTGTCCATATACCAGCCAATGTCGGTCGTTTGTGCCGGCAGGATACCCGCAGGGAACATGAGAGGCCGGTTGCCCGTTCCGTCGGCCAGATAATCCTGCCAGGACGGACCAACCGCCCATTGCACGGAGCTATATGGGTAGTTGGTCGCATCTGCCACTGGTATGCCCCGGGCGTCGGTCCAGTGGCCGGCGAGATTGGCGCCTGAAGTCGGCGCACACCAGTCATTCCATTGGTTGATCACATTGGGTGCGCCCGGATCCGGTCCCGGACCGTTTGGCGCATTGTAACGATAGGGCTGGTTCCAGTCCGGCACCAGGCCGCTGACAAATGTGGCGGCCGCGAACAGGTTTCCCGTCATGGCCATGAGTACGGCGGCGGTGGAAATCAATGACTTCCAATTCGCAGCCGTCGGCCAGCTTCCACTTTCAAGTGATTTTTTCATGAGATGACTCCTTCGGATTTCGTGATTGTTTGTTGACGGAATGGGATTAAAAGTTGAAGGCATGGTTTTCATGAGGATAGTTCTCCAAGGGATTGAAGGATGCAAAACGTCTTCCTCGCTTTCGGCAGAGCCATGGTTCTGTCGGCACGAACACATACAACCTGAAGCTGTTTTACGGTCATTTTCATGGGCCGCCGGCCCGACGCAAACTGTTTTACGGCTGTTTCGAACAGCTTCTTTCTGAGAAAGATAGAAGCAGTCAATCTTATACTTCTAAGCCTCGGTTATGTCAAGCCTGAAATCGTGTTTAAAATTTGAGTTTGAATCCCGCCGAAAACCGAATACTTATTCTGCGTTGAAATGAAACTGACTGATCTGCGGGGCATCCTGCAATACATTCCGCAATTTCGCGAGAAGACGTTCATCCTTGCGGTGGACGGCGCAATTGTCACGGACGAGAACTTCGCCACGCTGCTGCTGGACGTGGCGGTGTTGCGGTCGTTGAGCATCCGCGTCGTGCTCGTGCACGGCGCATCGGCGCAAATCAAGGTGCTCGCCAAGGAACAAAACGTCAAAGCCTCTGATCTCGACGGCTCCGGCATCACGGACGCAGCCACGCTCCAGCTCGCGCTGACTGCCGCGAACCGGCTCACGCACGAAATCCTCGAAGGCCTTTCAGCCAACGACCTGCGGGCCGCCAGCACGAATGTCGTCATCGCCCACCCAATGGGCATCATCCAGGGCGTGGATCATTTGTTCACCGGCAAGGTCGAGCGCGTGGACATTGGACTGCTCCAGACATTGCTCGCGCAGGACGTCATTCCTGTCATTCCGCCGCTCGGTTTCGACGGCGACGGCAAAACGTATCGCGTGAATTCGGACGGCGTCGCGGTCGCAGTCGCGGAAGCGTTGAAAGCCATCAAATTAATTTTCATTACATCGCAGGACGGGCTGATTTACAACGGCAAACTCGTTCGCCAGATGCTTGTGGCGGAATTGGAGAAACTGCTGCAACAAGGCAGTTCTGGATTTACGCCCGAATCGTTGTCGAAAGCACAACACGCCGCGTCGGCGTGCCGCGCGGGTGTGCCGCGCGTGCACATCATCAACGGCAAAGTGGACGAAGGCCTGCTCGCCGAGGTGTTTTCCAATGACGGCATCGGCACGCTCATCTACGCGAACGAATACCAGCAAATCCGGCCCGCCAAAAAGAAGGACGTGCGGGCGATTCAATTGCTGACGAAGGCAGCGGTTGAGTCGGATGAACTGCTCAAGCGCACCCGGGCGGTGATTGAGAAAAGTCTGGGCGACTATTATATCTTCGAGATTGATAAGAACCCCGTCGCGTGCGTTGCGCTTCATGTCTATCCCGAGCAAAAGAAAGGCGAACTGGCGTGTCTCTACGTCAATCCGTCATATGAAAATCAGGGCATCGGTCGCAAGATGATCCAATTCATCGAAAACAAAGCGCGGGAAATGGGGCTGAACGAACTCATCACGCTCTCAACACAGGCGTTCACCTATTTTCAATCCAAAGGCGGGTTTGCCGAAGGTTCGCCCGATAATTTGCCGCCTGCGCGCCGCGAAAAATACGAGCAAAGCGGCCGGAACTCGAAGGTGCTCGTGAAAAAATTGAAATAACCAACCGATTTCTCACGTGATCGGAAATTCTTCACGCGCCCTCGCCGATTGCTTTTGCAAATGCCGACAACTGGGCGTTCCGGTGTCGCGACAGGTTTTACTGGTGAGTGTTGCCGACCAGACCGTTTCGTTTTTTGAAAAATGTCCCGCGCCTTTGTGCCTTTGTGGCGAAAGATATATTTTCACAAAAAAGTTTCGCTGCTCCACTTCGCGTTTCGGCATTGGGCAGACGGAAAGCACAAATTGCACGCCGCTCGGATTGCATCGCATTGTGGAAAAAATCGGGGGCGGCTGGCCGGTCGGGACGGTTTTCAAAGGGCGCAAACCGGTTGGCTTCACCTGGAAAGGTTTGCCGTTCGCTAAAATCACCACGCGCATTTTATGGTTGGAAGGACTTGAACCCGGCTTCAATCGCGGTGGCAATGCGGATTCACACGATCGCTACATTTATCTCCACGGCACGAGTGACGAACCGTCCCTCGGCCGTCCGGCGTCATACGGTTGCATCCATCTTGCAGCGGACGATTTGATTCCGCTCTTCGATAAACTACCCGGCGGCACACTGGTTTGGATTGGCGAGCGTTGAAGCCGTATTTCGCCCCGCTCAATTCGCACTTTCAAGTTTCGATTGTTAGGTTAATTTTACGGTATGACATTGAATGAGCAGATGACGCGATTGGCCAGACAGGCCAAGGCTGCGTCGCGCGAACTCGCCAAATTGACGACGGCGGAGAAGAACGCCTGTCTGCTGGCCATGGCCACCGCGCTGGAACAAAACGCCGCCGCGCTCAAACAGGCCAACGCGCTCGACATGGACGCTGCGGCGAAAAGCGGGCTTTCATCCGCCATGCTCGACCGGCTCAAGCTGGATGACAAACGCATCGCCGCGATGGCGAAAGGTTTGCGTGAAGTCGTGGCGCTGCCTGATCCCGTCGGAAGAATCCTAGACGAGCGCGTCCGGCCCAACGGACTCAAGCTTCAGAAGATTGCCACGCCCATCGGCGTCGTGGTCATCATTTATGAATCCCGCCCTAATGTGACGGCGGATGCGGCGGGTCTTTGCTTCAAGTCCGGCAACGCGACGATTTTGCGCGGCGGCAAGGAAGCCTTGAATTCCAATCAACTCATCGCCAGCACGATGATTGAGGCGGGCAAAATCGCGTGCCGACAATTTCCTGAACACGCCATTCAAGTCGTGCCCGTGGCCGACCGCGAGGCGGTTCCAATCCTGTTATCGCTCACGCAATACATTGACCTGTGCATGCCACGCGGCGGGGAGGGATTGATTCGCGCCGTGGCCGATTGCTCGAAGGTGCCTGTCATCAAACATTACAAAGGCGTCTGCCACGTTTTTGTGGACGCCGACGCGGATTTGAAAATGGCCGTGGAAATCGCGTTAAATGCGAAACTTCAGCGCCCTGCTGTGTGCAACGCAATGGAAACGCTGTTGGTGGACAGGAAAGTTGCGGCGCAATTTTTGCCTGCAATTGCGGAAAAACTTTTTGAGAAGCATGTCGAGCTTCGCGCCGACGAACAAACGCGGGAAATTTTGAATTCAAAACTTAAAATTCAAAATTCAAAACTGCGGTCCGCGACCGAGCAGGATTGGTTCACCGAATACAACGATTACATCCTGAACGTGCGCGTCGTGGACTGCGTGAAAGCGGCGATTGACCACATCAATTACTACGGCTCGGCGCACTCGGACAGCATTGTTACGCGGGACGAGGCTCACGCGAAACAATTCCTGAAGGAGGTGGATTCGGCGGCGGTGTATTGGAACGCCTCGACACGGTTCACCGATGGTGGAGAATTCGGGATGGGCGCGGAAATCGGCGTCAGCACCGACAAAATCGGCGCGCGCGGCCCGATGGGCTTGGAGGAATTGACCAGTTACAAATGGATTGGCATTGGCAACGGACAAATCAGAACTTAATTGTGGACGTATCCGATTTAACCACGCTTTTGCATCGCAGCGAGAGTGAAACACTCGACTTCAAGAGGGAGCAGTATCTGTTCACTGGGAAAACGGTAAGCGATGATGAGAAGAGCGAACTGCTCAAAGATATTATTTCCATAGCCAACGCGTGGAAAACCTCTGATGGGTATATTCTGGTCGGGGTTGAGGAAAAAAACGGACGAGCGGCTAGAACGTGCGGTGCAGATGCGACTCTTCCCGATAGCGGCGTACAACAGTTCGTAAACTCCAAAACTAACCGGCCTGTATCATTTCGCATCGAAGTATTGTCGTATCAAGGTGTTACGTTAACAGTCATTCATATCAACAAGGTGCAAAAGCGTCCAATTTACTTGAATAAGGATTTTGGGCCGTTGAAAAAAAAGGAGGTCTATATCCGACGTGGTAGCAGCACTGATATAGCCGCACCAGACGAAATTGCTGACATGGGAAGAGAAGAAAAAAATGTGGCTAATCCTAATGTTTCCCTAGAATTTGAATTCGCAATTGAAACATGGCAAACAGGCGTTTTCATTCTTGCGCATTCGAAATATGAGGTGGTTGATCGAGACTTCCTGAAAGTGTTTGCTGTGAACAATGGAGGAGGTCTTGCACAATATGTGCAAGGTTCAATACGGATTCCAAAATCAATTTTAATGGATTATATGACTACCGTAACAACCCTGCCTGAAAGGCTTGCGCAAGCAGAATCAATGCAATTTGAAATCAGTAACAAAGTTTCAGAAAGGCAGACAGATTCGTTGATTACACCGCCTCCACCAGAATGGAGGCCGCTCTCACCTGGAATGCGAATCTTCTTACAAGAATTCAAGCTTGCTCCTTATCGCGAAATGCTTACTGCAGCTCCGTGTTCAATCCACTGGGAACTCGCCGTGGATGATTGCGACCCAGTAAAAAGAGAAACCAAATTTGCTGATATTCCTCTAATTGACCGAAGGAAAAAATGATTTGCTTTCATACTCGAGTAATTTTTTGTGAACTCCGCCGACCAAGCAAAATTCATCCGTGACTCGCTACCACAGGGCGGTTTGTTTGCCGGACTTGACTGGCGCATTTCGCCGACACCATTTCCGCTCGACGAAAAACTGGCGAAGGAAATCGAATCGCTGGGCCGCGTGCTGCTGCAATTTTATCGAGCAGTCAATTTGCTCTATCGGCGCAGCATGGAGGGCAAACAACCGGCGTGGATTGCGGAATTGCTGGACCGGGGCAAGCCGCGTGAGTTGATTGAACTTCAGCGTTCGCCTGTGTTCAAAAACGAGGTGCCGCGCGTCATTCGCCCCGATTTGCTGCTGACAGAGCAGGGGATCAGTATCACGGAATTGGATTCCGTTCCCGGCGGCATCGGGTTGACGGGCTGGTTGAATAAAACGTATTCAATTTTTTCGGAGGGCGGAGTTCCACGACGCCCAAATCAAGATGGGGACTCGCAGAGCTCGTCCCTCCGAAATAATAATCTAATCGGCGGCGCGGACGGCATGTTGCCGTCCCAAACTTCGGAAACGCCAGCAGACAAATCAGGGACGGCGACACGCCGCCCTTCCCAGGAAATAATTGGTGGCGCGGACGGAATGATTCGCGGGTTTGAATCCATCTTTGGCGACGCCAAAACGGTTCACATCGTCGTTTCGGAGGAAGCGGCGACGTATCGGCCGGAGATGAGTTGGTTGTGCGAACAACTCGGCCCACGATTCACGGTTCACGATTCACATTTCAACGATTTTGCCGACGGCGACGCGGTTTACCGGTTTTTTGAATTGTTCGATTTGGCGAACGTGCCAAACGCAAAGAAAATTTTTGAACTGGCCGCTGCGAAAAAAATCCGGCTCACACCACCGCCGAAACCGATTTTTGAGGAAAAAATGCTGTTCGCGCTTTTGTGGAATCGAAATCTCCAGGGTTTTTGGCGGCAGGAATTGGGCGAAGCGTTCTTCAACCGTTTGCGCAAGCTGGTTCCTTACACCTGGATTGTTGACCCGACCCCGCTGCCGCCGCAGGCGGCGATTCCTGAATTGGATCTCACGGACTGGCGGCAGCTCAAAACGCTTTCACATCGCGAACGTGAGTTGATTTTGAAAGTGTCCGGATTTTCCGAACACGCCTGGGGCGCGCGCGGCATTTATCTCGGCAGCGATTTGTCGCACGAGGATTGGAGCGCAGCGGTGGACAAGGCAATTTTGAGTTTTCAAAATTCGCCGTTCGTTTTGCAGCGTTACGAAAAACCCAGGACAATCGAAGCGCAGTGGTTTGACTTTGAAAAGAACGCCGTTGTCCCAATGAAAGGCCGGATCCGCCTGTGCCCGTATTATTTCGTTTCCGGGGAAGCCGATGCGGAACGCCTGCGACTGGGCGGCGTGCTGGCAACGATTTGTCCAGCGGACAAAAAAATCATTCACGGCATGCCCGATGCGATTCTTGCGCCGTGCGCGGTGTAGCCTGACACGTTGACTTGCCAAACCGGGCGCACCGCGTAAGAATGACATTGGCAGCCAGCTTAGCTCAGCGGTAGAGCAACGGTTTTGTAAACCGTGGGTCGTCAGTTCAATCCTGACAGCTGGCTCCAGTCTTCCTTGAGCTTGTCATTGCACGCTGACATACTCCAGAAACGCCCACACTCTACGCGAAAGAATTTCAATGCCACGCAAAACGTCAATGCGGCAAAGCCCGGCGCCATCCGTGATGATTCTCGGTGTTGGCTCGTTTGCGCACAGCATCGGGCGGACGCTGGCGGACGCGGGCGCGGGTGTCTCGACGTATCTCACGCGCAATTACGGCCATTTCCCGCCGTCGCTCGCCGGGCCGACATTTTCGCGCGACGCGTTTCCAAGCCCGGTTCAACTCATCAAGGAAAACGGCGTGGATGTCGTTATTCCGCAATCCATTGATTGGGCGCTTGCGCCGTGGACGGAGGATTTGTTGCGGTCGGGCGTCGGCATTTTCAGTCCTACGCGCGAGGCGATGCGCATCGAGCGCGAACGCGACTTCGCTCACCAATTGTGTGCGGACTTCAAAATCCCGTTTCCGCAGGCTTACGTGGCGTCGAACCGTCTGGAGGCCGAAAAAATTCTGGCCAAGCATCCGCAACCGTTCGTCATCAAAAATCCGCTCTGCTCGCCGACGAGTCCGATTCACACAATTCTGTGCGAAACCGTCGAGGACACGCGCGCATGGTTGCGGCACGTCAATTATGCCGAGGGCGTTTTTTTGCAGGAATACCTTGGTCGCGCCGAGGCCGGGCACATTGTGCTGGTGAGCGGTGGCGAGATTTATTCACTCGTCACGAACCAGGAATATAAATACGCCTTTAACGACAACCAGGGCATCGTCGCCGGCGCGCCGCTCGGCGGACTGGTCGAGCGCGACCCGAATGACAAATATGGCCTGGCGCGGCAACTCATTCATCCGTTGCTGCCGTGGCTGCGCGAAGCGAAATTCAACGGACCGCTGCAAGTCACCGCCATCAAACGCGGCGGTAAATGGCACGTCATCGAATACAACATCCGCATTGGCGTCACATCCGGCCCGATGATTTTGCGGATGCTGAAAAATCCGGCAGAAATCGTCCTGCGGACCGCGCAAAACAAAAAGCTGGATGTGCAGTTCAACGAAAAACTCAATTTCGGCTGTTCGCTCACGCTGGCCGGTTACGGCTATCCGTTCATACAAGTGCGCAGTCCACACCTGCCGCTCGAAGTGAGCGGCAAATTTGATTGTGACGTGTGGTGGAATGAAGTGGCGCGCGGCAGGGACGGGAAGCTCATGTCCACCGGCCATCGCATCGCGGACGTTGTTGCGCTCGCGCCAAAGCCCGGCACGGCGATTGCGAAGGCTTACGAAAACATCCGCAAAATCCGCGTTGTGGGCAGCTATTTTCGCACGGACATCGGGCAAAGTTTGTGGCCGCCGGGAACGGTTTGAAAAAAATCCGCAGATTACGCAGATGGACACAGATTTGATGTGGAGTGGGAAATGAAAAACGGCTCGCGAGGACGCTCGCCCCACCAGATTTGAGTTCACCTTCCGTTTTTTTTCGTGTCATTTCGTGTGTTTCGTGGTTAAACATTCTTTAGCGTTTGATGAACTTGAATTCTGAAAGTTTTCCACTGCGCCCGGCGTGGACGGAAATTGACCTCGGCAAACTGCGGCGCAACGTGCAGCTCATCCGCCGCGACCTGCCGCGCAACGTACAATTGCTCGCCGTC
Organism: uncultured Verrucomicrobiae bacterium; assembly: GCA_963835625.1. Classification (GTDB taxonomy): domain Bacteria; phylum Verrucomicrobiota; class Verrucomicrobiia; order Limisphaerales; family UBA11358; genus UBA11358. Next base: position 62,218 of record CAWIGO010000006.1, read on the forward strand.
GTGAAGGATGAGGCTTACGGTCATGGCGCGCTCGATGTGGCGCGCATCGCACTCGAAGAAGGCGCATGGGGGTTTGGTCTTAGCACGTTGGAAGAGGCGGCGGCGCTCCGCGATGCGGGCATCACCGCGCCGTTGCTGTTGCTCGGCGAACGACAGGAAGCCGAATTACCGTGGTGCGTCGAACACGACCTGACGGTCTGCATCAATGAGCCTCATGCCGTCCGCAAACTCGCGCGCGCCGCTGCGTCCGCCAACAAACGCGTGCCGGTGCATGTGAAAATTCACACCGGCATGAGCCGCTTCGGCGTGCGCTGGGACGAAGCGCTACCGCTCATCGAACAGATTTGCGCCGAGAAATCACTGTTGCTTGAAGGCGTGATGACACACTTCGCTCAATCGGACGAAACCGACAAGACATTCGCAAATCTCCAATTCTCGCGTTTCAACGAAGTTCTGCAAGGCATGGCCAAACGCGGCATCAGGGTGAAATACCGGCACACGTGCAACAGCGGCGGGTTTCTCGATCTGCCGCACGCGCACCTCGACATGGTCCGCGTCGGCATTCTGTTATATGGCGTTTTTCCGTCATCGGTCTGCCGCCGGATTCCCGGCATCGAACCGGTGATGTCGGTCAAGGCACGCATCGCAGCAATCCAAAAATTGAAACCCGGCGAAGTGGTCGGTTATGGCATGCGTTACACCGCGCCGTCGGAGCGGCGGATTGCCGTGTTGCCGATCGGTTACGGCGACGGGTTTCCGCGCGTGCGCAACCAGGGCGGCGCGCTCATCCATGGCAAACGCGCCCCGCTCATCGGCGGCATTGCGATGGATGCGCTGATGGTGGACATTACGGACATCCCCGAAGCGCAGATGTGGGACGAAGCCGTCATCATGGGACGGCAGGGGAACGAGGAAATCTCCGTCCACGATATGGCGAAGCTGAAAAACTCGGTGAGCTACGACGTGCTGACGGGCTGGCGGTTGCGCCTGCGGAGAAAATCTGTGAACGGTACGAAGCAAACCGGGACGCTCATTTCGCGAATTGACGCGAATCCAAGCAACACAAAATCAATTGGTGCAAATTCGTGAAATTCGTGTCAAACCCATGAAACTCCTTTTCTCCGAACAAAAATCCGACTACGGCCATTACCAGTTTCCCTACGCGATTTGGGCGGTGCCGGAGGCGGGCGAAACGCCGTCGGACATTTTCAACGCCGGCTTCGTGCCGTCGTCGCGCAATCTCGACCGCTTTTACCTCTGCCGGCAGGTGCGCGTGAACCTCGCGAAGTTCAAGCCGTCATCCGAAAACCGCCGGATTCTGCGCAAAGGCACGGGCATCGAGGTGAAGCTCGTCCCACGCGACAAATATGATTACACGCCCGAACGCCGCCAGTTTTTCAAGACCTACGCTGACATCAAATTCGGCAAGGACGTGATGACGTTCGAACGGCTCGACGCGCTGTTCGGTTCGCCGATTATTTCGCATCTGCTCGTGTTCACTGATGCGGAGCATGGCGGCGAAGTTGGCGTCGCGACGCTGTATCTCGAAGAAAAAGAACTGGCCTACTACTACTACGCCTTTTACGACCTGAATTACTACGCCCGCAATCTCGGCATGTTCATGATGACCTCGGCGGTGGCGCTGTTTGCCGAACGCAGCTTCAAGCATCTTTACCTCGGCACGTGCTACTCGCAGAACGCGCTCTACAAAACGCAGTTTGCCGGCGCGGAATTTTTCAACGGCTTCCGCTGGTCAAACAACCTCGACGAACTCAAATTCATCATCAAGCGCGACAAAAAGGAACTCTACCAGCACCTGCTCGAAACCGACGAATACCGCGAGGAATTTTACAAAGGCGACCTGGAAAAAATCCGGGACGCGAGCGAGTTTCGAGTAAAGGTAAAATAACCCTGCAAAGATTTCGCTCCTGACGGGGCTGTCTTTGCCATGGCATTTACTTTTTCGGATACCCTACTGTCTGCGCGAGGATGATTTTTTGATCAGGCCGTAATTTCATTGCCTTCGCCAGGGCCTGCCTGGGAACCGCTCCGCGCACTACCGTCGCCAATCCTTCGGAAGCGCAAAACAGGTAGACGTTCTGCCCGATGAACCCCGTGCCGGCGGCGGAATAGAGATTCTTTTCCTCATCCGTTCCTTTGCCCATTCGTGAATAATCCGCCACATAGACCAGTTCCACCGGCGCATCCTTCACAAACGGCTGCATCCCCGTCTCCGCCCGGATGTCCTCCGCAAGCACCGGCTGCAAGGTGTGTCCTTTCGCATCATAAAGGTAAAGTCCGTCCGCAGTGGCGACGTAGATGTCAATTTCCTGCCAGTTCACTGCCGACGGTGCAGTGCGATGACCGGACTCCGGGCGGTTGATTCCGAACGCCGCCCAAAGCATATTGCCAAGCACTTGATCCGGCAGCTTCTCGGTGCTGAATGAGCGCGTAGATTTGCGCTCCTTCAGCGCCTGCATGAGGGGTTTGCCGCCGTCCATTTGCGGTTTCGGAAGCTGAATCGGTTTAAGACCCTGCGCGTAAACAAGTGTGGAGAAAGCAAGCGAAGCAGCCAATCCCCAACGCACGGCATGAGATGATTTTGTCTTCATTATAGTCCTCACTGGGTTTGCAGACGGTTTATTCGATCACAGGTTGAAAGGCTTTCGCCCAAGTTAAATCCCGTCAGGCCGCCAAAGTCAAGAATGCAGCGGCATCGGCGTGCAGTTGGATTTGCGGCAGGGGCCCGCAGCAACTCGTCAATTTTTGAGACAAGCTCCCCTGAATTGACCGGCTTCGTGAGGAAATCGCTGGCACCGGATTTCAACCCGGCTGACCAGCCAAACTGGGACAGGGACCTTTGAGTTCCGGCTTGGATTTGTTCCGCGCTTTAGCTTTAGAAGACCCGTAAGCCCGCAGCAACTTGTCTACTTTTGAGACAAGTTCGTCCGTTTTGAAAGGTTTCGTGAGGAATTCGCTGGCGCCAGATTCCAACCCAGCCAACCGGCCGAACTCGCTGCACAAGCCCGTCAGCATGATAATCGGCAGGGAAGCCGTCTGGGGATCTTTTCGCAAAGTTTCGCAAATATCGAACCCGTTTAAGCCGGGCAACATTAAGTCCAGTATAATCAAATCCGGGGATATTGAGCGGGTTTTTACGAGGGCATCGGTGCCATTGGCGGCCGTGCCAATGGCAAAACCTGCCTTTTCCAGAACCAAACGGATTAGTTCAAGTTGGTCTGTATCATCCTCTACAACAAGTATTTTTCTTCGCATAGAATATAAAACAAGAGATCGGTTAAATAACCATTGCCCACGAAATAGCAGGAATAATGCCGTCATAGACCAATCCCCAACCAATTTCATGGCACCATCGTTATTTGCATCTCTTTCGCAACTATTGCCACCAAATCACCTCCCCAAATTTTCATCAAGCATCATCGTTTCGCATAAAATCCGGCGGTTCAAGCATCATCGGCTGGCCGTGATCCAAATAAGTTTCGCAGACACGGAAGAGACCGGCTCGTGTCGTGACGTGGCGGATTTCGTGCAGGAATTTTTCGCCGACGCCTTCACTGATGATGTCGGACTGGGGCAAGGGTCCCGCCGGAGACGAATAGATGACCCGAGACCAGCAGTGCCGCCAGCAAAGAGGTGCAATTCATGCGGCAAGCATATCTTGCGCGCAGATTCGCGATTCAAGGAAAAGAAGTTTTCCTACCAAACGGGCGTCTCGAAGGCGCCGAGGTCGGGGGCGGAGCCGTAGAACGGCATTCCGATGTTCACCCCCTTGTCCACCAGCCGGCCACCCGGCACGGGACGGAAGAACGGTGTTTCCGGCAGACTGCCGTCGTCGCGGCGTGGGGCAACCGCGAAGGACGTGTCCACACTCAAAAAGTCGTTCGTGCTGGCTGCGGGGGACCCGACGTCCCAAGTGTTGTTGGTCGAGAGCGTGCCGGTGGTGAAGGAGTCACTGCTGCCGCCCGCAAAGGAGATATTATTGCGCACGACATGAGGGGTTGTATTCGCTCCGTGAGCCAAATTGAAGTTCTTGTTGCGGTTCGCCCAGGATACGTTTTGATCAACGGTCAGGCCGGCGGTGTTGTTGTTTTGATCGATGCCATTGCCCCCGTTTCCGACGTTGTTGAAAGAGACACCACGCACCAGGCGATGAGCGGCAGGAACATCGCTGCCGCCCAGTTTGAATCCGTTGCCGTTGCCCGCAAAAGAACCCGAATTCCAAACATTGCTGCCGTTGCGAAAAGCCCAGCAGTTGGTGATGAGCACCGGCTGCGAGCCCATCCACAGGTCCCAACCGTCATCGGAGTTTTCCCAGGAGCGGCAGCCGCTGAACACGTTGCCGGGGCCGAGGCTCCATTTCGCGGAAAATCCGTCGGCGTTCCCGCCCCCGGGGGAGTCAAAGCTGCGGGTGGAATCACAGTTCAGGTAGAGGTTGGTGGCGGCTTTGGACGTGGCGCTACTGCCGCCGCCGATGTGGAAACCGGAGTTGCGGGCGCCCAAGCTGACACAACGCTCGATGATGTTGTTGCTGCCGGTGATCGCGATGGAACTGTGGCCGGCATTGGTTATAACCAAGCCATAAAACCAATAGTAGTTGCCGCTGATGGCAATGCCGTCAACCCCACTTCCCGTGCCGGTCTCGCCGGAAAAATCCAGCACCGGTGTCTCGCCCGGATAAGCCCGGATCCGGATGGGCTGCCCCGCCACACTGATTTTGGTGAATGAAATCTTCGACGACACGGGATAGGTTCCGCCCCGCAGGTAAACGAGGTTGCCGTTGGTGGCGAGACCCGCAGCCTTGGCCAGCGTGGTAAACGGCGCGTTCGTGCTCGTGCCGGAATTGCTGTCGCTGCCGTTGGTGGCCACGTAATACGTCGCCGTCGCCGCGCCGCCTTCAAACAATTGCACTTTGGAGCGGACAAACCAAACGTTTGTCCCCGGCAATTGGGTGCTGAACAATTCCCTCACTGAATTCGTCGGATCGCCGGGCAGCGAGTTGGTCGTTGTCCGCAGCCACCACGGACGAAACCAATTCGTCAATTGGGCGGACAAATAAAGATCAATCTGCACGCCCGGCTGATGGCCTTGCTGTTCCAGAATTTCCACCTGAAAGGCGGCGTTGGTGCCGCTTGCTCCGCCAGAAAGCGGCTGCACCACGCCTGCGATGCCGCCACCCGCGAGCGGGTCGGTGCCAAAGGCGAACTCCACGAGATTCGCTTCGCCGTCCGAATCGGAATCGGCCAGTGGATCCCCTAGTGCCGGGTTGCCGCTAAAGTACACCGCGGCCCAATTGGTGTAGAATTGAGCACCGTTCAAGGGGAATGGCATCAGCGTCAGTGCTGCAATCGCAAAGCCAAACACGGCGAATCTGGCTCGAAACTCAAACGTGCTCTTTGTTGCGCCAAGGCAGGTACGACTTGTTTTCATGCAGGACTACAGTTTCGCACGTTTGCCGCTTCAGTTCAAGGATTTTTATGGGAATATCACAACGGCAGTGTCACGATTTTTGTGTAAAAGGTTTGAGAGGGTGTTGGTCCCGGTAAATATTCATACGGTCAAAGACGCTATAAAGGCTGTGTTCACAGCTGCTCCGGGTGCCCAACAGGCGAATCCGCGCACTGACCGCATCCAGGATCAGATGGCGGCAATGGTCGGCCAGTCCTTACACCACCGGGGTTTTTGGGTCGAAAACGATAACTTAAACTTATTGACAAATGGTTCTTAAAAAAGTAGCATCAAAATATTCGGGTGGCAGCACGTTTCTTCAGCGGGGTTCCTCACCCCCACCTCCTTGGCGTCTGCTGCCCGAATTTTTGTGAAGCCGCTTGACGCTCCCGAACGCTTTTTTTAGATTCATCCTTCCCTTGTGGGGGTGTAGCTCAATTGGTTAGAGCGCTGCCCTGTCACGGCAGAGGTTACGGGTTCGAGCCCCGCCACTCCCGCCAGTCTCCATGTTGTGTGAACACGCGCGGACACCAAAAACGGACACCAAACGAGTTAAAAAGGGTATAAATTGGTCGAGACGATTAGGCTTAATTTCCCAATAAAATCAGGCATATTGGCCTATAATCATGGGAAGGGCAGTGCTGGAGGCGGGAAATAACTTGACAGCACTGACAGTTGAAACGATGTTAAAAAAACAATATTGTAATAGCCCGCGATAGTCGCGGGGCGTATGTCATATGAGAAATGTCGGTCATACACAAAAGGCAATGACAATGAAGACCATGAGAAAAACCCTTGGTATTGTGGTGTGTGTTGGAGTGCTCACAGCGTCGGCCACATTGGTGTTCGGCCAGTCTACGAATACTGATACGTTGGCTGACCTTGTTAGGAGCGACGGATCTCTCACCATTGACGATAAAACCTTCAGCAACTTCGGTTATATTGCTTCGGGTGCAGATGCCAGTGAGTTGAATGCAGAGGCCGCTGGTTTGACTGTTACAGCGTTCATCGCGAGCGGTATATACTACTTGGATTTTGGTGGAGTGCTCGTCGTCGATAACAGTGGAGGTAATAGCGATCTCATTGGGGATTTGGAGTTAACCTACACTGTCACCGTGAATGATCCATCACGACCAATCTGGATGATTGATCAGAACTATACACCGAATGCACTGCCTGCTTGGGGCCAGATCGTAATCGGCGAGACTGTCAAAAATAACGCTGGTGCAATCGTAGGTAATTCCACGCTCACGCTAAATCCGAACGATACGAGCGATCCGCCAGCGGAGGCTGGCGACAACCTTTATATCAACCCGAATGCGCTGCAGTTAGCCGTCGTAAAGGACATCACAATCGATGCGTATGCAGGCAATTTAGTGGGTTTGTCTGATGTTCAGCAGTCGTTCCATGAAGTTCCAGAGCCGTGCACAATGTTGCTCGGGGGCTTGGGCGGCGGATTGCTGTTGTTTCTGAGATCGCGGCGCCAAGCCAGGCGCGATTAACGGCGGCCATTGAATATTTTTAGAACGATTACTCGAAAAACAGCATCGGCGGATCGAATACAAAATCGGTCCGCCGATTTGCTTTTGGTGCTTGCCCGGCAGCGGGGCGTAAAGGGTCAGTCCCTAACTTTAGCATTTTCACTTACATGATCTTCAACTTCGGCAAGTCCTGCGAATCTACTAGCCCGACCGGCTCGCGTTTTGCATTGACCACAATCAAATCGTCAATGTTCCGTTCGTTGAAAATTTTCAGCGCTTCAACGACCAGCGCATCGTCACGAATGCAGATGGGATTTCGCGTCATCACTTTTTTCAACGGCTGCGCGAGAAGATTTTCGTTCGCGGCCATGTGACGGCGGAAATCGCCGTCGGTGAACACGCCGACGAGTTTGCCGCTTGTGTTCACGACGCTCAAGCTGCCGGATTTGGCGTGCGTCATCAGCAGCAGCGCTTCCTTTACCACGAGGTTTTCCTGCGCGATGGCGTTGCGTATGCCGGAGCGCATAATGTCGCCCACCCGCAACAGCATTGCGCGACCGATGGCGCCGGAGGGATGCAACCGCGCGAAATCACTTCGCTTGAAGCCGCGCGCCTGCAAAACCGCCATCGCCAGCGCGTCGCCCATCACGAGCATCGCGGTCGTGCTGGCCGTCGGCGCGAGGTTGAACGGGCAGGCTTCCTTGGGAACCTTGACGTTGAGCACAATGTCGCTGTGTTTGGCGAGCGACGATTTCACGTTGCCGGTCAGCGAAATGATTTTGACGGAAAATCTTTTCAGCGCGGGCAACAGATTGAGCAGCTCCTCCGATTCGCCGGAATAGCTCAACGCAAGAACCATGTCGCCGTCATTGACGATGCCCACGTCGCCGTGCAGCGCGTCCACGCTGTTGAGAACGACGCTCGTGGAGCCGGTGCTGGTGAGTGTCGCGGCAATTTTTTGTCCGATGTTGCCCGATTTGCCGATGCCGACGACAACAATTTTGCCGCGCTGTTTCACCGCCTCGACAATCACTTCCACCGCGCAATCGAACGACGCGTCAAGCTGCGCGCGAACGGCTTTGAGCGCGGCGAGTTCGATATCGAAAACTATTTTAGCTTGGGCGAGATGGCTCATGCTTTACTCCGTGTTCGGATACGAGCCGAGGATTTTGACGAAGTTGCAGTGCTCGCCGAGCAGGCTGATGGCTTTGGCAACCTTGCGATCTTTCATGTGGCCGTCGCAATCGATGAAGAAGAAATATTCCCACGCCTTCCGTTTGCTGGGGCGGGACTCGATCTTCGTCATGTTGATGCGGTAGCGGCGGAACGCCGCAATCGCTTCGTGCAACGCGCCGGCCTTGTCAGCTGACGCTCATGAGCAGGCTGGTGCGGTCATTGCCGGTGGGAGGACTGCATTGCCGGCCAAGCACGAGGAAACGGGTGGCATTGTCGGCGTTGTCCTGAATGTCCTGTTCCAGCACGTCCAGACCGTATTTCCCGGCGGCAAGAAGGCCGGTGATGGCGGCCACTTTCCCGCGCAACCGCGTGCTTTTGACCGCCGGATGAGCCACCAGTTCAGCCGACCGCGCGTTGGATGAAGTCTCAAGAATTTCGGCGTGCGGCAGGTTTCTTTGCACCCAGGAACGGCACTGGGCAAGGGCTTGTGGATGCACATACAACCGTTGGATTTTTTCCAGTTTGCAGTTCCCGGCCAGGCAGAATTGTATCGGCAACACGATTTGCGAAACGATCTTCAGGTCGCTGTCCACGAACATGTCGAGCGTATGCGTGACCACGCCTTCCGTGGTGTTCTCGACGGGTACGACGCCGTAATCCGCGCGGTTTTTGCCGACCTCGGTGAACACGTCGTTGATGGTTTTCTGCGAAGCGTATCGCAGGCTGGAGCCGAATCGCTGAATGGCGGCCTGATGCGTGAACGTCGCCTCCGGGCCGAGATACGCGATGGTCATCGTCTTTTCGAGCGCGAGCGCGCTGGACATGATTTCGCGATAAATCGTGCGAAGCTGATCATTGGTTATCGGCCCCTGATTGAGGTGGCAGATGCGTTCGAGCACGGCGCGCTCACGGTGCGGCGCATAAATCTCCGCGCCGGTCTTCAACTTGCATTCACCTATGGCCAGCACGTGGCGCGTGCGTTCGTTGAGCAACCGGACAATGTGCGCGTCCAGCCTGTCAATCGCCTTGCGATGTTCGGGAATGTTCACAGTGAAGGTAGAATGCAGAATTCAGAAGGAAGAATCAAATCGTTTATCATTGGGCGGAAGGTTGAATCACCAGCCGATAGGTGTAGCGGTCGATGCTTTTCTGCCTTCTCGCTTCTACCTTCTGCCTTCAACGGCTCCGGCGGTGTTGTGGCCAGACCGGGCGCGGGCGGTTTTTCGATGGTAATGCGGCGGAGTTCGTCCGCAGCGGGCAAATCTCCCAGACCGCGCAGGCCGAAGTATTCAAGGAACAGCGCAGTCGTGCCGTAAGTCGGGGGACGGCCCACAACCTCGGCGCGGCCAACGGCCTTGACGAGGCCGCGTTCCATGAGCGTCTGCATCGTGGTGTCCACATTCACGCCGCGAATCTGTTCGACTTCGGCGCGCGTGATGGGCTGGCGATACGCAATAATGGCGAGCGTTTCGAGCGCGGGCTGCGAAAGCCGCGGCGGACGCGCATTCACGCCGACGAGCGCGCTGCAGCCACGGCGCGTATTCGGGCTGCGTGACGAATTGCCACGAACCGGCCACGCACACGAGACGATAACTGCGCGCGGCGGTTTCGTGTTCACGCGCCAATTCCTCGAGCGCGAGCGTCAGCTCGGTGTCCTTGATTTTGCCCAGCGATTTGGCCGTGACGTCGGCATCTTCCGCCTCGGCGGCATTGGCCAGGAGTTCGCGAAGCTCTTTCACGCTCAAAGGTTTTTGCGCGGAGAACAGGAGCGATTCCAAAATAGATTTTAGTTCCATGCTACGGTGATTGCGGATTTGTGATTGCGGATTGTGGATTGATTGCGGCAGCAGCGACGGGTTCGGGCGCAGGCTGCGCGGCGTTTTCCGCGCCACGGATTTCGATTTCAGCAAAAGGTTCGGGCTGGATGCAGACGAGTTGTCTGAGTCGAATCAATTCGAGCAGTGCAAGAAAAGTGCAGACAACCTCCGAACGGCTGCCGGCGCTCTCGAACAATTCGCCAAAACGCACGCTGCCACGCTCGGCCAGGATGCGGCGCAGATGCTCGATTTTTTCACTGACCGTCCATTTGTCATCGAAAATCTCCCTGGAAGCGTCACGCCGGCCGAAACGTTGGAGAACACCGTTGACGGCATTGAGCAGATCGAAAATCGAAACGTCCGGCTTGGGTGGCGGCGCGGCGCTTTCGAATGCCAATTTGCCCGGAACGCGTGGGTAAATGTTTTCCTGTTGCGCTTCGAGGACTTGCAAACGCGCGGCGGCGTCCTTGAATTTTTTGTATTCGACAAGCTGGCGGATAAGTTCCCAGCGCGGATCTTCGCCTTCCTCCTCACCTTCGACCAGCACTTGTTGATCCACGGGCAGCAACTCGCGGCTTTTGATATACATGAGCGTCGAGGCCATGACGAGGAATTCGCCGGCGATTTCGAGGTCGAACTCGCGCATGAGGTCGATGTATTCGATGAACTGCGTGGCGAGCTTGGTGAGATTGACCTCATAAATGTCCACCTCTTCCTTCTTGATGAGGTAAAGCAGCAGGTCGAGCGGGCCTTCAAAGACCTCGAATTGAACTTTATATTCGGACATGTGGTTGAACTGGGAAAATTCTAGGCCGGGCGCGCAAGGTTTGCAATGGCGGAGCGGGTTTTTCAGGAGATGTCCGATTTAAGTTTAAATTGTAATTGTCACAGGTCAGCGTTTGCGGGAATTTTGTCCGTTATGAAAATCGGATCTGACAATCGAAAATTCAAAGTATTGGAAGTTATTTTAAGTTTGGGGATTGGGATTTCTATAATCGCATCGCTCGCGTTTGTTATTTTTGGTTTTGTAGCATGGCATTGGGGCAGTCACGCGTTACACCAGCAAAAGAATCCTTCGCTAAATGATTGGGGCAACTATGGAAGCTACCTGCAAGGAACGGTTGCATCTTTGTGGACTCTCGCTGGAACACTGCTCATTTTCGCGGCATTTCTCGCCCAAAAACAACAGCTCAAACGGCAAGAAACAGAATTGGAAGAACAAGCAAAGCAATTCCGAATACAGCACGAAAGCATCAAGCTACAAAATTTTGAGAATTCGTTTTTTCAACTTTTGAATTTGCACAATCAGAATGCGATTCAAATGCGAATTAGCGTGGAACAACTTGGTGGCGATTCAAATGAATATGATGGTAGAGAGTGTTTTAAGGTTTTGCATAACCTTTTACACGTAGTTTATGGATCAAAAACGGTCGAACAAGACGCCGATATTAATTTCGCAGCAAATTTTTATTTGCGCATGTTTGAAGTATATGAAGCGAGCCTAGGGCATTATTTCAGAACCCTTTATCATGTGATTAAATTTGTGAACGAAAGTGACGCGCTTAAAACGGAAAATGCCAACGCTGATTATAAAAATAGAAGACGATACACCAGTTTAGTAAGGGCGCAGTTATCAGCGTTCGAGTTAGAGCTTCTTTTCTATAATGGAATTAGTCCCCACGGTGAAAAATTCAAGCCTCTGATCGAAAAATTTGGACTACTTGAAAACTTCGACACAAAACATTTGCTCAGTCCGAGCCATGAAACTTTTTATGCAAAAAGCGCATTTGAATAACGCATTCAAATCGCCAGCAGCAACCTCTTGATTTCTTTCAACCGTGCGCTGGCCTGTTTCTTTGTCAGTCGCGGAAATTTTCCACCCAGCGTGAGAAAATCGCCGTGGCGTGTGAGCATTAGCTTGTCGTCCTTTACTTCAATTGCCGTCACAGCTTTTTCGCTGGCGAGAATTTTTAGTTCGGCTATTTGCAGGAGCAATTCCGCCTGCGGCGGCAACGGGCCAAAGCGGTCGCGCAATTCCTTCTGCAAATTTTCCAGCGCGGATTTTTCATTCGCCTGCGCCAGCTTGCGGTAGATTTCGATGCGGTGCTGCGGCTCGGTGATGTAGGAGTGAGGCAAACCGGCATGGTGGGGCGAGCGTCCTCGCGAGCCGGTCTTTGCAGCTAGCGACCCCGGCTCGTCAGTAGCCTCGCCCCACCGCCCGCTTTCGCTCGCCGCATTCATTTCGATGAAATCCAGTTTTACGTTGACTTCGACGCGCGGTTTTACCTTTTCGCCTTTAAGCGCGCTGACACTTTGCTTGAGCAGCTGGCAATAAAGCTCGAAGCCAACGGCGGTGATGTGGCCGCTTTGTTCCGCGCCGAGCAAATTGCCCGCGCCGCGGATTTCGAGGTCGCGCATGGCGATTTTGAATCCGCTGCCGAGCGTGGAGTATTGCCGGATGGCGCTGATGCGCTTGCGCACGTCGGTGAGCAGACTCACGTGGCGCGGCAACAGCAGATACGCGTAAGCCTGATGTTTGTAACGCCCGACTCGTCCGCGGAGTTGATATAAATCGCTCAGGCCGAACCGGTCGGCGTGGTCAATAATGATGGTGTTCGCATTCGGAATATCGAGGCCGCTCTCGATGATGCTCGTGGAAAGCAGCACATCCGCCTCGCCGTTGACGAATTTCGTCATGACCTCTTCGAGTTCGTCTGAATCCATCTGGCCGTGGCCGACGACGATGCGCGCGTGCGGCAAAAGCCGTTTCAACCGGTCGGCCATCGTCTGAATCGTCATCACGCGGTTGTGCAAAAAGAAAGTCTGTCCGCCGCGATTCACTTCGCGCTGGATGGCGTCGCGGATGACGCGCTCGTCGAATTGGGTGACGATGGTTTCGACCGGCAGCCGGTCATGCGGTGGTGTTTGAATGGTGCTCATGTCGCGCGCGCCGGTGAGTGCGAGGTAAAGCGTGCGCGGAATCGGCGTGGCGCTCAGCGTGAGCACGTCCACGAGCGTGCGGAGGCGCTTGAACTTTTCCTTGTGCAACACGCCGAACCGCTGCTCCTCGTCAATGACAACCAGACCCAAATCTTTGAATGCAATGTCGTCCTGCAACAGCCGGTGCGTGCCGATGACGATGTCCACCCCGCCCGCCGCCAAATCCTTCGCCACGCGTTGCTGCTGGCGGCGCGTGCGGAAGCGCGAGAGCAGTTCGATCCGAATTGGATAATCGGCCATGCGTTCGCGGAAGGTGTTGAAATGCTGCTGTGCGAGAACCGTCGTCGGCACAAGCACGGCGACTTGTTTGCCATCCATCACCGCCTTGAACGCGGCGCGAATGGCGACTTCGGTTTTGCCGAAACCGACGTCACCGCAAATCAAGCGGTCCATCGGCTTGGGTTTTTCCATGTCGGATTTTGTTTCCTGAATCGCGCGCCATTGATCCGGCGTTTCTTCAAAAATAAATGCGCTCTCAAATTCACGTTGCCACGGCATGTCGGGTTTGAACGCGTGACCGGACTGCGATTCGCGCACGGCCTGGATTTGCAGCAGTTCGGCAGCGACGTCGCGCACGGCGCGTTCGGCCTGTTCCTTCGCCTTTTTCCAGCGTGTGCCGCCGAGGGTGTTCAGCGGCGGACTTGCCTTGCCCGCGCCGACGTATTTGCTGACGAGATGCGCCTCGGTGACGGGAACATAAAGTTTCGGCGGTTCATCGCCGGGACAGGCGGGCGCGTATTCAATGACGAGGCATTCCGTGCCAGTTGAGAGTTGAGAGTTGAGAGTTGATGGGTGACGGCTGCTGCCCGTCGGCAGGTTTTTCAAACCAAGGAATCTCCCAATACCATATTGCACGTGGACAACCAAGTCACCTTCCTCCAGTTCGGTGAAATCAATGTCGAGCGCGGAGCGGGTAGCGAGTGCGTGCGGCGATTTCAACCGGCGCGGACGCTGGATTTTGTAGCGTCCGAAAATTTCCGCGTCGGTGATGACAACCAGCCTGGCCTCGTCGCAGAGAAAACCACGGGCGAGAGAACCGATGTGAGTCCGAAGTCCAAAGTCCAAGGTCCAAAGTTGCTCGTGGTCGGACGGCTTTGGACTTTCTGCAAAACCAAATTCCTTCCAAATCTCTTCAAACCGCTGCCGTTCGCCGTCGTTGTTGCAGAAAATGTGAACGTCATAATCCTGGCGCAGCCAGCGATGAAGCTGGTTGAAAAATTCGCGGCGCTGCGCCTCGGCGACTTGCAATTCCGGTGTGTGTTCGGTCACAGGACGATAAGCGTCGAGCGAAGAAAACAATTGAGCGCCCCTCGCCCCATCCCTCTCCCCGCTGGACGGGGAGAGGGTGGCCGTCAGGCCGGGTGAGGGGATTGTTGGTTGGGCTTCCTCTTCGCTCAAGTCCAGTCGCGTCATACTGCGCCGGTTCAGTTCAATGAGAAAATCGGGCCACGAAATAAAAAATGGATCGTCGGCGGGAATTTGTGACTCGTAATCGTTGGCGCGGGTGGCGAGTTGCTCCGATTCACAGAGGAGAAAAATTGCCTCCGGTGGCAGATAATCGAGCAAGGTTGCAAGCTCGCCGACTTTGGACTCCGGACTTTGAACTTTGGACTTCAATATTCCCAATTCGCCGGCAGGAGGGATCGTGAGGCCCGGGATTTCTTCACGCGAAATTTGTGTGAGCGGATCGAAATGCCGCAACGATTCGATTTCATCGCCAAAAAATTCAAGCCGCGCCGGCCACGGACTGGTGAGTGGCCAGACATCCAAAATGCCGCCGCGCAAGGCGATTTCGCCTTTCTGCGTGACCTGGGCTTCGGGTTCGTAGCTTTGCTCTTCAAGCCATTCGATCAAATCCAGCGGAGCGATTTTGTCGCCGCGCTGAAGAACGCGCGTGCGATTGCGCAGCATTTTGGGCGGAAAGGTTTTTTGGAGCAGGGCCGTAACGCTCGTCACCACGAGTTTTGAATTTTGAATTTTGAGTTTTGAGTTGTCAGCCAAGGCAACGAGTGTTTGAAGACGGTCGCTGATGGTATCGGCGTGCGGAAGTTTGCCTTCGTGGGGAAGAACTTCCCAAGGGGGATAGAAAAGCGGTTGAAGGTTGAAGGTTGAGGGTTGAAAGTCCGCGAGTTGGACTTTGGACTCGATTTGCAGCCATGTTTCGATGTCCTGCTGAAAACTTTCCTGCGTTTTCAAATCTTCGGTGACAATGAGAATTGGGCGGTTGGAGAAAATTTTTTGAAGCAAAACGGCAAAAAACGGCTGCGCAGCCCGGCTGACGCCGGCGCAAGACAACACTCCGCCATTCTCCAATCGCCGCGCGAGGGATTGCGCAGCGGGGGTTTTCGAAACTTTAGCGAACAAATTGCCTGCCGCTTCGGCTGCTGAATTCCGCGTCAAGCAACAAGAAAATCGCAGCAGCGCCTCCAATCGTCAAGTGGTTGAATGTTTCGGTAGTGATACAATTTGGTGGGGCGAGGCTACTGACGAGCCGGCTCGCGAGGACTCTCGCCCCACCAAGATTGCAAACCCGCCGCTCAGTGTCGTTTCTGTTTGACCTGATTTCGTTTGTCCGCACAACCTTTCGGCGCATGACTGACAGTATGGTTGCGCCCAATCCGTGGATGATTCTGCCGTTTGTGCTGCTGCTGGGCACGATGGCGCTCGCGCCATCGCTCGCGGGCAACTGGTGGTCGCGGCATTATCCCAAAATCGCGCTTGGGCTGGGTGCGGTCACACTGGGCTATTACCTTTTTATTTTGCAGGCGCCAGACCGCGTGCTCCACGTGGCGCACGATTATGTCAGCTTCATTGTGCTCATCGGCTCGCTGTTTGTGGTTTCCGGCGGCATTCATATCCATGTGAAAGGCGAGGCGGCGCCGCTGGCCAATGTTATTTTTTTGTTCGTCGGCGCGGTCGTTGCGAATTTTTTGGGCACGACCGGCGCGTCCATGCTCCTGATTCGTCCGTGGATTCGGATGAACAAAGACCGCGTCACGGCGCATCACATTGTTTTTTTCATTTTCATCGTTTCAAACGTCGGCGGCTGTCTGACGCCCATTGGCGACCCGCCGTTATTTCTCGGCTATTTGCAGGGCATTCCGTTTTGGTGGGTGGCGGAGCATTGCTGGCCGATGTGGGCGGTGGGCGTCGGGTTGTTGCTCGCGCTGTTTTATGTGGTGGACCGCGTCAATTTCACCCGCCTGCGTGGCAGCAGCCACTTCGTCGCGGCGAAGGCCCGCGCCCCGCGGGAAATTCGTGAAAAGGAAACAGGACATGAAACCTGGAAGTTCGACGGGCTGGCGAATCTGGTTTTTCTGGCTGTCATTTTGGGCGCGGTGTTCATTAACAAACCGTTTTTCCTGCGCGAAGCGATTATGCTGGTTGCCGCGCTGGGTTCTTATTTCACGACCGAACAATCGGTGCATGAGGCAAATCGTTTTCATTTCCATCCGATTCAGGAGGTGGCCATTTTATTCATCGGCATTTTTGCAACGATGATGCCCGCGCTCGACTGGCTCGGCGCCAATGCGCGTGAGTTGCTCGGCCAGAATCCCGCGCCGGGAATTTTTTATTGGGGCACCGGCACACTCTCCAGCATGCTCGACAACGCGCCGACTTATCTCGGTTGTTTGAGCGCGCTTTTTGGGACGAGCAGCGCGAAGGATATCGGAGAACTGTTGGGCCGGCACTCCCCGGACCTGATTGCCATTAGCGTCAGCGCGGTGTTTTTCGGCGCGGCGACTTACATCGGAAACGGGCCGAATTTCACGGTAAAAGCCATGGCGGATCATGAAAAAATCCACATGCCGACGTTTTCCGGATTCGTTTTGAAATTCACGCTGCCGTTTTTATTGCCGGTGCTGGCGGCAGTCTGGCTGATTTTTTTTCACGGTTGATTTGAAACATTTTCTTTGCGCGCGGCGTCCATTTGCGGAACAGTGAAACCTGTCCAGCTTAAAAGTCGGAATGCGCACGCTATACAACATCCTGTTCGTGATTTTTTTTGCGCTGTCGTCGCCGTATTATTTTCTGCGGATGTGGCGGCGGGGCCACTGGCTTTCGGGGTTTTTTGAACGCTTTGGATATTATGGTCGGAATCTCAAGCAGGAGCTCACCAACCGCCGGGTGCTCTGGCTTCATGCTGTCAGCGTCGGCGAAGTCAATCTTTGCATGCAGCTCATCCGCGCGCTCGAACTGCACATGCCCGACATCAAAATCGTTGTTTCAACGACGACGACGACCGGCATGGCTGAATTGCGCCGTCATTTGCCGGGCCACATCAGCAAAATTTACTATCCGATTGACAGCCGGGGATCCATCAACCGCGCTCTGGGCGTGATCAGACCCAAAGCCATTGTGCTTATTGAGGCGGAAATCTGGCCGAACTTCCTTTGGTGCGCGCGCGATCTTCGCATTCCGTTGTTTCTGGTCAATGCGCGATTGTCCAATCATTCCTATCGTGGATACAAGCGATTGGGTTTTTTGTTCCGGCCGCTGTTCGCTTCGTTTACGGGTGTCGGCGCCCAAAACGAAGCCGACGCCGGACGTTTGCGCGAAATTGGCTGCCGGCCCGAGGCGATCCGCGTGGTGGGCAATTTGAAATTCGACGCTGCCAAACCCGACGGACCGCGCGCACTCGACGTGCCCGCGCTGTTCCAACAGATCGGCGTGCCGCCTGACGCGCCGATTTTGATCGGCGGCAGCACCCACGCGGGTGAAGAAATCATTCTGGCGGAAATCGCGCGACGATTGCGCGTGCTGTTCCCGAAACTTTTTCTGGTGCTTGTGCCGCGGCATTTTGAGCGGTGCAAGGAGGTTGGCCGCGAATTGCGCGAACGGGGCGTCAAATTTATTTATCGCAACGAAATCCCTGCCAGCGCGCGATTTCCCGAGGGTCAGGTCGAATGTTTGCTCGTCAACACGACCGGCGAGTTGCGATTCTTCTACAAACATGCGACAGTAGTATTCGTTGGCAAAAGCCTCACGGCCGCTGGCGGGCAGAATCCGATTGAGCCGGGGGCTGCGGGCAAGGCCATGGTATTCGGTCCGAACATGCAAAATTTCACGGACATTGCGCGGAATTTCGTCGCCCAAAACGCAGCGGTCCAAGTGAACAGTGTGGAAACTTTGGAAACCGCGATTGCGGAATTGTTCGCGGATGAAGGCCGGCGCGAGGAGTTGGGTCGTAACGCGCTGCGGGTCGTTCGCGAAAATCTGGGCGCCATCGTTCGCACCGCGGACATGATTTTGGAAAATCTGAAGGGCCGCGGGGTTTATATTATGCCGGAAAAATAATATAATTTCACCATGAAGTTTCCCCGCTTGACGAAACGGAACGGGCTTTGCCATATTCACGCCTGCTTCCGGGCCGTGAACTGGGAGTGTTGAGTCGTATGTCGCAATCGAAGGTTCGTAACACCGAGGGGGATTTTGCCCTGGAAAAAAGAGGGTGCTGCATCGCGCCGTCCGCCCGACATCATACCCAATCCACCACGGCCAGACCTTTCAAAGGCATTCTGCCAAATGCGCCGGCTGTGGATCTTTCGGAAAAAATCAAGGAACTCATCCGGCTCGCGCAGGAGCAGGGGTATTTGACTTACAGCGATATCAGCGACGCGTTGCCGGAGAATGTCACCGAACCGGAGCAGTTGGACGAAGTTTTTGGCAAGCTTCGCAGCTTGGACATCGAAATTATGGATCAAACCGAGGCGGATCGTGGCAAAACCGGCGAATCCGAAGAAGACGACACAAGCCGGCTCGATGCGCTTGATGACCCGGTGCGAATGTATCTCAAGCAGATGGGGCAGGTGGCGTTGCTGACGCGTGAGCAGGAGGTGTTGATTTCCAAACGGATCGAGGCCGCTGAAAAAGAAGTGTGCAAACTCATTTACAGTTTCGGCTTCGTCGGCAAAGAGCAAATCACGCTGGCGGAAAAACTGGTGGCTGACCCGCCGCGCGAGCGATTTGACCGCGTCATTCTTGATAAAAAAGTGAACCACCGCGACGCGCACCTTCGCACGCTTCGCAAACTCATCAAACAGGTTCGTAAAATGGATCTGGAGGTGGATCTCAAATACACCGTGTGGCAGGGCGCCGATGTCAAGGCCCAACGCGGTCGCGCGCTGGCCGCGTTCAAACGCCTCAATCAAAAACTACAGGGCGCGTTTCCAAAATTTTGCTACAAGCAAAAAGTCATTGAGGAAATGGTGCTCGTCGCGGAAAACATTCACGACAAATTTCAGTGCAGCCTCCGCGCGCTGGCCGAGGCCAAGAGGCAGCGCGAGTCCACCGCGCAACAACACCTCGTTAAGGCTGAACAGCAAAAGATCAGGGCGCTCGAAGAATTTGTGCGGATGCCGCATGAGGATTACCTCAAGGTGTTTGATCGGCTGCGCGAATTTTCCAACAAAGCGCTCCAGGCCAAGACCGAAATGGTTGAGGCCAATCTGCGTCTCGTCATTTCCATTGCCAAAAAATATACGAATCGCGGCCTGTCGTTTCTTGATTTGATTCAGGAAGGAAACATGGGATTGATGAAGGCGGTGGAAAAATTCGAGTATCGCCGGGGTTACAAATTTTCCACTTACGCGACGTGGTGGATTCGCCAGGCCATTACGCGCTCCATTGCCGATCAGGCGCGCACCATCCGCATTCCGGTTCACATGATTGAAATCATCAACAAATTGATGCGCTCGCAAAAACGCCTGCTTCAGGATTTTGGACGCGAACCGGCGCCGGAAGAAATCGCCGAAGACCTGCAAATACCCGTGGAATGTGTCCGCGCTGTGTTGAAAATGTCGCAGCAACCCATTTCCCTGCAATCTCCGGTCGGTGACACTGAAGACGCCAATTTTGGCGATTTCATTGAAGACAAAAGCGCCGACAATCCGTTCGACATAACCAGTTTCGGTTTGCTCAAGGACAAATTGGACGACGTGCTATGCAGCCTGACTGAACGCGAGCGGATGGTTTTGGAACTGCGCTTCGGCCTCGGCGACGGTTGTGCGCGCACGCTCGAAGAGGTCGGCCAGCAATTTAGCGTCACGCGCGAGCGCATCCGGCAAATTGAGGCCAAGGCGCTTCGGAAAATGCGCCATCCCGCGCGCATCCGCCAATTGCACGGCTTTCTGGAAATTGCAGGCCTGAAGACGGATTAGAAACCGATCACGGCACGCAAGGCCGCGATGTGCAAGGCTGGGCGCGAATCACCACAATCGCAGGCAGCAAATCTTTCGCACTCGCGGTCAGTTTGATTTGGCCCGGCGCTGTTTGGGCAATAGTTGCACAATGAGCTAGAGATGCAGTTTTAGGAGGCCCACTTCCAGCGCAAGCGCTTCCTGCACGTTCGTGCGTAACAGTCGCTGCGTCTGCTCCAGTGTCCGCAAATTTTCCAACGCCTGGCGCGATGTGATTTTTTTTGCGACGGATTCCGCGCCGGCAATTTGCGGGAAATTCAGCAAATCCTTGCCGGTCGCCAGTGTGTGCCCGTCCTCCGTAGCAGTGCTACTGCGGAGGGTGGACAGCCAAACGTCGCGCAGCCACCATTGGACGAGCAACAACCAGTCCGCGCGCTGCCTCCGATATTCCGCTTCAATGGCCGCGGTCAGTTCGTCCTCCCATTTTTCGCGCAAATCTTTTTCCACGTCGTCGTAACGCTGCAATGGCGAGCGCGTCGTCAGCGTTTCGTCCACGCGCGAGCGGATTTCACCGAGTTTTTGGAGCAGCATGCCGAGCAGGCGATAACGGCCAAACAAACTTTTTTGTTCCGAAACGGCGAGTGCGCCGAATTGAGCAAGCCATTCAGCTTGCGCAGCGTTGAGCAAATGCGCGCCTTCGTTGGAGAAATTCAAACGCAGGCAGCGCGACAAAATCGTCTCCAAAATCCGCTGAGGTTCTGTCGAAAGCAAAATCAAGACGGATTTGGCGGGCGGTTCTTCAAGTGTTTTGAGAAAAGCGTTCGCCGCTTGCACATTCAGACGATCCGCCGCGACGATGACAGCGACTTTATATTCGGCCTCGGCCGGTTTGAGTTGAATTTCGCGCATCAACTCCCGCATTTGGTCAATCGTGACGACGCGCGATTTGGATTCGGGCCGCGCCCAATGCATGTCGGCGTGCGTTTCGTTGTCAATTTTCCGGCAGCTTGGGCAGGCATCGCAGCAATCCGTGGCTGCGCCGCCGGTTTTAGTTGGTTTTTGGCAGTTGAGGATTTTGGCGAGTGTGCGGGCGAGCGATTCCAATTCTTCAAGCTGATTGCCGGCAAACAGGTAGGCGTGTCCCAACCGCCCGCGCGCCAGCGAACGTTGGAGCAATTGAATACCCTGTGTCTGTTTGTCAAAATCTTTAAAACTCATCGCTATTTGAAAAAGCGGCCCGCCTAATCCAAGCTTGGCTAGCCTGCCATGTCGAAGCTCGAAGCGCATCATCGAACTAAAGCTTCAACCTGCCTCCGTACTGCGCTTCGAGCGAAGGCTGGTGCCGACGGAGGGGGTCGAACCCACACACTCTCACGAGTACCAGATTTTGAGTCTGGTGCGTCTGCCAGTTCCGCCACGTCGGCACATAAATGCCGAATGTATTTCAGACACCGGAAAAGTAAATCAATTTTGCGCCAAACCGATTCCCAGCAACAATCGTTGAGACATTATCCGCGGCCTGGTGACCTCGGGGAAACCGCCGGCTAAATTCAGTGCAAAAATCTCATGTTGTCATGCAAAAGATAGTGATTATTATAGCGGGCGTAGAGGTTGTCTTTGATGTACGATGGGGAATGGATATTTTATGGGAGAACTATTAAAACTGGAGAAATTTTCGTTTGGAGTCGGGGATCGTTTTGCGCACCAAGCCAAGGCACAACTCCGTGCATTTATGTTGGCCGCTCAGCAAGGCGCGGAGGTCATCCCTGTCTGGAACAAGTCCAACCGCGAACACACCTTCATCGGCACTGAACCCTCCAGCACCCGCGCTGCCGCAGATGCCGGAGTGAAAGCCCTTGGCTGGAAAAAGCCTTATCATGTGGACGCCGACCATATCCGGCTTGAAACGGTGGATCGTTTCATCCCCTATTCCGATTTCTACACCATCGATGTTGCCGACAGCATCGGCAAACCCGCCGAAGCCGCCAGCATCAAAGCTTTCGCCGCCCGCCATCCCGAACTCATCGGCAAAATCACCGTTCCGAACATTGACCATCCGTTTGAAATCAGCCGCGCCGACTTCGAGCGCATCGCGGGCAAATATTTTCTCGCCGTGCAGGACGCCGGAAAAATTTATCGCCACATCGCCAAGGCCAAGGGTGAAGCCAACTTCATCACCGAAGTCTCGATGGACGAAACGGACAGCCCGCAAACGCCGCCGGAACTCCTTATCATCCTTGCCGCCATCGCCGATGAAAAAATCCCGATTCAGACCATCGCGCCCAAGTTCACCGGACGTTTCAACAAGGGCGTGGACTATGTCGGCGACGTGAAACAGTTTGAAAAAGAATTCAACGAAGACCTCGCCGTCATCGTGTTTGCCATCAAGAAATACGGCCTGCCGCCGTCGCTCAAGTTGAGCATCCACTCCGGCAGCGATAAGTTCTCCATCTACGCGCCCATCCGCCGCGCGCTCGCCAAGTTCGGCGCGGGCCTGCATATCAAGACCGCCGGCACGACCTGGCTCGAAGAACTCATCGGCCTTGCCGAGGCGGGTGGCGACGGTTTGGAAATCGCCAAGGAAATTTACGCCTACGCCCACGAGCACGTGGATGAATTCTGCGCGCCCTACGCCACCGTCATTGACATCAACAAGGCCAAATTGCCCAGCGTCGCCACCGTGAACGGCTGGAGTTCCAAGCAATTCACCGATGCCCTGCGCCACGACCAAAAGAACCCGGGCTTCAACCCCAGCTTCCGGCAGTTGCTGCACGTCAGCTTCAAAGTTGCCGCCAAGAAAGGCGACCGTTACCTGAAAGCGCTGGAAAAACACGAAGCCGTCGTCGCCAAGAACGTGATGGGAAACATCTTCGAGCGGCACATGAAACCCTTGTTTGTTGGTGTGAACAAAATTACATCCGTGGGATGACCGCCCCGATGTAGGTAAGCAAAACGCTATCGTTATGAAATTCATACATGAGGATTTTCTGCTGCAGACGCGCACAGCCCGTCATCTTTACCATCAGTTTGCCGAGGCAGAGCCAATTTTGGATTTCCACTGTCATCTTTCACCGAAGGATATTGCGGAGAATCGCCGGTTCAAAAATCTCTTTGAAATCTGGCTCGAAGGCGACCATTACAAGTGGCGCGCCATGCGCACCAACGGTGTAGCCGAACGCTTTTGCACCGGCAACGCCAATCCCTTTGCAAAATTCCAGGCTTGGGCCGCGACCGTGCCGCACACGCTGCGCAATCCGCTTTACCATTGGACGCATCTGGAATTGAAGCGCTACTTCGGCATTGAGGAACTCCTGGACGAGAAAAGCGCCGGGCGCATCTGGAAAAAGGCCAATGAAAAACTCGCCAAGCCCGAACTGACCACGCAGGGCATTCTTAAAAAATTCAAGGTCAGGGTTGTTTGCACCACGGACGATCCGGCGGACAACCTGGGATACCATCAGGCGTTTGCGTCGCAAGGCCATCCCACACGCATGCTGCCGGCGTTTCGACCGGACAAGGCGCTGACGGTCAACCAGCCCGCCGGTTTCAACAAGTGGGTGGATCGACTCGCCGCCGCGGCCAACGTGGACATCAACAATCTCAGCGCGTTCCTCACCGCGCTCCGCAAGCGCCACGACTTTTTCCATGCGCAGGGCTGCCGTCTTTCCGATCACGGCATGAACCATTGCTATGCAGACTTCTGCTCCAAAAAAACCGCCGCGGAAATTTTCGACAAGGCCCGTCGCGGCGAAATCGTTTCTCCGCAGGAGCACGGGCAATTCGCCGCGTTCATGATGCTGTTTCTTGGCCGGCTTTACGCTTCGAAAGGCTGGACCTCGCAGCTTCACCTCGGCGCGTTGCGCAACAATAACACGCGCCTGTTGAAACAACTGGGGCCGGACACCGGCTTCGATTCCATCGGCGATTTCCCGCAATGCCAGTCGCTCGCGCTCTATCTCGACAAACTGGATTCTGAAAATTCCCTGCCCAAGACGATCATCTACAACCTGAATCCGGCGGACAACTGCGCCTTTGCCACGATGCTCGGCAATTTTCAGGACGGCACGATGGCGGGCAAAATCCAACTCGGTTCCGGCTGGTGGTTTCTCGATCAAAAGGAAGGCATCGAGTGGCAGCTTAATGCGCTTTCCAATCTCGGCCTGCTCTCGCGTTTTGTCGGCATGGTGACGGATTCCCGCTCGTTCATGTCCTATCCGCGCCACGAATATTTCAGGCGCGTGTTGTGCAATTTGGTCGGACGCGACGTGGAAAACGGCGAAATTCCCGGGGATGACTCCCTGCTCGGACCCATGATTCGGGACATTTGCCATGCGAACGCGCAGCAGTATTTGCAATTGCCGACGGATGAATCAAACAGGGAAAGCCGGAAGCGGTCCGCCGCGCGATCCGGCACGCGGATTCACAACGCGACGCGTCAGGAAAAATGAGGATGCAACCCGGTTTCCCCCTGTTTGAGGTCAACACACAACACTATCGCGAAATTGCTTCGGGGATAAGGATTTTTTCGCAGTAATTTAATGGTTGGGCTGCAATTGTTCAGTCGCGCGTTTTAAAATTACCCAAGCAATGTCAAGGTAAAAATGCGTTAAAGATGATTCGGAAACCGACTGGATCGTTACATGGACCCGCGCCGTTGACATCGATTGGATCCCATAAAGCTGGGTCGTATGGACTAAGAGTGTTGATCCCGTTATTTCCGTTCACAGTTACAAACTTTACATGGCCATCGCCAAAAAGGACATTATCACCGGCGGGAACGCCATTGGCCTGGTGGGGGATACCCTGAAAAGTGGTTAACGCATCACAGGCCATAGCTTTGCTCTGATTCATATCAGTCGTTTTGAATGCCACAGGGTAATTCTTCGACGATTGTGCAGGATCGCCGGGATAGGGACCCGTAAGAACTATTGATTTCGCAGTTAGGGTTGGCAGAATTTGATTGCCAGTGCCATAGCTGCTGCTCACGTTCTGGGTTGTCCTCGACTGTGGATAAAAATTGTATCCGCAGCGAACATACGCGTTGGCACCGGTATAGTCGGATGGAATCGAAGGCCAAGGCCAGCCTGGCTCTGCGTATGTAGAGTAACAGTAATTTCCACTCAGGACGGCGGGACAGTAGAGAACTTGCGGGTCCTGAATGTCGTTGGAAAACCAAAGAAGGCCAAGCCCATAAGGCCCCTCTACGACTACGTGACTCCCGGCAGCCTGCATGCGACAGGCCTCAGCCGTCTGCCATGGATTTCCAGTACTAGGTGGACAATCTTTCCAACTTGTTAGAGGAAGATAATCGTCATTGTCCCCGGCATACACCAGCGTGGCGGAGCCAATTTGTTTTTCATTACTCGCGCATGAGACCCGCCATGATTTCGCCTTTGCGGCGTTCAAGGCGGGCAGCAAGAGCGCCGCTAGGATGGCGATGATGGCAATCACCACCAGCAACTCGATGAGCGTGAATCCCCTCCATGATTTGGGTTGGGGTTGGCTGGCAGCCTGTTGGATGCTTTCTTTGTCTGCAAGATTTGAGTTCATAGGCATCATTATAAGGTTTTTTTGTTAAAACGAATTTTTCATTGTTTCCTAATGGCCGAAAGTAACACTCCCGTTCCGCACCGTCAAGTGCAAATAAAATTAAATAAAGCGCGCCGAAAAAGGCCCTAGTTCCTCGATGAATTCAAGTCGCCGCCTTGGTCGGCAGTCAAATGAATGCGGCTGGCGTTGGTGATGATGCTTCGGCCTTCCGCGCTTTGGAAAGTGCAATTGGCAATGGTCACATCGGTGATTCGCACTGAATCCGAAAAGCCCTCAATGACAATTGGTCGTTTGGATAAATGGGCGAAAGTGCAATTGCGAATATCAATGTCCTGAATGATCGGGGTGGCATGGCCATTGAGCGTGCCCGGATACCTCATCGTCATGCCGATGCCCGTCCGGGCGGATTTGACCGTGCAGTTGCGAATGTTGATGTTCTTGATAAAACCGCCGCGCGTCATGCCGGTTTTCAATCGCATGGCAATATCCAGATTCGCGCTGTCAAAACGGCAATCCTCGGCAAAGACATTTTCCACGCCGCCGGATACTTCACTGCCCACCGTGACGCCGCCATGACCGTCCTTGAAAACGCAATTCCGAATCACGATGTTCCGGCTGGGGATGTTGACGCGGCGGCCGTCAACGTCCCGTCCCGACTTGATGGCGATGCAATCGTCGCCGTCACTAAAATCGCAATCCTTGATCAGCACGTCCGTGCAGGAATCCGGGTCGCAACCGTCCGTGTTGGGGCCTTGGGTGTCCACCGTGACGCCTTCAACGGTTACATTGGTGCAAAAAACCGGGTTCAACACCCACATCGGCGAATCGGTGATATGCACGCCTTCAATCAAGACGTTCTTGCAGCGGACCGGTTCAATGAAATTCGGGCGCAGGTGATGGCCTTCGCCGAAGATCCGCTGTTCCACCGGCACGCCGCGGTCCCCCATGGCCACCAGTTCCTTGGGGTCTTCCGGGATTTGCTTCCAGGAATACCAGACCGAATGCGACGCCTGACCATCAATCGTTCCCTCGCCGGTGACGGCGATGTTTTCCTGACCCAACGCATAGATGAACGGCGAGTAATTCATCACTTCCGTGCCCTCGAAACGCGTAAAAACAACCGGCAAATAACTGTTGGGGTCGGTGCTGAAACGGATGGTCGCGCCTTTGGCAAGATCAAGGTCCACGTTGCTTTCCAAGTGAATCGCGCCGGTCAGATAAACGCCCGCCGGCACTACGACTTTGCCACCGCCCGCACGGTTGCAGGCGTCAATCGCCTTTTGAAACGCTCCGGTGCAATCTGTGACGCCATCGCCCTTCGCGCCATAGCTTGTGATGGCAAAGGTCCGGTCAGGAAAGGCGGGGGGCACGATGTGCGCCAAAATATCCGGCACGCTTGACCACGCTTGCGCGTCGGTTGCTGCGGCAGCTTTGCCCTGCGCCTCATTTGCCGGCGCTGCCTCACCGGCCTTGCCGGGAGAATTGACGAGGGCCAGCGCCATCGTGAGGTTCAAAATAAAAAGCCGGTGAAATGAGAATTTTAAGATCATGGAGTTCGAGGGTAACCTGGCGGCCTTATATGTGCAAACTCAAAACCTTTGCAAAAAGGTTTAAGGAAAGTGCACGCAGGGCGCATCTCGACACTTTCCATGAACCGTCCGAACTGCCGCCAGGTTTTGGAGTGCGGCGGCAAACGGAGTGCGACGCCGCTTTTGGTTGGGCGGCAGCTCATCGCAAATGGAACAAGAACATTTCGTGCGACTTCTGGTGTTCCAAAGCGGGTGTCACGGCCACCGCAGTCCAGGACGCTGCCGCGTCCATGAAAGGCGCCTTTCGGTCAAAAAGTGATCCCAAAAATGAAACGAGCGCCGTGAAGGCGCTCATTTCCAATGATTTTATATGATTTTCAGTGGCGACGGAACAACCGTGCAGCCAAACCGGCCAATCCCAATCCCGCCAGCGCGAAGGTTGAAGGTTCAGGAACAGTGGTCACATAGGCCACAATTTGAACATCGGTCAGGTTGATGTCGTAAGGGCTTGTACTGCCGGTATACGTCCCAAAGTCAAACGTATCAAAAGTGCTCGTTGGAGTAATATAATCACCAACATTAGGAGCAGGACTACGGGTACTTGCGCCGCCGGTTTGAAATGTTGCGGGTATCGTATAATTATCCACCATTGCACCCAAGGTGTTATCGTAGATTTGGGCATTGACCTGCATCTCCGTTGCCCCGGCGTTCAGGGCTGCGATGGTGAAGGTCAAAGTGTAGGAATCAGAATTTGCCAATGCGGCGGCGGTTTTATCAGATGTGCCAATTTGAGTGTGGTAAGTCGTCTGTGAATAGTAACCCAAGCCGTTCCCGCCTGCTCCGGCATCTCTTGTCCAGAACTTTGTGCTGTTTTTTTCATGGGCGCTATCCATCCCAATCCCTGCTAAATAGCCTTCGTCACTTCCGGTGGCACCGCCACTGGTATTGGACTTTATATACCCGGTCCCCAAGGGTGTTCCTAGTGAATTCATAAGGGCCATATCCAAACTGCCAGAACTGCTTGCTTGACCGATATTGGGTGAATTAAAGTTAACAACCAAACTGACGTAATCGCCGGCGTTGGCGAGGGTAACGGACGTAAATGCTCCGACCAACTCATCCACCGCGCCACTTTTGTGTGCGGTCAGCGTTACACCCGTGCCATTCGCCCAAGTCCAGTCACTGGAGAGGGTGGAGCCGATGTTGTTGAGGTTAACATAAGAGCCCGTAGGGTCGCTTGCGTCATTTGCAAAATTATCATCGAACGCAGTAGTCTGGGCCAAGGCAGGGCAATTCGCCATTGCCAAAAGCCCGAACGCGGTTGCCATCGTGAGAACGACTGAACTTGAACGTTTCATAAGAGGAGGTACGCCTTTGAATTATTATTCGGAGCTGCTAATTATTAGAGATAGTAATCTTAACACGCTTTTAGGATCTGTCATCCCCATTTTGCTGCAAACACGTTTGAAAATTGGGCACTGCCGGTTTCAGGTAATGCTCCATAACCTTGGTATTATCAGCCGGTAACAACCATTGCGACCCGAATTGTCGAGACGCAAAAACGGCCACACATTCCGGGCACCCATGGCTCCGGCTGGCAATCCCGTGGCTTACTGTGGTTCCGGCATTTCCAGAAGATAAAACGCTTGCGGACTGTTGGGATTAATGGCGTTGGTGAAAGTGAATTGACCGCTGCCGTTAAACAGATTGGTGGCAACGGGTGTCCACTGGCTTAACGGGAGCGCAACGTTGGTGGAAGCCAATACGTAATAAGTAGCGTTCGTTATGCCGCCCGTGCCGTTCATTACCAGACCATTGCTGGTGGCGCTGATGCTGCCAAAGCTTGGCGGCGGAGGCGGCTGAACCAGCAATTGCACCTGTCCGGGCGGGTTGGTGATGCTGTAGGTGTAACCAGGGTAGCCTGCCGGTGTGGTGCCCAAGGCGGGGCTGCCGCTCAGGCTGCCGCCGTAGGTGAACAGCGTGTAGGCGCCTGCGCCGAAGCCGTCACCGGCGGCAACATTATTCGTGCTGTTCAGGGTCAGGTTTCCGGTCGCCACGACTTCGGTGGTGTTGGTACTCAAGGTGAAATTCATAACGGTCGAGCTGGGCAAAATAAGAGCGTTGCTGATGGTGAGCGTGCTGGCATTCAGAGTGATGGGATTGGCGCCAAACACGTCGGTGGCAGTCATGCTTGCCGGTGCCTGATACAGCGCCAATGAATTGGTGCTGGTCAGGCCGTCGAACGTGATCAAGCCGGCTCCGGGGGTGCTGTTGGTGACGGTGACATCGGCGTTGTAAAGCGTGAACGTTTTGTTGCCGCTGGGCACCGTGATTTGTGAATCGGCGAACTGAAAGCCGTGAACGTTGTAAACATCAAAGGTCTTCGGAGCCGTGATACTGACATGGCTCAACGTAATGTTGGTCGCGGGCGCCTCTTTTCGCCCCCAAATGATTCCCGCGATGCCTCCACTGGCCACGGTGGCGGTCAGATTGCTGATCGTAATATTGCGCCAGATCGGGATAATACTGGAACCCACCGTCTGTCCTGCGGCCGTCGTAGGAGTGATGCTGGTCGGCGTTCCGTACTCGTTGTAATAGCTGTAAATGACAATCGCGCCTTTCCCGATGTTTGTCATCCCGATGTTCAAATAGGAAAGATTTTGCGCCACACCGCCCGCGCCGGGGTCGCTACCGGAGTTGTCGGATTTCATGCGGATGCCGTAATCGGTGTTATTGAACGTGCAGTTGATTACCGTCAGGTTCGACACCCCGCCGGCGGTATTGCTGCCAAGGGATACGCCATGACCGATGCCGAAGGTGCAATTGGTGATGAGTGTGTCGGATGAAACAGCGCTACTGCTGCTGCTCCCCAACGCGATATTATCGTCACCAGCGCTGATGAAACAGTTTTGGACCAGGCAGTTCGTGCCGACCAAATCAATGCCGTCGGTGTTCGGCGAAGCGGGGGTGTTGATGGTAATTCCTTGGATGGTAATATTGCCGTTAGAGCTTTTGAAAACAATGTGCATCTTCGGCGGGTTCTGCAAGGTGACGTTCTGAATAAGCACCCGATAGCATTTGGAAAAATAAATCATGTAAGGCCGGTGCGGCGGATTGGCCGACCACCAACCGGCACCGTTGCCGTCAATGGTTCCAGACCCGCTGATTTCAAGATCGGTCAGACTGGTGCCCGCAATAGGATAAGCGGGAGTGCCTGTTGCATTCGGATATTTGCTTTCAGGCAGGAATTTCAGCATCGCATTGGTATCAATCTGCAAATTGATATAACTAGCCAGCGTCAATGGCCCGCTCAGATACGTGCCGCCAGCCGGAATTTCCACCGTGCCGCCGCTCAACCCATTCGTCATGCCGCCCGCAGCCGCCGCGACAATCGCATTTGAAATGGCGAGGGTATTATCGGTGATGCCATCGCCCACCGCGCCATACGCAGTAATGTTCACCACATTATTGGTATTGATGTTCGGCAACGTCGGCGTGCCAAATGTTGTTGTTGCAAACAAAACCCCCACGGTGGTGATTCCTGATTGAAGGGCATTTTGAAAGATCCTGCAGAATTTGTTTTTTCTCATTTACTTCCTGTGTTGTGTCGTTGTGTCAGCGTGTTATTATTATTCCCAAGAGGGGCTATTTTATTAACCCATTTTATTAATCCTAACAGATTTCCTATTTTGAGAATATAACAATTTTGTGCAAATTTATATTAATATTCTGCACCTGAAATTCAGACGATGAAACAGTTTCACTGCTCGCGCCAGCTTTGCCCCGCCAGGCATGGTGCTTAAATTTCAAACCTTTTTGCAGGGCTCGCGACTGCAAATTCCAAAATCCTGGGTCACAATAAATAATATTGTTGCCATGAACCGCGTAACAGAATAAAGCTGAACGGATGTCTTCGCATGAAGCGGGGCATTTTTAATCGAAGCGTATTTGTGAAAATGAAAATCAATTTAAAGAAACCCGACTGGAGAAAAAACCCGCTTGCATGTCTTTGGCTGGTCCTGCCGCTCCTGTGGCTGTCAGCCGCCACCATTCCCCTATCGTGCAATTTGCATCCGCAGGCGAAAGTTTACAATGTGCGCAAATTCGGGGCGGCTGGCGACGGCAAAACCCTCGACACCGCCGCCATTCAAAAAGCTTTCGACGTTTGCGGCAAGGCTGGCGGTGGCACGGTAATGTTTCCAGCGGGAACGTATTTAAGCAAACCGCTCAAGCTGCACACCAAAACCACCGTGCTGCTTGAAGCGGGCGCAACGTTGCTGGCGAGCACCAACCAAAGCGATTTCATGAAGGTGCCGGGCGACTGGCTCAAGGCCAAAAGCAGCGGCGATTTTATCCCGTTTATCGGTGGCAAGGATTTGACGAATGTGACGTTCACCGGCAGTGGCACGATTGACGGCAACGGCGCGGTGTGGTGGGGCGAAGCCGAGAAGGCGCGCCAGATAAAACCGGGCTACACCCTGCCACGTCCCAATATGATCATGCTTCAGCACTGCCAAAATTTGCGGATGGAAAATATTACCCTGCAAAATTCGCCCAAGATCCATTTCATGCCGACCGACAGTGAAAATGTGATTGTGTCCAACGTGACCGTTCTCGCCCCCGAACGCGCGGCCAACACGGATGCGATTGATCCGAGTCGCTGCAAAAATGTCCTCATCACCCACTGCCGCATTGATGTGGGTGACGACAATGTTGCCATTACTTCTTCAAAGGCGGTGATGGGGCGCGAATTCGCAAGCGAAGACATCACGGTGACCGACTGCACCATGCTGCACGGACACGGCATATCCATTGGCAGTGGAACCCTCGGCGGTGTGCGCAATGTGACGGTGCGAAACTGCACTTTTGAAAATACCGCGAACGGTCTGCGCATCAAATCGGCACGCGGCAAGGGCGGCTTGGTGGAGAACATCAATTACAGCGACATCACCATGACGAACGTCAATCCGGCCATCACGTTGACATGTAGTTACATGAACAGTTCCGCCGGAGACACCGTGCAACGATCCGCTCCGAAGGAGGAGGATATTGCGCAGCCTGTCGCCGTAGACACTCCGATTTTCCGTAACATTCACATCAGCAATCTGACAGCCACCTGCACCAAATCGGCGGGCGTCATCAATGGCTTGCCGGAGAGTCCGATTTCAAATGTAGTTCTGGAAAATGTCCGTATTTCGTCCCTGACCGGCTTTTCGATAAAAAATGCCAAGGGAATTCAATTCAAGAACGTGCAGGTCACAACCAAGGAAGGTCCGCCGTTCATCCTGGAGAACGCACAGGTGGAAGGCTTGGAGCGCGCGAACGAAAAGCAGTGAAGGGAATGCCATTGTCTCGCTGGTTGGCGTGGCTAATCCGGCGGTGCATAATTTTCAATGCCATTTGCAAGTCTCTGGAATTGAATAAAATAGGTTTTCTGTTACATTCAAGCAAGACCGGCAAGACCGTTTATATTTAAATCTAAAACTGATTCCTTCGGTAATCCCACCCAATAACAACCTGTTAATAACAACCTGTTAATTCGTATGAAATACCTGCGTCAAATTGCTCTTATTCTCGCGTTTATGTTTGGAGTTGCCGCGTCCGGCTATGCCGATGAAACTATTTTGGTGAATACCACCTGGGCGGATGGCACTCGCACCAATTCCGGCCCGGATGGAAGCGGCATTGATTCACCGTGGTATTTTACATCGCTTAATGGTACATTGGACGCTACTCCCGGTCATATGACAGCCACCATGGGTGCCAATTCACTTTTCTTTTTAACCTATTTCGCGCCAGATGCAGACCCGGTCACTCTTTCCAACCCGGGAGATACGCTTAAAATTACCTGGACCTTTACTCCCAACACGATCGGCGCAAATAACACCAGCCAAAACTTCCTTTTCGCCGTCGTTGACACGCCAACGGCCGCGCTGATAACTGCCGATAATTTTACCACGCCCAGCGCGCAATATTACGGCTACGCCATGTATTGCAACATGGGCAACACGTTAGGCAACAGCTATCCTTACCAACTGAGGAAGTGGGCCGGTGCCAGTGCCGATTTTCTGTCCCATAGCGGGAATTGGGTCGCACTGACCAATGGGGTATCGAGTGGCAGCCATGGATATGACAACGGCACAACTTACACGATGGTGTGGACACTAACACGCAATGCAGCGGGCGGGTTGATCGTTACCAACACCATGACCGGCGGAACTTTCAATGGCTCGGGGCACGCGACGGTTTCCTATACTGACGCCACTCCTGCTGCCTATACATTTGATACTTTTGCTGTCCGGCCAGCCAACGCAAACACCACGGCAGGTACGATTGATAGCACCCACTTCGAGGTGGAGTTCATCCCCGCGCCCAGTTCTCCTACCATTCAAACCGAACCGCAAAACCAAACGGTCTTCGAAGGTCAAAATGCCACGTTCAATGTTGTTGTCAGCGGTACGTCACCGTTTGGCTACCAATGGTATTACAACACCGACACGCTGTTGACGGATGACACCAATTCCACTTTGACGCTGACCAACGTCCAGTTGACCGACGCGGGCGGTTACTCGGTCGTGGTAACCAACGTATATGGCTCGGTGACAAGTTCGGTGGCCCAATTGACGGTGAACGTTCCGGTGGTTCCTTTGATCGCCGTGCAACCGCAGGATCAGCCCAATATTCTGCCCGGGGCAACTGCCACGTTCACCGTGGTTGCCTACGGTTCGCAACCGTTGAATTACCAGTGGTACTATAACACCAATACGCCGCTGACCGGGGCGACTTCTCCCACGCTGACACTGACCAACGTTCAGCCCGGCGACGCGGGCAGCTACTCCGTTACCGTAAGCAACTTTGCCGGCGGAGTCATCAGTTCCAACGCTTTCCTTACCGTCAACACCAATCCCGTGGCGCCCGTCTTCATTCTCCAGCCCGTTTCCCTCACGGTACGCGAGGAGGATAACGCCGCCTTTACCGCCGCCGCCATCGGCACCCAGCCCATCACCTACCAATGGAATTTCAATGGAGCGCCGATTCCCGATGCCACCTCAAATACGCTGAGCCTGACTGGCATCAAATTGTCCGACGCGGGCAGTTACACGGTCATTGCCACCAACAGCATTGGCTCCACGACGAGCAGCGTCGCCGTGCTGACCGTGGTGCCCATCATACCTCCATTGCCGGTCATTCCCACCAATCAGTTCTCGATCACGGATTACGGCGCGGTTGGTGACGGTGTTACGAACAACGCCACCGCGATTCAGAATGCCATCAATGCGGCGTCCGCGGCCGGTGGTGGCACGGTCATCGTGCCACTCGGGGGGTCGTCAAACATCTATCTGTGCGGTCCGATTGCTCTTGCCAGTAGTGTCAATCTGCAGATCAACAGCGGCGCGATGCTGCAGATGCTGCCATACGGCACTTGGCCCAGCACCTCCACGTTCATCACCGGTTCCCGCCTGCACGACGTCGAAATCAGCGGCTCGGGAACCATTGACGGCCAGGGCGCGGCCTGGTGGGCGGCCTACAACGCCAATCCCAACATCGGGCGGCCGGACTTCATCAACTTCAGCCATTGCACCAACGTGCTGATCCAGAACGTGACGATGCAGAATCCGCCGACGTTCCATATGGTGTTAAAGGGCAACAATGTGAACCTGACAATCCAGAACATTACAATCAACACGCCATATCCCTCACCCAATACCGACGGGATGGACCTGGCCTCCTTCAACGTGCTGATTCAGAATTGCAACATCAGTGACGGTGACGACAACATCGAGATTGGAGGCAGCGGACTCGCGACCTATGTCACCGTCACCAATTGCACCTTTGGCACCGGCCACGGCGTATCGCTTGGCAGCATCACCTCCGGAGGAGTGAGCAATTTGACGGTGATCAACTGCACCTACAACGGCACGGATTACGGCATTCGCATGAAATCGGACAATGACCGTGGTGGTTTGGTGCAGAATCTCAAGTATTGCAACCTCACCATGACGAATGTGGAATACCCGATCGTCATTTACAGCTACTACAACGAGAACGGGACGCCCTATAACGTTTCTCCGCAATCCGCCATGAACCAGCCCAGCACCCCGGTCTACGCCACGACCCCGATCTGGCGCAACATCGTCATCAGCAACGTGACGGCAACCGCAACCACCGGGAAAAATATCGCGGGCATCATCTGGGGACGGCCCGAGATGATGGTGTCCAACCTCACGCTGTGCAACGTCACGATCGCGACCCCGACCAACACATTTGAAATTTACAATGCCCAGGGCATCCAGATCATTGATTCACCGCTTACCGCGCCCAACACGACCGCCAATACATTGACGCTCTACAATGCCCAGGTCACCGTTACCAACACAACTCCCGGTGCCACTCTGGTGACGTTGGGTGGATTGTCCGTGCCTCCGGTCAATAACGTGCTGGCCTTCTATAACACAATGGCCGCAATTACCGACACAGGCATGCTTGGCTCCAGCCCCATCACTTTGGGCGGCAGCAGCCTCGCGTTCAACCAGAACTCGGTGGCTTTCTCCAACAACCTCAGCATCGTCTCCGCGAGCACGCTGGCCATGACCAGCGGCAACAATTCATTCGGCGGCGCATTCCTCGGCTCCGGCCCGCTAGCACTGAGCCTGCCTTCGAGCAGCTCGCTGACGTTGCAGGGCGACTCCTCGGGCTTCAGCGGAGCTCTGACGGTGAGCAATGGGACGTTGCTGGTTGACAACACTGCGGGCAGCGGGACCGGTTCCGGTGCGGTTACCGTACTGGGCGCTGCGACGCTGGGCGGCAGCGGCGTCATCGGCGGGCCGTTGACGGTGAATGGAACCTTGGCGCCGGGCAACAGTCCCGGAACGCTGACAGTCAACAACGACTTGGTCATCAACAACGGAGCGGTGCTTCAATATCAGTTGGGCGCCAACAGCGATCTCACCGTGGTGAGCGGCAATTTGACCTTGGGCGGCACACTCAACATCATCAACGCTGGCGGACTGGGAGCGGCCAATTACACCCTGTTCACTTACACCGGCAGCCTGAGCGGCAATGCCACGCTCGGCGCCACCCCGCCGGGTTACAGCTACTATCTCAACACCAACACCGCGGGGCAGGTGATCCTGGCCGCTTATTCTCCGGCGTCGACACCACCGGGTTTCACGGCGATCAGTTCCTTGAGAGGTAATGTCATGTTGAGTGGCGGAGGCGGTTCAACGAACGGCCCTTATTATGTGCTGACCTCGACCAACCTTGCCCTGCCGCGGAGCCAATGGGTGCGCTCTGCCTTCAGCCAGTTTGACAACAATGGGAATTTCGTGTTCACCAACACTCCCGGAGCCAATACTCCTCAGCGATTCTATATGCTGCAACTGCCATAAGCACTCCCGCCACGCACTGGAATCAGGGGTGTCCCGGGAAGTCCTGTGTAAACGGGTTCCCCATTAGCGTGGGCGGTCAATGGCAAAAAAGCGTCTCCATCAACTGGCAGACAATTTTTACAACCAATTCGCTACCCACACCCTTTAACTGGATTGCAAACACGGATACATTTCCCATTCGCTTCTACCGGGTCATACTTGGGCCGCCATTGCCTTGAAATTTTGCCCGCTGGTTGAAGTGAGACGTTGTTGGAGATTTTCATATGAAAATCTCCAACGCGTTTAGGCAGACCGATATTTTTCCCGGCAACCAGGTTTCAACTTCCACGGAATGATTTGCCTTCCACGGCAAGTGACGTTTCAATTGAAGCAATGATTGCCAAACGAGTCATTCCGTGCCTCGATGTGCATGATGGCAAGGTCACGCGCAGTGCCCAATTTTCAAAGTTATTTACAGAACACCAGTGCTGACTAGCACACGTTTTGTGCTATTCTTCTCACGTACCTTTTAGCCTTAATCGCGGAAATTCAGAAATTTGTATGAAATGCCTGCGTCAAGCTGTTCTCGCTTTCGTTCTCATGTTTGGGATGGTTCTGCCCGGTTACGCCACGGTGCTGGTCAGTAACGTTTGGAACACCGGCATCTGCACTTATCCGGCGTATAATGACCCGAACTCGCCGTACTCGGAGATGGGCGTTGATTACAATGGCAGCGGCGATTTCGAGTCCGCGTGGTTTAATGCGGGCGGCACGCTGACTACGAGTGCTGGTCATTTGATTGGAACCATGCCGACCAACGGCACTTCCTCGGCTTCGTGGACGACCTATTTTACAACGGAGTCGAGTCCAGTCACTTTGGCCGGTGCCGGCGATCAACTTAAAATCACTTGGGTTTTTACTCCCTCCGGTGTCAATTCCAACAGCACCAGTTCCAGCGGTTTGCGCCTGGCAGTCGTGGACAGTCCGTCGGCCTCGCGACTGACCAATAACGCCAGTCCAGGCAGCAGCACCTACGCGGGTTACGGCATGTTTATGAACATGGCCACGACATTGGGCAGCAGCAGTTCATTCCAATTGATGGAAAGAAGTGCTCCGGGCACAAGCTCTGCGTTGCTCTCCGCCAGTGGCAGTTGGACATCACTGACAAATGGAGCCGGAAAAAGTGTGACGGGATATGCCAGCGGCACGCAATACACCTTTGTCATGACGTTTACCCGCAACGCCACAAATGGGCTGGATATCACTGCCACCATGACGGGGGGCAGTCTCAATAACACGGGGAGCGCTTCGGTTTCCTATAGTGATAGTACTCCCAACAGTTTTACGTTTGACACCTTTGGCCTCCGGCCCTCCAGTTCATCTGATTCCGCTTCTTCATTCGACACCACACTTTTCGAGGTGGAGTTCATCCCCGGGGCCACTCCTCCGGCCATTGAAACGGACACGCAAGACCAAACAGCCTTGGTAGGGCAGGATGCCACGTTCAATGTTCTTGCCAGCGGCACCTTGCCTCTGGGCTATCAATGGTATTACAACACCAACACGGTATTGACCAACGCCATCAGTTCCATATTGACGCTGACCAACGTCCAGCTTTCGGATTCAGGCGGTTACTCGGTCGTGGTAACCAACTCCTATGGTTCGGTGACAAGTTCAGTGGCCCAATTGACCGTGAACACAGCAATCGCCCCCTCGATCATCACCCAACCGCAGGATCAGCCCAATATTCTGCCCGGGGCAACCGCCACCTTCAGTGTCAATGCCAGCGGCACCGATCCACTCAATTACCAGTGGTATTATAACACCAACACGCTGCTGACCAATGCCACCGATTCCATTTTAACAATCACAAATATTCAACCGGGCGATGCTGGCAGCTATTCCGTTACCGTAAGCAACATTGCCGGTGGAGTCATTAGCTCCAATGCTTTCCTTACCGTCAATACCAGTCCCGTGGCGCCCGTCTTCATTTCTCAGCCCGCTTCGCTGGTAGTATTGGCTGGCAGTACGGCCAGCTTCACCGCCAGCGCAGCCGGCACCGCTCCCATTGGCTATCAATGGAACAAGAACGGCATCCCGATTCCGGGCGCAACGTCATCCACATTGACCCTGACAAATGTTCAGGTTGCCGACGACGGCAGTTACACCCTCACCGCCTCCAACAGCGTCGGGAGTGTGACCAGTAATCCTGCCCAGCTTACCGTGACGACCGCGATACCGCTGGTCAACAGCGCTTACAATCTGGTCGGCTTTGGCCAGGCCACCACCGGCGGCGGTGTGCTGGCCGACACGGATACCAACTACGCCAAGGTTTACACTGCCACCGACCTTGCCAATGCGCTGAACAGCAAGACCGTGAAGGTGATTGAAGTCATGAACGACCTCAATCTCGGTTACACCGAGATCGAAGCCGCTGCCAAATCCGCCAGCGAGCCTTTCCGCAGTGCTGCCACTCCCTTGCTGCATCCGGTTTTGCTTCAGACTGGCGTCAGCACCATTGATATCCAGAAGAAAACCGGCTTGACGATTTTTTCGGCCAATTGCTCGACCATCCGGCACGCCAAATTGAACATCAAGAATTGCAGCAACATCATCGTCCGCAATCTCAAATTCGACCAACTCTGGGAATGGGATGAATCTACCAAGGGACAATACGACAGAAACGACTGGGACTTCATCACGCTGGGCGACGGTGGCGCGGTGAGCAACGTCTGGGTTGATCACTGCACGTTCACGAAATCCTACGACGGCATTCTCGATACCAAGGCCGGTTGCTCGGCCATCACCATTTCATGGTGTAAATATACCGGCGACGACGACGCCACCAATGCTAACAGCTGGGTCTGGCAGCAGATCAACTCGCTCGAGTCAAACAAAACGAGTTACGCGATGTATAATTTCCTGCGCACTCGCGGTTTCAGCACCACCAACATCGTCACGATCATGCAAGGGCATGACAAAACCCACCTGGCGGGCCAAAATGATCTCAAGCCGGACAACGCGACCATCTCGATGACTTTCCACCACCTGTGGTTGAACAGCGTGTGGGATCGTTGCGTGCCGCGTCTGCGCGCCGGCAACGTGCATGATTACAACCTCTACGTTGACGATACTTCAGTGCTGGCTGCCAAGCGTCTGCGCGATTCGATTGCGGCGACCATGAGCACGGCGGACCAAAACACACTGAATAATACCTACAGTTTCAATCCACCCATCAACGGCAGCATCTCCACCGAAAATGGCGCCCTGCTGGTTGAAAAGTCGGTTTACATTGATTGCCTCTACCCGCTACGGAACAATCAGACCAAGCCTTCGGATCCTGAATACACCGGCAAGATAAAGGCGCTGGACACGATTTATCAAATGGACAGCACGGTGGTCCGCGGCAACAGCACCGATTCCGGCAACCCAATGGGACCGTTCCAAGCACCCATCATTGCCTTCTCGTGGAACCTGTCCAATAACCAACTTCCGTACACTTACACCATGGACGATCCCAGCCAGCTTCAGAACATCGTCACTAGCCCCACCGCGGGTGCGGGCGCAGGCGTCCTCACTTGGAACAAGACCAACTGGCTGATAACCACCTACGCGCCGTCGGCACCGATCATCAGTGCCAATCCGCAGAGCCAGACCAATTCGCCAGGCCAAAGCGTCACCTTCACCGTCGTGGCGGGTGGCAGCACGCCTTTTAGTTATCAATGGTATTTCAACACCAATACGCCAATCGCCAATGCCACGAACGCCTTTCTGACTCTGGCCGGTGTTCAAGCCACCAATGCCGGCATTTATTCTGTAATCGTGTCCAACTCGGCCGGCTCGGTCCCCAGCGCCTATGCGCTCCTCACCGTCACGGCGGCGAATACCGCACCAACGCTCTCTCCGATCGCAGACACCAACATTAATGCCGGTGTCACGCTCGTCGTCACTGGCGTCGCAGCGGATACGGACACGCCGCCCCAGACACTAACCTTCAGTCTGCTTGGCGCTCCCACCAACGCCACGCTTGATACAAACAGCGGCGTTTTTACCTGGCGTCCGCTGGTCACTCAGGCGAATACCACCAACCTCGTTACCATCGAGGTATCCGACAGCGGCACACCCAGCCTGAGCGCGACGCAGAGTTTCACCGTCATCGTCAATCCGTTGACCCAACCGAACGTGACTTCGTCCGCTTGGGTAGGTGGACAAATGCAATTGACAGTGGCCGGTGAGGTGGGCCCGGATTACGCCGTGCAGGCCTCGACGAATTTGAGTTTGACCAACTGGCAGACAATTTTTACAACCAATTCGCCACCCACACCCTTTAACTGGATTGACACAAACACGGGTACATTTCCCATTCGCTTCTACCGGGTCATACTCGGGCCGCCATTGCCTTGAAATTTTGCCCGCTGGTTGAGGTGAGACGTTGTTGGAGATTTTTATGTGAAAATCTCCAACGCGTTTAGGCAGACCGACATTTTTCCCGGCAACCAGGTTTCAACTTCCACGGAATGATTTGCCTTCCACGGCAAGTGGCGTTTCAATTGAAGCAATGATTGCCAAACGAGTCATTCCGTGCCTCGATGTGCATGATGGCAAG
This sequence comes from uncultured Verrucomicrobiae bacterium, assembly GCA_963835625.1. GTDB lineage: Bacteria > Verrucomicrobiota > Verrucomicrobiia > Limisphaerales > UBA11358 > UBA11358. Next base: position 103,350 of record CAWIGO010000006.1, read on the forward strand.
GTCACGCGCGGTGTCCAATTCGGCAGGGCCGAGGCGGGCGAACTCCGCAACGTGGGCGACCCGGTGGAACTCGCGCTCCGCTACAACGAGCAGGGCGCGGATGAAATGGTGTTCTTCGACATCACCGCCACGGCGCATGGCCGCGCAACGATGGTGGGCGTGATTGAGCGCGCCGCCGACCAATGCTTCATGCCGCTCACCGTCGGCGGCGGCATCAAGTCCGTGGACGACATGTTCACCATGCTGCGCGCCGGCGCGGACAAAATCAGCATCAACTCCTCCGCGCTCGCCCGACCGGAACTCATCCGCGAAGGCGCGAAAAAATTCGGCAGCCAGTGCATTGTGGTCAGCATTGATTGTCGGAAGATTGCGCCGGACAAATGGGAGGTCTTTTCGCATGGCGCGCGCAAACCGACCGGACTGGATGCCATCGAATGGGCCAAACGCGCCGTGGCGCTCGGTGCGGGCGAAATTGTGCTGAACAGCATTGATGCCGATGGCACGAAGGCGGGATTCGATTTGGTGATTACGCGGCGCATCAGCGAGTCGGTGGGGGTGCCGGTGGTGGCCAGCGGCGGCGCGGGCAATTTGGAGCACATGGCTGCGGTGTTGCTTGAAGGCAAGGCGGATGCGGTTCTGGCCGCCAGCATTTTCCATTTCGGCACCTACACCGTCGGCGACGTGAAGAAATTTCTGGCGAAGAAAAATATTCCCGTGCGTTTATGAATGAACTTATCCAAACCCGCTGGTTGCCCATTTTGCTGCTGACCGGCTCGAACATTTTCATGACGTTCGCACTTGCTTTTGACGAGGCTTCAATGTAGCATAGATAAAACATTTAATTCAATGTTATGATTGCTTTGCAAGACATCCGGTCGCTGACGGATTTTCAGCGCAACGCCAAAACTCATTTGCGCCGGCTCAAAAGCAGCGGGCGGCCGGAAGTTCTCACGGTCAACGGCAGGGCGGAATTGATTGTGCAGGATGCCGCCGCTTTTGAAGACATGCTCGACGCGATTCGTGGCATCCAGCGCGGTTTGGATGAAATGAAGGCAGGCAAAGGCGAACCGGCGCGCAAGGTTTTGGATCGCGTCCGCGCCAAATATAAAATTCCGCGCTCGCCACGGTGAAGCATTATCAAGTCATCATTCTGCCGTCGGCGGAGCGCGACATCGGCGAGGCTTACGAATGGCTGGCCGAGCAGGATGCAGAATCCGCCATCCGCTGGTATAATCGGTTGTTGGAAGCGATTTTTTCGCTGGAGATTTTTCCTGATCGTTGTCCGCTCGCGCCGGAAAGTGAGTTTTTCAATGCAGAAATCCGTGAGACTTTTCACGGTCGCCGCCAACACAAATACCGAATCCTTTTCACCACGAGCGAAAATGAAGTTTACGTCTTGCACGTTCGCCACGGCGCGCGTCTGGCGTTGGGCGAAACCGCTCCCGGGGAATAAATTTATGAATGAACTTATCCAAACCCGCTGGTTGCCCATTTTACTGCTGACCGGCTCGAACATTTTCATGACGTTCGCGTGGTATGGCCATTTGAAGTACAAAAACAAACCGCTTCTGTTTGTGATTTTAACAAGCTGGGGCATCGCGTTTTTTGAATACTTCCTCCAGGTGCCGGCGAATCGCTGGGGAAATTCGGTTTATTCCGCTACGCAACTTAAAATCATCCAAGAAGTCATCACGCTTGTCGTCTTTTGCGCCTTTGCGGTTTTGTATCTCGGCGAAAAAATCCGTTGGAATTACGTCGCGGCGTTCTTTTGCATTCTGGCGTCGGTGGCTTTTGCGTTTTGGCCGAAGGGCTGATGTCGCGCGCGAAACCCTCAAATCCGCTTGGCAGCGGGAAGGGCTTCTGTTTTATTGGCCGCGCCGAATGAGAAGATTGCCCGCCATCGCTTCGCTCACCTTTCTGATCGCGGTTTTTCCGTTCGTTGCCCCGGCGCAGGAGCAACCAGCGTGGGAGATTCAGGCGCTCAATCAAATCATCCCCGGCACGCCCGAAGGCAGTGTGGAATATGACGCGGCGACAGGCACGGCGCGTGGCACGAACGTTTTTGTGAAATACGGCGACGCGATACTCACTGCGGACAGCGCGGTGCTCAATCAGCAGTCGGGCGAGGTGCTGGCCGACGGTCACGTGCGCATCGAAGAAGGCAATCAAATCTGGGTCGGCGAACACATCCGTTACAATTTCAAAACGCATCAGATGCAGAGTGAACAGTTTCGCATGGGCAAACCTCCCGTGTTCGCAGCCGGCAATGAGTTGCAAGGCGACATCAGCAACAAGACTTACACGGCACGCCACGTTTTAGTCACGACTGACGACATCAGCAAACCGGCGATCCGTGTCCGCGCGAGCCGGGTAAAAATTGTTCCCGGCAAATATGTCGAGATGTGGAATGCGGTGGTGATTATGGACGGCGTGCCGGTGTTTTATTTTCCGTATTACCACCGCAATCTCGGCGAGCACGCGAACAACCTGAATTTTCTGGCGGGCGATAGCAGCGCCTACGGGCCGTTTTTATTGAACACCTATGATTGGTATTTGAACGACGTGTTGGACGGCAGAATTCATCTGGACTACCGCGAACGCCGCGGCGTGGGGGCAGGTCCCGATTTGAACCTGCATCTGGGTCGTTGGGGAGATGCCACGCTCAAATATTATTATCTGCACGACCAGGAACCGAACCAAAGCACGAACAATTTGCCGTTCTTCGGAACGATCCCTAAAAATCGCCAGCGACTCTATTTCGGTTATCAGGCAACGCCATTCACCAACCTGAACGTCAAGGCGTTGGTGAATTATCAGAGCGATCCACTTGTGCTGCATGATTTTTTCGAAGGTGATTACACCGGAAACCCACAGCCGAATACATTCATCGAGGTCAACAAATACTGGGAAAACTGGAGCCTTGACGCCGAAACCACCCCCCGCATCAACGGTTTCTTCGATCAAGTCGAGCGGCTGCCGGACGTGAAGCTCACCGGTTTCCGCCAGCAAGTTTTCAACACGCCGGTTTATTACGAGAGCGAAAGCTCGGCGGGTTATTACCGGAAATTTTTTGCCAACACCAACTCGCCTCTGAATAACACCAATCTGGATTATTCCGGCGCGCGCGCCGATACGTTTCATCAGGTGCTTCTGCCGGAGACATTTTTCGGCTGGCTGAACGTCACGCCGCGCGCCGGCGGGCGGTTCACGTATTACAGCGAAGAAAACGGACCCGGCGGCACCAACAGCGAAGCGTATCGCGAAGTCTTCAACACTGGCGCCGAAGTTTCATTCAAAGCCTCGCATTTGTGGACTGGCGCAACAAATTCAATTCTGGATATTGACGGTCTGCGTCACGTCATCGAGCCATCGGTGAACTACGTTTTTGTGCCGCATCCCAGCACGCCGCCGTCGCGGTTGCCGCAGTTCGATTCGGAACTGCCCAGTTTGCAGTTGCTCCCGATTCAATTTCCCGACTACAACGACATTGATTCGATTGACAGCCAGAACGTCATCCGTTTTGGACTTCGCAACACACTTCAAACCAAACGCGATGGTCAACTCGACAATTTGCTTGATTGGAACGTCATGCTCGACTGGCGGCTCGAGCCGAAGGCCGGTCAACAAACGTTCAACGACCTTTATTCTGATTTCGCCTTCCGTCCGCGCACGTGGATAACACTCGAATCCCAGTTGCGTTACGACATCAACAGCAGCGATTTGAACCTGGCCTTTCACCAACTCACATTCACGCCAAACGAAAAATGGAGCTGGGGCATCGGCCACTGGTATGTGCGGGGCGGTTTTCTCGGCAACGATGTGAGCGGCGCCAATTTCGTCAGCAGCACGATGTTTTTCCGGTTGAACGACAACTGGGGCCTGCGCGCCACGCACTCCTTCAGTGCGCAAAACGGCCGCTTGCAGGAACAATTTTACACGATCTACCGTGACCTGCGCAGTTGGACGGGCGCTTTGACGTTCCGATTGACGGATAATGGCAACGGCTCGAAGGATTTCACCGTCGCTTTCACCTTCTCGCTCAAGGCGCATCCGCACTACCATCCCGGCGATGACACCGTCGAGCCTTATCACCTCGTTGGGGAATGATTTTTACAAAGGACTCGATACCGGCAGCGAAAGAGTGAACGTCGAGCCTTTGTTGATTTCGCTTCGCACTTGGATTGTGCCGTGATGTTCGTGCGCGATGAGCTTGGAAATGGACAACCCCAAGCCGGTGCCGTTTTTCTTCGTTGTGAAAAATGGTTCGAATAACCGGCCCATGTTTTCCCGCGCGATGCCCGCGCCGGTGTCTTTGATGTAAATTTCCAACAGCTGCGTGCCGCCTGCGCCTTTTGTGGTTTCTGTGGCGACAGTCAACACGCCATTGGGGTCCATCGCTTCGAGTGCGTTGAGGAAAACGTTCATGAATACTTGTTGCAATTGCGCATCATCGCCGCGCACGGTGTCCGGGTCGGCTTTGTAATGGCGTTGCAGTGAAATCGATTTTGAGCTGATTAGGTGCTGCAACAGCCTCAGCGAATGATCGAGCAAATCATGCACGCGCACGGTGATGAACGCCGCGCGTTTCGGCGCGGCGAGCCGCAGCATTTGCATGACAATCTCATTGATGCGTTGCAATTCCCGGTCGACAACCTGGGTCAATTCCGCGTCCCCGCCCTTTTGCGCCAGCAAATCAAAGAACGTTTTGATGGCCACCATGCCGTTTTTAATTTCATGCGCCATGCTGGCCGAAAGCGTGTCGAGATTGGCCAGTTGGTCGAGCCGCCGCAGGTTCTGCTTGAAAATCGGTGCGGAGGTGAGGTCGTTGAGAACGACGACAACCTGGGACAGCGCGCGCGTTTTCACCGGCAAAATACTCACGCGCAGTGTCGTCGTGCCGCCACGGGAAATTTTCAGCGGGATGTCCCGGTTCATCGCCGGCCTGCCGCTTTTTGCCGCCTCGCGAATGAGCTTGGGCAGGGGCGTCGGCAATAAATTCAGCGGCGCATTCCGCAACCGCCCTGCTCTTGTGTGCAGATGCGCGGCGGCTTCGGCGGTGCAGGCGACGATGCGTTCACGCGCGCCAATCACCAGCACACCGCAAGCAAGGCATTCCTGAAGCAGACTCGACAGGTTTCCAGTTGAAAGCCCGCTGGTTTCTTTAGTTGAACTGCCGGGTGGCATAATCAAAACAAACTTCTGACGCCCGCTTGTCCTTGCTTTCGCTCCATCTTAAAACAGAAGGACGCACCGATACTAAATCGCCCTTGCGCTGCGACAAACAAAAAAAAGTAAAAAATGCATCTTTCAAGTCCGTGAATAATGTAACTTTTTGCGGTTGGTGTTTATGTGCCGCATGATTACGCTTGTTTTCACCGGATGAAAAAGACGTTCGACAGCATTGAATCGGTCGTCGCGGACATTCGCCGCGGGAAAATGGTCATCGTCGTGGACGACGCCGACCGCGAGAACGAAGGCGATTTAATCATGGCCGGCCAGCACGCCACCCCGGCCTCGGTCAATTTCATGGCCAGGTTCGGTCGCGGGCTGATTTGCGTGCCGACGACCGTCGAACGGTTGCAGCAACTTGGCATTAACCGCATGGTGCAACAGAACCGCGAAAGCTTCCGCACCGATTTTCAAGTAAGCGTGGACGCTGCTCACGACATCACCACCGGCATCAGCGCCGCCGACCGCGCCAAGACCATTCAAATCCTGTCCGCGCCCGCCGCCGTGTCCGAAGACCTGGTGCAGCCCGGCCACATCTTCCCGTTGCGCGCGCGGCCCGGCGGCGTGCTCCAGCGCGCCGGTCACACCGAGGCCGCTGTGGATTTGGCGCAACTCGCCGGTTTGCGGCCCATCGGCGTGCTCTGCGAAATCATGAACGACGACGGCACGATGGCGCGGCTGCCGGAATTGCGGAAATTCGCCCAAAAGCACCGCCTGAAAATTTGCACAATCGAGGATTTGATCAAATTCCGCCGTCTTCGTGAGAAACTCGTCGAAAAAATCGAGGTGGTGAAGCTGCCGACCGATTACGGCGATTTCGATTTGCATTTGTATCGTTCGTGTCTGGATGACCAGCATCACCTCGCGCTCGTGCGCGGTGACGTCATCGGCAAAAAAAATGTGCTCGTGCGCGTCCACAGCGAATGTCTGACCGGCGACGTGTTCGGTTCGCGCCGCTGCGATTGCGGAGCACAACTGCATCAGGCCATGCGCCAGGTCGTCGAGGCCGGTTGCGGTGTGATTGTTTACATGCGGCAGGAAGGACGCGGCATCGGCCTTGCGCCAAAAATTCAGGCCTACAAATTGCAGGAGCAGGGCTACGACACCGTTGAGGCCAACGAAAAACTGGGTTACGGCATGGACTTGCGCGAGTATGGACTCGGCGCGCAAATCCTCGTTGACCTCGGCCTGAAAACGATCCGGCTGCTGACGAACAATCCCAGAAAAGTTGTCGGACTTGAAGGCTACGGACTGAAAATTGTCGAGCAAGTGCCGATTCGCGTGAAACCCAATCCGCATAACGAACGGTATCTGAAAACGAAACGGGAAAAACTGGGACATTTGCTTTGAACTGCGTAATCTGCGGACAAAACTGTGTTGCGGAAAAATCCAGACTTAAAAACGAAAACCGGCAGCGGCGCATTCGCCATCGTCGCGTCGCGCTACAATGCGCGTTACGTGGACGCGATGGTACGGGCGGCGCAAAGTGAATTGAAACGTGCTGGCGCAAAAAAAATCCAAATCGTCCGCGTGCCGGGCGCGTATGAAATTCCCGTTGTCGCCAAACGCCTCGCTCGTCTCTCAACTCTCAACCCTCAACTCTCAGCCATAGTTTGTCTGGGCGTGATTTTGCGCGGTGAAACAGCGCATGCGGCGCACATCGGCGAAGCGGTCAGCCGCGCGCTCATGGAAATCCAGCTTACGCACGAGATTCCCGTCGTTCACGAAGTGCTACTTTTGGAAAATGAGGGACAGGCTCGCCTCCGTTGTCTCAATCCGAAACACAATCGCGGAACTGAAGCGGCGCAAACGGCTTTGGCCATGGCACGCGTGATGAAAAGCCTGGACAGCGCAGGCGCGTTCTGAATTTCAAGCGATGCCCTATTTTACAATTCTGTTGATTGTCGTATTTGCGGTTTTCTTTTATCGCGCCGCGGAATTTGAAGACGAATCCAGTTTGATATGGTGCGGCCTGTCAGTTTCGATTTCTTTGCTGACCCTGTTTTTTCTCCATTGGGGCTGGCTTGGAACCATACTCAGCCAGGCCGGACTTTTTGTGGGCATCGGCATTTTCCGGGTGATGCGAAAGTCGTAAATCAGAAATTTCCAATCACCAATCCGCATTCGGCAATCCGCAATCAAAAATTCAATGGCGCGCCCGGCGCGAGTCGAACGCGCGACCCTCTGCTTAGAAGGCAGATGCTCTATCCAACTGAGCTACGGGCGCAACCGATTCACACTACCGGTGCGGCGCGGTGCGCGCAAGCGCGGTTGTCCGGCGGCGGTCATGGTTTGGATGCGCTTCAACCGTGCCGCTTGAAGATGAATTCTGCCCAAATGAAAACCACTGAACTGCGAACACTCTGGAAGCTGGTGAAGGATGGCAAGAAAAAGTCACTTTCTGGTGGGGAAGTGAGTGAGTTTGGTTTCAAGTTGAACAGCCGCACCCGCAACCGCCGGACGGCGTGGCGTTCGATGCGGACGATTGCATGGCCGCTGCAGCGAGGCCCTTGGCAAACTGCTCCAGGCGGGCAATGACCTCAAGGCCAATGGACCTGTCCACCCCGACAAACTTCCCGTTCAATTCCTTCTGGTCGGCTTCCGTGAGGATCTTGTCAGCCATCGGAAAGACCATCGCGTCCTCTTTCCAGATATGGTTTTGGTAGAGGTTGACAATCTTGCGCAGTGTTTGAACCAGACCATCCTGTGCGCCGGGTTTCCTCTGTATGTAAAAGGTGATCACTTGTTCCAAGGTGCCGACCAGCGCACGACCCCTTTCGTGTTCATGGGTGAGTCCACCGATTGGGCAGCCTTGCGGGGGCACGCCGCGTTTGACCAGCATCGGGAAGAACAGCGCCTCTTCCTTGCCGTGATGTAGTTTGTCTGCATAGACACGGAAAAACTCCACCGCCGTTTTCAACAGGGCTGCATCGGCGGGCTGACCCTTCTCGATGGCGAGCGCGAGGTTGCCGAGAGCTTTCACCACGGTTTCAATAGTTCGATGCTCCGCTTCCATTACTTGGGTCGCTGTCATAGTCATAGTTTTGGGGCTTTATTGGTTGTGTTGATGTTCAGATTCATTTTCAACCGCCGCCTTTCAAGAAAGCTAACCGATTCCGGCTTAAAAAGCAAAACCCTTCATGTGGCACGACACTACAAGTCAATTCAAACATGAACCGTTCGGACAGTCCCTTTGACAATGCCAGCAGTCTAAAGTAACAATGGCGAAATCCTATGCCAGGGCACGAAAGGAAATTATGAATGAATCGTCCAGACAAAATTTGTTGATCTCCAAAGGCTGGATTCAAACAGTTACCCTGGTCATGCTCTTCGGTTTCTTTGTGCTCGGACTGCTGGCGTATCGAACCTACACGGACGAACCGCCGATCCCGGCCAGAGTGGTTGACGTAAGTGGAAACCTGCTTTTTACCGGGCAAGACGTAACTGCGGGGCAGGAAACTTTTCTTAAAAACGGGCTGATGGAATACGGTTCGATTTTCGGTCACGGCGCGTGGCTGGGGCCGGATTTCACGGCGGATTATTTGCATCGCGCCGCCGAAATAACGATTAATTACTACGGTGGAAATTCCTCGGACGCGGCGCGGCAGCAAACCATTGTCGATTTCAAAACCAACCGTTACGACCGCGCAACGGGCATTTTGACTTACAGCGCGGCGCAAGCCGACGCCTTCCAAAAGCTCACCGCTTACTACGCCGGCTTTTTCGGAACGCCCACAACGAAATTCGGTTTGCGTCCCAATGCGATTGCCGACCCGGAAAAAATCCAGCAACTCACAGCCTTTTTCAGTTGGTCGGCATGGGCGGGGTCAGCCTTGCGACCGCACAAAAATTATTCCTACACGAACAACTGGCCGCCCGAATCGCTCGTCGGCAATCACGCCACGGCGGAAGCCATTCTCTGGAGCGTTCTCTCCCTCATCGCCTTGTTGGGTGGCATCGGTTTGTTGCTGGCCGCCTTTGGCCGGTGGAATTTTCTCGGCTGGCACGGACGCGAGGAGGAGCGCATTGCATTCCGCCCGCCGGATGAAGTGATGCTCACACCGGCGCAGCGGTCGTGTGCGTGGTTCTTTCTGGTGATGGCGGCGCTCTTCACGGTGCAGACGCTTTTGGGCGGTGCGGCGGAACATTATCGCGCGGAACTTTCAAACTTTTTCGGCTTCGATCTGGCGCGTGTGCTGCCGTTCAACATCGCCCGCACCTGGCATTTGCAACTGGCGATTTTCTGGGTCGCCACGTCGTATCTCGCTGCCGGAATCTTTCTCGTGCCGATGATTACGGGACGCGAACCGCGCGGCCAAAGCAGGCTTTCCTATTTGTTGCTCGGTGCGCTGGTGCTGGTTGTGTTTGGCAGCATGGCGGGCGAATACGCGGGCATCAGTGGCTGGATTCAAAAAGGCTGGTCGTGGTTTGGAGATCAGGGTTTTACTTTTCTCGATTTGGGTCGTTTCTGGCAAATTTTGCTGACGGTGGGTTTGTTCTTTTGGGTCATCATTCTTTTCCGCGGATTGCGGAACAAATTGCGGACCGAATACGCGGGCAATATGCCGTGGCTGTTTTTCTTTGCCGCGCTTTCCATTCCCGCATTTTACGCCGTCGGGCTGCTCGTGCGGACAAACTCAACTTTTACCACGACGGATTTCTGGCGGTTTTGGGTCGTGCATTTATGGGTGGAGGATTTTCTCGAATTATTCACGACGGTCATGGTCGCTTATATTTTCGTGCTGCTCGGCGTGGTGCATCAGCGCGTGGCCTTGCGGCTGATTTATCTGGACGTTGTGTTGTATTCGGCGGGCGGCGTCATCGGCACGATGCACCATCTGTATTTTTCGGGCGAACCGGCGGAACACATGGCGCTCGGCGCGTTCTTCTCGGCGGCGGAAGTGATTCCGCTGACGTTGCTCACGGTCGAAGCGTGGAGTTTTCTCCAACTCGGCGCGCAACAGGGGTCGCAGGCGCGGACGCCGTTTCCGCATTTCTGGGCGGTGATGTTTCTGGCGGCAGTGGGCTTCTGGAATTTTCTCGGCGCGGGTATTTTCGGTTTTTTGATCAATCTCCCCATTGTTTCGTATTATGAAATCGGCACAGCGCTCACGTCGAACCACGCGCACGCGGCCATGATGGGGGTTTATGGAATGCTGGCGGTCGGACTGGCACTCTTCTGCCTGCGCTATTTGATTCCTGAGAAACTGTGGAGCGACCGCGCGGCGAAAATCAGTTTCTGGTCGCTCAACCTCGGACTGGCCTGGATGGTTTTTGCCACGCTGTTTCCGCTCGGATTGATTCAACTCTATCACTCGGTGAACGTGAGTTATTTTGACGCCCGCTCACTGAAGTTTCTTTCCAACCATACCAACACCATGCTCGAATGGCTGAGGCTGCCCGGCGACGCGCTGTTTATTGTCGGCGGCACACTGCCGATTCTTTACCTCTGCTGGCTCGGCGTGTCGCGCATGAAAATCCAACCGCCGCGCGAAGAACCCGGCGGCGCGCTTTTCACGGAAATTCAGGAATCCAAAAAATTCGGCGCATGATCCACGGCATCCACATCGAAGTCGTTCTGGCTGGTGTCTATGTGCTGTTCCTCATTGGCGTGGCGGCGGTGTTGGAATTGCTGGCCCGCCATTCGCATCGCCGTTCGGAGCATTATCGCAATTCCGGCTTCACCTACAAACGTCAGCTCGACGTGTGGGAATGTCCCACCGGCCAGCACCTGAAGCGCGTGGAAACGGACTCCGAGCGGCGCATCGCACATTACCGCGCGCCAGCCCACAAGTGCAACGTCTGCCATTGCAAAAAGGATTGCACCGATTCGGATGACGGACGGGAGTTGGAAAGCCATCTGGACGCCTGGCTGCAATCGGAGTTGCATCGCTTTCACCGGGGCATTTCGTTGACGTTACTCGCGCTGGCCGTTCTCATTTTGGCGCTCGAAATGTTCCGGCATCAGGAAGCGCGCGATTGGATTGTTCTCGCCGGATTACTGGTTCCAATAGGTCTCGCCAGTTCAAGGTATTTTGTTTCCTTTGTCGAGCCGGCACGGAAAAACTGACTGCTTCAGGGTGGCGCCAACCCATCGCAAAAAACACAAATCAGCAGGCGATTGCACACAGCGCTATTATGCTGTCCAGCCAATCAAGAAGGGGCATTCCTCGGTGCTGTCATTAGTGCGGTTGTCCGACAGCGGTCCCGGTTTGGATGCGCTTCAACCGTGCCGCTTGAAGATGAATTATGTCCAAACGTAACCAACTGAACTGCGAACGCTCTGAAACCATTGGGGCGGCGTTCTCACGGAACGCAAAGTTGCGCCACGCGCTCCACCACACCTTTGATCCGACCATAAATCAAGGGAAAGTTATTCTTCGCTATTTTCGATAATGTCTTTTGGAAAATCTTTCAGCCGCTCTGCGGCAAGCCGTTCTAGGCGGCGCGCTTGAGTCAAAAGTGTCTGCCGCAATCCTTTTGAAACTTTCCGCTCGCTGATGACACGAGCCAAGCTTGCAATGGTGCTTGCTCGTCTGGCAATGCGGATGTCTGGATGCTTGCGGTGTGGAAAAATATCGTCGGGTATGATGCGCTTGCGATATGCCTTCGGGAGTCGAACCAGCGGCATTGGCTGCGGCGGCTTTTCATTGAGAACCGCGCCCAGTTTAGATTCCGCAATGACCTTTTCAAACACCGTGAACTCAGCGCGGTCGAGATGTTCTTTCTGCTCATCGGTGTTGAGATGTCCCAAGTCCAGTGGCCAGACACAAATCTCCGCGACCTCAAATGGATCGAGGACATTCATGGCGACCGCATCCGTGCGTTGATTCGTCAAATGGCGGCCAATTCTGCTGCCAAGTCCCTCAAAAGTTTGGCCGACGTAAATTGGCTCGCCGTCGTAGTCGTAAAAAGCATAAATGCCCCACGTGCGCCTTCCGATTTTGTTTCCCTCATCGTCCAAGCTCTCGAAGAAGGCTTTTATCTCCTTACGAATTGACGCGACATCAGACGGCAGACCAACAGCCTGCCCTTTACCAGCTTCTGACTTTGCGATAGGAGACGATTCGTTCGGGCGCTTTTGTGATTTCTTGTGTGACATAATTTTCTTCCCAGACAGGATTTAGATAGTTTCGGGCAATCCATTTAATTACAGGAACACAAACCGCATCGCCAAATCCAAAAAGGGCTTGGTTCAGCGAGACGTTAATCGTGAAATCGTCAGCACCCATCAAACGAGCACATTCACGCGGCGTCAACAATCGCACCGCGAACCGCCCTTTCCCGGCGGCAAAAAGAATTTGTCTTCCGCTGCCGCCGCGCGGCGTTCGCAAGCAACCGGCAATGCTGTCCGTGCGAAGTTCAGCCATTGACCGTTCTTTGCGAACGCGCCGAAACACTGTGCCATAGGTAACGCGGCTGCCATGAATCATTGCTTCAGCTTTCGCCCTGTGTTTCGGACTCATCTGATTAAGCAAATACTCCGCGCGTTCTCGGCTCCACCACGTTTGGGAATTGGGTGACAAGTTTTCGAGGATGTCAGGAAGCTTGACTTCTGTGACTGGAAGCGGCGGAAGTTGGCGGATGCGCCAATTGATTTCCGCATTCCACATGATGAAGTCGGCAAGAACGGGCGGCCTGCAATCACTTTGGTAAAAGCTTGGAGTGTCATTCAAAGCAGAAACAGCCGAGGTTCTTGTAGCAATCACGAAAAGGCGCTGCCGGCTTTGCGGAACGAAGCGCGCGGCGTCAATAATCAGAGCGTCAACTGCGTAACCCAAGCGATTGAGCGCCAAAAGCGCGTCCCGGAAGTCGTTTCCGTCATGGGAAGTCAGAAAGCCGGTCACATTTTCCAGCATGACCATCGGCGGGCGGCGTTTGCCCATCTTGGTCAGAACTTCAATGAAACCCCAAAAGGCCGATGATTGTTCGCCTGCCAGGCCGCGTCGCGCTCCGGCGAGTGAAAAATCATTGCAAGGAAATGACGCAGTGGCCAAGGCAATGTCGGGAACGTCGCGCGCATCCAGTTGATGCACGTCACCCAAGACGAATTCGCCATTATCGCCAAAGTGGTTGCAATACATCTGCCGCTTATCTTCGTCAATATCGTTGGCGAAGGCCACGCGCCAGCCCGCCTGCTCCAGTCCGATGCGCATCAGACCGATGCCGGCGAAAAACTCGCCGAAAGTTTTCTTGCGAAGTATGCTCATGCTTGCCGCCTGCATCTTTGCACTATTAGCCATCCGCACTCAATACTGATTTGATACGTTGTGCCACCAAAGCCGGTGTCTTGAGAGAATGCTCCCATACTCGAAGAACTCGCCAGCCAATTTTTTGAAGACAACGGATGGTTTCTCTATCCCGTGTCGCATTCCGGGCAATTTTATTTTGCCAGTAGCGCCGATTGTTTTGTGGCATCCGACAGTGCCGTTTGCATCCGTGCCAAAAACATCCATCAACAAAAACAATCAGACGTTCACGACGAAAAATAAAATCCGGTTTGCCGAGAAGTTTCAGATTCCTACGCCAGCCGGTGATTCCATTCACCCGGAAGATGGAAATCAATTTGAGTTCGGTAACCTTGTTTCCCTTTGACCGAATTGCAGCCATGATTTGCGACCGTTTCTTTTTGGAAAAAACATCGGCCATTTAGTGCAGACTAGGCAATTCATCACACAGGGTCAACTAGGCAGTGCTGGTCAGTAAAGCCAGACTCGCGAGTCAGGATGAGCGCAAACGAGTGACGCCCAGTCGCGCGCGATTTGTCCTGGTGGTGTCGGATTTGAAACCAGTTCTGCGAGCGGGGGGACGTGCCGCGTTCTTGACTTTCCCCGGCTGGGCGTGACTCTTTGGCTGTTCGTTTGATAAAAAAAGAATGCATGGAACCGGTCTATCGCTTTGACATCACGGTGCCCGTGGAGGTGGTGGATGAGAACCGCCACGCGAACAACGTCGCTTATGTGCAGTGGATGCAGGAGGCGGCAATCCAGCATTCCGCTGCCGCCGGTTGCACCGGAATGACACGGGCCATCGGCGCGGCCTGGGTGATACGGACGCACCGGATTGAATATCTCAATCCGGCGTTTGCCGGCGATGCCGTCACCGTTCTGACTTGGGTCGCCAACTTCCGCAGGGTGCGCTCGTTGCGCCGATACAAGTTCATTCGCGCCGCCGATCGAACGGTTCTGGCGCAGGGAGGAACCGATTGGGTGTTTGTGGATGCCGGCACCGGACGTCCTCGGGCAATTCCCGATGAAATCAAAAATGCTTTTGGAGTTGCAACCGAAGAAGCCGCGGACAAACACGGATAATCGTCGGATTCCAAATGGCGGACTACGAGTTCCGGAATCGCACTATAGCAGTTCCAGTTAACATTAGCACAGTTTGATATGTCCTGGGGAAAAGCGGCGGAGGGCCGCCGCAGTCCAAGACGCTGTGCGCGACACGATGATTCCTGAAATACGCGAAGCGTTTTGGAGTGCGCCAGTCTCCTGGCGCTTTGCAAAAAGACGAACTGTCCTCGAGATTTCCCCATGAACTTGTTTGTGCCAATGACAATATGAACCGCTATACCCTCGTCACACCTTGAGATGTTTTTCCGCTGTTTTAATGTCCCCGGTTGTGCCGGTTTGGAACCATTGGCCGTGATGCGGCAGGCAGGCAAGGCGGTTTTGCTTGAGCGCCTGATGCCATAGGATTTTGACCGTGAATTTTCCGTCGGGAGCATTGAGCAAGATCCGGGGATGGATGATTCCGATGCCGGCGATGATGTAGGGCGCCTCCCGCTCATTCCAACCAAAGGTATTGCCGGGTTTGATAAAAAGATGATCTTCGCCCTTGCTGTATCCCGGGGCTTTTGCCTTGGATTGTGTGAGGAGCAGAACATCCATTTTGGCGTCGTCCCAATAACCGGTCAGGCGTTCCAAGGCGCTTTCCCCTTCATCCGTCCAGATGATATCGCTGTTAATGGTGAAAAAGGGTTCGTCTCCCAAAAGTGGAAGCGCCTTTTTCAATCCGCCGCCTGTTTCCAACGGTTCGGTCTCTTCTGATATTTTGATGGTCAGGCCGTTGAAGGCGGACAAGTAGGTCTTTAGTTGGTCCTTGAAGTGCGAGACATTGATGATGATCTCCTGGATCCCGTATGCCTTCAGCTTGTCGAGGGCGTATTCAATCATCGGTTTGCCCGCCACGGGGACCAAGGGTTTGGGCACCCGGTCAGTCAAAGGTTTCAGCCGCGTGCCATGACCGGCGGCCAGGACCATGGTTTTTTTGATCTTACCGTGCATAGCGATCCATCCATCGTTTCACTTTGGCCAGCATGGGATGGGTCAAAGCTCTTTGCAACATGCGCTCCACGCGCGGGGAATGAAGCCTCTTGTAATCGTGCTTTCCTTCGTGCTGGCTTAACCTTTCAAAAATGGCCAGCACCCGCGTGTGCCGCAGCGCCGCCAGAATGACCATGGAAATCGCAAAAGCGTTTCGATTGGGGATTGGAAAATGGGCCATGTATCGAGCCGTCATTTTTTCCCTGAGACCTTCCGGGACATCGCGCCGGGCGTCTTCCAGCAGCGATATCAGGTCATACGTGACCGGGCCTTGATACGCATCCTGAAAATCGAGAAGTCCTGCCTGCCGGACGCCTTCGCGTTCCGGCAGCAGCATCAGATTGGCCACATGGTAATCGCGCAGCAGGAGCGAGGTTGGAACCTGATGCGCCACGGGCAATATCTCCCCCCAGACGGTCCTGAATTCCGCCTTTCCTGCTTCTGAAATCGCGGGGGTGCGCCATTCCAAAAACAGCTCGATATCTTCCAGCATTTTTTGCGGATGATATGTCCGCAGACCCTTTGGAATTGCCTGGGGATGTTTGTGCAAGGCAATCAAAACGTCGGTGGCCAGCATGTAAAGCTTCTCCGCATCAAAGCATTTCTTGAGGAAATCCGGTGCATGGGTAGGGCGCGTCACTCCGTGCGCGCCGCAATTGCCAGGCTGATGGGCGGCGGGCAGGGGACTGCCCGCCCTACCTGGTGTTTGTCTCCGTTGCCGTTGTAAAATGGGATCAGGTTGTTCATCCAGCAGGCGGGTGAAGGTCGCGTCGCCGAAATCCTCCAACAGCAGGAAGCCTTTTTTGTCACCGCGGGCAAGAATGGCCGGCACACTGAAACCGAGTTGATGGAGGTGCCGGTCGATCCGGATGAAAGGCGCCACGCTTTCCAGTATGTGCGAGGCGTCCATCAAGACCGCGCTTTGTTTATCCTTTTTGAGGCGGAAATATTTTCTGGCCGAGACATCGCCGGTGAGCGGTTCACAGGCGGCGGCGCTCCAGGTGGTGGTGTCAAGAAACTCTCGCGCGCTGTTGTTCAGAATTACGTCCACGGATGCCGCCATGCGGGGGACGGATTAACACGGACAAATCGCCGAGGCGACAAAAAACAAAACCAAATCGCCAGACTTCCCCGATGGATTCGTTATTTCGTCTGGGCAAAAAGCATAAACACCCGGGGGCCTTTGTCAGTCATGATTTGATGTCGCTCCTCTTCCGGTCCCCGTGGAATGGCCAGACCGTCGTTGTATCTATCGTAAGCGGGCTTGCCATCCACGAGAATCATGTAGTGGTGGGTGCGATTGTTCCGGATATCATGGAGCGTGACCTGCCAGGCGTCGGGCGCGCCGTCGCGCGTGAGCGGCACCTTCTGCCAATTCGTGAATGAACCGGCCACTTCAACGGAGACCGGTTCGCGGGTATGCCCCTTTGGCAGCCGCCACCGGAAAACTTTCGAAAAGACCTGCTCGCGTACTGAATCTTTTCGCAAGGCAGAACCGTTGAGAAATGATTCAGGAACCGAGAAATCACCTTTGGGTGGTGCCGTTAGGCCCAAAAAATCACCAAGAACTTCAAACATAACAACTAAATGACAAATTAAGTATGTAAAACATGCTGCTAGATTCAGACCAAATTATCTGGTGAGTATAACAACTTTGCGTGGCCAGCGTCAACGGATTATCTGTAGCTGATTAAAAAGCTTTCCCACCTTCGCCTTCACCGCCTCATTCATTGTGATCCGCCGGGATGAAGCTTTGTCGCAGGGGTGACACAGTTTTGAACAGCGCATCGATCCGGTTTATCGCGCCACATCAAATTTCGTGAAATGGTTCCATTTCCGATCATCTGCCGAATTTCGCCGGAACACGGCAATATTCGATATAGGAGAAGGGATTTCAACAAAGTCCGAACGATTGGAATGGATGAACGAAATCACCGTCTGAACGCTCGGCATCCACATGTCATCAAAAATGATCAATCCGCCAATTGGGCAAAGTCGCGCGCAAAGCGTAAAGTCCACCAGTACATCATCAAAACGATGATTGCCATCGATGAAAATAAATTCAAACGTGCGCCCGGCGCGCGACAAATCAGTGACTGCGTGAAAGGAGTAATCCTTCATGAACCGGGTCACGCCTTCCGAATGGATCTCGGTTATCTTTTGCAGGCCGATGCCATGCCACTCCGATTTCTGGAACGGATCGATGGCTATATGACTTCCGGAGCCGTTTTTAGCGAGCGCCGCCAGAAAAAAAATCGTGCTAAAGCCGTAAGCCATGCCGACCTCAAGTGACGACTTCGGTTTGGACTCACAATAGAGTTTGTAAAGCCACATGCCCTGTTGGGGGGCGATGCGCGTTTTCGTATCCAGAGAATGGCGCTGCCCGTCGCAACCCAATTGAAGCTCATTTCGATACATCAACAGCAGTGCTGTCCGAAAGGGATTATCCAGAGGACTGAGCACCTCCTCAATCGTTGGCTCGGTCGTCGGAGCGGCAGTTTTTCGCAACAGTGCACGCAACAAGTTCATACGGGCGGCGTATAAGAGTTATAAATTGTTGATTACACTAATCAAACCAGAGACGGCGAGCTATGATTAAAGTTTTGGGAATTGGGAAAGCAGCCCATTACCGATTTATCCGCAGATTTCGCCGATGAACGCAGATTGGTTAAAATCTTTCTGCGAAAATCCGCGTCATCTGCGGCCAAAAAGTTATTTCGGCAATAAATCGGCGACCATCGTGCGTTCTTCCTTCAATTCGTTGACGGTGGCGTCAATTTTCGCGCGGCTGAATTCATTGACTGACACGCCTTGAACGATTTCGAGTTTCTGGCCGTTGCTGCGAACAGGGAATGAGCAGATCAAATTTTTCTTGATGCCGTAGCTGCCGTCGGAGCAAACACAGACGCTGTGCCAATCGCCGGATGGCGTCGGATCAATAATGGAACGGACGCTGTCCACGACGGCGTTGGCGGCGCTGGCGGCGCTGGACGAACCGCGCGCCTTGATGATGGCCGCGCCGCGTTGCTGGACGGTCGAAATGAATTCACCTTTAAGCCATGCTTCGTCGGTGATGACGCTGGTGGCGGGTTTGCCGTTGATTTTGGCGTTGTAGAAATCGGGATACTGCGTCGCAGAATGGTTGCCCCAAATGGTGACGTTGCTGACGGCGGTCACGTCCACGCCGGCTTTTTTCGCGAGCTGGGCCTTGGCGCGGTTTTCATCGAGGCGCGTCATGGCGAAGAAACGGTCGCGCGGGATGTCCGGCGCGTTGTGCATGGCGATGAGGCAATTCGTATTGCACGGATTGCCGATGACGAGCACCCGGACATCACGCGCGGCGTTCTTTTGAATCGCCCGGCCTTGGCTGATGAAAATTTTGCCGTTGATGCCGAGCAAATCCTTGCGTTCCATGCCGGCCTTGCGCGGCACGCTGCCGACGAGGAGCGCCCAGTTCACGCCGCGAAAACCTTCGTCGAGATTCGTGGTCGCCACGACGCCTTTGAGGAGCGGAAAAGCGCAATCGTCCAGTTCCATGCAGACGCCTTGCAGCGTGGGCAGGGCGGGTTCGATTTCGATCAAATGCAGGATGACAGGCTGGTCTGGCCTGAACATTGCGCCAGAGGCGATGCGAAACAAAAGGGAGTAAGCGATTTGGCCGGCGGCACCGGTGACAGCGACGCGAATGGGAGTTTTGCTCATATTTTTTTACGCGCGGGATTATGTTGACGCTTTTGATGGCACGCAAGTTTGCGCGCATGAAATTTTCTCTTGGCAAAATTCTTATTCAGCGTAGAAATGGATTGTTCTTTGAAAAGGATGAACGTTGTTCATCCGTCATCGCAGTCAAATGTCAGGGAACCCGGTGAAAATCCGGGACGGTTGCGCCACTGTAACGGCTACAAATTCCCAAGGCCACTGCCCCGCTAATGCGGCGGCGGGAAGGCGGGAAGGCGGTTTGAGGCCGAAGTCAGGATATCGGTTTGGCTGTGCTCGTCTGGTTGAAGAAGTTGAGAGTTGAAAGTTGAGAGTTGAGAGTCGAAATCGTAAAAATGCATTTCCCTCAACCCTCAATCAATAACGCTTAACCAATCAATCCACTTCTCCGTCAAAGAGAAGGATGAGGCCAGCCTGTCGGACGGTTTCCGGCGGGATTCGTAGGATGCCTTCATTCTCCACTTGCGGGGTTTGAAGGTTTTTATTTTCAAACTTCGCGCTGGTCTCTCAATCGTAAACCCGTTCTCCGAAAGTTTTCGGAGAAGAAACTTGAAGGATCAGCATATGAAGAAAGTCTGTTTAACGCTGCCGCTGGCCGGTTTGTTCGTTCTGCTCGCAACGCACGTTGGAGCGGCCACCATCACCGAAAACTTTTCCACCAATCCATTGCAGGACGGCTGGAGAATTTTTGGCGACACCAATCTGTTCCAATGGGATTCAACCAATCACAATCTCGCCGTCACGTGGGATTCGTCACAAACCAACAGTTATTTTTATCATCCGCTCGGCACGATTCTCACGCGCGACGACGATTTCACCATCGCGTTTGACTTGCAATTGAACGATGTCGAGACCACGGGCTATGGCTTTGAAATTACCGTCGGGTTCCTCAATTTCGGCCAGTCGACCCAGACCAATTTCTCGCGCGGTACCGGCTATGATTCGCCGAATCTGGCCGAATTCGACTATTTCCCGGCTCCGGATGACGGAACGATTTCGCCCACCATGATTTCAAGCAACGTTCAATTCGCGTCCGCCTTTGACTTTCCGCTCAACCTGACAAACGGAGTTTTTTATCACATCGAGATGACTTACACTGCGAGCAACCAGACGCTTTCGACCGCGATCACATACAACAACGGCCAGCCGTTCGGACCGATTGATGACGTGTCGCTCAACTCGTATGGCACAAACTTCTCCGATTTCCGGCTTGATACGATCGCCATCAGCAGCTACAACGGGGCGGGCGATCCGTATGACTCAACCTTCGCCACCGGGGCCGTGACCAATCTTGTTGTCACCGTGCCGCCGCCTCCGATTCAGAATCTCACCGCCGGTTTCAGCAATGCCATCTGGCGGGTGCAATTCACCAGCCAAAGCAACTGGCTTTATACTTTGGAACGCACGGCGGATTTTCAATCGTGGACAAACGTTTCATCAGACATCGTCGGCAATGCAACGAATTTATTTTTACAGGATGCCAATCCGCCAGCCGGCAAAGCGTTTTATCGAATCAGCGCTCAAAGACCATGAACCGCCGCGCATTCACACTGATTGAATTGCTCGTCAGCATCGCCGTGATTGCGATTCTCGCGGCGATGCTGCTGCCGGTGTTGAGTCAGAGCAAACAATCCGCCTGGCGCACCCAATGCACGAGCAACCTGAGCCAGCTTGGGATGGCCACAGAAATGTACTGGGGCGACTACGACGGGATCTGTTTCAATCGGTCGGATCCTGCCATCGCTAGCGGCCAAAACTGGTGGTTCGGCTGGCTGCAAGGTACGTCCGTTCCCGAAGGCCACCGCGCGTTTGATTTGTCCACCGGCAAGTTGTATCCGTATCTCAACGGCAGCGATGTGCGGCTTTGTCCGGCGCTGGATTACAAGTCCCCATGGTTCAAACTGAAAGGCACCAACGTTATTTTCAGCTACGGCTGCAACACCTACGTGTTTGTTCTGCCCACCCAGACGCCCGTGAAAACGAGCCGGATTATCCGGCCAACCGAAACCGCGTTGTTTGCCGACGCCGCACAGGTCAACAATTTTCAAGCGCCGGCTTCGCCGACGCATCCAATGTTCGAGGAATTTTATTATCTGGATTTGGAGACAAATTATTCCAATTTCAACAACCAGCCGAACGGCCATTTCCGCCATTCGCAAAAGGCCAACGTGACATTTTGCGATGGCCACGTGGCGCTGGAAAATCCCGTGGCTGGTTCGATTGATAAACGGCTGCCCAATCAATTCATCGGCCAGTTGCGCCCGGAGATTTTAACTTTGCCATGACATTTACGCGCCAATTCGCTTCAAAATTATGCCGCAAAGATTTTCCGGCCATTTTATGGGTTTGACGACATGTGGTGTGGTTTTGATGGCAGGAAATGTAGTGAAAACATGAAGGAAAAAATCGTCTTTTGCTGGAGCGGTGGGAAAGACTCCGCGCTCGCCTTGCACCGGTTGCTGGTTGAGGGCCGGTATAACGTGGTTTCGCTGCTGACAACCTGCAACGAACATTTTCAGCGCGTCTCAATGCACGGCGTGCGTGTCGAACTGCTGGAACAACAGGCGCGGGTCATCGGCCTGCCGTTGGAAAAAATGTTCGTCAGCCAGCGCGGTTCCAACGACGAATATGTCAAAAAGTTGAAAAGGTGTTTGCTCGCCTACAAGGCGCAGGGTGTCAGCGGCTGCGCCTTTGGCGATATTTTCCTCGAAGACCTCAAACGCTGGCGTGAGAAAAATCTGGCGCGGGTCGGTCTGCGCGGAATCTTTCCGATTTGGAAAAACGATTCGCGTGAACTCATCCGTGAATTCATTGCGCTCGGCTTCGGTTCGGTCATCTGCTGCGTGAACGACGCCTACCTCGACGAAACCGCCGCGGGTCGCAACATAGACGCGGCATTCGTCAACTCGCTGCCACCGGACGTTGACCCGTGCGGTGAAAACGGTGAGTTCCATTCGTTTGCTTTTGCCGGGCCGATTTTCAAGCAGCCGTTGCAAATCAAGGTCGGCGAAAAAGTCTATCGCCCGGTCGAAGAAACGCATCCAGGTGCAACGTCAACCGTGTGTCCGTTGCCGGGCGCGCGGCAGGCCAGGGGATTTTGGTTTTGCGACTTGCTGCCCGCCCTGTGAAATGAAACCATCCAAAATAAAAAAACTATGAATAAAACCCGATTCGGTGTCCTCGCCGGAATGATCCTGGTCGCCGCCGCTGCGCGGCTGATTCCTCATCCACCAAACTTCTCGCCCATTGCTGCGATGGCCCTGTTCGGCGGGGCGGGTTTCGCCGATAAACGAGCCGCCTTTCTCATGCCGCTGGCGGGATTATTTTTGAGTGATCTGGTGCTCGGATTCCACCCAATCACGCCGGTGGTTTACGGCAGCTTCGCGCTTATCGTTTGCCTTGGATTTTGGGTGCGCCGCCGGCGCAGCGTCTGGCGAATTGCCGGCGCAGCCGTGATGAGCGCCATATTGTTTTTCGTCATAACCAATTTCGGCGTATGGGCGATTGGTCATTTGTATCCCAAAACGCCCGCCGGCTTTGTTGATTGTTATGTTGCCGCCATTCCGTTCTTCCGAAATACGCTGTTGAGCAATCTGCTTTACTCGGCGCTGCTGTTTGGCGGGCTGGCCGTTGCGGAAAACCGTTTTGTAAAGCTGCGTGAAGGCGCAGTGGCTGCATGACGCAAAACGCAGCGATGCCCTGGATCGGCGGGAAGGATTCTGCACTGGCTCTGCATGAAGCCAATCAGAATGGCTATCGCGTTCGCTGCCTCGTCACGTTCGCACCACCGGAGCCGGATTTCCTAGCGCATCCGTTGGTCTTTATTAAAATGCAGGCACAGGTATTGGCGCTGCTTAAGAGATCGTGTGGCAGCGTGGTCACGCGCCGATTTGTTTTTGGATCACAGCACAAATTTTCTGCGACCATTTTTCGAGGATTTTTGCGTCACGGCCTTCGAGGAGCAATCGCGCCTTGGGTTCGGTGCCGGAATAGCGCAACAGCAGGCGTCCCCCGGCCAATTTCAATTCCGCCTCGGCTTCAGAAACAAGTTTGAGAAGACCGTCCAATTGTTCGAACGGCTTTTTCTCACGCACGCGGACGTTGGTCACGAGTTGCGGAAAACGCGTCCAGCATTTCGCGAGTTTTGAAAGCGGCTGTTTTTTTGCCTTCATAATCCGCAGAATTTGCAGCGCGGCGACGAGACCGTCGCCAGTTGTGCTGTAATCGCGGAAAATCAAATGGCCGCTCTGCTCGCCGCCGAAGTTGAATCCGCCGCGCAGCATTTCATCAATGACGTTCCTGTCGCCCACGGCAGTGCGAATCATTTTGCCGCCAGCAGATTTGATTGCCACTTCCAAACCGGCGTTGCTCATCACGGTGGCGACCAGGGTTTTTTCGGCGAGCGTATTTTGCGCGAGCATGTTGAGCGCGGCGATGGCCATGATGTCGTCGCCATCGATCAACGCGCCGGTTTCGTCGCACAGCAAAGCGCGGTCGGCATCTCCATCATGCGCAATGCCGAGATGCGCCTTGTGTTCGACGACTTTTTTGCACAGCGCTTCCGGGTGCAGCGAGCCGCAACCCTTGTTGATGTTCATTCCGTCGGGCTGGTTGCCGAAAACGACGACCTCCGCGCCGAGTTCTCGCAGCACGCAAGGCGTGGATTTGTAACCCGCGCCGTGCGCGCAGTCCACGACAATGCGCATTCCTTCAAGCGTCATGCCGCGCGGGAAGGACGATTTGGCATATTCGATGTAGCGGCCCAAAGCATCGTCAATGCGCACGGCTTTGCCGATTTCGTCGGCGGTCGGGCGGATGTTTTCAATGTCGCCGCTGAAAACGAGATTTTCGATTTCGCTCTCGATTTTGTCATCGAGTTTGTAGCCATCCGCGCGGAAGAATTTGATGCCGTTGTCCGCGTAAGGATTGTGCGAAGCGGTAATAACAATGCCGGCGTCGGCGCGGAGACTGCGCGTGACATAGGCGACACCCGGGGTCGGCAGTGGACCGATGAACAGCACGTCCACACCCATCGAAAGGATGCCGGAGGAGATGGCATTCTCGAGCATGTAGCCGGACAAGCGCGTGTCCTTGCCGATGACGATTTTGTGGCGACCATGTCCGCGCGCCCGCAACTCCAAATTTTTAAAAACATGGCCTGCGGCGCGGCCAAGTTTCAACGCTGTTTCCGCAGTGACCGGTTCAATATTGGCCGTGCCGCGAACACCGTCGGTGCCGAAGATTTTTTTGGATTGGCTCATGGTTTGTTATGGCCTGGCGGCGAAGGGACGATCACGCCCACCTCCAGCGGCTCAACCCTCACGAGGGTCATGCCAATCGGCACCGAGACTTCCACCGGCCGGCGCAAATCGTGCGAGGATTCAATGCCGGTCAGGTCCACCACCGCGTGGATTTGGTCCGCCTGTAAAATTGCCATGGCGTTGGGCGGGCCGCTGACCGTGACGGCGACCGTGCCGGGAGCCGCCCGATAATCGTGCACGTCCGCCGCCGCTGAAAGAAGGTGCACCGGCAGGTTGCCGTAGGTGTTTTCAACTCCCCGCGCCACCGCCGTTTCCGGCTCTTCCCGGATTTTGTAAACGGTGAGCCAGATGGCCACGGCCAGAAGCAGCGAAACAATTATCCAGCTCAAATCTTTTGTCAGCCAATCGCGCATTGCCATAAGAATTAAACTTGATTGCCGGTTGATTTGGCGACCGGACGCGGTTCATTCTTCGTGATGACGGCGGGTCCGGGTTTATGTTGTTCGCCGAATCGCTTGTGCAACCATTCTACAAAGCTGTGCGATTTCGCCGGCTGCACGAGCACGGAGGTAAGGAACGAACGCAACTCCTCCAGCGTTACGCTGCGCACAAGCTGGCCTTTGTAAGCGTGTGAAATCCCGCCGTTTTCCTCGGACACAACAACGATGACCGCGTCCGTTTCCTCACTCAAGCCAATCGCCGCGCGGTGGCGCGTGCCGAGCGACTTGTTCAAATCCTGCCGCTGTGTCATCGGAAAAATGCACGCCGCGTAGGTAATGCGGTCGCCTTTGATGATGACGCCGCCATCGTGGATGGCGTTGTTCGGGAAAAAAATCGTTTCGAGTATTTCCGGCGTTGCTTCACAATCCACCCGGACGCCGGACTCAACGGCTTCCTGAAGCTGGATGGATTGCTCGATGGCGATGAGCGCGCCAATGCGGACTTCGGACAGGCGCTCACAGGTTTGAATGATGACCTCGATATTTTCGCGCTGTTCATGCGCACTCGCAAAGAGCGGCAGATTTCCCAATTCAGCCAGCATCCGGCGCAATTCCGGTTGAAAAATGATAATGACAGCGACGGCAAAAAACGCCGAGAACGTGCCGAGCAACCAGCGCAACACTTTTAAATCCAGAATCGTCGTGACCAATGCAAGCGCCAGCAGCAATACGACGAAGCCGATGACCACCGGCCAGCCGCGCGTGCCGCGCAGAAAACGGAAGATGTAATAAATCGCCACCGCGAGGATTAAAATTTCCAACGCGGGCCGCCAGCCGTTCTGGAGGTAAATCCACATTATCTTTTTATTCGAGCAAGCACGGTCTCCGTCATTCTCACAGCCTGAACTGTCTCTGCCACGTCATGCGCGCGAATGATTTGCGCGCCCGACTGAATCGCCAGGCACGCGCACGCCAGCGAAGCCGGCAACCGTTCGTTCAGATCGGCGCCAAATAATTTCCCGATAAACGACTTGCGCGAAACACCGATGAGCAGGGGCCGTGCCATCGTTGTAAAGCGATGCAAGTTTGCAAGCAACCGCAAATTATGTTCCACCGTCTTGCCAAAGCCAATACCGACGTCCAGCACGACTTGGTCAGCAGAAGACGCCACAGGCGTTCAATTTTTTCAGCCGCTCGCGGAAAAAATCGCCGACTTCACGGACCACGTCAGCGTAAACCGGATTCTCTTGCATCGTCTGTGGCGAGCCTTGCGCGTGCATGCAAACATAGCCAGCCTGGCATTCCGCCACGACACGCCACATTGCATCGTCGTCGCGGTTGGCGGCCACGTCATTGACAATGCTCGCGCCGGCTTGCAACGCGGCATGCGCGACGGATGGTTTCATCGTGTCAATCGAAAGCGGAATTTTGACTTTCGCAGCGAGTTTTTCAATGACCGGAATTACGCGGCGCAGTTCTTCGGCCTCGTTGACCGGCCTGGCGCCGGGGCGCGTGGATTCGCCGCCGACGTCGAGTATTTCCGCGCCTTGCGCGACAAGTTCCAGCGCGCGGGCAACGGCAGCGTTTGTGTCAAAATATTTTCCGCCGTCGGAAAACGAGTCGGGCGTGACGTTGACAACGCCCATGATGAGCGCCGGTCGCGGGAAGACGAATTCGAACTGGCGCGCTTGGAAAATCATTTGGACGAACCCCGCCATCAAACCTTGCGCTTGAAATAAGCGATGGTTTGAGTGAGGCCTTTGTCGAGCGGAACTTTGGGCGACCAACCGAGGGTTTTTTTTGCGCGGGTGATGTCAGGCCGGCGTCGCTTCGGATCGTCCTGCGGCAGCGGTTTGAAAACGATTTTGCTGCGCGATTGGGTGGCGTGGATGATTTCCTTCGCGAATTCGAGCACGGTCAACTCGGCGGGATTGCCAATATTCATCGGCAAATCGTAATTGCTCATCATCAGCCTGTAAATGCCTTCAATCAGATCGGATACGTAACAAAAGCAGCGCGTCTGCCGGCCTTTCCCAAAGACAGTGACCGGTTTATGCCTGAGCGCCTGGCTGATGAACGTGGGCACGACGCGGCCGTCATTGAGTCTCATGCGCGGGCCGTAGGTGTTGAAAATGCGGGCGATGCGCGTCTGGACTTTGTGCTCCCGGTGATAGGCCATAGTCATCGCTTCGGCAAATCGCTTGGCTTCATCGTAGCAGCCGCGAGGGCCTACGGGATTAACATTGCCCCAATAGTTTTCGGTTTGCGGATGAACGAGCGGATCGCCGTAAATTTCCGAGGTTGAAGCAAGGAGAAACCGGGCTTTTTTATCTTTGGCAAGGCCAAGCGCCTTGTGCGTGCCGAGCGAACCCACTTTCAGGGTTTGAATGGGGAAATTCAAATAGTCGAACGGGCTGGCGGGCGACGCGAAGTGCCAGACGTAATTCACCGGCCCGTTCAGAAAAACAAATTCAGTGACGTCCTGCAGGATGAATTTGAAATTTGGATTGCCGCCGAGGTGCGCGATGTTGTCCACGCTGCCGGTGATGAAGTTGTCAATGCCGATGACTTTGTGACCGCGTGCGAGCAGAAGGTCGGTGAGATGCGAACCGAGAAAACCCGCCGCGCCGGTCACAACGGACGCAGGCTGTTTTGTTTTGTTTCGAGACGGCATGGACAGGAAGAATGAAGCAGCAGGGCGCGAATGTCGAGTGCCCGGTTACATCGGTAGTGGTATAGTTTCGGTGGGGCAAGGCTACTGATCCCGCAATGCGGGACGAGGACGCTCGCCCCACCAAGATTGCGAACTATACTACCGTTACTTCGCGCCGGTGCCCCTCAGCACGACGGGGATCGTGCGGAGCAGGATTTTTAAGTCAAGCCAGAGCGACCAATTGTCAATGTATTCAAGGTCAAGTCTCACCCAATCCTTGAAATCATTGATTTGGTTGCGCCCGCTGATTTGCCAGAGGCAGGTGAGCCCGGGTTTTACGCTCAAACGCCGGCGATGGGCCAAATCGTTGAAACATTTGACCTCATCCACCGGCAACGGGCGCGGGCCGACAAGGCTCATCTCGCCGCGCAGGACGTTGAGAAGCTGCGGTAATTCATCGAGACTGTAATAGCGGAGCCATTTGCCGATGCGGGTGACACGCGGGTCGTCGGTGACTTTAAAGACCGGTCCGCGCATTTCGTTCATGGCTTCCAGCTCGTGCTTGGATTGCTCGGCATTTGTGACCATCGTGCGGAATTTGTAGAGTTTGAATGGCGCGCCATTCAAACCGGAACGTTGTTGTTTGAAGAACACGGGACCGGGCGAAGTGATTTTGATCAACATAGCCAGAAGAGCGAACAGCCATGACAATGAAATCATCATCAGCAAGGCCCCGAAGAGATCCATGAGTAGCTTGATGATACCCTGCCATGAGGCTTCCGGAGTTGTGCGAAAAATCAACAACGGTCGTCCGAGCAATTCATCGAAGCTCGTGCGTGAAATTTGCGTGGCGAAGAAGTCGGCTACCAGCCAAACTTCGACACCTTCAAGTTCACAAGCCTTGATGATGTCTTCGACCTGTTTGAAATGGGCGTGTTCGGCGCTAAGAATCACGCCGAAGACGGAGTGATGATGAACGTGGACACAATTTGTTGAACCGGGATTTCAAGAAGATTGAGTTCAGCCACGATTTCAATGCCTTCGTTCGAGCGTTCTTTCAGTTCCTGCCGTATTTTGGCGGTTTCCCGTTCTGTGCCGATGAGAATGAACCGCCGCTTGTATTGTGACTGGGCGACTTTGCTTTTGAACAGGAGATGGATCAATTCTTCCTTCAAATACAACATGCAAAAACCAATGCAACCGAACAAAATCAAAGTCGCCCGGGCCACTATTAGATGAAAGACGTAAGCCGTCAGCGCCAGTTCCAGCGTGATGAACACGCAGCCTTTTAGCAATGGCCATAAAATGGCGCTGCGTTTGCACAGTGGAGGATGATTATAGAATCCCTGCGATTCGAGGATGAATGGCGCGGTGGGAATCAGGACAAGGTAGAGCAATGCAAAATATCCAAACTGGCCTGTAGGCCCCAACTTCAACCACGCGATGATGTTAGGGTTGGAACGCAGCGCGTATGACAACAAGAGTGCAACCGCAAACAGGCAGGCATCAACGAATTGATGAATCCCTGTCCGAATCTGGCGGTCGCGTTTTAGCATGACTGTTCAACGATGAAATGTTTTTAATTCCAGAATGGCCAGGTCGCGTATGCATCCAATTCTTTGGCAGTCTGGTATCCGAGCGCGCCAATTCTATTTCGGCTTTGGCGCCAATTGGAACTCCGGCACCGAGGCCACAATCAATTTCTTCATGCGCTCGAACGTGGCGTCTTCCTGGCCGGGCTCGCAGACGGTAAAATAGCTGATATAAGCCCAGCGTTGCAACACGCCAGTCGTCAGTAAATCACGCGTTATTCCCCAGATGCGCCGCCAATGGCTGGCCGTTTCTTCGTTTCCCGCAACGAACCAAAACACGTAAAGGCCGCGCACTTCTTTTTTCCGGCCGTCGGTGTCTTGGATGAAATTGGTGATTATCCATTTTGCGACCTGCAGTTGATGGGGATGTTGGCCTTCAATGAAAAGGTTGGCCGTTGTTTTTTGGTCAATGCGCCAACCCTGACCCGGGAGGCAAAACTCTGGTTTGTGAATGCTGGTTCGGTCCGTGCCCATTAAAACAATGTTCGCGTTCACCCAAAACCCATCCGGCGCGGTGTAGTGGCGTTGGGCGAAGCTTGTGTCTTTGGGCAGCGTGTCCAAGACGGTTTTGTCCTGCGGCGCGTTCTCTGAGGTGAAATTCAACACATGCTCCGGCAAATCAAAATTCATCCTCACACTTCCGGGGATTGGCGTGGCTTTGATGCCCGGCGTACCGAGTTTTTGATTTGCCCGAAGCCAGATCAACGCCCAGACGCTGCCGCCAATCAACGCGAGCACGACCATGAAAATGAGGATTTTTTGCTTTTTCATGTCTGGGGGTTTTTGTTTGAACCAGGTTTTTTTTCCAGCCACCACCCGACAAGCAGCAGCCCCAGAAAAACCGGGATGTAAGGCAGGAGGCTGATGATAGTGCTTTCATGAACACGGTTGCCCCATTGTTGACCTCCGATTTCCGCCGCAATGATGATCAAAAGCATTCGGAGGAGGTTTCCCAAAACGGCGAATGGAAACGCCAGTGCCATCATGAATAGCCGTTTCCACGGCGAACGGAACATCATAAATCCGCAGACGGTGGCGAACAAAAAAATCGCCACCAGACTGCGTATGCCGCTGCATGCCGCCGCGACATCATATCGATATGTGCCCAGTGGATCGAACAGTTGCGTGCCCACTCGCAAAACGCCAATCCCAAGGACGTTGTGCGCCACCCACTCCACCAGTGTGGAGACGAGAATTCGCAAAGGGAAGGTAATGGGTTCAATCACCGTGCCGACCGGAACGGAAAAAATGAAAAGAAAAAACGGGAAGAAACTATTGCGCAACCATGCAGGGCCCCATGCCAATCCCATCAGTCCGTAAATGCCGGCGAACAGTGCCATGATGGAGAGGCGCGGTTCCTGGGTGACGTAACCCAAAATATGCAGTGCCAGTCCCAAAGCGACGAACCACAAGGCGGACGGCCAGATTTTCAATGGCAATTGCAGCAGCTCCTTGCGTTTCCACCAAAACAAGCCGATTACCAGAAACGGGATCAGATTTCCATAAGCATCATCGTTGGAAACATCTCCGCTGCCGTATGCATTGAGCATCCACACAAGCAGCGAAGGGCTGTAGATGTAGCCAAAAACTGAATTGCCCAAAAACTGAAACAATGTCAGCCATGCCGCCAACAACGAGAAAGAAAAATCTTTTATTTGGCAGCCGATGCCAACAATCAACCAAATCCCGCCACCAATCCGGTTTCGTTTCGTTGATTTGATTTCCGCACATTCGTGTGTCATTACACTGAATAACGAACAGTCGATTCCACTCAAACAAATTATTCCAAGGCTCATTTATTGGGGCGGATATTTTTGCCCGTCCGCAGAATTATCCCGCAGATTTTAAGTACAAACAGCGAAGTTGTATTCGAAATATCGCCCCGCCAGCCGTCGTGGTTCCTGGCACAAAAACGATAGCACCATTCCAATCCGCTCCGCTGCATCCAACGCGGCGCCTGCCGCCCGATGCCCGGCCGGTCTCATCCCGAAATAGCAGTCTTACGCCGGCAAATGCCTTGTCAGTCTGCTTTTGCCCAAGCCCGCCCTCGTAAGCCATCCCAAAGCAGATAAAACAAAAAAAGGAAATTGTACTTGAAATATCGTGCCGCCAGCCGGCGCGGTTCGGAATAAATGCGAAAAACCCAGGTCAAGCCCAACCGTTGCATCCAGAGCGGCGCGTCAAGCTTGGTGCCAGCGTTGACATCAAAGGCAAAGCCAACGGCCAGCAGGATGCCGCGTGCAATTTGATGCTTGTGTTTGTGAATCCACGCTTGCTGTTTTGGTGTGCCTAATCCTATCCATACAAAATCCGGCGAGAGCCGGTTGATTTCATCCACGATTTGCTGCTCATCATCCGATTTGAAATAACCATTGCGGACGCCGATGATTTTCACGGTCGGATTTTGCTTGAGAAAAAATTCCTTCAACTTCCGGGAACATTCATCCGAACCTCCCAAAAAATAGTGTGTGAACGGTGCCGGACTGTTCAACACGCAATGCCGCATGAAAGTCGGCCCATAAACACGACCGCGCAATTTCATGCCCTGCAAATTCAAGCACCAAATCAATGGCATTCCATCCGGGATAAAAAAATCAAAACCGTCGGTCAGCTCCCGAAAATTTGAATCATGCCGGCGCAGCGTGACAACGTGCGTGTTGGAAAAATCCACCGCGACGGAGCGCAGTTGCCTGGTCAACTGTTGCAGCGCGCCGGTGAATTCGCCATAAGTGGTCGCCGTCAGGGGCGTTCCCAAAACAAAAGCGGATTTGAGATTCATATAATCGGTGTGCAAAGGAACGCCTGGTTCAAAATACGGCGAAGTTTTTCATCCGTCTGCGCCTCCATCACACCATGCACCCCGGTCACACCAATGTAGCCTTTGCGCCGTTGTAGCACCGCGTCAGCGACGGCTGCCAGCGCCGTCTCCAAATTGATGATACTGATGCCGACACCGGGGACGTTGACACGTTCAATGGCCATGAGAAATTAAAATCGTGCGGCCTGTAGGATACGGGGCAAAAATGAAAAACGCCAGAAAACTTCCCCTTCGGCAAAATGAAATTGCTCCTTTTGTTCTACTTCTGACATAGGGACAATCGGACAGCGGACTGGCGTGTGAAAAATCTTCCTTCCTGTTCTGTTTTGGCTCAAATTCAAAACCAAAACTCAATTGAACCTTGCATGAAGCTGCTCATTTTTGCCAATGTGCCGCCGCCCTATCATGGCCAGAGCTATGGTGTGCAACGCATGATGAACGGTTTTGGCGGCGACCATCGTTGGGGGAGACGAAAAGCAACCGTTGAATCGCCGGACCGCTTCGGCATTGAATGTTATCACGTCAATGCACAGCTTTCACAGGACTTAAAAGACATCGGCAAGTTTCGTGCGGGAAAGTTTTTCCTCCTCTTCGGGTATTGTCTTCAAGCCATCTGGTGCCGGTTCCGTTACGGCGTGACGAATTTCTATTACGTGCCCGCGCCCGGCATCCGCTCGGCATTATACCGGGACTGGCTGGTCATGCTTCTCTGCCGTCCCTTTTTCAGGAAAATCATCTTCCACTGGCACGCCGCCGGATTGCCCGAATGGCTTGAAACGGTTGCTTCCGCCCGCGCCCGCAATTTCACTCATCGCCTGATGAAGAACTCCGACGTGAGCGTCGTGGCCTCGGAATTCAACCGTCGCGACGCGGAAAAATTCAATGCCCGGCGCATATTTGTCGTCAGCCCGGGTGTGCTCGACCCCTGCCCCCAGTTTGAAAAAGAGGTTTTAAAACTGCGCCAGGCGAAGATCGCCGCACAACAGAAAATCCTGTCCGGCCATGCCGCAGAGGTGAACACGAATGATGCCATGGTTAATGTCCTGTATCTCGCTCTTTGCACGCGGGAAAAGGGAGTGTTCGACACCGTTGAAGGCGTCGCGTTGGCCAACGAAAAAAACGCCATCAACAAATTCCCTTTGCGCTTCAGGTTGACTTTGATCGGAGCATTTGCTTCCAGCACAGAAGAAAAGGAATTGCGCGAATTAATCCAACGGCGCGGGCTTCAGGACGACGTTGAATGTCTCGGCTTCGTTTCCGAAGAGCGCAAGGCGCAAGCGTTTGCCAATGCCGATCTGTTTTGTTTTCCGACATATTATCATGCAGAAAGTTTTGGCGCGGTGATTGTGGAGGCAATGGCATTTGGCCTGCCCGTCATCACGACACGTTGGCGCTCAATCCCGGAAATACTGCCGCAGGATTATCCGGGTTTTGTTGATCCCAAATCGCCCGGGCAAATCGCCGATGCGCTGCAACGCCTGGCCGGCATGGACCTGGCCAAAGCATTGCGCGAAATGTTTGTCCGCCGTTTCACCCTAGAACACCATCTTGCCAACCTGGCTGAAGCCATTCACAGCGTGGAAAAACCCTGATACTGCGCGCAAATTCATTGCGAAATCGCCGATAATTACTATCCTCAACACATTTGAAAATCGGCCTGCTCCAACTCAACTCGACCATTGGCGATTTCACCGCGAACCGCCAGAAGCTCATCACTGGTTACGAAAAAGCCTGTGCGCGCGGCGCCGAATTTGTCCTCGCGCCCGAATTATTTTTATGCGGCTACCCGCCGCGCGATTTGTTGCTGCGCGCGGATTTCGTTGACACCAATCTCGCCGTCCTAACGGAAACGGCCAAAAGCATTGGCAAAATTCCTGTTTGCGTCGGCTACGTGGGCCAAAATTCCGACCGTCCGGGGCGCGCGCTCCGGAATTCCGCCGCGGTCCTGCAAAATGGGAAAATCATCTGGTGCACACACAAATGTCTGTTGCCGACTTACGACGTTTTTGATGAAGACCGATATTTTGAACCCGCGAAAAACATCACGCCGTTCGAGTTTAATGGACGCAAGCTGGGCATCACGATTTGTGAGGACATTTGGAACGACCAGGATTTTTGGCCGGAGCGGCTGTATCGCCGCGATCCCATCAAGGAACTCATCGCACAAGGTGCCGAAGCCATCGTTAATATTTCCGCGTCACCATGGCATGATGGCAAGGAGCGCGTACGACTGGAAATGCTCCAGCGCGTGGCGCGGGACGAGGGCGTGCCGTTGGCGTACGTGAACCTCATCGGCGCGAATGATGAATTGATCTTCGACGGTCACAGTGTCGTGCTCAATAAACGCGGTAAATCACTGGCTTTGGGCAAGGGATTTGCGGAAGACCTTTTGGTTGTGGATTGGGGGGCCGATTCGCCGCCGCAAAAAATCGAGTGGCCGGCGCGGGAACAGCAGTTATTCGCTGCGCTGTCCCTGGGTGTTCGCGATTACGTTGGTAAATGCGGTTTCAAATCGGCCATCGTCGGGCTGTCCGGCGGCATTGATTCCGCCCTCGTTGCCGTGCTGGCAGCGGACGCGCTTGGGGCGGACAAAGTCATGGGCATTTCAATGCCGGCGCGCTATTCGAGCGAGGGCAGTTTGAGCGATGCGGAGGCGCTCTCGAGAAATCTTGGCGTTCGTTACGAAGTTTTGCCGATTGAAACGGTTTTTCAATCGGTTGAGAAGCAATTGGCAAAGGTTTTTGCCGGAACGAAACCAAACGAGGCCGAGGAAAACGTGCAATCGCGGCTCCGCGGCCTGACTCTCATGGCGCTCTCGAACAAATTCGGCGCTCTGGTGCTGACAACCGGCAACAAATCGGAGATGGCCGTCGGTTATTGCACGCTTTACGGCGACATGTGCGGCGCGCTGGCACCGCTCGCGGACGTTTTCAAGATGGACATTTACAAAATTGCGCGTTGGGTAAACCGCGAGCGCGAAATCATTCCCGCTGCTTCCATTTCAAAACCGCCGAGCGCCGAGTTGCGGCCGAACCAAAAAGATCAGGATTCATTGCCGCCATACGAAATCTTGGACCGGATTTTGGATGCTTACATCGTGCAGGATTTGAACAGGGAAGAAATCATCAAACGCGGATTTGACGCGGCGGTTGTGAACGACGTCATCAATAAAATCACGTTCAGCGAATACAAACGCCGTCAAGCCGCGCCCGGACTGAAAGTGTCGCCGCGCGCCTTCGGCATGGGCCGGCGCATTCCCATCGCGCAGAAATTTCGCGCCAGAAATGACACACAGGCAGAAGCAAATTGCAAAAGAATAGTGTTGACGGCGTCGAAGCCGTAATTTAGAATTGGCCGGTTGGTTTTCTTTTTGATTTTATGATGCTAGCCTACATAGATCCCGGATTCGGCGCGTTGCTCTGGCAAATGATTGTCGCGGTCTTTGTTGGCTTCCTGTTCTACCTGAAACAAACACGGCGGTGGATCGTGGGTGTGATTGTGGGTATGTTCCGGAAAATGTTCGGGCGCAGTCAGAAACCTTCGGACACCGTTGCGGAAATTCCCGCCAAAGAAACAATGAAAGTCAAACCCTGATGTCCGGTAATGCCACAGTCCACGCCTTCATTTCGCGATCCAGCTGGTTGTTGTTATTCCTTCAATGACCGTGTGCTGCGCTTCGTTGCCGCAGATGCCGTTTCTGAATTCGAAAAATTCCTGCCAACCAATTGTGCGCGCCAGTTCATTGCCCGGAAACAATTTGCCGCCACCCGCCGCCTGAACGAAAGCGAAACTGCCGCGCTTCTCGAATCTCCGGAGTTGCCGCCGGTTTTCCACGCGCAGCCAATGGGCGCGGTCTTTGAGCATGAGCGCATCCCGTTTCCGGGCTACCCGCATGAATGGCCGCCCGAAATGCTTTGGGCTGCCGGTCGCCTGACGCTCGAACTCGCCCAAGCCGCGCTCGCGGATGGATTCGGGTTGAAGGACGCCACCCCGCACAATATTTTATTTCGCGGCAGCGAACCGGTCTTCATTGACGCGCTGTCGTTCGAACGCCGCAACCCGGGTGACCCGATTTGGAAACCGCACGCGCAATTTATCCGGACGTTTCTTCTGCCGCTGCTGGCCAATCGGCGCTGGGGGACGCCGCTTGCGGATATTTTCACCACCCACCGTGACGGACTTGAGCCGGAGGATGTTTACCGCCTCTGCGAGATGCTGGAGAAATTCAAGCCGCGAACGCTCTCGCTCGTTTCGATTCCTACCTGGCTCTCGCGCAGGGCCGGCCCGGACGACCAAAAGATTTAC
This sequence comes from uncultured Verrucomicrobiae bacterium, assembly GCA_963835625.1. GTDB lineage: Bacteria > Verrucomicrobiota > Verrucomicrobiia > Limisphaerales > UBA11358 > UBA11358. The sequence continues at coordinate 139,690 of CAWIGO010000006.1, forward strand.
CAGCCGCATTTGCTGGCGAACCCGAAAAAGGCGCGATTCATCCTCGAATCGCTTTTCAAACGATTGGAACGAACGCTGAATTCGCTCAAGCCGGTCGCGCAGAAAGAATCAGTATGGTCGGATTACATGGCCACGCACAGCTACAATGACCCGGCGTTTGCCGCCAAGGAAAAATTTGTGAGCGAGGCGTTGCGCGAGTTCAAACCGGCGCGCGTGCTGGATGCCGGCGCGAACACCGGCCATTTCAGCGCGCTGGCGGCGCAAGCGGGCGCGGAAGTCGTGGCGCTTGATCTCGATCCGGTCTGCGTCGGCACGATCTGGCGGCGCGCGCGCGAACAAAAATTGAACATTCTACCGCTGGTCTTGAATCTGGCGCACCCCAGCCCGGCGCTCGGCTGGCGCAACGGCGAGTGCCCGTCGTTTCTCGACCGTGCGTCCGGCGCGTTTGACGGCGTGCTGATGCTGGCGTTGATTCACCATTTGCTGGTAACGGAGCGGATTCCGCTTGAAGAAATTCTGCGGCTGGCCTACGAATTAACCAATTCGTTACTTGTGATTGAATTCGTCGAGCCCCGGGATGACATGTTTCGCCGCCTGACCCGTGGGCGCGAACATTTGCATGCAGCGCTGGATATAAAAATGTTTGAACGGGCTTGCACGCCGTATTTTGAAATTGTCCGGTCGCTCGCGCTGCCGGGCACGCAGCGCCGGATGTATTGCCTGAAGCGAAAAGGCGGTAGAAATTGAGCGCGCCCGCGCAAACCACACCTCCGGCGGAGCATCACGAGGGCATCATCCCGTTGCCGCAGCCGCTGAAGCAAAAAATCAAGGATGGCATCGTGGCAGTGTCGCTCGCGAATTTGTGTTTCATCAAAGTGGGATTCGATTTGCTGTTTGATCAAGATCGCTACTTCAACAAGCTGTTGGTTACTCCTTCGATGCTGCTGGCTTTGGTACTCAACATACTCTGCTTTGCGTTGGTGTTCTGGTTGGTGATGCGAATGTTGCGACGTTTTCCGAACACGTTGCTGCAATTGCCATTCCATTTAACCTTTCTGCTTTTACTGTTGTTCCCGGTGGATTTTGTCCGGCTGAAATTAACCAATATTGCTGATTATCAAATCGTCGCGTTTCTAAAGCAGCCCGTGGTAATCATCGCTGTGTTGGCCGTATTGGTGCTGGTTGCTTGGAAACATCGGTCCCTCACCAAAATCGCAGGGGTGGCGGTGGGCCTTTTATTTCCGTTGGCTCTCTTCTCGTTTGTCGAGATCGCACTCGTTTGCCTGGGCATGACCCAACTAAAACAATGTACCAGCAACGTGCTTTTGCCGCCACCCGGCCCCGTTCGCGCAGGTCAGCCTCGTGTCTTGTGGATTATCTTCGACGAAACAGATTACCGGCTGGCGTTTAAGCAGCGTCCCCCCGGCCTGCAATTGCCTGAGTTCGACCGTTTGCAGCAACAATCGCTGACAGCGGCCAACGCGTATTCGCCCAATGATGCCACGATTATGTCCATGCCCGCATTGATTCTCGGACGGCGCATTTTATCTGTTTCCTACGAGGATGCTTGCGATCTTTTAATCACATTCGCTGACAATAGAGAAACCGCCACTTGGACGGCACAGCCTTCGGTATTTTCCGAGGCGCACAACCTCGGTGTCAACACCGCGCTCGTCGGCTGGTATGTCCCATACGATCGAATGTTGGGCAGTGCTTTGAATTTCTGCGCCTGGTATCCCTATCCTCCTTTTGAACCCGCTCGCGCTGACACATTTGCGGCAAACATGCGCTGCCAAATTTTTTCACTGTCTGAAACCTTCTGGCTTCGACATCTATTCGCCAATATCTGCCAAGACAGTTTGCAGACATCCCTCCGTGTGGTGACAAATTCCACTTATGGTTTGATCCTGTTGCACCTACCTCCGCCTCACAAACCGGGAGTTTATCTGCCAGAAAAGCATCAATTTATTCTCTGGGCCAAATCCAAGGTGCAGGGTTATTTCAACAATTTAGCACTGGCCGACGACGAATTGGGGACGTTGCGCCACGCCATGGAGCAAGCGGGTGAATGGGATAAGACTTGGGTCATCTTAAGCGCCGACCACTCGTGGCGCGAATCGAAACTGTATGACGGCCAACGGGATCATCGGGTGCCTTTCTTGGTCAAGCCTCCCGGTGCAAATGGATCGATGACTTATTCGCGGCAATTCAACACCGTGTTGACTCATGATTTGATCCTTGCCATCCTGCACGGTGAAGTCACCAACCAACGAAACGTTGCGCTTTGGCTGGATACCCATGGCTCGCAAGCGGCCACAATCACCGGTGGGCGTCAGGACTAATCAGCATTGGCAAATTTTCACATATGCGAGGATTTGCCCGTCTTTCGGCTGGATGTTAAAAGTTTCGCCATGAAATTTTCCATTGTCACACCAAGTTTCCGCAATTCGGGCTGGCTCAGGCTCTGCATCGCCTCCGTGGCCGGCCAGCAAGGTGTCGAACTGGAGCACATTCGTGCAGGATTCCTGTTCGGACGACGGTACGCAGGACTGGCTGCCGCATGACCGTCGCGTCCGCGCGTTCATCGAAAAGGACGGTGGCATGTATGCCGCCGTCAATCGTGGCTATCGCCGCGCTCAGGGCGATATTCTCGCGTATCTCAACTGCGACGAACAATACCTGCCCGGTGCGCTCAAAACGGTAAGCGATTTTTTTGAAAAGCGTCCTGAAGTTGAAGTTGCGCTTGCCGGCACAATCGTCGTTGATGGCAACGGCAGATACATTTGTCACCGCCATCCGATGACGCCTCATCCTCAGGGTATCCGTTACCGTTTTCCAATCCTGACAAGCTCCATTTTTATTCGCCGCAGCGTCATTCACGAGCGGGCATTGAACTTGACGCTGTCAATCAGGGGCTGGCATCTTCGTGTCCCATGAAGACAATCCAATCCGCCTCTGTTTTTGGCTTGGGAAAACTGGGTGCCTGCATTGCCGCCACGCTGGCCGCGCGCGGTTTCGAGGTGGTGGGCATAGACATTGATGCGGAAAAAGTACGGCGGCTGAACGAGGGCCAGCCACCTGTTGAAGAACCACTGCTGGCCGAGACCGTCCAGGCGGGCCGTGCGCGTCTGCGGGCCTCGACCGACCCGCGCGAAGCGGTAAAAACCGATGTCTCATTTTTCATTCCACCCACCGGAAGCCTCCCCGATGGCAGCTTCTCGAACGAGTTTCTCTTGAAAGCCATGCAGCCTTGCGCCAAGGCGCTGGCGGGTGCCGGCAAAAGGGGGCATTTGTTCGTTTGCAGTTCCACCACCACGCCGGGCGCGTGCGACACGGTGCTGGTCCCGATGATCGAGAAGGAAACCAAATGGACCTGCGGTCGTGACTTCGGCCTCTGCTATAATCCGGAGTTCATTGCGTTGGGCGATGTCGTCAACGGGTTACTGGAACCGGATCTGGTGTTGATCGGTGAATCCGACCCTGAGAGTGGCGCGGCGCTCGAAGCTCTTTACAAAAAGTATAACCGGAACCGGCCGCAAATCAGCCGCATGTCGCTGGTCAGCGCGGAACTGACCAAGATTTCATTGAACAGTTACGTCACCATGAAGATCAGTTTCACCAACCAGCTCCGCATGATCGCCGAACGCTTTCCCAAGGCTGATATTCACGCGGTGCTAAACGCCATTGGCAGCGACAGCCGCATCGGTAAGAAATACCTGCGCGCCGGTCTGAGCTATGGTGGCCCCTGTTTCCCGCGCGACAACCGTCTGGTGGCTTATACCGCCCGGCAGGCCGGCGTCTCCGCGCCCCTGGCGGAAGCCTCGGACAAAGTGAACGAGGACACCAAACGGGATTTGCTTGAAAAGGTGAAAGCACGGGTCACCCGGAGCGACCTCGTGGCCGTTCTTGGCCTGACTTACAAACCGGACACTTACATCACCGAAGAATCCGCCGGTCTCTACCTGGCGCAACATTTGAAGCAACAAGGTTACCGCGTGTTGGTGCATGATTTCGGGGCCAAGCCTTCCAACAATCCGAGCCTGCACGAATTTGAAATCATCGAGGACCTCGCCGCGTTCGCCTCCCGCAACGACATCAAACTGGCGGTCATTTGCTGTCCCTGGCCGCGATACAAGGAGGTGAAATTTACCGCCACGACCAACGTGCTGGCGGCGTGGCAACTGTAAGGCCACAGGAATGACCGGTCAGCGCTTCTCTTCCAGCCTGTCCATGTCGATGTTTGACACGAAGCGGGTTTGCTTTTTCATCTGTCGGCGGAGCCGGAGTATCCAGGATCCAGGGATGAGATCGACGCGACCACGGTAGATCAACTTCTGCCACTGCCGCTTCAGCCGGAATGCCGTGCGATAGACATGGCGCCGCCACCCGTCGGGTCTGCCGTATTCCCGGCCGATGATGGCGGATTCGCGCTGCATATTGCGCGTGACCCTCATATCGGCGGATTGCCCGTGCTCGTGGTAACGATAGTTGACGAGCAGACGCGGGACATGGCCAACCTGGCAGCCTTGCCGACCGAGACGCAGTATGAATTCCAAGTCGCAAGCATTCAAGAACTCCTTGTGCCGATACAAACCGATCCGGTCATGGACCGGCTTGCGAACGAACAGCGTCTGGTGAATCACGTAGCACAGCGCGTACCGGAGCACGTTGTAATCGTAGCAGGCTTCCTCACGCCGGTAGATTGGGCGTCCCTGGCCGTCCACATACTGGATGTCGCCAAAGAGCGCATCCCATTCCGGATGCTGTTGAAAGGCCTCGCCCACAGCCTGCAATGTCCCCGGTCGGAAGCAGTCGTCGGCGTTCAGGATGTTTACGATCTCCCCGGTGGCCAGGAGAATGCCCTTATTCATCGCGTGATAATGCCCTTCGTCCTTTTCCGACACCCAGATCAGATGCGGATACTCCTTCAGCAATTCGATCGTACCGTCCATTGAGCCGCCATCGATGACGATGTGTTCGCAATGGGGGTAATCCTGGGATCGCACACTTTCGATGGTCTCGCGAATGGTGTGGATGCTGTTAAAGCTCGGGGTGATGACCGAGACCTTTGGAAGTTCGAACATGGTAAATTTATAACAGTCGCGCGGCGGCCGAGTCAAGAAAACCGCCATTAGCCTGCGGCGGCGGGTCTGGCTCCCGGGCGAACGTTTGTCTGGCGGCGCTGCCGAATGGCATTGATTTTAGAAACGATTTTGAGCATTTCCACCTTTGATTTGTGGTCTAACAGGAAAGCGTTCAGTGCAAATTTCCATCGTCACGCCGAGTTTCCGCAAAGCACGCTAGCTCAAGCTTTGCATCGCGTCCGTTGCGGATCAGGAGGGGTCGAACTGGAGCACATCGTGCAGGACTCGTGCTCGGACGGCGGCACACAGGACTGGCTGCCGCAGGACAAGCGCGTCCGCGCCTTCATCGAAAAAGATGGCGGCATGTACGACGCCGTGAACCGTGGTTTGGGAACCCACATCATATTTAACGGGGTGGTTTCGCGCACTGAACTTTTGAAGGCCTATTTGCGCGCGCACTTGTTTGTGTATCTCACCTTGCATGATTCATCCAGCAGTGCGATTCCTGAAGCCTACAGCGCTGCCCTGCCGACTTTTACATTGGCGCTGGGCGGCACACGTATGGCAACCGATCCGCAGGCGGGGTTTAACCAAACACCTCGCGACATTGACGAATGGATGGAACAGGGAACACAGTTGGTCAAAGGTTGGATTGCAAATCCAGACGGATGGTTGACGGCGTGCGCCGCGGCCCACAAAAAGAGAAATTCATTTTTGCTGGACGGCATTATTGCCAAAGCGCGCGAACATTTGTGTCCTTGCTTTGATGCTATAGTTCCTTAGCCGGATTCAATGCGGGCTTCCGGGATAGCCGTTCAAATTCTGCCAATGCCATTTCCACCACTTGATCCATGTTGTAGTAGCGGTAAGTGGCGAGGCGTCCGATGAAGCTGACGTTCTTTTCCGTCATCGCGCGTTTGGCATAACGCTTGTAAAGCGCCTGCGCATCAGGCGCTGGAATCGGATAATACGCTTCACGACCCGGCTCGTAATCCTGCGGGTATTCGCGGACGATGGTTGTCACGGGCAGTTTTTGTCCCGTCGCATGTTTGATTTCGACGATGCGCGTAAATTCGTGGTCGTTCGGATAATTCACCTGCATCACCGGCTGGAAAAATTCCTTTTGCACCGTCTCCGGCTCGAACCGCAATGAGCGATACGGCAGTGGGCCGTAACAACAGTCAAAGAATTCGTCAATCGCGCCCGTGTAAATCAGATGTTTGTAGCGCACTTGGGGCATGACTTCGCGGTAATCCGTTTTCAGCAGGACTTTGATTTTCGGTTGCGCCAGAAGCCGCTCAAACAGCCGCGTGTAGCCTTCCTTGGGCAAAGCCTGGAATTTTTCCGAAAGATAGCGGTCGTCGCGGTTGGTGCGGATGGGGATGCGCCCGCAAACTCTCGCGTCCAAATCCTTTGGGTCGCGCTGCCACTGTTTGCGCGTGTAATTCTCGAAAAACATTTCGTAAAGTTTTACGCCCACTTGCGAGATGATGACTTTCTCCGAATTGCGGGGATTTTCAATCGGCACGCGCCATTGGGCAAGCGTGACTTCCATTTCTTCGGTCGTGGATAGGTGACCGAGCAATTGCTCGAAGGTGTTGAGGTTGATCGGAAATTGCCAGAAACGCCCGTGCGTCCACGAAAGGATTTTGTATTCGACCGGATGCCAGTCCGTGAATTGCGAGAGATAAGCGACGACGCGGTCGGAGTTGGTCCGAAAATAATGCGGTCCATAGCGATGCAACAAAACGCCCGCCTTGTCGTGAAAATCGTAGGCGTTCCCCCCGATGTGGTCGCGGCGCTCGACCACGAGACACGACTTGCCGAGTTGGGAACTAAGACGTTCGGCCAGCACCGCGCCCGCAAAACCGGCACCTACAATCAAAAAGTCAAATTTTTCCGGCATGAATTGATTTCTTAACGGGAATGGCTCAACCACTTCTGCCGATGAAACTTAACCAGGGTCAGTTTTCAAAGACTGAAAGCAAGCACATCCCTCGCTTTCGCAGAAATTTGATTGCCTTGCGGTTTCGCGTCAATTAACTTTATTGTCCCCATGCAAAGTAAAATTTTAGTCGCAGGCGCGGGCGGATTTATCGGCGGCCATCTTGTGGCTGAATTAATTCGCAAAGGGCACAAGGACATTCGGGCTGTGGACATCAAGCCGTTCAGCGAATGGCATCAGCATTTCCCGAAGGTGGAAAATGTGTCGCTGGATTTGCGGCTAAGGGACGCCTGCGAACGTGCCGCCAAAGGCGCGGAGCAGGTCTATAATCTGGCGGCAGACATGGGCGGCATGGGATTCATCGAAAATAACAAGGGGCTTTGCATGTTGAGCGTGCTCATCAACACACACTTATTGATGGCCGCGAAAAAATTCGGCGTGCAGCGCTACTTTTATTCCTCTTCCGCCTGTGTCTATGCGGCAGACAAACAGACTGATGTGAATGTGACCGGTCTTTGCGAGGCCGACGCTTATCCGGCCATGCCGGAGGACGGCTACGGATGGGAAAAGTTGTTCAGCGAACGCATGTGCAGGCATTTCACGGAAGATTTCGGCCTGGTCACGCGCGTGGCGCGCTTTCACAACGTTTACGGCCCGCATGGCACCTACGATGGCGGACGCGAGAAGGCACCGGCGGCCATTTGCCGCAAAGTGATTGATGCCAAATTGAGCGGCAAACACGAAATTGAAATCTGGGGCAATGGCAAACGGACGCGCAGTTTCATGTATATTGACGATTGCATTGATGGCATTGACCGCATCATGCGAAGCGAGAAGGTGACTTTTCCAATCAATCTCGGGAGCGCGGAAAAAGTTTCCATCAACCAGCTTGTGGACATGGTTGAGGACATCGCGGGCGTCAAATTGAAACGCAGTTACAATCTTTCCGCCCCCAAAGGCGTCAACGGCCGCAACAGCGACAACACAATCATAAAACAAACATTGGGTTGGGAACCGTCCATCCCGTTGCGGACCGGCATGGAAAAAACCTACGCCTGGATTTACGACGAGATGACCCGGTCCAAAACAAAAACCCGTCGGACGTGAATTTTTTCCGCCCGGCCTGTTTTGTATGGTTCAAAACAATGGCCGTCGGTTTGTTTCCCATTGACCATGGTGAAGTGTGAAATTTAGACTGGCCACCTATGTTTGAGAACACCGTTCGCCGGATACCGCGGCCGCAGGATGTCGCGCGGATGACCACGCAACAACTTCGGGAGACTTTCCATGTCGCCGACCTTTTCGCGCCGGGCGAATTGCGTGGCATGTTCACCGAACTCGACCGGCTGGTGGTGGGCGGCGTGATGCCGGTCAAGCCGGTTGAATTGCCAAATCACAAGGAATCCGGATGCGCGTTTTTCCTCGAACGCCGCGAGTTCGGTGCCATCAATGTCGGCGGCGCAGGCGCGGTCCGCGCGGACGGCAAAATGTTTTCCCTCGACCGCTTGGATTGCGTTTATCTGCCGATGGGCACGAAGTCAGTCACATTCGAAAGCGGCGACGCGAAAAAACCGGCGAAGTTTTATTTTCTGAGTTGTCCGGCGCACGCGGCTTATCCTGCCGCGACGATGAAGCCCAAGGACGCGTCGCCGGTGCCGCTCGGTTCGCCGGCGGCAGCGAACAAACGGACGATTTACAAATACATCCACCCCGGCGGCATCCAAAGCTGCCAGCTCGTGATGGGGTTCACCGCGCTGGAGGAGGGGAACGTGTGGAATTCCTTCCCGCCGCACACGCACGGGCGGCGCACGGAGATTTATTTTTATTTCGACCTTGGCGAAAACGTGCTGACTCATTTCATGGGGGAACCGCAGCAGACGCGGCATCTGTTTTTGCACAACGAGGAGGTTGCGCTGTCGCCGAACTGGTCCATCCATTGCGGTTGCGGCACGGGCAATTACAAGTTCATCTGGGGCATGGCGGGTGAGAACCAGGTGTTCGACGACATGGATGGCGTGAAGCCGGTGGATTTGAGATAGACCGTCAAATCATGAATCGCTGAATCGTTGAATCGGAACAACCGGCGACGATTCACAATTCAATGATGCAACGATTTAACCATTTAACCATTCAACGAAAGATAAATCATGGAAACGAAACGTTTTAGTAACAAAGTCGCCATTGTGACCGGGGCCAGCCGCGGCATTGGCCAGGCCGTTGCCCTTGCGTTTGCCCGTGAAGGCGCCCACGTCGTCGGCGTGGACATCGGCGACCAATCCGAAACCGGCGCGAAAGTCAGGGAGCTTGGCGCGAAGTTCAACGCCTACACCGAGGATTTCGGCAAGCTCACCCAAAAGGCCGCCGCCGATCTCATCGCCAAAATCGTCAAGGCTGCCGGGCGCGTGGACGTGCTCGTGAATAATGCCGGCATCATCAAACGCGCGCCGATTGTGGATCATCCGGAAGCCGAGTGGAACGCCGTGCTGCAAATCAATCTGACCGCTCCGTTTTTCCTGAGCCAGGCGGTGGCCAAATGGTGGCTGACCGGCGGGCGCGAAAAATCCCCGGCGGACGCGCGGCTCAAGGTCGTGAATATCGCCTCGATGCTGTCGTTTCAGGGCGGGATCCTGGTGCCGGGTTACACCGCCAGCAAGAGCGGCATCGCCGGTATCACCAAAGCGTTTGCCAATGAACTGGCCAAGGAACGTGTGAACTTCAACGCCGTCGCGCCCGGTTACATTGCCACGGAAAACACGAAGGCATTGCGCGAAGATCCCAAGCGCAGTCAGACAATTCTCGACCGTGTTCCCGAAGCCCGCTGGGGTTCGCCCGAAGACATCGCGGGAGCGATCCTGTTTCTCGCCTCGAAAGATGCCGATTACATGAACGGCACCATCATGAACGTGGACGGCGGCTGGCTGGCGCGCTGAAAAGTTATGAAAACCATGTTTGCCCGCGTCTGCCTTTTGTTCGGCCTGACCTTGTCCGGTGCCGTTCCCATTTCCTGCGCCGCCAAAACCGTTCCACCGGACAAATTTGCCGGCACCACGCCGTTGCAATGGTCGGTGCGAATGGCCGATTCGGAAATGGTGCGGCTGGGCGACAGTCTGGAGTGGAGAGAGGGCCGCAAAGCCAAATGGGATTACACCACCGGCTTGTTTACGTTGTCGCTGCTCAAACTGGATGGGCAGGTGAACGATCCGCGTTATGTCAAATTCGCCGAAAATACCATCGGTTCGTTCATCACGCCGGATGGGAAAATCCATGTCTACAAATTCGAGGATTACAGCCTGGACAACATCAATGCCGGCCGGACGGTGCTGGATCTCTGGCAGATCACCCATGATGAGCGCTATCAAAAGGCTGCTGCGCTGTTGCGTAAGCAACTCGACGGCCAATCGCGCACCAGCGATGGCGGGTTCTGGCACAAACAGCGGTATCCGCACCAAATGTGGCTGGACGGCCTTTACATGGGCGAACCGTTTTATGCCGAGTATGTCAGGTTGTTCAACGGGCCGGTTTCCGACTATGACGACATTGCCAAACAAATCCGATTGGTAGCCGCGCACACTTATGATCCGGTGACAGGTTTGTTCTATCATGCCTGGGATGAAAGCAAGGAGCAGCCTTGGGCGAACAAAATGACTGGCTGTTCTTCCAATTTCTGGGGTCGCGCCATCGGCTGGTATGCCATGGCCATGGTGGACGTGCTCGACTTTTTCCCGACGAACCATCCGGCCCGGCCGGAAATCATCGCCACGTTCCAGAAACTCTGCGGCGGGGTGGTGAAATATCAGGACGCGAAGACGGGGCTGTGGTATCAGGTGCTGGACCAGGGCGATCGCAAAGGCAATTACCTGGAAGCGACGGCTTCGAGCATGTTCGTCTACGCGATGGCGAAGGGCATTAATCACGGCTACCTGCCGGGGGATTATGCGCCGGTGGTGGCGAAAGGTTACCGTGGCATCATCGAAAACCTGGTCAAAAACGATGGCGACGGGAAATGGTCGTTGACGCAATGCTGCTCGGTAGCCGGGCTGGGCGGGACGATAAGCAACGGTCATGCGCGCGATGGGAGCTTTGATTATTACGTGAGCGAACCGATGGTGAACAACGACCTCAAAGGCGTCGGGCCGTTTATCCTGGCGGGAATCGAGGTGCAGCAGTTGTTGAACGGGTCGGCGGCCACGGGTGGCAAGACGCATTCCCCGGCTGCTGCCACCGGCCGGAAAACGGTCGTGGTCAAGGTGACCAACCCGTCCAATTTCCCCCGGGTTGACGAGACGGTGGAAATCAATTTGCAGGCCGTTGCCGGCGACCTGCAGATTGACCCGGCGACCGGCAAATTCGCGGTGAAGGACTGCGTGGCATCGAACATTCTGGATTCACAGGTTTATGCCTCCGAACCCGGCCAGGCGCCGGACAAACTGCTTTTCCAGGTTGACCTCGCGCCGAACGAAACACGGATGTTTTGCATTGTGGACGCTTCCGCATTGACCAATGTGCCGCCGCCGACAGTGAGGACGTTTGCGCGTTACGTGCCGGAACGCATGGACGATTTCGCGTGGGAAAGCGACCGCATCGCGCACCGCACCTACGGTCAGGCGCTCATCAAGGGCGAAGGCACCATCAGCAGCGGGCCGGACGTGTGGATCAAAAAGAACCGCGGCCTCATCGTGGACGTAATGTATGCCACCAAGCATTACCACGAGGACAACGGCGAGTTCATGGACGACTACCGCGTCGGCAAAAGCCGCGGCTGCGGCGGCGTGGGCATCTGGGACGGCCAAAAGCTTTACGTTTCCAGCAACTACCGCAACTGGCGGCTCATCACCACCGGTCCCATCCGGTCGGAATTTGAGTTGACGTACGACGCGTGGGACGCGGGCAACGGACGAAAGGTTTCCGAAACCAAACGTTACAGCATTGATGCCGGCTCGTGGTTCACCAAGGCACAAAGCACCTTCGCCGGCGAGAGCCCTTCTCCGCTGACCATCGGCGTCGGGTTGGCCGAGCGCGCCTGCGGCCCGGACGGCGAGGAACTCATTGCCAAGGACCAGATCGAAGGCTGGCTGAGTTACTGGCAGCCGGAGGACATACCCAAGGGCACCATCGGTGTCGCCATCGTTTTGCCAAAAGGCAGTGTGGAAGCGTTTACGAACGACGTTCCGGATATGCCGGAGGCCAAGTTGCACGCGGTGGTGCCGCAGCCGACGCATGAAGGCGCGCCGCCGATTCGCAATCTGCTGGCGATTTCGCAAGTCGAAGTCGGCAAGCCGTTCACGTATTACTTCGGTGCGTGCTGGGATCGTAGCGGCGATTTCACTAATCATGTTGCATGGGAAAATTACGTGCGCCGCTTTGCCGAACGCCGCGACGCGCCGCTGCAAATCGAGATTGGGAATTGAAGGTAGGGCGTGCACTCCGTGCGCGCCGTCGTCCAAAGGTGATTATTCAATCGGCGCGCAGGGGACTGCGCGCCCTACCACATCATGCCTTTGCCTGCGCGACCACCTTCAGCGCTTCAGCGGTCAGGGCGGTGATTTTTGACCACGCCTTTTCCATGATGAGCTTGCGGTCACCCATCCAGGAACCGGCGACCGCCGCGACCTGCGGAATCGCGAGGTAATCCGGCAATTTCGCCGCGTTGATGCCGCCTGTCGGGACAAATTTCACGCCGGTATGCGCGAATGGCCCGGCCAATGCCTTGAGCATCGCCGCGCCGCCCGCCGGTTCCGCCGGGAAAAATTTCAGTCGTGTAAAACCCAGATTCAGCGCGCGGTCCACTTCGGTCGGCGTCATGACGCCGGGGAAAAACGGCATGTTGCGGTCCTGTGCTGCCTTCAAAACCGACTCATTCAGGCCGGGCGACACGCCGAATTGCGCGCCGACATCAATCGCGCGTTGCACCTGTTCCGGCGACAGCAACGTGCCTGCGCCGATGCCCATCTCCGGCAGGCGTTGGCGGATGCGTTGGATGGATTCGGCGGCGGCGACGGTACGGAAGGTGATTTCCATGACCTTCAATCCACCCGCAAGCAACGCCTCGGCGAGCGGCACGGCGTCCTCCGGCCGGTCAACCACTGTGATGCAAAGCAACCGTTGTTTGAGAAAAAGTTCCGTATTCATAAATCGGCGTGCGGAATAATACACAGTCGGGGTGGCAAGTGAACTTGAAATTAAAACGCGCCCCTCGCCCCGTCCCTCTCCCCGCTTGGCGGGGAGAGGATGTCCGCAGGACGGGTGAGGAGCATTTTTCATGTTTTGAAAAAACGATATGTAAATTATCCTCGTCGAAATAAAACCAACCTGCCTATGAATTTTTCCATCGAGCACATCGGGGTTCCGTCCGCCAATCCGGTCGCATTGAAAAATTGGTATGAGCGCGTCCTGGGGGCGCGGCTGATTTGGGACAACGGCCTGAATCCGCCGACATTTTTGATCACACTGACGGGCGGCGCGTGGCTGGAGATTTATCCCGCCAATGCCGCGCCCAATGCCGGCCGTGGCGACAACAAGCTTGCCGGCTTTCGTCACGCCGCGTTGCGCGTGGATTCCATTGACGCCACGAAGGCGGAATTGACCGGACACGGCGTCACATTTGAGGAGGAAATCCGTCCGGCAGCGGGCGGCGGTCGCGTTTTATTTTTTAAGGATTGCGAAGGTAATTTGCTGCATTTGGTTGAACGGCCGGCGGATTCGCAGCTTGGAAAAGTGTGATGGAACATCCAGCTGTGGTGCCGGCACATTTGCGCGGTTACCGCGATGGCTTGTGCAAGCCGCGGCGCTTGAGATGTTTGACGAACGCGGCGAGGGTTTTTTTGCTGACATGGTGTTCCATGCCTTCAGCATCCGAACGGGCGACGGCGTCCGGAATGCCGATTGATTTAAGGAACCCGACAACAATTTCGTGACGGCGACGCGATTCTTCAGACAACTTCCAGCCGGCGCTGGTGAGTAAAATGGAGTGATACGGCCTGGCTCTGACCAGTCCGCCGCGCTGGAGGCGTTGGATGGTGCGGTTGACCGTGACGTGGGTGACACCCAGACGGCGTGCCAATTCGGTGACCCGGGCCGCGCCGGTGGTGGAGATGAGTTCGGCAATCAACTCCGCGTAATCCAAGGCGGTTTCCTGTGAGTGTTCCTCCCGCGTCCGCCCGGGGTTGCCTTTTAATGGCAGGGGACAAGCTTTGACGGACCTGGTTGGCGGGCGATTCATTTTGGGGAAATAAACCAGATTTGATTGAGGTTGACAATCTTCCTGCCGAATTGTAGCGTAGGCTACAATTTGGGGGCAATGCCGGAACAAACCGACAAAGGCGGGAGAAAGGCGGGCGATGCGAAGCCTGCCAGCCATCCATCGTTGGAAGAGGTGCACCGTACGGTGCCCGTGCCGCACAGTCGGGCCGGCTTCTGGGCGCAGTGGCGTGCATTCGTCGGGCCGGCAATTCTCATCAGCGTCGGTTACATGGATCCCGGCAACTGGGGGACCGACCTTGCCGGCGGAGCGCAGTTCAAATACGGCCTGCTTTGGGTGGTCGCGGTCGCCAGTTTCATGGCTGTCATCCTTCAGGTCATTTCCGCGCGCCTCGGTGTCGCCACCGGCAAGGATCTGGCCCAGTGCTGCCGTGATTTTCACCCGTATTGGACGCGCTGGCCGAACTGGATTTCAATGGAAATCGCGATTGGCGCGACGGACTTGGCCGAATCGCTCGGCAGCGCGGTGGCGTTGAACCTGCTGTTTCACATCCCGATGGCATGGGCGATCATCATAACCGCCTTCGATGTTCTTTTGTTGCTGGCGTTTCAAGGGTTGGGCATGAGGCTGATCGAAGCAGTGATCGCGGTGTTCGTGCTGACCATCGGTGTTTGCTATGGCGTCGAGATTTTTGGCCTCGCACAGACGCAACCGGACTTTTGGGAGATGGGACAGGCGCTGGTTCAGCCGGGCATCCACCAGACCGGCATGATCGTGGTGGCAATCGGCATCATCGGGGCCACCGTCATGCCGCATAATCTTTATCTGCACTCGGCGCTGGTGCAGACGCGCAAGATGGAGCGCGACGACCATTCCATCCGCAACGCCATCCGATTCAACACCATTGACTCGGCCGTCGCGCTGACGATCGCATTTTTTGTCAACGCGGCAATTCTGGTGCTCGCGGCGATGGTGTTTTACGGCAAGCAGAGCGTGACGGTGGCAGGCGGACAGACGGTGATGTTCAACCCCGACAGCGATTGGATACGCATTGCCTATCTGACGCTGGCCCCGCTGTTGGGCACGGCGGCCGCCAGCACTCTTTTTGCAGTGGCCTTGCTGGCCAGCGGGCAAAGCAGCACCATCACCGGCACGCTGGCCGGGCAGGTGGTGATGGAAGGTTTCATGCACTGGCGTCTCCGCCCGTGGATCAGGCGGATGATCTCGCGATTGCTCGCCGTGGTGCCGGCCATTTGGATCATCTGCATTCGCGGCAATGGCAGCATAACCAATCTGGTCAACCTCAGCCAGGTGATTCTTTGTCTCATCCTGCCGTTCGCCATGTTTCCGCTGTTGCAATTCACCTCGTCGCGAAAGGTCATGGGCCGATGGCGCAACGGCTGGTTTTTGCTGATCCTGGGCTGGGGCAGCGCGATATTGATTACTGCGATGGACATCTATAGTTTGCCGGAGTCGCTCAAACAAGCCTGGCACGTCATTGTTGGCGGATAAAGGCGCGCTACAGGAAAGACAACGCATGTATAAAACCATTCTTATAACACTGGACGGCACGGCGACGGATCGTGCCATCATTGAACACATCAAACCGCTGGCCAAACAGATGCAAAGCCGCGTTGTGTTGCTCCACGTGGTGACCGGCGTGCCTGCCAAGGTTCATGGCACGGACGCGGCTGGCAGGGAAGTCGCGGACAGTCAGGCGAATTTGGACCAGGTGCGCGCCGAGTTCACCGCTGCTGGCATTGCTGCCGACACGGAACTGGCTTACGGCGAACCGGTGAAAGAAATCGTCCATTGGATTCGGCAGAAAAACCCCGACCTGGTGGCGATGAGCACGCACGGTCATCGTTTCATGGCCGATCTGGTTCTCGGAACAACGGCCATAACGGTACAGCACAGCGTCAGTGTTCCGGTTCTTCTGCTCCGGGCCAGATGATCCAGGCAGCAACTTCCTTCATCGTTCATCCATGCGACCGGCGGATATTCAAGTGATCGGGACCGAACTGGCGATCAAATGGGAGGGTGGCAGCGAAAGTTTCATTCCGCTGGAGAAACTGCGGTGCTGTTGCCCCTGTGCCGGTTGCCACGGCAAAATAAAACGGCGCGTTCCAGAGAACGCGCCGTGATTGAACATCGGGCTTTTTACGGGAGAATCTGCACCCGGTAGAACTGCGTCTGACCGGTGGTGGTGTCATCAAATTCCATGTCCGTGCCGGTGCCGGTGTTGGTGGCGATGGCCGACCAGTTGGCAGGGAAGAGACTGCTGGAGCGCAGAATGACATACTGTTTGCCGCTGACAGTCGGCCAATGAATGGCGGCGGTTGCCCCGGCGGGAACCGGCGTTTTGGGATTCAAGCTCGGAAAATCATTGGGCGTGTTGGGGTCAACGCCAGCAACGTATTTTTGCCAGTTGTTTATGCCGTCGCCGGAAGGGCAGGCATTGGAAACTGAGAGAAGATTGTAAATGGTGCCGAACCAACGCAGGCGCCACGAATCGGGGATGCCATCGTTGTAATAGGAGTTGGTGCGGCTGGACAGGGTTATCAAACCGGTCAGCGTCTGTTTGGGGAACGAGGCAATGCCATTGGGCGAAGCCGAGGCGTGGTCGAAATGGATCGCATAAGCGGACATGCTCGTGGCATTTGCCGGAATGGTGACGGTCAAAGTGCCGAGAGTTGCGTTGCCGGTGAGTCCGGCGATGGTGCTGTTGAGCCAGACGGCGGAATAGTTGCCGTTGCCTTGCTGGTCGGTCGTCCAAGGCGTGCCGAAGGCCGAACTAGCCGAGAAGGTAACCGGGGTTGTCAACGCCGGCGAGCCGTCCAGCGGGACGACAGTGAGGTTCAGCATCAGCACACGCAGCGGGTAGTTGCCGAGTACTTGCGCCGTAATTGGAATTGGCAGTGTTTGTCCGGGCGAAGCCTGGAAGACATTGGTTCCGCTGACTGAAAAATTGACCTGCGGTTGGTTGGTGACGCTGGTGCCGGTACTGATTGCCGATTGCATTACGCTGCTGCTGAACAATGGTTGTTCGACCACGCTGAAGTTAAACACGTTGGATGTGGTTTCCGCTACGCGAACCCCATTCGTCCAGAAGCGGCGGAACCATGTCAGGCTTGGATCCAATGAACGACGGTATGTGACATACACGTCGCATACGTCCAGCACGCCGTCGCCAAAGGCGATTTGATTGATGTTCGTGTCGTTGCCGTCGAACAAATTGGGCACATACGGGTTGGCGGGGGGGAATAGGTCGTGGTGCCCAGCGTGATATTGGTCGAAGAAGGATGAATATAGGTGTTGGTGTAGATTGCCGAGAAGGAAATGGTGTCGATGTATATCCATTTGGTAAAACCTAAGACATTACTCGTGGTGGTAATAGGAATAGGATTGGTATCGGTGTCAAAAGTATAGGTCCAGTTGGTAATCGAGTAAGGAAAGGAATAGGGATAGGCGGCGGTATTGGTATAAATACCGGAACCGTTATCCACACCGATATTGCCGCAGGAATCCATGGCATCGAAGAAGTCGCTCCCCGACGGCGGATAATTCAGGCTGTAGATGGCCGACTCAAACACCTGCATAACGTCGGCATTTTGCAGGTTGGTATTGCCGAAGTCGCCGGCGTTGAACCAGCGGAATGGATATACGTTGCCAACGATATATTTACGCTGCCCCATGGTGACAATCTTGATGGAGTTGATCGTGCCCGCCGTCAACGAGCCGTTGGTTGGGGCGTAGATGAACACGGACGAACCCGGCGCGCCAATGCCATCATCGGTCGCCGAGGGCCGTCCTATCTGGATTTGATAGGTTTGACCGTTAGTCGCCGTGGTGGGAACTAAAAACGCATAACCGCCTACCTCAACTAGTCCATCTTTGCTTAAATGGAGGACATCGTGCGCCATGGAATAGGTAATCAGGTCTTGTGCTGTCGTGTCGTAGAGATTCGTCTTTGTGAGGCGCTCCAGCCAACCCACACCGAGCAGGTTCAAGTTAGTGTCCGTGAACAACAGGCTGCTAAAATTGGTCGATCCATCCAACATTATCGGATTTGGTACCGGGTTTGTAGACACAAACATGGCAGGCGGAATAGCTTCATATACTATTGGCGTAATGCCTGGGATCGGCTTCATGAGCATGGATTCAAAACCAAACGCAAAACCAAACGCATTTGGCGTAATGGCCGGACCGGGATTGGGACCGGCATTGGTCACAGTCAGGTTGAACTGCAAACTATACATCTTCGTGTCAGGTAGAACACTCAATGTCACAGGCGCATAGAAAGTTTGACCGGGCGAGGCGACAAAATCACTGGAAGCTTCACCCGAAGCGAAACCAAAACTGATGGTATTGTCCACGTTATTGGTAGACGAAAAAGATTGCACGGCGATTCCGCTCGGCGAATAACCATCGCGGAAACCGCGAACCTTGAACGTCATCACATTCGTGTTGGCCGGAAACGGCAGGGACAGCGTGATGCCGTTGGTGCTGGTAATGGTGCCGGCAGACTGGCTGGGCGCGGCATTCGTCGGGTCGCTGCCATCGGTGGTATACCACAATTGCGCACTGCTTGTAATGTCGTTGACCGTGAACTGCGCGGCGTTGTTTCCAATAATGATTGGATTGGCAACTTGAAACAGGAACTCGGCTGTGGCAATCGGGCTGCTTCCTCCCGGACCGACATTCACCGCTTTAATCGTCAAGTCCGGCACAGTTGTCACAGGCAAAGGCTGTGCGTATGTCAGACCGTCTTGATAAAACGGCGGAGTGCTTCCGTTGGTCGAACTGGGAACGGTTGTAATCGGCGTTGGTCCCGCAATGTAATAGGTGGAAACGCCGTTTGTGGTTGGATCAACGGCTATATTCAAATCATTGTGGGCTGTGAATGAGTTGGTCCCGCTGACAGGGTGGAGCACGGTGGTAAGGAGGGGAGGAGTGACCGCCTCGTAATCAAACCAGCCGATTCTCGGTGCCAGCGGAGGTGGCGGCGGCGGCGTGTAGCTCACTTCCAAAGAGTTTGAACCCTCGCCGCCGGCATTCAGGGCTGAAACAACATAGTAATACGTCGTCCCGTAGAGTATGTTCGAATCGGTGTAACTTGTGCTGGCCGTGTTGCCAATGGTGGTTTCGGTGCCGCTGGATGTGGAGCGTTTTACGTTGTAGCTGGTTGCGCCAGCAGACATTGACCAGGTCAAAAATACCGGCCCGAAGTTAGAATTGGTGACGGCCAAGTTGGTTGGTGGAGGAGAAAACAGCGGCGTGGCGCTCACTTCCGAAGAGTTTGCACCCTCGCCGCCGGCACCCAAGGCTGAAACAACATAGTAATACTTCGTTCCGTCGAGCACGTTCGTGTCGGTGTAAGTCGTGTTGGTCGTGCTGCCAATGGTTGTTTCGCCGCCGCTGGATGTGGAGCGTTTTACGTTGTAATTCGTCGCGCTAGAACAGCCAGAACTCGCCGTCCACGTCAAAGCTACCTGCCCATAGGTCGCCGTCGCGGTCAAGTCCGTCGGCGCGGCAGGCGGTGGCGGCGGCAGCGGCTGGAAATTGCCTCCCGTAACATGACGGATGGTGTGGTAATAATCCTCTGTTGTATAAACCGTGCCGTCACTTGAGAAGCAAACGCCGACAGGCAAACGCGCTTCGACATAACCAGGCTTGTCAGGCACGGGAACGGTGCCGTCCAACCAGCCTGGCCAAGGCCAACCCTTATACCATAGATTGGAATTGACGCCGTAGAGATTAGTGACAGTCCCGGCCGAATTCACAACTTTGACACGGTTGTTGCCATAATCAGTCACTATCAAAGTTCCATCACCCACCTCGGCTACGCCGTAGGGTTGATTGAACTTGGCGTTTGCCTTGGGTACGCCAGAGATATACGGGAAGAATTGATTGGACGAATTAAGGTTGTCGCCCGCGCCATTGAAACCCGTGTTGGTGGTAACGATGCCACCGATGGGATTAATAAGATAAATGCCATTGCGTCCGGAGTCGCACGCGGCAATCAACCCGTTGTATTTTACAACAATGCCCTGCAACGAGGTACCGGCGTTCGTAATAGTGGCAATGGTGGTTCGGATGCCGCCCGGCGTGATTCGGATTAATGTGTTACTGTTGACAGTCACATAAATGTCGTCAATGGGATCCAGCGCGATACCGGCGGCATTGGTCAGACCGGTTGCATTAGTGGCAATCAGGTCACCATATTGGTCAAATTCCAGCACCGTTCCGTTGGTGCTAACGTTATTGGTAGTGCCGCGATTAAGAACAAAAACATTGTCCAGACAGTCAACTGCGACTCCGACCGGTTGACTGATTAAGTTGGTTGGAACGAACTCATTTGGAACGAATGTGGAGGTCCACTGGTTGACAAGGTCAAGCTCGCGTATCGCGTTGTTATCCCGGTCAGCCACGAACAAATAATCGCCCGTACTGTCTATCGCAAGGCCGATGGGCGTGTGAAACGTGGCATACAAAGTACTGCGATTATCTGCATAACCGATTCCTGTCCCACCGCCTAACGTCTTGACAGCTGGCATCGCCATCAAGTTGGCGGCGGTCAGCAGCAACGCCATCATCACGGTGGTGACGCATGATCGCGGGCTGAAACGTGCCTGTCCCAAGGTCCGCACCCTGCAACCAGAAATCGGAGTTCTCATAACACAAGTTTGGTTGTCATTCGCAGTTGTCATGACAATTTCAGTTCACGGATTACCGGGTTCTTTCGGCACGGGGTCACTCCAGTTGTGATACGGTTCAGCGTTGTCCCACATACTTTTTGGATTCAGCGGCGGCTTCATGGTCATTGGCCGGGAGTTGAAGAATTTGGTTGGCGGAGTGGATTGGAAATCGGAGTCCTTGACGATGGTGGGGGTGATGAAAATAAGGAGATTGTCCTTAAGTAGCGATTTGTTTTCGCTTCGGAAGGCATATCCGAGAATCGGTATATCACCCAGAATGGGAACCTTTGTATAAGAAGCCTGTGGATTATCCTGAACCAAGCCACCCATGACGAGCGTGTTGGCGTTGGGAATAAGGACTTGGGTCTCAATGCGGCGATAGTCAAACATGGGGGCTGAATAAACCAGGCCACCGACGGTTTGGTTGTCTGATCCGGGAGTGCTTGATACTTCAGGCACAACTTTGAGCCAGATATAGTCGTTGGCGGAAATGCGGGGGGTCACTTGCAAAACAGTGCCGACATTGGTGTAATTGACTGAAGAGCCGCCTGTGGTGTTGGCTGTGCCAGCGGTGACGTTGAAAATCGGGATGGCGCGCGTGACTTCGATGTTCGCCGTTTCATTGTCCATCGTTACGAGACGCGGAGTGGAAATGACCTGCGCGTCGGAGGGATTGGTTCAGGAAGGAAAGAACAGCATGCAAACCATCAGCGTTGAGGAATCCGATGGCCGGCGTCAGGCCGCTAAGGGTATTCCAAGACAGGCCATTGGGAATGAGACCGCCGGACAAAGTGGAGCTGATACCGCTGCTGCCACCACTACTGCTGCTGCTACTACTGCTGCTGCTGCCCATTGTTGTGACGGTGGTGTAACCGGGGGTGGTGGTGAACGTTGCGCCACCCGGCAGAGTTGTGGTGACCGGGGTGCCGGGAGCTGTGAAGATCGTGGTGGCAGGTTGAACTTGGCCGTTGCCAAACGAGATATTTTGCGCGGCAAGTGTGCCCGACCAATCAATGCCTTTGCTGGTGCTGGGATTGCTGGAAATTTCGACGAAGCTGGGTTTCAATCAAAACCTGGCGGGTGGGTTTGTCGAGTTGGTCAACAAGCATATTCACAGCGTTCTGTTCATTTTCAGTGGCGACCACAACCAACTGACTGGTGCGGGTATCGGGCATTACTTTGCTTCGTTTGTCAGTGAGCGCACTTTCCACCGCCGCCACCATATTGGAAGCACTGGCGTATTTGAGCTGAATAACCCGCGTGATGAAGCGGCGGCGGTGCGCTCGGGTTTTGTATGGTGATGCGCGCAATTTTGGTCTTCGGATCTTCAACAAGCTGCAAGCCATAATTGTCCAGGACCGCCATCAGCGCCTGTTGAGCAGTAACGTTTTCCCAGCGGACAGAAATGGTCGGTTCCGGTTTGATCTGCCCATTTGGGCCGGGCTGGCCGTAACCAATCTGGGGATCGAGCAGGTAATTGATGCCGGCCAGACGGGCCAGATTTTCGATGGCGGTGGTGAGCGGGACATCCTGAAATTGAACCGGCAACACGTTCGTGGACACCACAGTTGGCACACTGACACTGGCGACGGCGGTTTCATTGGAGTTCTCTGTGGTGCTCTCCGTGTTTATAACGGTTATTACCGGTTCGTTGCTGGTGGTAACACTGGTGCTGGTGGTGACGTTGCTGCCAGTTACACCGGGAGATTCATTGGTGTCGGTGGCCGGCATCATTGCCGTGCCGGTGGCAACGGTGCCCGTGGTTTCAGTGGTGGCGGCGGCAGTGGCAGGCTGGCTGGCTGGCGCAGTGCTTATCGCGGGTTCGTTCGTCGCGACACTGTTGGTTTCAGTTTGAGACGCAGCCCACTGTTGCGAGACGAGTCCCACGAACAGCATGACGATTAGCATTTTCGGTTTCATGTTTTTTAATTTTTATTGGTTTTTAGTCCAATAGGGCGGATCCGTGGCGAATAATGGGCGAAAAACGCGGGAGTCCAAGATTTTTTCTTCCGGGGAAAGCGCAAGCCTGCCTGCCAATCCAAACGAAGATGAATGCACGCTCATATTATTAATGTTTGTTTGAATAAATAAGTTCGTGACGCTGGCCGCCGGTCTCGATGACCACGGAGTTGGTTTTGATTTCAATACAGCGCAGGCGAATGCGGCCGGAAGGAGTAATGACGTTACCCTCGTCGCCGGCGGCAAAGGTATGGTTGTTGATAATTACCAGCCGATGATTCAGCGGACCGGAAAAACCCTTCACAACAAGTGATGTTATTTTGCCCGCTTGCGGGTTGGCGGCGGCGGCAATTTCATAGGGTCGGTCGGAATCAGGAAAGAACGGGTCGCGGCCTTCCTTGGGATTCGAAGGAATGACAAAAACAGAACGGACGGTTTCCATTTTGGTTTCCGTTTTGGTTTCGATTTTAGTTTCCATTTTGCCGGCTTTGGTTGCCGGCGCGGTATCAGCCGCCAGCACCCTCGTGCACACGACCGACAGCAAAACCATCATCGTGTTCCTGCAAAAATTCTTCATGTGCCGCTTCATTTGATTTCTTTTCACAAGGAGGCGGGTTTTACCAGCGCAATGATGTCCATTTTAAATGAAAGTTTCTCGTCGTTGCCGCCAGAGGCCAGGACTGGCTGGATTTCCAAATTGACCATTCGCATGTGTGGAAACGCATTTTCGAAATCGGCGATGAATTTGCCCAGGTCATGGTAGCAAGCTGTGCCGTTAATGCTGAACTTGGCCTGCTTGAATGGGAAATCCGGCAGCAAATTCACGTCGCCGACATCAGGGTGGCCCACCTCCGGGATGTCCACTCTATGGGACGTTTTGAAGACACGAATGGTGTCGTAGGTCCAGGAATAAAGATCCCCTGAAGCCGTGTCGTCTTCAGCGCGTGAAAGGGTTTGCACCACGTTGGCCAACTCGCCGGCCACGGCGTCAGCGTTTTTAATGCTGTTTTTAATGTTCTCAAGTTTGTTTTCGGAGACTTTTTCGGCAGCTACAACCTTGGCCAGGGCCACATATCGGGGGTGAATCAAATTAAACCACATTAATGCCAGCACTCCCACGATGCAGACAAGCGCGAGAATGGACTGGTTGCGTTTTTCTTTGGACAGCTTCATCGGGTTTGATCGGGGTAAACACACTGCAGGGTGAACAACACGGACGGCCTGCCGTCCGGACCGATTTGCGGCGGAGACAGGCTTGTTAAACGGACGCCATTCGTTTTGCTCAGTTCGGCTTGAAAGTAGGGTTGTCGGCTGATGACATCTTTGAATTTGTTGACTTGATCACCGGGGTTGCTGCTGAAGTCCCGCGCATCGAGTGACACGACAATTTTTTCCGTAACGGTGCCAGGCAGACCGGCTGTAATGCGAGTGCCATTGGTTTGAGGCGCGGTCGCCTCGGTGACGGGATAAGTCTGGTCTACTCGCAACCTTATGAGTTGCACGCCGTCCACTGTGGCTTGTTGCAGTGCATTCAACAAATTGCCCTGGAGAAAACGGCTGTTGGTCAGTTTTTGCAATGCCGCCAACTTTTCGTTTGCTTCGTTAATCTTTTTCTGGCTGTCCTGCACAAGTTGAAATGCGTTGGTGTGCGATTGGATTCCCGCTTCGACTTGGTTCAAATCTTTCTCGGCCACGATGACTCTGAGTTGGACCCAACTCCACCAAAGAAGCATCAATGCCACCGCAACCGCCCCCCCCATGATGATGCGCTTAACCGGGTCCCGCCGCCGCAAATCCTCGGCGATTTGGGTTTCAACGAGCAGATTGATGCGTATCGGCATAAATCAAAAGGCGGCCATCGCGGCGCCAATGGCCACAGTGAGTTGCGGGGCGATGTGATCAATCTCAACAGCCTGCTGTCCGGGCAACGCCAGTTGAAGGAATGTCGTCGGATTCCAGACTTCACATTCCGCTGCCAGCTCACTGTGCAGCATTTGCAGAATGAATTCCGAGCGCGCGGAGCCGCCGCTCACATAAACATGCGACACCGGCCGGTCTTGTTCTTGTTCAAAGAAATCAAGCGATGCCCGCAATTCACGGCCCAGCGGCAGCACCTGCGTTTCCAGTACGGACCGAACTTCCGCGGCCATGCCTATTTTGATGCCTTCGGCTTCGGCGTAGCTGATGTTCATCGTTTCTGCCAGCCCCGCTGTGAATTTATCACCGCCAATGCCGACCACGCGGTTCAACACCAACTCGCCTTGATGCAGGATGCAGATCGAGGAATTTTTGAAACCGATGTCCACCAGCGCGATTGACTCGTTTGCGAACGCTTCGGGCATTGCCATTTCAAAGGCGTTTACGGGGCTGATCAATCCGGGCACAATATAATCGGGCACGAGTCCGGCGCTCCTGATCGCGGTTTGAAAATCATCTATCAATTCCTTCCTGGCCCCGGCCACCAACACCTTCAATTTGGAGATGGCAACGGTTTTGCCCGCGTCAGCGGGTTTGAGCGGGGACCTTGGCGGGATGATGTGGCAGTCAAAAACCCGGTTCGGCAAATCCTGCTGCAAATAGCCGCGCGTGTTGTTTTTCAACACCTGCCGCATTTCGTCCACCGGGATCTGGGGCAATTCCACCGATCGCACTATGGCGTCATTCACACCGATGGACAATGTGACGAGTTTGGTTTTGCTCCCCAGCGCTTCGCTGACGGCTCTTAAATGTTCTCCCAATAATTCCGGGGTAAACGTCTTTTCGAAAATCGGCGCGTCCAGCAGGGCATACCGGGTCAAGGCGAAAACATCACCCCGCCGTTCCAAGAGAACGGCTTTGGTCATGCGGCCCCCCAAATCAATGGACATTATCTGATTCCGCCTCTTCCTTGCGATGCCGTTCAGGAATGTCAGACCCATTTGTGTTTTCAATTAAGTCGTCCGGTTTTTAATTGCAAGCAGTATTTCAGGCAAATTCGCGGCGGATTTGGCAATCGCCGCGCCAGATTCAAGGGTGCGGAGAATTTACGCCGTGCGCCGTGGTTTTTTTCCCGACGCGGGGTGCGCGTGTCTCAAAACCTGCTGCGTGTCCGCTCAAGCCAGTTCCTTCGCGCGCAGCTTCATTTCCTCGATAAACGCCTCCATCAACGGCGTCTTGCACCCGCGCCACATCGCGCCAATCGTGACGGGTGGAAATCCCCGCAAGGGCAGGGCGCGTACGTTGGACGGCGGCGCTTTTTGGGGAATCGCCACTGACAAGCCAATGCCCAGCCCATTCGCCACGTAGGTCTCGATCAAATCCACTGAACTCGCCTCGATGCTCGGAAACCAGTCCACGCCGAGTTCAACGAGTTTTTGCTGGAAGTTCTTGGAAAGCGGCGCGTCTGGCGGCAGGCAGATGAGCGGCTCGTCAATCTTGTCGCGCCGCCACAATTCCTCCGCCGACTGGATGCCGCTGCTTTTTTCGACGAGCAAAATGAGCGGCAATTCCAGCAACGCCAGCGAGTGAATTCCCGGCGCCGTTTTCTTTTCAATCAACGTGACGGCCAGATCAATTTCATCCTTTTGCAACAATTCTTCCAGATGCGCCGGATAACCCTCCCGCAACGAGACCTTCAAGCCGGGAAATTTCTTTTGCACCCCCTGGAGCAAACGCGGGACGTGATCGCGCAAAATAACCGTCGAGGCCCCGATGCGGGCATGCCGCGCCTGTCCGCCCTGAAATTCGCCGGCGATTTTGTCAAGGTTCGAAAAAAACGGCTGGATGAATTTATAGAGTTTTTCGCCCTCCGGCGTCAGCGCGAACGGCCGCCGACGAAACAACGTCACGCCTAGAAATTCCTCCAACTGCGCAATCTGGGAGCTGACCGCCGGTTGCTGGATGCCGTAGGGAATGTTCCGCACCGCCGGCATGATGCCGCCGTGCCGGGCGACGTAGTAAAACAGTTCGAGGTGATGAACGTTCATGGCATTGATTCAGGCGATGCTATGCCAAGTTTTATCAATTAACACTTTCACTGCAAGGGCTGATAGTATTTTCCGCAGACAGAATAATGATCATTGACGGGAAAATGGCAAAAATTGCGGGTTGATTGTTTGGCAAATTCGGTTCACAACGGCATCACAAACCCGGAGAAAACATGAAATACGGCGACATTCAGAAGATACACGAAGCCGGGCTCATCACTGATGAGCAGCGGCAAAAAATCATCGAGCGTTTCCATCTCAAGGAAGACAGCGGCGGCAATTTCCTCGCCATCATTTCCATCGTCGGCGCGGTGCTGATTGCGGCGGGAATCGCCTTGCTCATCTCGGCACATTGGAACGAGATTCCACGCGGCGTGAAAATCGCCAACGGACTTTTGCTCATGCTTGGCTTTCACGCGGGCGGCTGGTGGCTGCGCGAAGTTCAGGGAAAATACCGCAAAACCGGCGAGGCGCTGCACTTTATCGGTTCATGTTTATTTTTGGCAAACATCGCGCTCATCGGCCAGATCTACAACATCGTCTCGCGCCCGCCGAATGCGTTTCTGCTCTGGTGGCTCGGCATCGCGGCATTGCCGTGGCTGCTGCGGTCGAAACCGCAACACATCCTGCTGCTGCTCGCGTTTGGCATCTGGTTCGGCCTCGAAGTCAACGAACGCGGCGGTTTGATTTACTGCGGATCTGACGAACGCCAGATTCTGCTCTACGCGCTGCTCGGACTTGGTTTATCTCGGCGCGGGTTATTGTCTGCGGCGCACGACGTTTTCTGGATTTGCCGGAGTGACGGAAAAACTCGGCTTGCTCGCCTTCCTCATTTTTATTTATCCGCTGACATGGAAGGATTTCTTCGGCGGTTGGGACAATTCCGAAATCCAGCAGTGGTTTTTCCCCGCGCTTGCGCGTGTTCGCGCTTTTGCTGCTCGCGGTCGGCTTCAAAAATCTTACCGCTCTCACGCGGCAATGGCGTTGGACGTGGTTTTTTGCGCTTGCCGGCATGACCATTTTTATGACGACCGTCTGGTTCGGCTGCTGGGAGCTCGATCACGCCGCCGGCGCACGCTATTTTTACTGGGGTGAATCATGGAGCTACCTCGTCGGTACGCTCGCGCTGTTCGTTTTTTGTTTGCTGCAAATTCAGGTCGGCCTTCAAAAACGGTCGCCATTTCTGGTGAACCTCGGCGTCGACCTTCATCGCGCTGGACATCATCGCGGCCTACTGCGACTTGTTCGGTTCCATGGCGCGGACGGGCGTGATGTTTTTGATTTCGGGAATTTTCCTGATTGTCTTCGGTGTTTATCTCGAAAAGAAACGGCGCGGTTTGATGAAACAAATCAAATCGCAAACCACAGAAGCAAAACTATGAAAAATCCAATCAAAACAAACAGTTCGTTTCGCGTGTTGGCCTTGCCGATGGCAATGGCCCTGTTCGCGGTGTGCCTTGGCCGTTCCGCAATCGCCGCTGAACCGCAAGCTGGCATTGCGCCGGAGCGGCAGAAACGGCTGGAGTTGATGAAATCCAAGGGGCCGGACGCCTCGCTGACCATCCTCCCCGTGCGCTTGGGGGGCAAACCCTGGGATCGCGTGACCGAGGTGGTGGGCGTTCTTCTCGAACAGCAGGGATTGCGAAATATTGAGCTTGGGACAGCCCCATTCACACCGGCTGACACGAATTGGGAAAGTCTGGCCACTGCGGTTGGTGCGTTTGTGAAGGCGAATCCGATCACAACCGGTTACGCGCTTTACGCCGAATACAATGGCAATCATCAAACCGGATTGAATGAACTGCGCGCGGTCGTTGTGGATCAGACTGGTGCGGTCGTCTGGACAGACCGGCAGACGCCGCAGGACGAAGCATTCAAGAAAAATGATGCGCGCGAACCGATGACTATGTCCGTTCTGCTCGTCGAACGGCTGGGTCCGCAACTCAGCCTCAATGAAGAAACGGCCAAGGCGGCCAAACCGGGCAAGATGGCAGCCATCATGGATGAGCGGAGTGGCCTGCCTCCCGCGAATGAAAGGGCCGCCCTTCCCGAACGCCAGCAGGCGATGAAACGAGCGCTGCCCGCCGCGACGTTGCTGGTTTATCCGGCGCGGATTGGTGGGAAAGAAGTCAGCGTCCCCAGCGCGACCAACATCGTGCGGCTGCTAAGTCAAGCGGGCTTGTGCAAAGCCGTTCTGGCCGATCAGCCGGTTCTCCTCAAGACTTCGCTGGCAGACCCTAACGAGCTGAAGGCGCTCTGGAATCTGGCGCGCGAGTTCCGGAATTTTGTCCGAGCCAATCCGCCCGCGGCCGACTACGCGCTTTACGCGGACTACGTTTTCAATCCGCAAAACTCGGAGCAGGGATTCGTGCATTTTGTGGTGTGCGACCGCAAGGGCGAGTGGGTGATTGTGGACATGCAAAACTCGCATCATCCCGATTACCAGAGCATCGGGATCATTTCCAGCGCCCGCTGCGACCAACTGCTCGTCAAACGGCTGGAAGGATACCTGAAATGAAATTTCTGCCAAAGAAACGGAGCGCGCCATGAAACTCAAACTCCTCATCCTCATCCTCGCGCTCCAAAGCGCGTGGCTGCTCGGCACTGTCGTCGTGCAGGAACATGCTCTTGCCACTGGCAAAGTCATCCTGTTGGAAACCGAGCGGGTTGACCCGCGCGACTTGCTGCGTGGCGACCACCTCATCCTGAATTACAAAATCAGCAATGTGCCGACAAACCTCTTCTCGCCGCCGGTGAGAAAAGATTTGCCGTATGGCACAAAGATTTTCGTTGCCCTCGCGCCGGGCACAAACCAATTCCACGTCGTCACGCGCGCGAGCACGAACGAGTTCACGCCGTCGGTAAACGAAGTTCTATTACGTGGCAAAAGCTCCTATGGGTGGTGGGGGCGAAACACAACAAACACGGTTCACGTTGAATACGGCCTCGAACGTTTTTACGTCGCCGAAGGCACGGGCAATCCCACCGGCAAACTCACCGCGCAAGTCGTCGTGTCGGCGTCCGGCCGCGGACACATCAAGGAAGTGTTTGTGGACGGCAAGCCTTACGCCGGGGTGATGAAGAAATAATCGGCACGCCATGAATCAACCAGGGGTTAGCTCAAATCGGACCCCGCTGCGCGGTTTCTGGGCGCTCATTGTCACACAGTTTCAAGGCGCGTTCAGCGACAACGCCCTCAAGCAACTGGCCTTGTTCATTGGCATCAGCTTGGGGATGGGCGAACACGAGCAGGATCAGCTTTCGTCACTGACGATGGCGCTGCTGACGTTGCCGTTTCTCTTTTTCTCCATGTTCGGCGGGGCGCTCGCCACCCGATTCAGCAAACGCAATGTCATCCTGGTGATTAAGGGCTTTGAAATTCTCATCATGGCGATTGCCACTTTTGGGCTGGCGCGGCATGCCCTCGGCGTTGTGCTGCTGTGTGTGTTTTTCATGGGCACGCACAGTGCCATCTTTGGACCGTCGAAATATGGCTCGTTGCCGGAACTGTTGCCGGAGAAAAAATTATCGTGGGGCAACGGTGTGCTCGAACTCGGCACGTTTCTCGCCATCGTCCTGGGCACGGTCGGCGGCGGAATGTTGTCGGCGGCTTTTGAGGGCTGGCCGGCAGGGGCGGGATGGGTGCTGGCGGGGCTCGCCGTTTTTGGCTTGATGGCGAGTTGCGCCATCACGCCGGTGCCGGCGGCTGATCCAGCGCGTTCGCTGCGATTCAATTTTGTCGGCGAGCTGTTCAACCAGTGGCGTATCATTCGCCGCGATCACGTGCTGCGCCTGGCGGTGATCGGCAACACGTTTTTCTGGTTTCTGGCCGCGCTGCTGTTCCTGAATTTGTTCACCCATGGGCGGTTTGCGTTGAATTGCGACAAATCGCACATCAGTTATCTCATGGTCGGATTGTCCATCGGCATCGGCGTCGGCAGCCTCGCAGCCGGCTACCTGTCCGGCGGCAAAATCGAATACGGCCTCGTGCCGCTGGGGTTGGTGGGGATGACGACATTTTCCGCCTTGCTCGCCCGGTCCGGACTCGGTTTCGCCGGTGTGTTCTGGCACCTGGCGGCGCTGGGATTTTTCTCCGGATTTTTTGCGGTACCCGTCAACGCCATCATGCAGCACCGGCCCCGCAAGGAGGACAAGGCGGGCATTCTCGCCGCTGCCAACCTGATTTCCAGCGCCGGCAGTTTCCTGGCGGCCGGCGTTTATTACCTGCTCCGGCAGTGGCCGCATGACACGCGGATGATTTTCCTCGTCGGCGCGGTGATGACATTGGGCGCGCTGGTGTATTCAGTGATGCTGCTGCCGGACGCGCTGCTGCGGTTTTTACTGTGGGCACTGACGCACTCGTTTTACCGGATTCGCATTGATGGGCGTGACAACATTCCCGAAAAAGGCGGCGCACTGTTTGTCTGCAATCACGTTTCATTCGTGGACGGGCCGTTGTTGATGGCTTCGACGGATCGCTCCATACGTTTTCTCATGGAAAAAAGTTATTATGAACTGCGCTGGCTGAATCCCTTTGCGCGCGTGCTCGGGCTCATTCCGGTTTCATTCACGCAAAGTCCCCATGAATTGATTGGGTCGCTGCGGATGGCCGGCGACGCGATTCGCGCCGGTCATGTTGTTTGTATTTTTGCCGAGGGCGGCATCACGCGCACGGGCGAACTGCTCGAATTTCGGCATGGCTTCGAGCATATCATGAGAAACGTTGATGGGACGGGCAACTTGCCCCCCATTGTGCCGATTGCCCTCGTGGGTGTCTGGGGCAGTATTTTCAGTTTTGAAAGCGGAAGATTTTTTTGGAAATGGCCGCGAAAATTTCCCTATCCGGTGACCGTCAGATTCGGAAAACCGCTGCCACCAAACGCGACGGCCGACGAAACGCGCGCGGCGGTGGATGAATTGATCAGCCGCCGTTAAATTTTCCGCCTGCTTCGCCCAGTTCAGCTACCAAATCTTCCACGACCCAATTTGTCCGCGCAGCCTGCAATGCATCCGCCGCCACCCCATGTTGCCAGACGGCGAAACGAATTGTCCTGCCAACATCGGTTTGCAATGCCGGCTGTGCGAGCAATCCCCCGATGAAACCCGCCAGCGCGTCGCCGCTGCCGCCTTGGGCAAGATGCGGGTTGCCGGACGAATTCACAAAAATTTCTCCTGTACTCCGACCAATGAGCGTTTGATGTCCTTTCAGCACCACCCAGCAGTTGCCAAGGCGCTTCGAAATTTCCCGCAATACCTGCGACCGGTTTGCCTGCACTTCTTTCACTGTCGTGTTCAACAGTCGCGCCGCTTCACCGGGATGCGGTGTGACGACACGAATCGCCGTCTTCGGCAAGGCTTGCGGCGTAAGCCAATCCAGTGCGCTTGCATCCACAATCACCGGCGATTCCGAATCGCGCCACAGCTGCCGCGTGAAGGTTTTCATTTCTTCGGCGATTTCCGGCGCGGCCAATCCGGGGCCGATCAGAATGGCGCTCGCCGATTCCGGCAACTTCATTTCCGGTTTCCAAACGTTGACCATCACGGCTTGCAACTGCGACGCAACGGGGCGATAGACGGCTTCTTGCGTGAATAACGTGATGAGTCCCGGTTGAGCGCGTTGGGCGGCGCGTGCGGCCAAAACCGCCGCGCCATGAAAACCAAGACTTCCCGCGATAATTGCCAGATGCCCGAACGAACCTTTATGGCCGCTCGCAGCGCGCTGGGGTGGAAAATCGGCAAAATCATCCGGCAACGTCCAAATCAACTCGCCCCTGTGCTGACATGGGCTCAAGCCAACGTCGTCCACGACTTCAAGCCGCCCGACAAACGGCCAGGCGCCTTGTTGGAGCAATCCCGATTTTCGGCGCGCCGATGGTCAAAGTGATTGCGGCTTCAATCGCCGCGTCCCGCGATGCGGGACTGCCGGTGTCCGCGTTCAAACCGGACGGCACATCCACGGCGAGAATCGGAATTTTCGATTCGTTGACCGCTGCGATGAATTTTTTCCAGCCGTCGTCGAGCGGCCGATCAAGTCCGATGCCGAACAGGCCGTCAATGATGAGCGCGGGTTTCGAGAGCAGTGCGACTTTGAGCTTGGGTAAATCCTTTTCCGGGACGGTGACATCGAGAATTTCCACGCGACGGTCGGTCAAATGTTCGCGCGCGGCGCGTGCGTCGTTGCCATTATTTCCCTTTCCGGCCAGGATCAAAATGGCATCCCCGGAGCGTGTAAGTTGAAGTGCGCGCTCCGCGATTTTTTCGCCGACGCGGCGGATGACTTCAGCTTCAGTCTGGCCAGTGGCCCAAGTGGCGCGTTCCCATTCACGCATTTGGGCGATGTTGAGAACCGGAACTGGCATGGCGGCAGGGTAGCCGTTTTCCGCACGGACAAAAGCAGAATCATTGTCACCCAATCGTCACATGGTTGTCATGGATTTGAAATTGTGTGACGATTTCGCGCGTGGTATGCCATTGAACGTGAAGCCGAGAATTCTGGTCGTGGACGACGAGCCGGAGGCGGTTGAGCTTGTGGAGTTCAACCTCAAGCAGGCCGGCTACGCGGTGGCGACGGCGGCGGATGGCGCGGAGGCGTTGAAAAAAGTGCGCGCGCAACCGCCGGACTTGATCGTGCTCGACGTGATGTTGCCGGAAATGGACGGCTTCGAAATTTGCAAAATGCTGCGGCTCGAACCGGCCACGGCGCGCGTGCCCGTCATCATGCTCACGGCGAAGGCGGCGGAAATTGATCGTGTGCTCGGCCTTGAACTCGGTGCGGACGATTACCTGACCAAGCCGTTCAGCCCGCGTGAATTGCTCCTGCGCATCAAAAAAATTCTCGCCCGCGGCCAGACCGGGGAGAAGCCGCGCGACCAAATGCGCTTTGGCGATTTGCTCAT
Organism: uncultured Verrucomicrobiae bacterium; assembly: GCA_963835625.1. Taxonomy (GTDB): domain Bacteria; phylum Verrucomicrobiota; class Verrucomicrobiia; order Limisphaerales; family UBA11358; genus UBA11358. The sequence continues at coordinate 173,435 of CAWIGO010000006.1, forward strand.
TGACGTGCCGCGGCATCTGGCGAGTTGGAAGGGCAAGCCGATTGAGTTGACCGCGACCGAGTTCAAATTTCTCACCTTGCTCGCACAGCGTGCCGGACGCGTGCAGTCCCGAGACGCTTTGCTTCGGGATGTGTGGGAATACGACAGTCTCATTGACACGCGCACGGTGGATACGCATATGCGCCGCCTCCGCGAAAAGCTCGGCCCGGCGTCGAAGCATCTGGACACCGTCCGCGGCGTCGGCTACCGATTTGTCGAATGAATGCAGAATGCAGAAGGCAGAATGAAGAAACGATTTTGCCGAACTTCATTCGCTCGCAATTTGTTTCTGCATTTTGCATTCTTCCTTCCGCCTTTTGAGCATGTGGCCGTTCCTGACCATCATCGCCGTTGCCGCAGCCGTCGGAATTCATTTCTGGTGGCGGCGGAAGTTTGCGCGCGCCGGACAACAATCGCGCGCCGAACGCGAAAGCTTTCAGCAACTTTCCCGCGCCGCGATTGAGCGTGCGCTCGCCGAGCAGGAAACGCTTTTCGACAGCATGATCGAAGGTGTTTTGCTGCTCGATGAACAAGGCCGCATTCGCATCGCCAACTGCGCCTTCCACCGGCTTTTCGGGACGAACGCCGCTTTGCGCGGCAAAACTCCGCTCGAAGCGCTGCGCCGGCATGAGGTTTCGGATTTGCTCGAACGGCTCGGCGGCGAAAGCAGCGTGCTCGATTATGAAATGAAATTGCCCGGCCTCGAGGAGCGCTGGCTGCAAATCAACGCTGCCGTCATCAATGGCAATGATGGACGGCGTCTCGGTGCGATTCTGGTTTTTCACGACCTGACACGGCTCAAGCAGCTCGAACGCACGCGCGAGGAATTTGTCGCCAATGTCAGTCACGAACTCCGCACGCCGCTCTCGCTCATCAAAGGCTACGCCGAAACGCTGCTCGACAGCGCACGCAATGATCCGGCACTCACCGAGCGTTTTCTGAAAATCATCGAACGGAACACGCACCGGCTGGATTTGCTCATCCAGGATTTGCTCACCATCTCCGCGCTTGAATCCGGCCGGATCAAATTAAATTTGCAGCCGGTGAACGTGCGTCAGCTTGCGGAAAAAGTTTTGGGAGATTTGAAGACACGCGCCGGCGCGAAGAGCGTGAAACTCGTCAATGGTGTGCCCGATTTGACCGCAACTGCTGATGAAAATCGGCTGGAACAGGTCCTCGCCAATCTTGTGGACAACGCCATCAAATACGGCCGCGCGCAGGGCACGGTCATCATCGGCGGGCGCAAGGACGATGCGGATAAGATTGAAATTTTTGTGCAGGATGACGGTCCCGGCATTCCGCCGGAATCACTCGACCGTGTGTTCGAACGGTTTTATCGCGTGGACAAGGCGCGGTCGCGCGAGCAAGGCGGCACCGGCCTCGGTTTGTCCATCGTCAAACACATCGTGCAGAATCACGGCGGCAAGGTCTGGGTGAAAAGCGAACCCGGCAAGGGCGCCATATTCTTCTTCACACTGCCGTCAGCCGGCCCGTAGGCAAACCGTTCCCGGGTGGCCAGGTGGAGGCAAAAAGTTTTGGCATTGCCATAGCTCCCGAGGCGTTATAAAATTTTATTGCGCATTGCGCGTTACCATGAACTCCTTCCCGGGCTGGTTGAAAGCGGTCCTGGCGGTAGTTGTGCTGGCACTGCTGACGGTGGGTTTTTCATTCTATCGCATCCAAGAACGGCGCGTGCGCCAGGATGTTGAGTCCAATTCCCAATCCATCGCAAAACTCAAGGCGAATCAATCTCCCTGCAAAGGTGTGGAGCACGAACTGTCTGAGAAGGGAACGTAGACGTGAAAAAGCCAAACCAGCTCATCCGGCCAAAGGGTCAACATGCCGTTGCCACTCCGGGGCAGCCGGCGTCTTCGCAGGCGCAAGCAGAACTACAGGAGTCGCAGGCGCTTTATCATTCTTTCGTGGACCAACTGCCCGCCGCGGCCTTCCGCAAGGATAGAGAAGGCCGTTATGTCATGGTCAATCCCCGTTTTTGCCGGCTCAAAGAGGTGAAAGCCGAGGAATTTCTGGGCCGGACGGTCATGGAAGTCGCCGCCCTGCAAACCGCAAAACAGGGAAAGGAAGGTCAAGCAATCAAGTATGCCGCCCTGGGCGACGAAGTCCACAAACAGATCATGCAAACCGGAAAACCGGTTGAGACCGAGGAGGAATACATCGATGCGGATGGTGGAAAACATTTCTTCCATGTTGTGCGAATGCCCGTCTTTGGCCCGGATCAAACCGTCGTCGGCTCGCAGGGAATTTTGTTCGATGTCACAGCGCGCAAACGCGCAGAAGCGGCGATGATGGAGTCCAGAAATTTCTTGGACAAAATCATCAATTCCGTTGCCGACCCGGTGCTCGTCAAGGACCAGCAACACCGCTGGGTACTGCTAAACGACGCCTACTGCGATTTCATGGGACACCAGCGCAATGAACTTCTCGGAAAATCCGATTATGACTTCTTCCCCAAGAGTGAGGCGGACGTATTCTGGGCAAAAGACGAGGTTGTCTTCAGCACGGGAACTGAAAACATCAACGAAGAGAAGTTTACCGATGCCAAAGGAATCGTTCACACCATCGTTACCAAGAAAACTCTCTACACCGATGATAAAGGCGAAAAATTCGTCGTCGGCGTCATTAGAGACATCACCGAACGCAAACGGGCGGAGCAGGCATTGCACGAGAGCGATGAGCGTTACCGAGCTTTGTTCGAAGGGGCTACCGAAGGTATTTACCGGAGCACGCCGTCTGGCCGATATGTTCTAGCGAATCCCGCGCTGGCCAGAATGCTCGGCTATACCTCACCTCTAGAATTGATCGCCAGCATTACGGATATTGAGCGGCAGGTAAACGTGGATCCCAGTTTGCGCGCGGAATTTAAACGACGGATTGAAAGGGACGGCGAAGTGCGGGCTTTTGAGTTTCAGGTTCGTCGCAAAGACGGCCGCGCGATCTGGGTTTCAGAAAATGCCCATGCTGTGCGTGATAAGAATGGCGCAGTGCTCTATTACGAAGGAACCATCGAAGACATCACCGAGCGCAAGCAGGTGGAGGCGGCGCTGCGCGAATCCCAGGCGCTCTATACCTCGCTGGTGGAGCAGATGCCCGCCGGCGTTTTCCGCAAGGACCGGGAGGGCCGTTACGTTTTGGTCAACTATTGGTTTTGCCATCTCCGAGAGTTGAAGGCGGAGGAAATTCTGGGCAAGACGCCTGAGGAACTCATTGCCGTGGAATTGGAGAAGTATGGCGACACCCGCCCCGAAATCACCCAGTTGCTGACCCAAGGGACAAAGCACCACGAACGAATCATGCGCACCGGCGAGCAGATTGAGGTGGAGGAAGAGTATCCTGCTGTGGGCGGTAGGAAGCGCTATTTGCGTGTGGTCAAATCGCCCGTCTTCAGTCCGGACGGGCAGATTGTGGGCACACAGGGGATCCTATTCGACGTCACCGAGCGCAAGCAGGCTGAGGCGGCGCTGCAGGAGTCGCAGGCGCTCTATCATTCACTCGTCGAGCAAATGCCCGCCGGTGTTTTCCGCAAGGACCGGGAGGGCCGTTACGTTTTTGTCAACTCTTGGTTTTGCCGGCTGTGGAACACGAAGGCCGAGGAAGTCTTGGGCAAAACGTCCGAAGAACGCCTTTCCATGGAAATGGCGCGGCATGGCGACATCCCCCCCGAAAGCATTTCCGTGCTGGCGGCGGGGACAAAGCACCACGAACAAATCATGCGCACCGGCGAGCCGATTTTCGTGGAGGAAGAGTATCCGGTCAACGGCGGCGGGAAGCGGCATGTGCACGTGGTAAAATCTCCGGTATTTGCCCCGGACGGAAGGATTATCGGCACTCAAGGCATCCAGTTTGATGTCACGGAACTCAAGCGGGCGGAGGAGGCGCTGGAGCGGCTGGCAGCCATCGTCAACTCCTCGGATGACGCCATCATCAGCAAGACGCTGGACGGAATCATCACCAGTTGGAATCCAGGTGCGGAAAAACTATTTGGTTATTCTGCTGCCGAAGCCATAGACCAGCCAATGTTGATGCTTTTTACACCGGACCGCGTGAATGAAGAGAAAGAGCTTCTGGAGCGGATCGGGCGCGGTGAGAGCGTGGAACATTTTGAAACCGTGCGTATCCGGAAGGACGGAAAGCGTATCGATGTTTCCGTAACCCTTTCTCCAATCACCGACAGTGACGGTAAAGTCATCGGTGCATCGAAAATCACCCGGGACATCACGGAGCGCAAACGGGCCGAGCAGCAGCTCAAGGACGCCTTTGATTTCAACCAGACCATGCTCCATGCCTCATCCGTGGGTATTGTCGTTTACAAGGCTTCCGGCCAGTGTATTTCCACCAATGAAGCCCTCGCCCAACTTATCGGCGGCACAGTTGAAAAAATCCTGAAGCAAAACTTCCGCGAGCTTGAACCGTGGAAACGCTCAGGTCTTTTGTCGGCGGCCGAAGCCGCGCTGGCCACGCAATCGGAACGCGAACTCGAACCCCAGTTAGTCACCACCTTCGGCAAGAAGGTTTATCTTTCTTACCGTCTGGTGCCATTCCATTACGCAGGCGAAGCGCATTTACTGGTGCTGGTGACCGACATCAGCGAGCGCAGGCTGGCGGAGGAACGCATTCGCGAGCAGGCGGCCCTGCTGGACGCCGCGACCGATGCCATTTACGTGCGCAACTTGGACAATACAGTGATTTATTGGAACGACGGCGCCGAGTACCTCTATGGCTGGAAACGTTCTGAAGCACTGGGCCGTAAAGTTTATGAGTTGGTCTCATACAATCCAGACGAGTTCAACGACGCGCAGAAAGAGTTGCTCGCCAAAGGTTTTTGGTCCGGCGAATCGAAAGTTGCCGGCAAGGCGGACAAAGAGCTTACGACTTTTTGCCGTTGGACAATGCTGCGGGACGAAGCGGGTCGGCCCAAGGAAATCCTGGCCATCAACACGGACATCACTGAAAAGAAGCAGCTTGAGGCGAATTTCCTTCGCGCCCAACGTATGGAAGGTATCGGCGCGCTGGCTGGCGGCATCGCCCACGACTTGAACAACATTCTCCAGCCAATCCTGATAGCTGTACCGTTCCTGCGCGAAACGATTGGCGACCCAGAAAGCCGTTCACTGCTGGACACGGTGGAAAACAGCGCCCAGCGCGGGGCGGACATCATCAAGCAATTGCTTACCTTTGCCCGCGGTACTCCCGGCGTGCGTGTCCCACTACCGGTGCGTCACCTGATGAACGACATAGACAAAATTATCCGCGAAACCTTCCCGCGGAATCTGAAACTGAATGTGGATGCACCGAAAGACCTCTGGCCGGTCCTCGGCGACGCCACCCAAATCCACCAGGCGCTCATGAACCTCTGCGTCAATGCCCGCGACGCCATGCCCAACGGCGGCATCCTCACCCTGGCGGCAAAAAATCTGACCCTCGATGAAAACTTCGCCGCCATGTCGCCCGACGCCAAAGCCGGCACCTATGTTTGCGTGAGCGTGATCGACACGGGCACGGGCATCCCGCCCGAACTTCTTGATCGCATCTTCGAACCGTTTTTCACCACCAAAGAAGTCGGCAAAGGCACAGGTCTCGGACTGGCGACGGTGTTGGGCATCGTGCGCGGCCACGGCGGTTTCATCCGTGTGAACAGCCGCTTGGGCCGCGGTACAACCTTCGAACTTTATCTCCCTGCATCACCCCAGGCAAAGGCCGATGAAAAATCCGCCGGAGAAAGCTTGCCGCCGGAGATGCATGGCGAATTGGTCTTGGTCGTGGATGACGAAGCCCATGTACGCGATGTGATTCAGCAATTGCTGGAAAAACATGGTTACCGCGTTGCGACCGCTGCCGAAGGCAGCGAAGCCATGAAGTTCTTTGCCCAACACCGCGCTGAAATCAAGGCGGTCGTCACCGACTTGATGATGCCGGGAATGGACGGAGCGGCGCTGATTCGGGCGCTGCGGCATTTGGACCCGCGCTTGCCCATCCTCATCATGACCGGCATGGGCGAACAGACGGACATCAAAGGTATTCAAAGCCTCGGCCTGCCTGTATTGCTGAAACCCTTCGTCCGGGGAGAATTGCTCACCGCTCTGTACCAGGCAATCGCCGTAGCCGAACCGCGCTGACCGGCAAAATTAACTGCGGCCCTGCGCCGTCCGCCTTCGCGCTGCAATTCCAAAATCCGCAACGCCCCCTGGCCGCAACCGACCATAATGCCACTTTTGTACGCCGAAATAATCTTGGTCGTCGGGTGCGCAGGTTTTATAGTTCGGGCATGGTTCACGTTGGCATTGGTTACGACGTTCACGCGCTGGTCGCGGGACGCAAACTCATCCTTGGTGGCATCGAGATTCCGCACACGAAAGGCTTGGACGGTCATTCGGACGCGGACGCGCTCATGCACGCGATTTGCGACGCGCTTCTCGGCGCGCTCGGCGAACCGGACATCGGCCACTTTTTCCAGAACACAGACCCGCGCTGGAAAAATGCGCCGAGCAAAGTGTTTCTGGAGGAAGCAGCAAAGCAAGTCGCCAAACGCAAAGGCAAAATCGTGAACGTGGACGCGACCCTCATCGCACAGGCGCCAAAGCTTTATCCGCACATCGCGGAAATGAAAAAGCGCATCGCCGCCGCGCTCGGCGTTTCCGAAAAACAAATCGGCATCAAGGCGACAACAAACGAAAAGATGGGGTTCGTCGGACGCGAGGAAGGCATCGCCGCCATGGCGGTGGCGGGCGTGGATCTTCCAGAATGAGTGTCATGTGTTGGGTGCCAAGTGTCACGTGCTTTGAAACTTGAAACTTGAAATATGACACTTGACACTTTGAAACATGCCCAAGGCTGAAATCAGTTGGAAACGGGTGACCGACGACGGCATAAAGCTGCAGGTCTATGTCCGGCGCGTGGGGCGTGAGTGGATTTTTTTTCAGCGCGAAAAGCGTTTTGATCAATGGCAGCCAATTGCAGAGCCGCCGTTGGAGGATTGGCTGGAATTGCTCGACGTGGTGCAACGGCTCATCACACGTCGCCGTTATCAGCCGGACGATGAGGAACATCTCCGCCGCCGGATTCGCGAACGATTTCCCGAAGTAGAAGTTTGATTGACGAGGCGATGGAATTAAAATCAAATGCGTCGTGCCCAAGACCGTTTTTGTTGGATGTACAATTTCATCCCGAATGGCTGACGGAATGTTACGCTGAACATCGGGTGTGCGCGCAAAAGTTCAAAACATGAAACTGAAACCGAAGATTTTGGTGGTGGATGACGAGCAAATTTTCCGGGAACTGCTCGTTGACTTTCTGCAAAGCGATTACGAAGTCGCCGAAGCTGACAGTGGCGCGGCATTGAACAAATCTTTTTCCAGCCCGCAGCCGGACCTTGTTCTTCTGGATGTGAAACTGGGTAAAGTCAATGGTCTGGAGGTCAACGGTCTGGATTTGTTGCCGGAAATCAAAAAACACTGGCCTGAAACCGAAGTCATCGTGCTCACCGGCCATGGAACCATCAGTATGGCCGTCGAATCCGGCCGCCGCGGCGCGTATAACTTTTTATCGAAGCCCTTCGAGAACGAAAAACTGCTCGCCGATGTGAAGTGCGCCATCGAGCGCAAACAACAGAACGAGGAAACCAGCGCCCTCCGCCAAGCGCTCGAAACCATGAGCGGCGTGGCCTCGCCGATTTTTCGCAGCGCGGTCATGCGCGAAGTCGTGCGCACTGTCGAGCGCATCGCACCGAGCGACGTTTCAATTTTGATTACCGGCGAAAGTGGCACCGGCAAGGAAGTCATCTCCGACCTCATTCATACGTTGAGTCCGCGCAGAAAAAACAAAATCATTAAAATCAATTGCGCCGCGCTTCCGCGCGAGTTGATCGAAAGCGAATTATTCGGCTCGGTGAAAGGCGCCTACACCGGCGCGCACATGGACCGCGAAGGCCTTTTCCGCCAGGCCGAGGGTGGCACGCTGCTCCTCGATGAAATTTCCGAAATGGCCGTGGATACGCAGAGCAAATTGCTCCGTGTGTTGCAGAATCAGGAAGTCCGGCCTGTTGGCGGCAAGACAAGTTACAAGATCAACAGTCGCGTGATCGCCTCCACCAACCGCAAACCGGAAGAGGCCATTAAGGCCGGCAAATTGCGCGAAGACCTTTATTATCGCATCAGCGCCATTTCCGTTCATTTGCCGCCGTTGCGCGAACGGCGCGAGGACATCATGCCGCTGGCCAACGCATTTTTGAAGCGCTTTGCCGCGCAAGCCAACCGCATCATTCGCGGCTTCAGCCCCGAAGCCATTGAACGGCTCACGGCGTTCGACTGGCCGGGCAATGTCCGCCAGTTGCAAAACGAAGTTCAACGGGCCGTGCTTCTGATTGAAGGCAATGAAGTCAATGCCGCCGATCTTTCCATTACCAGTGACAAAGCTGAATCCAGCGAAGGCACTGGCACCAGTTTCACCCTTCTCGAAGCCGGCGAGCGCAATACCATCATCCAAATGCTCAAGGAAACCGATGGCAACAAACTTGAAACTGCCAAACGCCTCGGCATCGGCCGCCAAACGCTCTACAACAAAATCAAGGCCTACGGGATTAAAGTCTGAAACTTGTTGATTTTGAGTTTTGAGTTGTTGGGCCTTCCGCTTCGATTCGCGACCCCATTTATAATTCAAAACTCATAATTTCTTAAGTTCGTTCCGCACCAGTTCAATCAATAGTTTCATCATCGTGCCATTAAATTCAAACCGGCAACCCACTGCTTGAAACAATCCCGGCAGCGGCCGGGAGCCGCCGAGCGCCAGCGCCTTTTTGTAGTCATTCAACGCCTTTGCCTTGTTGCGTTTTGAATTCGCCCAGACTTGCAACGCGCCGAGTTGCGCGATGCCATATTCGATGTAGTAAAACGGATGAATGAAAATATGCAGTTGCCGGTGCCATAAATGCGCGCGCGCATTTTCAAAACCCGACCAGTCCAGGTCGCCGCCGAAACGATTCATCAATTCGAGCCATGCCGTTCTCCGTTCGTCGCGCGTGTGGTTCGGATGCGTGTAAATCCAATGCTGAAACGCGTCCACCGTCGCAATCCACGGGAAAATGCCGATGATGCCTTCCAAATGAACCCGACGCGCGCGGTTCGCGTCGGCGGGGGGATAAAATTCCCCGATGAATTCGTTGCCGAGCAATTCCATGCTCATCGAGGCGACTTCGCAAAATTCAATCGGCGCGCTGCGATACGCGTAAAAGTCTTCATCACGCGTGGCCAGCGCATGAAACGCATGGCCGGCCTCGTGCAAAATCGTTTCCACGTCGCGCTGCAAACCGACGGCGTTCATGAAAATGAACGGCAGGCGCGACTCGGCGAGCGTGGATTGATAACCGCCCGGCGCCTTGCCCTTGCGGTTGTCGAGGTCGAGCAATCGCAAATCCTGCATTCGCTGAAAACCACCGGCGAGTTCGCCATCAAGTTGATTGAAAATTTTCTGCGTGCGCGAAACCATTTCGCCGACTTCGCGGAACGGTTTCAGCGGCGGACGATTCAGCGGATCAACGGTCAAATCCCACGGACGCAATTTTTCCAATTTCAATTGCCGCCGCCGTTCCGTCTGCAATTCGCGCACAACGGGCATGACTCCTTTCTCAACTGCGTCGTGAAATTGTGTGCAATCCTCCGGCGTGTAATCGAAACGCCCCAATCGGCGGAACGCGTAATCGCGATAATTTTCAGACCCGGCGTTCTCCGCGATTTGTGCGCGGAGCTTCAGCATTTGGTCGAAAATGTCATCGAACTTTTCCGCTTCCTGCAAACGGCGTTTGGCCACAAGTTCCCATGCCTCCTGCCGCAGCGCGCGGTCGGGTTCTTCGAGATGGCGACCCATTTGCACGAGCGTCTTTTCCTCGCCGCGAAAATTCACGGTGAGCGAACCGCTCAATTTTTGGTATTGCTGGCAGAGCCTGGCCTCCCCGGTTTCCAACGGAACGTTTTCGGGCCGGAACAGTTCGACGTGGTTTTTCACGTCGCGGTCAAAAACCTGAAAGCGCGGTTGCGGCAATTTTTTACGTTGGGGATGCGCGATGTAAATTTTTTCAAGCGCGAATTGGCGCGGCTTGAGTTGCGGCTCGACGTTTTCGACGAAGTGCAGATACGCCTTTTCCGCGTCCGGATTGTCCGTGTGGCACGTCATCGCGATGTAGCGGCGGGATGATTCCTCGTCGAGCGCGGCGGAAAGTTCGCTCCAATCGAGCAGCCAGCGTTCAAGTTCGGCAGGCGTTTTGCAACTGGCAGCGCGCGCTGCCAGTTGATCGAACAACGGCGCGATTTGCGGCCAGTCACCGAGATCAATGATTCGCGGGACAAGTTTTCGCGGTTTGTGCGCAGGCAATTCCCCAAACGGCAACAGATTCATGCACCAAGAGTAACCGGACACGCGAGAATTTCCAAAAGAAACGGCAAGCCAACCGAACACACCGGCCTGGTAATGTGCGGATGGATGCGGATTTTAGTCAGGCAATTTATAAATAAAAATGCTGTATCCGATTTTGGCAACGGGCTGGCACTTTCTGAACTCTGCGTACACGTCTTTGTTCTCGAAATACTCTCCCTGAAGGCAGGTGGCACTGATGGCAACCCAGCCTTTGGGTTCGGTGGAATTTTTTTGGAGGTCTGGGTTCACCAAATAATGACTAGGAAGCCAGTCATAAGCTATGCCGTATCGAGCAGGTGAGTCGGAGCCAAAGTAGCTTAAATAAGTTCTGGAGATGCCGTTTTTCTGCATGTAGCTTTTCAACCCCTTGAGGTCTTGCCCCCAATCCAGGTTGGAATCCACCAAATATTTATAGCCGTTGTCCGGGCCGCCAATCAGTTCATTGAAATAAGCAAGGTAATGTGGGTGTATGTAGCATGAGGTACCCACATACCAAATCATCGCCGCGACGCCCAAACCGATTCGCAATTTATTGGACAAAAACAATCTGGCGGCTTTGCTCGCAAACACGAAAAGAAAGGGGTAAATTGGCAAAATGTAGCGTAATCCTATGTCTTTGTGATTCAGGCTGAAAAAGCAAAAGATTGTGGCGATTGGAACAAGTAGAAATAGTTCACTAATCCACATTCCCTTCGGTATCTTTCCAACATATAAAACCAGCGCCACCGCCAGGAAAATCATCGTTGCAATGGGCGTTTTGATAAGGAAGGCCACGATAAAATAGTACCACCATCCGCTGGTTGAATATTCGCCCATGAGAAATCCCGGATACTGCGTGTGTTCTTGTTGATATAATATGCCCTCGAAATAAGGTTTAAGGTTCATTCCGTATCCCAAAAATAACACCACGACTCCGATCACTGCGAACAGCAGACAATGGCGCAGGTTCAAAGTTCCCTGTTTTAACCACCATATCAGCATCAATAGCATGCAAATCGGAAACAACAGCACACTGGTAAACTTTGAAAGTAAGGCCAGCCCAAAGCAGATCCCTCCCAAGGCCGCACCGCCCGTCCGGTTGTCTCTCAAAAGTTTCCAAAAGTAATACAACGTGATAAACGAGAAGGTGGTAAGGGTGATATCGGGCGTAATCAAACAGGCATTGGCCAAAATATTGGGAGAGGACGAATATAATGCCACCGCCAACATGGCGCTCCACTTCCCATAAAGTGAATAACTCCAAGCATATACAAACCATCCCAGCAAAACCGCCGTCAACACCATCATTAGGCGTGACAAATTCAGCAATCGGTCCCCTTGATTCGCCGGACTGGAAAGCAATGCCCGTCCTCGTTCAATGTCGTTCGTTCCAAGGCATTCAAGATTGTTTTTCGTGAATGATGGATAGTTCGTCCACAAACTTTCATCGGTTGGGAAGAACAAGAGAGGAATATCATGAAGGTAGTATGAAAGTGGCGGGTGAAGTATGGCTCCAGGCACATCCCATCGGTGGTTTTGCAGAATATATTTGCCTAGGCCCAAGTAGCCCGGTTCATCCCAAGTCGCCGATTCCTGGGTCATGCTGGTCAGCGCCTTGGCCAAAAAGGCGGCCAGACAGACCAGCAGAACAATGGATGGCAGAATTTCTTTTTTCCGCCGTCCCTCGCTTGCATCGGTAGCTGGCTGGCCGGCGTCTGTTTTTCGAGGCTTGTGCGCGGGCAATTCCCCAAGCAGCGACAGGTTCATGCGCGCAGGATAAGGAAAGCCGGTGCGAGAGAAATGAATTTCACGAATCAGAACTTGGTTTTGATGCCGCAGGCTCGGGCTATGCACCAACCACGCGCGGCTTCAAAAATAGCGAACAATCCCGCCGCCACAAAAATCAGCCCCCACAATGAATAGTCTCCGGCAATGACAATCCCGGCAACGAGACACAGCGTGCCGATGACGCCGCGCGCCATGCGGCCGCGGAAATTAAGGTTGGGCTTAAAGAACCGGCTCACAAGGAAAAGCTAGCACATCGCGTGCCCAAAACAACAGTTTCATGGCTTGAAATGCTGGCATAACGCCTGAAGCTGCGGCATAGTGCAACACTGTGGACTTGCTCAACGAACATTATTTGTTGGCGTCAGTCATTTGGGGCACAATTGCCGGCGGCTATCTGATTTATGGCTGGCGGCAAAGGGCGTTGATGCCATTTATCGGCGGATTGGTGATGACCGCTGCGTCCTTTTTCATCGTCAGCGCGTTGTTGATGTCGCTGGCCTGCATTGCGCTGATAGTGATTGTTTATTGGCTGGCAAGACAGGGTTATTGAAAATCGGAGGGTCGAGCTCCGCGAAACCCCAACCATTTTGTGTTCAGGGCGTCACAGCGCTCCGCCCTCCGAAACCCAAAAAACCGGAAGTCGGTTTCCCGACTTCCGGTTTTGAATTTGCCGGTAAGGATCCTTCGCCCCTGTCCGTCAGAACGACCAGTTGATGATGGGGAATCCGGTGGCTAGTTTGTCCGGGAATCTGGTGAACCACGGATTGTCTTTGATTATGTTTACCAACCCGATCTGCAAGCCATTGAGACTTTCAGTATAGTTCACAACACCCAACTGGAAACCATGGGCTTCCTGCGAAATGTTCACCAGCCCGGACTGAAAGCCCTTGAAGTATCCTTGGGAATAATTGACCCAAGCGTCCTGCCAGCCGACAAAGCTTTTGTAGCTGATGTTGACGAGTCCCCATTGAACGCCGGTGTAGGAGTCATCATAGTTGACAATGAGTGCCCAACTGAAACCGGAACTTTTCCCCGTACTGCCGTTGACAAAACCAAAGTTAAAACTGTGCTGCGGGTTTTCACCCCAGATGTCCAGGGACACACCACGAATGGTCGTTGTCTTGGGATGGATGGCTATGTCCGGGGTCAGTGAGAGCTGAAACCCGGCCTCTTGGGCGCTGACACCTGCTACGCCAATGACGAGTGCTGCAATAGTTAGTAATTTTTTCATAGTTTGCCTTTCAATTTGATATCCTGATTAGCCCAATGTATTTCAAAAGGCAAGTATTATCTTTCGGGATGGTCGGAAATGACTGGGAGGAAATCCGGGAATGAACGCGATGCAGTAGCTGCAAACAAAAGCCACCGGAAGCCGGTTTTGCGACTTCCGGTTTTGGAATTTGTTGATACGGACGCCTCATCGAGGCGTCCGTCGTTCAATTCGGTCGGCTCGGCGAGCCGATCCTACCTTTAATTGTTACCGTCTCTTCGGCAGCGCGCTGGTGCCGGCGTAAACCGCGTTTTTGCCGAGCAATTGTTCGATGCGCAGGAGTTGATTGTATTTTGCCAGACGATCGGTGCGGCTCAAGGAACCTGTCTTGATCTGGCCGCAATTGGTCGCCACGGCAACGTCGGCGATGGTCGCGTCCTCGGTCTCGCCGGAGCGATGCGAAATGACGGCGGTGTAAGCGTGAGTTTTGGCCAGTTCGATGCAGTCAAACGTCTCGGTGAGCGAGCCGATCTGGTTCAATTTGATGAGAATCGAATTGGCCACGCCCATGTCAATTCCCTTCCGCAGGAACTTCATGTTTGTGACAAAATTGTCGTCGCCGACAAGTTGGATTTTGTCGCCGAGTTTGCTGGTGAGTTTTTTCCACGTCACCCAATCGTCTTCCGCGCAGCCGTCTTCGAGGCTCACGATGGGATACTTGGCCACGAGTTTGGCATAAAAACTGACGAGGTCGTCGCCGCTGACGGTTTTACCGGTGCTTTTCTTGAAAGTGTATTTGGCGTTGCCGCTGTAAAACTCAGACGCCGCCGGATCAAGCGCGAGCCAGATGTCTTTGCCCGCCTTATAGCCGGCATCCTTGATGGCTTGAATGATGGTTTCCAGGACTTCTTCCACACTGCCAAGCTTGGGTGCGAACCCGCCTTCATCGCCTACGGCAGTGCTGAAACCTTTCTTTTTCAGCACGGACTTGAGCGCGTGAAACGTTTCCACGTTGGCGCGCAAGGCTTCGCTGAAACTGGAAAAGCCCAGCGGCATGATCATGAATTCCTGGAAATCAATCGGGGCGTCCGAATGCGCGCCACCGTTGATGACGTTGGACATCGGCGCGGGCAGGACTTTCGCGTTCGGCCCGCCAAGATATTTGAACAACGGCTCATTGAGCGAAGCAGCAGCGGCTTTCGCAGTTGCCAACGACACGGCAAGAATCGCATTCGCGCCGAGTTTGGATTTCGTTTCTGTGCCGTCCAGTTTGAGCATCGTGCCGTCCACCGTCAGTTGGTCGCACGCATCAAGGCCGATGAGTTTGGGTGCAATGACGTCGGTGACATTTTTGACGGCCTTTTGGACGCCTTTGCCGAGAAAACGTTTCTTGTCGCCATCACGGAGTTCGATGGCTTCGTGTTCGCCGGTGCTCGCGCCGCTGGGCGCGGCTGCACGACCAAACGCGCCGCAGCACAATGTCACGTCCACTTCCACTGTTGGGTTACCGCGCGAATCGAGGATTTCGCGCGCCAGAATGTTTTGAATTTTTGCCATAAAATTGAACAGGCATGATAAAAGTGAAACGCGGTGAGTCAAGGAAGCATTCCAGTTTCACGGTAAATAGCCGGTAAATAGCCGTGTGTATTATCATTCCATCCGTAGCTGCGATTCACACAGTCCTTTTCGCCATAAAATGGCTTTCCGGTTGCCAGGACGCAGTCGCTTCGTTATGAATTTTCCCGGCAATGAGTTTCGCCCGCTTTTTTCGCGGCAAACGCTCCGCTCCCATCCAGCAGGCGAACCTCGGAATGATTGGCGGCGGTCGGTAATTGTGATAGGTTTTCGCCGGCGAGCCGCCAATTAGGCGGGGCGTAAAGAAACCCAACGAATAGGGAAAATATGTCGCAAGCAATCATGGATCCCGAAAAGGTGCGGCGATTTGCCGACGAACTGCAACGGTTCAACACCGACTTGGAAAACCGGCTGATCCTGCTCCAGGCCCGTTTCATTGCGCTGGGGGACACCTGGCAGGATCAGGAGCATGAGAAATTCGCCGAGGAATTTAAACTGACGATGAAAGCGTTGAAAAAATTTGTCGAGTTGTCCAAGGAACACACGCCTTACCTGTTGAGAAAAGCCCAGCGCATCGAGGAATATCTGCACCAACACTGACTGGTTCATGGCTGATCGCGCCCAAGTCACTTCTGTTGAAGCCGTGGAATCTTTCCGGGCCAGCTTGATTGTATTCCAAAGCCGGGCTCGCGTTGTTTTGGAGGAAGCGTGCGACGAGGTGCTCCGCGCCAAAGTCTGGGTGCAGACTGATCGGCGTCGGTACTGGACAGCCGAAGCGCGTCGGCGGAGCCAAACACTGGAGAAAGCCCGGGCTGACTTATTCAGCGCCCGACTTTCCCAATTTCAAGAATCCACAACGCTGCACCTGATGATGGTGCAACGGGCGGAGCGCGCAAACCGGGAGGCCAGGGCCAAAATGGCTGTCCTGAAAAAATGGGACCGGGAGCTGGAAAACCGCACGGACCCGCTTTTAAAACAAGTGACCCAATTGCAGTGGTTTCTGGCCAGTGACATGGCTCGCGCAGTGGCTTATCTTGCCCAAGTGGTGAGGACGCTGGAAGCCTATGCCGACGTTGCCCGACCGGGAACTTCAGCCGCCCCGGTTAAAACGAAAATCGGGGCAAACGTGGGAAAGGGAAAGCAGCCATGAATTTGAGCGGAACCAAAAACCGGCTGGTGGCGCTCACGAAGGAACTTGCAGTCCAATGGGATGAGACCAAGAATCACTGGTGGGACGCCAAAACCCGGGAGTTCGAGCGGCGGTATATTGCCGAACTCTTTGTTAATGTGGACAGGACCGTCACGGCGATCGAACAATTGGACGAAGTCTTGAACAAAGTCAGAAAAGACTGTGAGTAGCCACTTGGGAGTCAATGAAACGCTTGCACTTTTGGATCGGCTCAAAAGTGCCATTCAGGATTTTGCCGCCAGGGAGGGGAAACTTAACGACGAGTTCCGAGTCAGGTTTGCCGCCGAAACCAAGGCCTTTGAATCAGCCAAGGAGAAGCAAGCGTTGTGGCTGACCGAAAGCCTTGCTGATGTGGAAGCCGCCTTTGGGGCGGAAAAAGACAAATGGCACTCCAAATTCGAAATTCGGAAGACTCGGATCAATCATGCACACACTGCGGCCTGCAAACAAATTCGGGAGGGCGTCGGCGGTTTCGAACGGAGGATTCGGGAAAACTTGACGCAGGCGGAGCGCGACCGCGACGCGGAATTGGCAAACGCCGCCGTGACTTGGGAGAATTTCAACACGAGTCTGGCCGAAAGCCGCGAGGCTTTTGAACCGTTGGAGAAAGCGGTCAAAAATGCCTTTCGCGGCTGTGGCAAATTCCGCAGGATGATTTCTCCGCGCCGGCGATGGCCTGAACCTGATTTATCCCCGGACGAATATCAATTGCTGGAGGAACTCCGCCGTTTACCTGATCCCATCCGTGAAAAGCTGGGCAGTTTCAAAAAATTTCTTTTGCCGCGGATTTTCAGATTTTTCCAGATCTGGCTGTTGTTCATCGTGCTGCTGCTGGTTTTTATCGCTTCATCCGTCGTCCTTAATCATCCCGGCTTCAATTTCATCCCTCATCGCGGGGTGGACGTGGCGCTGGCTGCTCTTTTTGCAGCCGTGCTGGCGATTTACCAGTTTGGGAAACGCCAGGCCAGCCCGACTGCCAGCGCGATTGCACGCGACCTGGCAAAGGCAAGACGGTTGCATGACGCTTGTCTTGAAAAAGCCGAGTCAGCGGTGCCTACAGGAGCAGGAACAAATCAGGGCCAAATTCGAAAATACCACCCGCAGCCTCAATCAACAGTGGAAGCAAACAACCAAACGTGCCTTGGACACGCGTGCCCTCCGGGCGGAGGCGGTTGATGAAAAAGCCTTTCGTGTTTTGCAAAAGAATGAGCAACTTCTCCGCACGAAGCTCAACCAGCTTGAACGCGACCGTGAGAACAAAATCGTGCTCTTAAGACAGGAAGGGGACGAGCGCGCCGGACAGCATGCCGATGCTCACGAGGCGAAAATGTCGAAACTGAACGCGGAGCAGCAATCCCGCTGGCAGGCACTCCAGGCGGATTGGGAAAATTGCATCCGGCCAATTCACGAAACCCTGCGCGCAGCCAATGCGGCGGCGGCGGATCTGTTTCCCGAATGGCAACAGCCGGTTTGGAAAAGCCGGACGCTCCCGGAAGAATTCAAAAACGCGGCGAAATTCGGAAGCATGAAAGTGGACATCACCAAGCTCGCCGAGACTGCACCAAAGGACAAACGTTTGGTTCTCCCGTTTCCGGCCAATTTTTCCGTTCCCCTGTTGCTCAAGTGTCCGGAACAAGGCTCAATCCTTTTTGAAACGACAAAGTCCGGCGGTGACGAAGCGATTGCCGCGATCAACAACGTCATTTTCCGCCTTCTTTCAGCCCATCCGCCGGGCAAGCTGAATTTCACGATTTTTGATCCCGTTGGCCTCGGCCAGAATTTCGCCGGCCTCATGCACCTGGCTGATTACGAGGAGAGCCACATCAACAGCCGCATCTGGACACAGACGAATCAACTCGAAGAAAAGCTCGCGGAGTTGAATGAACACATGGAAAAGGTCATTCAAATGTATCTCCGCAACGAATATGAAACGATTGCCGAATACAACGCCCAAGCTGGCGCGATTGCGGAGAAATATCACTTCCTCGTCATCGCCGATTTCCCGGTGAATTTCAGCGAAACGGCTATCCGGCGGCTCATCAACATCGCTGCCAGCGGCGCCCGCTGCGGCGTGTTCACGTTGATTCATTGGGATCGCCGGAATGCCCTGCCACAGGGTTTCGTTGCCGATGAACTCCGAAAAAACAGCATTTGCCTCGTCCGAACCGACACCGGTTTCAAATTACAAGGCAATCCGCTCGACGGAACGCGCTTGACGCTCGATGCCCCGCCGCCGCCGGAGTTCGTCACGGAATTTCTGCGTCGCGTGGGCGAAAGTGGCAGGGATTCAAACCGTGTCGAGGTGCCGTTCGAGCAGGTCGCGCCCCAGCCATCCCAACTCTGGACGGTCGAAACGACGGATGAACTGCGCGTCCCCATCGGCCGCACCGGCGCGACCAAGCTGCAGTATCTTGAAATCGGCAAGGGCACGCGCCAGCACGCGCTGATTGCCGGCAAGACCGGTTCCGGCAAATCCACCTTGTTCCACGTCATCATCACCAACCTCGCGCTCTGGTGCAGCCCGGAACAGGTCGAGTTTTATCTCGTGGATTTCAAGAAAGGCGTGGAATTCAAGTGTTACGCCAACCGCAGGCTGCCTCATGCGAAAGTTGTCGCCATCGAAAGCGACCGCGAGTTCGGCTTGAGTGTGCTGGAGCGCGTGGACGCGGAGTTGCGCCGTCGCGGCGACTTGTTCCGCCAATTGGGCGTGCAGGACATCGCCGGTTACAAAAAGGCGGGCGGAACCGAGCCGATGCCGCGGTCGTTGCTGATCATTGATGAATTCCAGGAATATTTTGTGGAGGAAGACCGCGTCTCGCAGGGCGCCGCTGTTTTGCTCGACCGCATTGTCCGGCAGGGCCGCGCCTTTGGCATTCACGTTCTGCTGGGTTCGCAGACGCTCGGCGGCGCTTACACCCTGGCCCGCGCCACCATCGGCCAGATGGTCATCCGTATCGCGCTCATGTGCAATGAGGCGGATGCTTATTTGATCATGGATCAGGACAACCCCGCTCCGCGCCTGCTGTCGCGCCCCGGTGAAGGCATTTACAACGATGCTTCGGGTTCCATTGATGGCAACAGTCCGTTCCAGACTGTGTGGCAGCCTGAAGATGTGCGCGACCGTTTCCTCGCAAAAATCCGCGAGCGCGCCGACCAAAGCACGGGCCAGTATGGAAGGCCGTTTGTGTTTGAAGGCAATGCGCCGGCGGATGTGCGGGAAAACGCCTTGCTGAGCGAACAGCTTCAAATGAAATCCGTCAAGCCGCCGGCTCAAGCGCGCATCTGGCTGGGCGCGCCGAACTCGATCAAGGGACCGACCGAAGCGGCTTTCCGGCGGCAAAGCGGCAGCAACCTTCTGATTGTCGGCCAAAGCGAGGAACCCGCGTTGACAATTTTGTCCGTTGCGCTTGTGTCGCTGGCCGCGCAGTACCCGAAAGGGACCGTGAGATTTCTCATGCTCGACAGCACGCCGCCCAATTTCCCGCAGCGCGAATTTATGGAGCGCGTCATCCGTGCCATCCCGCACGAAATTATCCAGGTGAGACCCGGTGAACTCGCGGAAACAATGGGCGGCCTGGCGCAGGAATTGAAAAACCGGGCCGGCAAGGAGCGATCTTCCAAGGTGCCGGAGACATTTTTGTTCATTCACGGTCTGCAGAATTTCAAAAAACTCCGGCAGGAGGACGAATTCGGTTTTTCCGCCGACGATTCCAAAGCCGCGCAACCCGCCGCCGTGCTGCAAAATCTTATCAGCGAAGGGCCGGGCTGCGGATTCCATGTCATCGCCACCTGCGACACCTACAACAACGTGAACCGTTTTCTGGGCCGGAAACTGATGAGCGAATTCGAGATGCGCGTGCTTTTCCAGATGAGCGCCGGCGATTCCGCCAGCCTGATTGACGCTCCGAACGCCAGCACACTCGGACTCCATCGCGCGCTCCTTTACAACGACCGCGAAGGCAGCATTGAAACATTCCGTCCCTACGCGCTTCCCGGCAACGATTGGATTGAGGAAATCGAGCGTCAACTCACGCAGTTGCCCGCGTAATCATTGCGTTTCTTTGTTGTTCAATTGATTTGTGAACACTCCAACGGCAGAAAAACAACCGCAATGCTGGCTCAACCGCACCGTCCTCGGCATCGAGTGCCACCCGAATATATGTCGGACGAAGCCTAGTTGCTTGGCGTGCCATTGGCGAAATAATCGGCAATTTTCTACCCTCTCCCAACACAACCGCTTGACAGAAACGAGTTTTGTATTACGATGTTCGATGTCGGTTATCGTAACTTAAAATTCAAGGCATGAAGGCGGTCAGTCGCGAAATTTTACTGGGCTTTTGGAAGGCCCACATCCTGTACCATGCGGGGAAGGAACCTTTACATGGTCAGTGGATGCTCACCGAACTCCGTCGGCACGGCTATAACATCAGCCCCGGCACGCTGTATCCGTTACTACAGCGCATGGCACGGCTTGGCTGGTTGAAGGGCAGGACTGATTTGCGCAGCGGTCGGCGGGCGCGCCGGGATTATCATCTTACCGCCAAGGGACGCGCGGTACTGGCCATCGTGCGGGAACAGGTACGAGAACTCCATCGCGAGCTGGTTTCCGGAACGGAAAGGAAAAAATAATCACCGCCACCAATCGGTTTCAACGAACTTTTGTCATCTCATGAAAGTGCGCGACAGTGGAATGCCGGAGAAGCTGATGTGGGAGGGTTTCTTCGACGCGCGCCATATCCTCAAGCAACTAGGCTTCGGCGAGGTTGACGGCGATGCGGTGGAATTCGGTTGCGGCTACGGCACGTTCACTGTGGCCGCTGCCGGTATGACCCACGGCAAGGTGTATGCCTTGGACATCGAGCCGGAAATGACCAAAGCGACCGCGCTTAAAGCGCAGGAATCGGGCCTTCAAAATGTGCGAGTGGTGCTGCGCGATTTCGTGGCCGAAGGCACGGGGCTGCCGAACGGCGCGGTGGATTTCGCGATGCTGTTCAACATCCTCCACGCCGAGGACCCACAGGGGCTGCTGCGGGAAGCGTTCCGCGCGCTGCGGCCGGGTGGCAGAGTGGGCATCATCCATTGGATTTATGACGCCTCAACTCCGCGCGGCCCCAACTTGAACATCCGCCCCAAGCCGGAACAGTGTCAAAGCTGGCTGCGCGAAACCGGATTTGAATTGGTCGGCCTCATCATAGCCCTGCCGCCCTACCACTACGGGCTGGTGGGGTGCAAACCCACTGAAAAGACACTATGAACACCCTCACCAAACTCACTCACACCGAGGCGCCTGACGTCACCCTGCTAATCCGGCTAATGGTAGGCGGCGTATTTTTCCTCGAGGGCATGTTGAAGTTTCTTTACCCGGCTGCGCTCGGCGCAGGACGGTTTGCCAAAATCGGCATCCCGGCTCCCGAAGTAATGGGGCCGTTCGTGGGCAGCGTGGAAATTGTCTGCGGCGTGCTGGTCTTGATTGGTTTGCTGACCCGGCTTGCGGTGATTCCCTTGCTCATCAACATTTCGGTGGCGATTCTCTCGACCAAGATTCCTATCCTACTGGGGCACGGTTTCTGGACGTTCACGCTGCCCGACCTGCCGCATTACGGATTTCTGAGCATGATGCACGAGGCGCGCACGGATTTTTCCATGGTCCTCGGTCTGATTTTTCTGATTTGCGTCGGGGCGGGACGATGGTCGGTGGACGAGCGGCTTGCGACAACAAACAAACAAAACACGGAATGAAAACCTCCCATCTGTCGCAAAAACAAATTTCTGCTCCGCCAGCTAGATTAAATCCCAACATGCCCCGTGTCCTCCCCGCATTTCTGGTAGGGTTGCTTCTCTTTATACATGGCAAACTCCTCGCCGGCCCGCCGTTTGTTACCGACGACCCGGAACCGGTGGATTATCAACACTGGGAATTTTACATCGCGTCACAGCATACCCAAACGTCGGACGGCTGGTCCGGCACCGCCCCACACATCGAATTGAATTACGGCGTCATCACCAATGTGCAACTCCACCTCATCGCGCCGCTGGCCTACAACGCCCCGAAAAACGGTGCGGTGCAATACGGTTACGGCGACACGGAACTCGGTGTGAAATTTCGTTTTATTCAGGAAACATCTTACTTTCCGCAGGTGGGCATATTCCCACAGCTCGAAGTGCCTACCGGCGACAGTGTGCGTGGCCTCGGCAGCGGACAATGGCAGGCATTCCTACCGTTGTGGCTCCAGAAAGGTTTTGGTCATTGGACGATTTACGGCGGCGGCGGTTACGGAATCAATCCGGGCTCTAGAAATCGGAACTGGGGTTTTGGCGGCGCAGTACTTCAATATCAAGTGCTGAACAATGTCCTTGTCGGCGGCGAAATTTATCATCACACCTCAGTCGAAGTCGGCGGGCAGGGCGATACCGCATTCAACTTGGGAACGGTCATTGACTTCACCGAACACCAACATCTTCTCCTTTCCGCCGGCCGTTCCATTGACGGCCCGACTGATTTTCAGGCCTACATTGCCTGGCAATTCACCTTCGGCCCGGAATTATTCCATTCGCTTGCAAATTCATTTCGAAGATGAAAACGAATCCGACATCCCGTATCCGCTGGCTCAACCGCACCGTCTTCGGCATCGGGCTGGCGTCGCTGTTCAGCGATTGGTCGCATGAAATCGCCACGACGATTCTGCCTGCGTTCCTCGCTTCCATGGGCGCGGCAGCGGCGTGGCTCGGACTGATTGAAGGTTTCTCCGATGGTCTGTCGAGCTTCGCCAAAATGGCTTCGGGTTATTACACGGACAAATTGCAACGCCGCAAACCCATCGCCGTCATTGGCTATCTGGTCACGGCTTTCGGCACGGCGTCCTTCGGACTGGCAACGGCGGCTTGGCACATCCTGATTTCGCGGTCGCTTGCGTGGCTTGGTCGCGGCGTGCGCTCGCCCGTCCGCAAGGCATTGCTCGCCGCCGCCGTCACGCGTGAAACCTACGGTCGCGCCTTCGGCTTCGAACGGATGATGGACACGGTCGGCGCGATTGTCGGGCCGGCCACGGCTTTTGTTTTGCTCGCCGCGCTGCAACACAATTACCGCCACATTTTTCTGCTGACGCTCATTCCCGGAATTTGCGCCGCCGGAGTGATCGCATTTCTCGTCAAAGAAAAGGAGCGCAAACCCGTGTCGCACATTTCCTTTGGCGAACGGCTGCGTTTGCTGCCGCGGCCTTACCGGAAATTTCTTGTCGCCGTCGGAATTTTTGGCGCGGGCGACTTTGCCCCCACGCTGTTGATTCTGCTGGCGACGCAAAAACTCGCGCCGGAGTTGGGCGCGGCCAGGGCGGCCAGCGTCGCGGTCGGATTTTACGTGTTGCGGAACATATTTTACGCCGGGTTCGCCTACATGGCGGGCTGGCTCGCGGACCATTTCAAAAAACAGTTCGTGCTCGCGTTCGGTTACGCTCTGGCGGCGGTGATGGCTTTGTTGATTGTGGCCGCGCCGATGACGATTGGACTGCTTGGTGCTATTTTTGTTTTAAGCGGCGTCCATGTGGCGATTGCGGAAACGCTGGAGGACTCGTTCTGCGCGGAATTGGTGGGTGAAGAACATCACGGCATGGCGTTCGGCGTGCTGGCAACCGTGAA
The DNA here is from genome assembly GCA_963835625.1 of uncultured Verrucomicrobiae bacterium. Classification (GTDB taxonomy): domain Bacteria; phylum Verrucomicrobiota; class Verrucomicrobiia; order Limisphaerales; family UBA11358; genus UBA11358. The sequence continues at coordinate 197,272 of CAWIGO010000006.1, forward strand.
CGGCGTTGGCGACTTCCTGTCGAGCATCGTGGTCGGTGCGCTGTGGACGGCTTTTGGCACAACGGCGGCTTTTAGCTATAGCGCCGTGTTGTTCACGCTCGGTGCGCTGCTGGTTTTGCGGACACGACCGGCAAAGCCGTTGAATTGACGGAGCGGCAACGCTTGTCTAATCTCCGCACATGGCCAAGAAAGCTGCTGGCACAGGTAGGGCGGGCACTCCGCTGCCCGCCGCCGACGGCGCGCAAGGGACTGCGCGCCCTACCAAATTGAAATCTTCCTCTCTTTTGGACACCCGCGTCATTTATTGCGGCGACAATCTGGAACAACTCGCCAAACTGCCGGACGTCTGCGTGGACCTGATTTACATTGACCCGCCCTTCAACTCCAACCGCAACTACGAAGTCTTTTGGGGCGAGACCAAGGAGAAGCGCGCGTTTGAAGACCGCCACGAATCCACCCGCGCCTACATTGACTACATGCGGCCGCGCTGCGTGCAACTCGCCCGCGTCCTCAAAAAGACCGGCAGCTTTTATTACCACTGCGACTGGCACGCCAGCCACTACGTCAAAGTCATGCTCGACCAGATTTTGGGAGAAAACAATTTCCAAAGTGAAATTATCTGGCATCGCACGCTTGCAAAAGGTTTAGCCTTCACCGGCTTTCCGAATAATCATGACACAATTTTTCTTTACGGTGGCGGCGAAGAAACAACATTCAACCGTCCTTACAATCCTTACGACCAAGACAATCTCGACGAAAAAACTGCCGGCAAGTATTCGCACCGCGACCCAGATGGACGGATTTACCGTTTTGACAACCTCATTAACCCAAATCCAGACCGGCCAAATCTTACATACGAATTCTTGGGCGTAAAACGTGTGTGGCGTTGGACGAAAGAGCGGATGCAGGAGGCTTATGAAAATGGAATCGTTGTCCAAACAAAACCTGGCGCTGTTCCGCAATTAAAGCGATACCTCGACGAACAAGAGGGCCGTCCGATTGACACGGTTTGGACAGACATCCCGCCAATTAACTCGCAGGCCAAAGAGCGACTTGGCTATCCAACACAAAAGCCACTCGCATTGCTTGACCGAATTGTCAAAGCCAGCAGCAACGAAAACGACATCGTGCTCGATGCGTTCTGTGGTTGCGGCACGGCGCTCGTGGCGGCGCAGAATTTGAAACGTCAATGGATTGGCATTGATATTTCGCCCACCGCCTGCCGCGTCATGGCCAAACGTCTGCGCGACGTTTGCGGTCTGCCGGAAAGCGAGCCGCTTTGGAAAGCCGGGCGCGGCTTCGTCGTCCGCGATTTGCCGTGGAGCGAAGAAAAGCTGCGCGCCATTCCGCCGTTTGAATTCGAGAACTGGGCTGTCATCGCCCTCGGCGGCATCCCGAACAAGGTACAAGTCGGCGACATGGGCGTGGATGGCCGCATCTATCCCGTTTCCTCCGCCGCCACGCCGTACAGATTAAAGGAAGGTGAACTCGGGTTGAAAGAACGCTGGTATCCCATCCAGGTAAAACAGAAAGACAAAGTCGGTCGTCCCGACATAGATTCCTTTGAAGCCATGATGATGCGCGAAGATTGCGAGAAAGGTTTCTTCGTGTCGTTCGATTATTCGTCAGACGCGTTGCAGGAGATCGAGTCATTTTTCAAGCGCAGCCACAAAGTCATCGTCGCCCTGACGGTGAAGGAAATCCTAGACGAGCAGATTGCGAAGAAGTTGGCGTGACCTTATGAATTCTTTCACACTGGATCATTTAAATGAAACTCAATTTGAGGAGTTCTGCTATGATTTGCTTCACGAACTTAATTTCAAAAATTTGAATTGGCGCAAAGGGACAGGATTGACCACAAGTCCATCAGACCGAGGGCGCGATATTGAATGCGAATTTGAACGTGAAGACGTAGATAGGAAAAAACATACTGAAAAATGGTTCGTTGAATGCAAACATCATCAGACTGGTGTTCCTCCAGAAAAATTACAGAGCATTTTAACTTGGGCTACCGCAGAAAGGCCAAATTGCGTCTTGATAATAGTATCCAACTTTCTCTCAAATCCGGCAAAGGACTATCTCAGTCAGTATCAAAATGCCAACAAGCCTCCCTTTAGAATTAAATTTTGGGAGAAACCCGATCTGGAACAACTTACAGCAAATAAAAGCCAACTTCTGCGAAAATACAACGTAATCATCGAACCCCCTTCCCCTTACTTGGCGATTCTTCATCGAGCACATATTCTTTATCTCAAATCTATTGCAGTCAATTCTCTCGATTATTTTTTTAAGCTTCTCGATTCGCTTGATCCTGAAATGAAAGAGGAAATCATTTCATCAGCCAAGCTTCATATAATTAACCCTCGAACAAGAAAACCAGTGACAGGGAATGAGACTCTCCGAGATTTGTTAATTGATAGCCTTGATTATGAAAGTTTTCGGAAGCGTTGCTACTTTTTAGCACATAGCCACGTCGTCTCTCAGTCCTTGTTGGTAGAAACAATCGTAGGTCATACTCTGCGCATATTGCTTATGCTTGGAGACACGACTGCCGTAGATGAAAAGATTGAAAATATAAAACGCGATATTGTCTATTTTGAAGAAGAAAAAAAGAAGAAGCCGAAGAATGAGAAGATGTTCAACGAATTAATTGAGACATTGCGGGTAAATATTCAAAATTTTCCGAAGCGCACAGAACGCAGCTATCTTCTCTATCAAGTATTTTGCGACAGGATTGTCGGTCCATTGATGTTTGAGCCGATTTTATTTCCAAAAGAATGGAAATCGTTAATGAAGGAATGGGAGGATAAGGACTAATGTTTTCGCGAACTCTCCCTCAACCCGGCCTTCTCCCCAAGGAGAAGGAGAATCATTCGCCGCCCCCTTGAAAATTCGCGCGACTGGATTGGCCGGCTATCCGCAAAACCAGAATCGGTCAAAGGCACTTTCCTCTCCTGGGGGAGAGGAAAAAAGGTGAGGGCGAGCGTAACCCGCAAATATAAATTTCCGCATTCCCTTCCGCAGCGGCTTGAGTTGGAATTCAGACCAATTTGGCTTCCCTTTGTTTCATCCAGGTCTTGCCCAGTTCCGTCAGGGTTTCGCGTTTCATGACTTTCTCGGCGAGAGGAAAGGCAATGCGTTCCTCATGGTCAAAGTGTTTGCGCGATGCCAGCACCGCCACGGACAACAGATGTCGGGCCTCGGCAAGCCGCTTGGCACTCCTCACCCTCAACAGGCTGGCATCAATTTCATGATGCTCGTTTTCAAAAGTGTCGCGCTGGCCGATCTGTTCCAGACAATGGTCCAGCGGAGCGAACACCAGCTCTTCCTCGGCCTTGCCGTGGGCGAGCAACAGGCTTTCCATCAATTCCGCCAGCGACTTCACCTCCGCAAGCGTTTTGACATCCGGCAGGACGCGTTCGATGTAGTCAAAGATGTTGTGAAACACCACATGTTCCGCGAGCAAGGCTTCGGTGATTTTCATGTCAAAGTCGAATTGATTCTACCAGTTTTGTGAACAATGCGCAGCAAAAAATACGCCAGGCATTTCTTGGCGTTCTGGGCTGTTGGCAACCATTTTGTGGGAACGCGCAACATGGTCAGCATCGGCTTTATGTGAGCCGGTTAAAACTTTGTGGCTGGCGGTTTTGCGTTGGATTCGACACCTCATCCGGCCTGCGGCCACCTTCTCCCCGTTCGAGGCGGAGAAGGTTTGAATCAGTGTCAATCCGTGTTCATCCGTGGTTAAGAATAATTTTCCATCCCTTCGCATGTGCAAACCGGATTGCGGTCGCCATAGACGTTGTCAATGCGCCCGACAGCAGGCCAGAATTTGTAGTCATGCAGCGATTTGACCGGGAACGCCGCCTGTTCGCGCGAGTAAGGATGGTTCCAGTTGTCCGCCGCAATCATGTCCGCCGTGTGCGGCGCGTTTTTGAGCAGGTTGTTTTGTTTGTCCGCCGCACCGGATTCGATGGCGGTCATTTCGGCGTGAATGGCAATCATCGCGTCGCAGAAACGGTCCAGTTCGGCCTTCGATTCGCTCTCGGTCGGTTCGACCATGAACGTGCCGGCGACCGGCCATGACAATGTCGGCGCATGAAAACCGTAATCCATCAGCCGTTTCGCCACGTCCTCGGCGGTCACGCTCTTGAACTGGCGCAAATCCAGAATGCACTCGTGTGCGACAAGGCCGCCGTGACCGCGATACAGCGTCGGGAAATAATTTGCCAGCCGTTTGGCGATGTAATTCCCGTTCAAGATGGCGAACCGGGTCGCCTCGGTCAGTCCGTCCGCGCCCATCATGGCGATATACATCCATGAAATCGGCAGAATGCCCGCGCTGCCCCACGGCGCGGCAGCGACCGCGCCAATCGGATTTTCACCGCCGAGATTCACGATGGGATGGCCGGGCAAAAATTCCACGAGATGTTCCGCGACGCCAATCGGTCCGACGCCCGGTCCGCCGCCTCCGTGCGGGATGCAAAACGTCTTGTGCAAATTCAAATGGCAAACGTCCGCGCCGATGTCCGCCGGCCGGCACAAGCCCACTTGCGCGTTCATGTTCGCGCCGTCCATATAAACCTGGCCGCCGTTGACATGAACGATTTCGCAAATTTCCTTGATGGTTTCCTCAAACACGCCGTGCGTGGAGGGATACGTGACCATGAGGCAGGCGAGATTTTGTTTGTGCGATCTCGACTTTGGCTCGCAGGTCGGCCACGTCAATGTTGCCGTCCTTGTCGCACGCAACCGCGACAACTTGCAGTCCGGCCATGACGGCACTGGCGGGATTTGTGCCATGCGCGGAAGTTGGGATCAGGCAAATGTTCCGATGCAATTCGCAACGATTTTCGTGGTAGGCGCGAATGACAAGCAGGCCGGTGTATTCGCCCTGTGCGCCGGCGTTGGGCTGGAGCGAAATTCCCGCAAAGCCGGTGATTTCCGCAAGCCAGTCTTCGAGGTTCTGGAACAAAATCTGGTAGCCGCGCGTTTGTTTCAACGGCGCAAACGGATGAATTTTTGCAAACTCCGGCCATGAAATGGGAAGCATTTCAGCCGCGGCATTCAGTTTCATCGTGCAGGAACCGAGCGGGATCATCGAGGCCGTGAGCGACAGGTCACGCGATTCGAGCCGCTTGAGGTAACGCAGCATCTCAGTTTCGCTGTGATACGAGTTGAAAACCTTGTGCGTGAGAAAAGTCGAGGTGCGAGGCGTGAGGTGCGCGGCATCGGGTTTCAAATCGCCAATGTCAAAATCAACCTGTTTATCATCATTGAAAATTTGCCAGATTTCCGCCACATCATTTTCGTCCGTGGTTTCATCGAGTGAGATGCCGAGTGTGTGGTTGTCAATGACGCGGAAATTCATCCGGTGCGCCTCTGCGATTTTCACCACGTCCATTGCGGAATTTTCGCCGAGATCAACGGTGATGGTGTCAAAAAAGTTGTTCGAGCCGGTTTTATAACCAAGCTTTTCCAAACCCGCCGCCAGCACGCATGTCAACCTGTGAATCCGCTGTGCGATTTTCTTCAAGCCTTCAGGCCCGTGATAAACGGCATACATGGAAGCCATGTTCGCCAGCAACGCCTGCGCGGTGCAGATGTTGCTCGTCGCTTTTTCGCGGCGGATGTGTTGCTCGCGGGTTTGAAGCGCAAGGCGGAGGGCGGGGCATCCACGGGAATCTTTTGAAACGCCGACAAGGCGGCCGGGTATGTGGCGTTTGAATTCATCGCGCGTGGCAAAAAACGCCGCATGCGGTCCCCCGTAACTGAGTGGCACGCCGAAGCGTTGCGCGCTGCCGATGGCGATGTCCGCGCCAAATTCGCCCGGCGGCTTCAGCAACGTGAGCGCGAGCAAATCCGTGGCGACAACGACCATTGATCCAACTGCGTGGGCTTTTTCGACGAACGGCGCAAAGTCGTGAACCGCACCAAATGTGTCAGGATATTGCACCAGTGCGCCGAAAATTTTGTCGGTGAATTGGAAATTTTCGTGTTCGCCCACAATGACCTCAATACCGAGCGCCTTGGCGCGGGTGCGGACAACCTCAATGTTTTGTGGATGACAGGTTTCGGAAACAAAAAAGATGTTCCGTCCATCTTTGAGCGAATGGCACATTGTCATCGCCTCAGCGGCGGCAGTGGCTTCGTCGAGAAGTGAGGCATTGGCGATGTCAAGACCGGTCAGATCGGCAACCATCGTTTGAAAATTCAGGAGTGCTTCGAGACGGCCCTGGGAAATTTCAGCCTGATAGGGCGTGTATTGCGTGTACCAGCCGGGATTTTCCAAAACGTTGCGCTGAGTCACCGCCGGTGTGATGCAATCGTAATAGCCCATCCCGATGAACGAGCGGCAGATCTGGTTTTGCAACGCGATTTTTTTCAGTTCGGCGAGTGCTTCGTGTTCGCCGCGCGCCGCGGGGAGATCCAGTGATTTGCCGAGGCGGATGTTTTTTGGAACAGCAGCGTCAATCAGTTCGTCCAGGTTTTTGAAACCGACTTGAACAAGCATTTCGTGCATGTCGTCGGCGTTTGGGCCGATGTGACGGCGGATAAACTGGTCGGAAGAAGCAGTCAAATTTTCAGTCAAAGCCATTCGGAGAAATTACGGTTCGGCAAAGGTAAAGCAAGGATGGATTTTGTTTCAAAGTTTGCGTTTTCGAGGAGGATCGTCTGACACAATATATCCGGGATGGATGCAAATCAGGCCACAACTAATAGTGTTTTTAGCCTGAAAATTCCACAAATAATCATTGTGCGGAAATGGCAATTTTTATAGAATTTCCGAACACGGAATTTGGCGCTCATAAGCAAGCTTTTTGGAAATTTTATGTCGAAAAAAAACAAGTCGGGCGGGGCGAAAAACCAATCACCAGCCGGCACTCTGGCGGAAAAATACGACGCTTCAAAAATTGACAAGCTCGAAGGTTTGGAAGCTGTTCGCAAACGTCCGGGCATGTATATCGGCGATCCGGACGAGCGCGGGTTGCACCACAGCGTGTTCGAGGTGCTCGACAATTCGATTGACGAACATCTGGCGGGTCATTGCAACAAAATCGAGGTGACGATTCACGTGGACGGCTCGGTTTCGATCCGTGATGACGGACGCGGCATTCCGGTGGATGTGCACCCGAAGTGGAAAATGCCCGCCGTTGAACTCGTGCTCACGAATCTCCACGCGGGCGGGAAGTTCGGGCAAGGCGCTTACAAATACTCCGGAGGTTTGCACGGCGTCGGCGCCAAATGCGTCAACGCACTCGCCGAATGGTTCCGCGTCGAGGTCTCGCGCGATGAAAAAGTTTATTCGATGGAATTCGAGCGCGGCAAAACGACGCAAAAACTCGAAGTCATCGGCAAATCAAAAAAAACAGGGACATTGGTTACGTTCAAACCCGACCCGACGATTTTCACCATCACAACGGAATTCAAGTTCGACGTTCTGGCCAACCGTCTGCGCGAACTCGCGTTTTTAAATCCGGGCATTGAAATTGTGCTCAAGGATGAGCGCGACGAGAAGACGGAGACATTTTTTTACCGCGACGGCATTGAGCAGTTCGTCCGGCAACTGAGCAGGAACAAACAGCCGTTGCATCCGAAGCCGATTGTCCTGAATGGCAAACGGCAGACGAAAATTGACGGCAAGGACGAAGACGTGTTTGTGGATTGCGTGATGCAATACAACGACAGTTACAGCGACCAGATTCTTTGCTTTGCCAACTCCATTGCCAATACCGACGGCGGCACGCATCTTACCGGCTTTCGCTCCGCGCTGACCCGCGCCATCAATCAATACGCCAAGCAGAACAATTTACTGAAGGAAAAAGACCCGACGATTTCCGGCGACGACGTGCGCGAAGGTTTGGTTTGCGTGTTGAGCGTGAAGCTGCCGAATCCGCGCTTCGAGTCGCAAACGAAGGTCAAGCTCGTGAACACGGAAATTGACGGCATCGTTTCATCCGTCGTCTATGACGGTTTGATGACGCACTTCGACGCGAACCCGAGTGTCGCCAAAAAAATCATTGAGAAAGGTCTGGTTGCCGCCCGCGCGCGCGAAGCGGCGCGCAAGGCGCGCGAAACCGTCCGCAAAGGCGCGCTGACGGGCGGTGGTTTGCCGGGCAAACTGGCGGATTGCTCGGATCGCGATCCGGCAAACACGGAATTATTCATCGTCGAAGGCGACTCCGCCGGCGGCTCGGCAAAACAAGGGCGCGACCGGAAGTTCCAGGCCATTCTGCCGATTCGCGGCAAATTGATCAACGTCGAGAAGGCTCGACTGGACAAGGTTCTGCAAAACAACGAAATCCGCACGATGATCACCGCCGTCGGCACGGGCATCGGCGATGGCGAGGGCGAAGGCGCGTTCAACCTCGAAAAGCTTCGTTACCACAAGGTCGTCATTATGACGGACGCGGACGTGGACGGCTCTCACATTCGCACGTTGTTGCTCACGTTTTTCTACCGGCAAATGCCCGCGCTGATCAAAAACGGCTTCGTTTACATCGCGCAGCCGCCGCTTTACCAGATCGCGCGCAAAAAACGCGTCGAATATGTGGACGATGACGCGCGGCTGAATAAAATTTTGATCGAACTTGGCACGGAGGAAGTCCGGTTGAAAAATCTTTCCGACAAAAAGGAGCTTTCCCAAAAGCAACTCGCGGAAATTTTGGAGTTGCTCGAATCGCTCGACAAATACGCCAGCGCCATTAAGCGGCACGGCGGCGATTTCACGGAATATGTCGAGCATCGTCAAAAGAAGACCGGCGATTTGCCGCGGCATCTGGTCAAGGTGCGCGAGGGCAATGATGAAACGGTGCATTATTTTCACACCGAGGAGGAGTTGGCGCATTTCGGAGCGAAGAATGCCGATTTGAAGTTGTTCGGCGGCGAGGAGGAAGGCGAGACGACAACCATCGAGAAGAAAAACGGTTCGACCCGGCGCGCACGGCACATCGAGTTGCACGAAAGCAAGGCCATCGTCGAATTGCTGGGGAAGCTCGACAAAAAAGGTTTCAGCATCGAGCACTACGCCGGACAGGACAAACCGTTGTTTGAATTGATTGAAGGCGAAGGTGAGCGCGAGATGGTGAAGCCGCTGTTTTCCATTCCGGAAATTCTTGCCGGAGTGAAAGAGGTCGGAAAGCGCGGACTGTCCATCAAGCGTTTCAAGGGCCTCGGCGAAATGAATGCGAAGGAGCTGTTTGAAACGACGATGGATCCGTGCAAGACGCAAATTACTGCGCGTTGACCTCACTGATGCCGTCGAGGCCGAGGAAATGTTCACCAAGCTCATGGGCGAGGAAGTCGAGCCGCGCCGCCAGTTCATCGAGGACAATGCGCTCAACGTGCGGAACCTGGATATTTAATTTTCGTTTTCTGGAATTTTTATGGCTGAATCCAAACCATCGAATGATTTGCCGGTGAGCAACACACCGCTGTTCGCTTCGGGTGAAAAAATTGCCAAGGTCAATGTGGCCGAGGAAATCAAGAACTCCTTTCTTGATTACTCCATGTCCGTGATCATTTCCCGCGCGCTGCCGGATGCGCGTGACGGCCTCAAACCTTCACAACGGCGCATTCTGCTGGCGATGCACGATCTCTCGTTGTTTCCGAACCGCCAGCATCGCAAGTGCGCCAAAATTTGCGGCGACACCAGCGGCAACTACCATCCGCACGGGGAAGCGGTGATTTATCCGACGCTCGTTCACATGGCGCAGCCGTGGGCGATGCGCGAACGGCTCGTGGATGGCCAGGGCAATTTCGGTTCCGTTGAAGGCGATCCGCCCGCCGCCATGCGTTACACCGAGGCGCGGCTGGCGCATCTCGGCGCGGTGCTGATGGAGGACATGGACCAGGACACGGTGGATTTCGTTCCCAACTACGACGAGACCCGCACCGAGCCGACCGTTTTCCCCGCCGCCTTTCCCAATTTGCTCGTCAACGGCGGCACGGGCATCGCCGTCGGCATGGCCACGAACATTGCGCCGCACAATCTTGGCGAAATCATTGACGGCGTCTGCGCGCAGATTGACGACCCGAACATCACGGTCAAGGGCCTGATGAAATTCATCAAAGGCCCGGACTTCCCGACCGGCTGCATGGTGTGCGGGCTGGAAGTCATCAAGGAATATTTCACGACGGGCCACGGCAGCATCAAGGTTCGCGGCAAGGTCGGCGTCGAACAACTCAAGGGCGGCAAGGAACAAATCGTCATCACGGAAATTCCTTACAACGTCAACCGCGCGGTGCTCGTCGAGCGCGTGGCCGAATTGGTGAACGAAAAAACGCCGGGCTTCACCGACATCACGGCCATTCGCGACGAATCGGACGAAAACACGCGCGTCGTCGTCGAACTCAAGCGCGACGCCATCGCCAAGGTCGTCATCAACAATCTTTACAAGCAGACCGCGCTGGAATCGAGCTTTGCCGTCAACATGCTGGCCATTGACCACGGCCGGCCCAAGACACTCGGTCTTAAGGAACTCATCAATTGCTACATCGAGCACCGGCGCGAAGTCGTGTTGCGCCGCACGCGGTTCCAGTTGAAGAAGGCCGAGGAACGCGCGGAAATTCTCGAAGGCTATCTCATCGCGCTGGCAAACCTCGACGATTTCATCAAAATCATCCGCGGCAGCAAGACGCGCGAGGAAGCCCGGGTCAAGCTGCTGGCGTTCGAGTGGACGCAAAAGCAGGTCGAACGCTGGGGCATTTTGATTCGCAACGAGTCGCGCCTGACCAAGGGCCGTTACGCGCTGACCGAACGGCAGGTGGACGCCATTCTGGAATTGCGCCTGTACCAGTTGACCGGTCTGGAAATTGACAAGGTCGAGGGCGAATACAAGGAACTGCTCAAGCGCATCGAGGATTTGATGGACATTCTCGCGAAGGAAGCCCGCGTGCTGACCATCATCAAGAACGAATTGAAGGCCATCAAAGAAAAATACGCCACCCCGCGCCTGACCGACCTCATGCCCGACGAAGGCGAGATCAACATCGAAGACCTCATCGCCAACGAAGGCGTCATCATCACGCTCACGCACAACGGCCTCCTCAAGCGCACGAACATTTCGAGCTATCGCGCGCAACGCCGCGGCGGCAAAGGCGTCATCGGCATGACGACGAAAGAGGGTGCAACGGATGAGGACAATGATTTCATCGAGCACCTTTTCACCGCCAGCACGCACGATTATCTCATGTTCTTCACGAACACCGGTCGCGTTTATGTTGAGCGTGTGCATGAAATTCCCGACATGGGCCGCGCCGCCAAGGGCCGGAGCATCGCCAATTTGCTCGAATTGAAGGCGGGCGAGACCATCGCCGCGCTCATCCGCGTTCTTTCCAAGACCAACGCAAACAAGGAAGACGTGACGTGGGAACAGCCGGGTTTTGTGCTTTTCTCGACCAAACAGGGCACGGTGAAGAAAACCGCGCTCGCGGATTTCGCCAACGTCCGCAAAGGCGGCATCATCGCCATCGGCATTGATCCGGGCGACACGTTGATTGACGTGAAGCTGACGACCGGCCGGAACGAAGCCGTGCTCATCACCCGCGACGGCATGAGCATTCGCTTCAACGAGGAGGACGCGCGCCCGATGGGTCGTCCCGCCGGCGGTGTGCGCGGCATTAAATTGGAGAAACGCGATGAAGTCGTCGCGCTGGCCATTGTTGTGCCGGACGCCAAACTGCTGGTTGCCGGCGAAAACGGCATCGGCAAACGCACTGATTTTGAGGAATACCGTGCTCAATCGCGCGGTGGCAAGGGCATCATCACGATGAAAACCACCGAGAAAACCGGCGCGGTCATTGGCGCGCTGACCGTGCGCGATGCGGATGAAATCATGCTCATCACCGTCAAAGGCCAGATGGTGCGCACCTGTGTGAAGGACATCCGTGAAGCCGGCCGCAACACCCAGGGCGTGAAGTTGATAGAATTGGAATCCGGCGACAAATTGCAGGCCATCGCGCCGGTCATCGGCGAGGACAAGGAAGACGCCGCCGTCGAAGACGAACCGGCGAAATAATCAAGGCGCGAGCCGTTCCAATTTCCACGAACCGTCCCGCTGCCGCGTGTAGCAAAACCGGTCGTGCAACCGGTTTAGCCGGCCTTGCCAGAATTCAATCCGCTCCGGTCTTAAAACAAAACCGCCCCAATTTGGCGGTAGCGGTACATCGTTCGGAAAACGCGCCGCCATTTCATTCCACTTCGTTTCGAGTGCCGCGCGATCTTTGACCACGTCGCGTTGGTTTGACGCCCATGCAGCCAGGCAATTGCCGCGTGGACGGCTTTTGAAATACGATTCGGATTCTTCGCGCGAAATTTTGCTTACCGTGCCGGTGACGCAAACCTGCCGTTCCAAATCCGGCCAGTAAAACGTCAGCGCTGCATTGGGATTTTCCGCCAATTCCTGTCCCTTGCGGCTGTCGTAATTCGTAAAAAAAACGAAGCCGCGTTCGTCCGCGCCCTTGAGCAAGACCGCACGTGCTGAGGGTTGTCCGTCTTTGCTTGCGGTTGCGAGTGTCACGGCGTTCACGTCGGTTGGCGCGTGACCGAGAATGGCCTGCCAGAGCTTGAAAAGCGCAATGCCAATCTTGCGCCAGCGGCTGCGCGATGCCGCCTGCGCAAACCATTCATTGAACTGCGTGAGCGGATTCGCATCCAAATCCGCGCGCCGCAAGCTGCCGAGCGAGTATTCCCGTCTGATGTCCGCCATCGCCATACGGGGCGGAATTTACAACGGCGGCGGATTTTCAGCGACTCCTTTTTGCTTCAGCCATTTCTCAAGCGCGAAAAGAATTGCGCCTTGAAATTGACGAATTTTCGACCATCGGTTCATTGTCTGAATTTTATGGACTTTTCGCGCGCTTTCGAGACCCTGCTTCCAACCATGTTTTCACTCCAAACACTCTTCGGAAAAGGCGACCGGTTTTATCAATTGTTGGAGGACGCCGCGCGCGAAGCCCACGAAAGTGTCCGGATCGTCATCGAATTGATCAAGACGCCGACCTCTGCCAAGGGTCTCGACGATCTCACGCTCACGCGCCGCAAGGAGAAAAAAATCGCCGAGCAGATCAGCACGGAATTGGTCAAGACGTTTGTGACGGGGCTGGAGCGCGAGGACATCGAGGCGTTGGCGCTGGCGCTTTACAAAATTCCCAAAACCGTCGAGAAACTGGCGGAGCACATCCTGCTCAGCCGCCAGCATCTCGAAGCCGTGGATTTCACACGCCAGATTGAAATCATGGAACAGGCCACTGACGTGGTGCTGACGATGGTAATCCAGCTTCGCGATATGAAACATCTGGAAAAAGTCCGCGAATTGAACGTCAAACTTCAATATCTGGAGGGCGAAGCGGACAGGTTGATGATGGACTTGCTGAAAGACCTTTATAGCGGACGGCATGAGGCGTTGAGCGCCATCGTCATCCGCGACCTGTATGAATTGATGGAAAAGGTCATTGACCGCTGCCGCGACGCTGGCAACGTGGTCATGCACATCGTGCTGAAAAATTCCTGAACGGCGCGATGACCCTCATCTTCACCGTCATCCTGGTGGCGTTGGTGTTCGAATACATCAACGGCTTTCACGACACGGCCAATTCCATCGCCACCGTCGTCGCCACCAAGGTGTTGTCGCCCCGTCAGGCCGTGCTGCTGGCCGCCACTACGAACCTGCTCGGTGCACTCTGGGGCACGGCCGTTGCCACCACCATCGCCTCCGGCCTCGTGGATACCAAGGTTGTCACGTCGGAAGTGCTCATTTGCGCATTGTTGGGCGCAATCGTTTGGAACCTTCTGACGTGGTGGTTCGGTCTGCCGTCGAGTTCGACCCACGCGCTGGTCGGCGGCTTGTGCGGCGCGTGCCTGGCTGCCGCACATGACAATTGGGATGTTCTGGTCTGGTCCATCCCCAATCCAAAACATTGGTGGTTGGGCAAGGGCCTGATTTGGAAAGTCATTGCGCCGATGGTTTTGTCTCCCGTTTTTGGGCTGGTCTTTGGGTTCTTGGTTATGGGAACGCTCTATTTTCTGCTGCGCAACTGGCGTACGGCCACCGTCAACAAAACCTTCGGTAAATTGCAACTGTTCAGCTCGGCCTACATGGGTTTCAGTCATGGCACCAATGACGCGCAAAAAACCATGGGCATCATCGCGCTGGCGCTTGTCGCCGCCACGAGTGGAGGAGCGTTCAATTCCCTGCCAGACTGGCTTGGCTTTTTGAAAACGCCGGAGCCGGCAAAAGGCCAGTCACTCGAAATCGCCGTCTGGATCAAAGTGCTCTGTGCGCTAACGATGTGTGCCGGCACGGCGGTCGGTGGCTGGCGAATCATCAAAACCCTTGGAAACAAAATGATCCGCCTCCATCCGGTCCATGGTTTCGCTGCCGAAACCACCGCCGCCACCGTGCTGGTCACCGCCGCCCATTTCGGAATGCCCGTTTCCACCACGCACGCCGTCACCACGTCCATCATGGGTGTCGGTTGCGCGAAAGGCTTGAATCATCTCAAGCTGGAAGTGGCTGAACGAATCATCTGGGCTTGGATCATGACACTACCCGCGAGCGGTGTTATTGCTTATCTACTGGTCAAGTTGGCGCAAGCCGCCGGTTGGATTCAGTGAAGTCCGCGCAATCCAAACCGCCGGGTTGGGTATTTCTGTCTGATGTCCGCCATTGCCATAGCGCGTGGGATTTACAACAGCAGCGATTTTTCAGCGACTCATTTTTATTTTGAATGGTGGGGTAGGGCGGCGCTGCTGCGCCGCTGGGTATGATGGCCGCGCAGCAGCGCGGCCCTACCGTCTGGAATATGTGCCGATTATCATTTGGAGAATGGTATTATCCCGCGTTTTCAATCGGTTTCGCCGAAATCTCCAGCATCCGCTCAATCGGCAGGCGCGCGCGTTTCAAAATTTCCGCCGGCAATTCGATTCGCGGCGCGAGTTTTTTCATGCAGTCACGCACTTTTTCGAGCGTGTTCATCTTCATGTATTTGCACTCGCTGCAACGGCAGTTGTCCGATGGCATCCGCATCACGTCAAACACCGGCGCGCACAGGAATTCCTTGCCCGGACTTTCCTTCTGCAACCGGTGGATGATGCCCGATTCGGTCACGACGATGAAACGTCTGGCCGGATTGGTCTTGCAGTAGGAAATCATTTTTTCCGTCGAACAAACCGCATCGGCCAGCTCACGCACTTCGCGTAAACTTTCCGGGTGAACCACCACTTTCGCGTCGGGAAATTTCTCACGCAGTTTCAAAATTTGATCGCGGTGAAACTCGACATGCGCGTAGCAGTTGCCCTTCCACAATGTCATCGGCCGGCCGGTCTGTTCCATCACCCACTGACCCAAATTTTCATCCGGGACGAACAAAATGTCTTTGTCCTTCGGCGCGGCCTCGACGATTTTCACCGCGTTGCCGCTGGTGCAAATCACGTCGGTCAGGGCCTTCACTGCGGCGCTGCAATTGATGTAGGCGATGGTCCAGAAATTCGGATTCGTCGCCTGCAATTCGGCAAGCTTGTCGGCGGGACAGCTTTCTTCCAGCGAACAACCCGCATCTTTGTCCGGCAGCACGACGATTTTGTTCGGGTTCAAAATTTTCGCCGTCTCGGCCATGAAATGCACGCCGCAGAAGACAATCACGTCTGCGTTCGTTTTGGCCGCCTGCTGCGAAAGACCAAGCGAATCGCCGACGTAATCCGCCACATCCTGAATTTCCGGCACTTGATAATTGTGCGCGAGGATGACGGCGTTGAGCTGCTTTTTGAGCGCAAAAATTTCCTTGGCCAGCGGCTCGAATCGGGCGCGCGGCATCGCTTTGCGGACTTGCAGATCGTCCACACCGCGCGGCTGAATTTCAGCGACATCAATCATCACAGGAAGCTACCGCCGGGATTTTGAAACGTCAAACCGGGAGGAACGGCATTTTGCCGTCCCTGAAATTGGGGACGCCCCGGTGAATTGCGAAAGCACGCCGTAAGGTTTGTGACACGCGTTCCTCCCAATTTACCAAGAGCCAGATAAAAATTTTGTTTAGCTTTGTGTCTTCGTGTCTTTGTGGTTAATTTGCATGTGTGATTCGCAATATCATTTTCGACTGGTCGGGCACGCTCGTGGACGATTTGCCCGCCGTCTGGAAAGCGACCAATGTCGTTCTGGCCAAGGCCGACCGTCCCGAAATGTCGCTGGAGGAATTTCGCGCGGAGTTTTCCCTGCCATTTGTGGATTTTTACGATCGCCACACGCCGCATGTGCCATTGCCGGAACTGGAGGATTGGTTTCACGCGCATTATCGGCAAATACAGGATTCGGTCTCCGAACTGCCGCATGTGCGCGCCTTTCTCGAATTTTGCCGCGCGAAAAAACTTCGCACATTCGTATTGAGCACCATCCAACACGACCATTTTCTGGTTCAATGCCGCGTAACCGGCTTCGACGCTTTTCTCGACCGCTCTTATACCGGCGTTCCGGATAAACGGGAAAAAATCCACGAAATCCTCGCCGAAAACCATCTCAAGCCGGACGAAACGCTTTTTATCGGCGACATGCAGCACGACATCGAAACCGCGCGGCACGGCGGCATTCATTCCTGCGCCGTGCTCACCGGCTACAACACGCTGGAACAATTGCGCGAAGCGAAACCGGATTTGATCGTCGAACATCTCGGCGAATTGCGCCGCATTTTGGAACAGAACGGCTTGCGCCTGAAGCCGGAGACGGAAAAGTGCGAGGGGATTCATCCACCGCAGGCGACCGTCGGCGCGCTGATTTTCAACGACACGGGCGAAGTGTTGATGATTCACACGCACAAATGGTCGAATCTCTGGGGCATTCCCGGCGGAAAAATCAAATGGGGCGAAACCTCCGTGGACGCGCTCCGCCGCGAAATCAAGGAGGAAACCGGCCTCAACGTGACGGACATCGAATTCGTGCTCGTGCAGGATTGCATTCACTCAAAGGAATTTTATCGTGACGCGCATTTTGTCCTTCTGAATTACACCTGTCGCTGCAAAGGCAAACCGCGTGTGAAACTCAACGATGAAGCCTACGAATACAGATGGGTCAAGCCTGTCGAAGCGCTGAAAATGCCGCTCAACACACCGACACGAATTCTGCTCGAAGCCGTGATAAAACAAAAGGGTAGGGCGCGTTACGTCCGCAACGCGCCGCCAAGTCACAACGAAAAGCGAGAATGTCTAAAATCTCCATCGTTGATCTCGAAGTTTTTTACCGCGTCGGCGTGCCGGACGAGGAACGCGCCAAGCCGCAGCGTTTGTTGTTGACGGTGGAGATGGATTGCGATTTTTCAAAGGCGGCGAAATCCGACGGCATTGGCGACACGATTGATTATTTTGCCGTCAGTCAGCGGCTCTTGAAATTCGGCGATGGCCGCAGTTGGAAGCTGATTGAAAAACTGGCCGCCGACATCGCCGACATGATTTTGTCCGAGTTCAAACCGAAAAGTGTCACCGTCGAAGTCAAAAAATTTCCGATTCCGCAGGCACGGCATGTTCGGTGATTGTCACCGCAAAAGGCGTTGGGACGCAACTAAAATCGCGGCTACGAATTTCGCAGAGTTGCGACTACAAAATTTCTGTCCGTCCATCGTCCGCAATTCCCAGCCTTTTGGACGCGTGACAATTGTCACTGCGCCCGCCGTTCGCGTGTAAATCACCGGCACATTTCGTCCGGCCAAACGTTCTTTTAATTCGGAACTCGCGCGCTGGATTTTAATGCGAGTCAAACCGGGTTACTTAATCTGAAGATTCTTCTTTGGATTAGCTCGTGGCAGGTGGCTTACAATGACGGTAACATTTCCAAACCATGTATCCCATGCAGAAGAATCCAAAACTCATAACTGGCAAAACCCAAAATGCCAAAATGCGTATTACAGCTAGATTATTTTCATAAATGAAAGCGGGAACGAACTCATCGTCGGCTTTTATTTGTAAATCACCCCAATATCGGTAAACCCATAAGCTAGAAAGAATGGGTATCAGACCTAGAATAAAACAGAAAAGCATTATCCAGATAAGGTCTTTTCCTAGAGCTTTTTCTTTGTTGACGGTCATATCTCTCCAGACGGTTTTAGAATGAGCAAAAGTGGTGAAAAATCAAGCAGTTTTCACGATTGACTTGTCAATTGATTGCGTTTAGAACGCCGTAAATCAGTCCAAATACAGAAGGGCAAATTCTATGAAAAAGAGCGTTTTGAAAATCGTGAGAATATTGGTCGCAATTTCGATTCTTGCCTTATTCCCCCTGCCACTTAAAGCAGACGTTATCATTCTTAATGATGGGAAAGTCATAACCGGAGAAGTTCTACAACGTAATAGTGAAGGAGTTCTTGTCAAAATGGACTATGGAACTTTCACATATCCGGTTTCATGGGTCAAAGATGTGCGGAAGGATGAACGTTTAACCGCAGTTCAATCTTCTGAGACAAATCGTGTTCCGAATTGGGGGAAAATTATTTCCCTGCTCACGAAAAAAGAATGGGTTCACGAATTAAAACAAATCCCTGCGACTGTAATAGACACCGGAGTTTTGAAAGACGTGCCTTATGTTTCTTTCCATTGCAATAGTGATGGTTACGAAATCAACATCTATGGCGACTTAGACAAGCCTGCTGGCGTCGAAATTGGTGCAATCAATTATTTGGTCAAAAGCGACAACGCAAAAAGTAATTGTGTGAATTTCATTGCTTCGATTTTGACAACGGAGGATGATAAAAATTTCGTTCGCGCACTTAATCTAAAAGTCAAAGACACCGGAAAAAGAGAGGGGTAACCTTTGAAGTCACTTTACCCGATGAGCCTGACGCTTATGGCGGGTGGTGGTTATCCGTCTATAACGAAGACGCTCTTGCAAAGGCGCGTGCTTCCGGTTCGGAACTTCTTGCAATTACACAACCCCGCGTTGCCCCAAAACCACAACCAGTCGTTGAGACCCCTCAACCGACAGTGACAACGCCAGAATCAGTTTCGCCTTGGTCTTCGGATGACATTTCATATTCGCGGCCTAGCATTCCTGATTATTCAACTGGAGATAGGGTTTATGTGCGCGGCTATTACCGAGCAAACGGAACATATGTTAATTCTTATACGCGAAGTTATCCGCATAGTCGCCGGTAACATTTATCACTTATATCTCTGCAATGTCGTTCCACAAAGGCTCAAGGTCGGGTCGTCGAGTGCCATCAATTTAAACTGCTTTGAATCACCGATTGCGAATGATTTTTCAAGCCACCGCCACGCCTCTTTCAAATTTCCAAGTTGGCAAGCGTAACAAGCAAGATTGTAAAAAACGATTGGAGCTTTCGGGAATTTTTCTGCGGTAGAACACAAAATATTCCGTGCAGGTTTCAAACCGCCATTCGTCGCTCTGCGTGTCGCATAAGCAAGGTGAAGCCAGCCGGAAGCGCAGTCGGGGTCTAATTTAGTGATGGCACTGGCAATATCTCTGCACACATCCCATTTTGATTCTTTGGCGTATATCTGCCAGCGGATTTCCAAAACGTCTGGATGCACGCGAATTGCGGCGCAATCTGTTCTAATTCCTCATTCGCCTCAAGGTGGTTGCCAAGTTCAAGCCAGCCTTCAGCGGCTTTCAGGTGAATGCTGTCGGGGGGCGCTAAAGGATTCATCGTCCTTGGCTTTTTCGGCAAGAAGATTGTCAAGTTCCACAAGAATTTGAAAAATTCTGTTGGTCATTTTCATTATAGTAGAAAGTTGAATCAATGGAATGGTGAAAGGACCGGGACCTTTCATACATTTGATATTTCCAATGCCCCAAGCTCGTTTGCCAGTTTTTTTGTCAACGCCAGAAACAAGTGAATTATGTGCGATGGTGTTTCTTGTTTCGGAAAGTTTCTCTGTCTCCTTCCATAATTTGAGTGCTTGCTTTGAAATATCGGGTGGAACTTTAGCGCGTTGAATAAACTTTTTAATGAGTTTCAATCTGTTGGAAAACGTTGCTTCAATCGCAAGGTCTTTAATGAGAGGGTCTGTCGCAAAGTGTTGTATCCATCGTTGCGAACAAAATTCAATGTGTCCAAAACCAAGAACAAATCTCCCAATCGCCGTTGACCAAAGAAGTTCCTCTTTTTGGGCAAATCCATCGAAGGATTTGGAATGTATGAAGGCATAATTATTTGTTCTATTTCAAATTTACCGAATTCGTTTCAGCCTGAAAATACTTCCACAAGTCATCTTTGCTCCAACTAATCGCAACGGCGTTCGTATGTTCTTTTTTCGCCTCTGTTTCGACCATAAGCTTAAAAAGCGGCTTGATGTGTTCGTATGCGGTAGCGCCATCTTTCTTCTGAGATTCTGTAATGTAATCTTGGCTCGCCTGATAATAGGCCATAATATCGTCACAAAAATATTCGTGTGTTGTGTCAGGACTCAATAATCCGCGTTCTTGGTCATAACCCATAGTCTCAAAAAATCCTAAAACGTCATCAAGAGCATCTGTGTTGTTGGTAACAAGACTCCATTTCCCTTTTGAAAGATATTCTTGAATCGCAATCGCCGCCAGTGCTCGCTTTTTGGTCATGTTCTCAAATTTACTATCATAGTCCTTAGCAAGAGTGGTGTCGTATTTGGAATCCACTAGCTGTGTTTTTTCCGGTGTTGGTTCATACCAAATGAAAATGCCCCAGACGATTATCCAAATTAGACCAATCACACCTACTATGGCTCCGATGACCACACACCATTTTTCAAGTGACCACGGTTTTTTCTCTTTTGAAAGTCTGTTGGTAAAGATTTTTATTTCCGTGATTACCTTTTCAGTGACCGCTTCACAACGGAATGTAAATTTACTTTGCTGGAAGGCGTTGGCTCCAAACTCAATAGACAGACTCTTTTTGTCCGCTTGATAAGCTCCGTCAAGCGACTCTTTTAGAAAATTAATTAAATCATCCTCACAACCCGAATAGTATTCAAATCCAACTTCCAATACCCTTTGCATTTCATTCCAAACATTAGCTGCAAAATTTTCAAAGACTTCACAATAAATCTCCGATGCACCATTGATAAAAGCACCGGATTTACTCAATCCTTTTCCGGACATTTCAAACGCGAATTTTTGGATTGCGCCATTTTTTTCGCGCTCGTGTTCCCTTCGTTTATGCAGAGCTACTTCAACCAATAAGTCTTTGATATTTGGAGGCAGCATTCTGAATTCAAAGCATGGAAAAACGCGCTGGCTACGTAAAGGCCATAAACGCCGTCCGCCAGCCGAGTGTCATTGCCCAAAGCAAACGTAACGGTTCGTCTTCCACCGGCAAACCCAGCGCCAGCGTGTGCTTCGACCAGGTCAAAAACCGGTCGGTCAACGGCGGCTTGGTCAATGACGATGCGCCGAGCTGCCAGTCGTTCGTGGAACTGGTTTTGAGCTGGTAAAAAATTCCGCGCGTCTGGAGATAATCGCGGTAATCGAAAAGCCCGTCGGCCAGCGGCGGCGACGGCCGCGCAATGACGCCGCTGATTTCCACGGGCTGTCCGGCGAAAAAATTACCGGGGAGCGCACCGGGCGTGGTGACGACGATTTCGCCGTCGGCTGGCTGCCAATGATCATCTCGCCGCAACCCGGTCACCCGGACCCGGGCGAGAGTATGCTCGGTTTGTTGATCATCGCGCTCAATAATTTTGATGTGGGGCGTCTCAACCAGATTGCCGCGCACGGTCGCGAGCGCAGCGTTGTTGCCAAGCGACGTCCGCAAATCATCCGGTGAAATGATGGCGGTGCGGCTGGCGAGGTTGGTCCAGCCGACAAGCGCAAGCAACGGCCAGATGAGAACCGGGCGAAATCGTCCCCAAGCAAGTGTTATTGCGAGCAAGCCGGATGAAGCGAGCAAAAAGAGCAATGGGCGGCGGCTGGGAAAATTGGGCGATAAGCAATCCGGCTGTATAACACGAAACGACGGCAACGAGCGGGCGTTTCATGACAAATGCCACCCGCGTATTCGCCAGAGGTCAGGAATCCAAAGCGCCAGCAAACCTGCGGCAGCGCCGGCGGTGTCAATAAACACGTCCGAGACCAGCGAGGTCCGGGTGAGAACAAAACGTTGATGGAATTCGTCGGTCGCCGCGTAGAGCATGACCGTCAACAGCACAAGCCGGACTTCGCGCCAAGTCCACACCCGTAGATTGTCCTTCGATGGTTTGTGCACTCCACGCCATAGCAGCATCGCGAGCACGGCGTATTCAGCCAGGTGCGCGCATTTGCGGAGCAGATGATGAATCGCCTGGATTTGTATTTCCAGCATGTGCGGGAAGAGCCAGCGTAACAGGGGTTCGACGAGAAGGGACGAACGTTCATAGGAATGCGTGTCGCTCGATGCTGAAAAAATCAGCCCCATCCAAATCAACACCGGCAGCCAGTATTTGAAAAATGTGCGGACGTTCGGCACACCGAATAAAATCGGATTCGGCGCGGCGGGGCAATCAGAATGTAATTGAATTTGCCAAGCGGTAGTGTATTTGGCACAGAAAAGCCCCTCAATGAATGGGTTTTTAACCGTTTCGTTTTGTACGGCATTTGAACTTGTTGCACTCGCGAATTGGCTCGAAGCAACAAATTTTCCATGTCGCGATTTGCGTTTGCCTCCGCGTTCCAATAATTTGGCCACACCGTGAAATCTTATGCTCAAACTCGGCGTCAACATTGACCATGTCGCCACGCTGCGCGAAGCGCGCTATCGCGGCCGCGGCTTTGGTGAACCGAATCCCGTCGAGGCCGCGCGGATTTGTGAAGCCGCAGGCGCGCACGGCATCACCGCGCATTTGCGCGAAGACCGCCGGCACATTCAAGACCGCGATGTCTGGAAGCTGCGCGAGGTTGTCAAGACGCGGCTGAATCTGGAAATGGCCATCGTGCCGGAAATCATCGCCATCGCGCTGAAATTGAAACCGGACATCGTTTGCATTGTGCCCGAACGGCGGCTGGAAGTGACGACCGAGGGCGGACTCGATGTGATTGCGAATGAAAAAGCCATCGCCCGGACGCGCAAAGAAATGAACGATGCGGGCATCGAGGTCAGTTTGTTCATTGCACCGGATGCGGAACAAATTGAAGCGGCGGCGCGGACGGGCAGCCAGTTTATTGAATTGCACACCGGCGCATTTGCGGAAGCTTTTGGCGATATACGAAAACGTGATGCAGAATTACAGCGGCTGATTTCCGGTGCGGAACAAGCGCATGCGCTTGGTTTGAAAGTGAACGCCGGGCACGGGTTAGATTACGTAAACCTGCCGACGTTGTGTCACGTGCCGCATCTGGTGGAGTTGAACATCGGCCACAGTATCGTCAGCCGCGCAGTGATGGTCGGCCTCAAAACTGCCGTCAAAGAAATGCTGCGCTTGATGGAAGATTATCACAGTTAGACAAAACGTTTCCCGAGTAAAATGATTTTGGGCGTGGGCACTGACATCATCGAGGTCGCGCGCGTGAAAGCGTCGCGTGAGCGATTTGGCGGGCGTTTTCTCAACCGCGTCCTGCTCACGAACGAAATCGCCTACTGCCTGTCGCACAAAAATCCCGCGCCGTTCATCGCCGCGCGGTTCGCGGCGAAGGAGGCGATTTCCAAGGCGTTCGGCACCGGTATCGGCGCGGCGCTCGGCTGGCACGACATGGAAATCCGCCGCAAGGAATCCGGCGAGCCGTTCGTGGTGTTGCACGGCAAGGGGGAAAAATTATTCAAGTCACGCCGCGCAAAACGATTGCTCGTCAGCCTGAGCCACACGAGAGATTACGCGGCGGTGATGGCGGTTTTGGAAGGTTAAATGGTAGGGACGGCTCGCCGAGCCGTCCGTGTGGTCGCCTCGGCGAGGCGACCCTATCCAAACAATTCAATTCGAGTCAATTCGTGTAATTCGCGTCGCTCCTTTCTGCTTTTTTCAGCGGACAATTTGCGTCAAACTGCGCGTGTGGGGACGGCGATTGTGGCGATTCTGGTTTTCGCGGGCGCGAGTTTCTTTTTCGCGCTGGCGGAAACGGCGTTGTTTTCCTTGAGCAAATGGCAGGCGCGGCAACTGTCCGAAGGACATCCGCGCGCGGGCAAAATCGTCGCGGAACTGCTCGAACGCCCGCAGGATTTGCTGGCAACGCTGGCGCTGGGCAACACGTTCGCCAGCGCCGCGATGCTCGCCGTCGCGCTGCTGATGGTATTCAATGCGCACTGGGCGCTCGCACTGACGATGATCGCGTTGCTCGCGCTCGTGTTTATCGGTTGCGAAGTTTTTCCAAAAACCCTGGCAGTGCGGCAGCCGGAACGATGGGCGTTGCGCGTGGCGGGAGCATTGTTGGTTTTTGAAAAATTGACCACGCCGCTGCGTCATGTTGCTCAATGGCTGGACACCACCATTTTAAGAATGGTCGCGCTTCGAACCGTTTCGGCACAAAGCGCCGGAGCGTTGACGGATGCCGAGTATCACGAGCTGCTCGAAATGGCGTATCAGCAGGGCACACTCGCCGAGTCTGAAAAAGAAATCATCCTGCAAATCATCAGCCTCGATCGGCGCACGGTTCGCGACGTGATGCGCCCGCGCGCGGGCATGGCGTGCATTTCGGATGATGCAACGGTGGAAGAAATGATTGCCGCCGCGAAAAAATTCAAGCATCGCCGTCTGCCAATTTATGACGAAACGCCGGACACCATCGTCGGCATTTTGAACACACGCGCGTTGTTGCTCGATCCGAAAATTGATCTGGCCGACGCCATTGAATTCCCGTCGTTCGTGCCGGAGACAACGAATCTGCTCCAACTTTTTAAAAGTCTGCAAAAACAGCAACGTGGTCTGGCGGTTGTACTCGATGAATTTGGCGGCACAGCGGGTTTGGTGACGATGGAAGATATTCTGAGTCAACTCGTCGGTAAAATCCGCCTCGAAATGCAGCAGCCGGAGGGGTTTGTCATGGAAAAACTTGCGCCGGCCTGCTGGCGCGTCAATGGCACGATGCGGCTGGAAGATTTCCGCCGCGAATTTCCCGCGCTCGGCAACGTGGACGAGGTGGAAACAATGGGCGGATTGCTTGCGCACTTGCTTGGCGTCGTGCCGGCGGCTGGCGAATCCGCGGTATACCGGGGTTTGAAATTTACCGCACTGGTCGTCGACGAGCGTCGTGTGCGCGAACTGCTGGTGGAACAAATCAAATAATGGCAACAAATGTTATCAGCTGGGTGGCGTTGGCGGTTTGTCTGATGCTGTCGTTTTTGCTGTCAGGCATGGAGGCGGGTGTGTTTGCGTTGAACCGGTTGCGCATACGGCAAATGGCGCGTGCGGGCCGGCCTTCGGCAAAATTGCTCCATGGATTTCTCGAAAATCCCGAAAGGTTCATGTGGACAATTCTCGTGGGCAACACGCTGGCGAATTTTCTCATTCTTGGCTGGATTTTTACAAAGCTTTACGAATGGCTGCCGGGGCGGGGCGTCTGGCTTGTCGCCATTTTCACGGTCATCGTCTTTTTATTTTACGCGCTGTTCGACCTGCTCCCGAAAATGGTGTTTCGCGTCCATCCAAATCAATTCTGCCTGTCGGTGGCCAGTGTGTTCCGGCTCGTGCATCTCACATTGCGTCCACTCGTCGCATTGGTCGAGCGGATCTCCGTCATGGTGCTGCACTGGACTGGCGGGCGGGCATTCACCGGCCGGCTCTTTGGCAACCGGGAGGAAATGCGCGCGGTCATGCAGGAATCCGAACAAGCCCTTACAAGCGACGAACGCGCCATGATCAACCGTGTGCTCGATTTGCAAAATTTCACCGTGCGGCAAATCACCACGCCGCTCGCTCAAATGGTGACGGTTGAAATGGAAACACCCCTCAGTGAGGCGTTAAGGCTGGCGCGGGAACGGAAATTTTCGCGCCTGCCGGTTTGGGAAACACGCGACGGACACCGGCGCATCGCCGGGCTGCTCATGCTCGGCCCGCTGTTGTTCCGTGATCATTTGGACATGCAGAAACCTGCTGCAGCGCATATGACGCCGGCTTTGTTTCTTGAAGAGGACACCCGCTTGGAAATCGCGTTGCGGCGGATGCAACGTGTTGGAGAGCGGCTGGCTTTTGTGCTGGCGCGTGACGGACACGAGTCGGGAGTGGTAACACTCGAGGACATTCTAAAAGTGATGTTTGGCGAGGTAAAATTGTGAACTGGGATGCTTTCATTTTGGTTGCGCTGAAGATTCTGGCGGTGCTCGCGCTTGTGCTGATGAATGGATTTTTTGTCGCCGCGGAATTTGCCCTCGTCCGCGTCCGGGAAACGCAACTGGATGCGCTCGCTGGCAAAGGCCAGCGCCGGGCGAAAATGGCGCTGCACATCGTCCGCAACCTCAATTCGTATCTTAGCGCAACGCAGCTCGGAATTACCATGGCAAGCCTCGGCCTCGGCTGGATTGGGCAGCCGGTCTTTACCACGTTGCTGGAACCGTTGCTCGTTTCGCTCGGTGTTCTATCGCCGGTCTGGCAACATTCCATTTCCTTCGCCATCGGTTTCAGCGCGCTGACGTTTCTGCACATCACAGCGGGAGAACTCGCGCCCAAATGGATGACAATCCAAAAGCCGTTGCCAATTGCACTTTGGGTGGCTCACCCGTTGCGGTGGTTTTACCTCGCGTTTTATCCGTTCAACCGGCTGCTGAACCTCTCGGCGCGCTGGCTTTTGCAGAAAATCGGCATCGAGCTGGACGTGGCAAGCAACCGCACACATTCGGAAGAGGAATTGCGCCTCGTCCTTGCGTCGGCGCAAAGCGAGGCTGGCGGACGCAACATCATTTTGAACGCGCTCGATCTGCGTCATCGCGTCGTGCGCGAAGTCATGCGACCGCGCCACGAAATCACCGCGTTCAACACCGGGATGACGATTGCCGAGTGTCTCACGATTGCGGAACAAACGCATTACTCGCGTTTTCCGCTTTGCGAAGGTGGGGATTTGGACAGTACGCGCGGTATCATTCACATCAAGGACCTTTATGCGTTGCGTGACAAGGCGCGGACGGCGGCGGATTTGCTGCCGGTCGCGCGTCCGTTAATTTACGTGCCGGAAACCGCGCGCCTCGAAAAATTGCTGCAATTGTTTCTTGAACGGAAGTTGCATTTTGCCGTTGTTGTGGATGAATACGGCGGCACGGTCGGCATCGTGACACTCGAAAACGTGCTTGAAGAACTCGTGGGCCAGATTCAAGACGAATTCGATCAGGAAAAATTGAAACTGGAACGTGTCGGCGAAAACATCTGGGAAGCTGCCGGCACGCTGCCGCTGCATGAATTGGAAAAAATCATTGGCGGGATGCAACGCGAAGAATCTGTCGCAACCGCCAGCGGTTGGATGACGCAAAAACTCGGCGGTTTTCCAAAGGTCGGCGATGCATTGACAGTCGGCGCGTGCGAATTACGAGTTGAAGAAACGGACGGCCCGCGCGTGGTGCGTTTGAAAATCACGAAACGCGCCGAAGCTGAACGATCGGAGGAATAATGCGTATTACGATAATTACCCTGTTCCGCCGCGAATGGCGAACACGGTTATGACAGCAGCCACAATCCCGTCCACCATTGCGGCGGACAGAAACCCATGCTGCGCACAGGCGATGCCGAAAAACAAAATTGCGCCGAGCCAAATGGCAAACGGATGAAAATCGGGCGAATTTCTCTTACCCGGCTGTTTATTAATCAATGAGGGCGCGATGAATACCACGATTAGCAGGGACACGACCAACCAGCCCAGGAAATTTGACAGTGGCGCACCTTGCCACGTCGCCGAAAACTTCGTCGGCGTCCACAGCCAGTAATGTTTCACGCGTGAAGCGAACGGTTCAAACGCGAAGTCAAAGAGCACCGTCAGCGCCGCCGTCAATCCCATGAGCCAAAAACCATAGGTGCTGATCTTTCGCCACGGACGCAAAATCAACCGCGCCACGCCGCGCGAGTTCAAGATGGCGGCAGCCCAAATCAGCGGGATGCTCCACGGCAGCGTTTTGAAAAGTTCCTCTCCGGCTGCCGTGCTAAATGTGAACGGGCCAAATGGAATGCCGGTAATCGCGCCGAGCGCATGT
Organism: uncultured Verrucomicrobiae bacterium; assembly: GCA_963835625.1. Lineage (GTDB taxonomy): Bacteria > Verrucomicrobiota > Verrucomicrobiia > Limisphaerales > UBA11358 > UBA11358. Next base: position 225,325 of record CAWIGO010000006.1, read on the forward strand.
ATCGCCCCGCCAATGACGGCAATGACGAACGTAGCCAGTAAAACATTTTGCAGCGGCAATCGCCGCGCAAGCGCGGTGACAGTGCCGGCCGCCGCCAGCAAAAGCAACAGCGCTTCCAACCAGCCGGGCTTGCCGGGAAATTTCAGCGGTGTGAAAAGCGCCGCCAACACAAGCACAAATGCAGCGGCGAGCGAAAGGGTCAATATCCAGTGGACCCACGCGATTATTTTCGAGCTGGAGTTGGTTACTTGTTGTTTCTTGAACGGCATTAGCGTCTGGTTTTTCGCGAGACTACAGGGTTATGCGCTGCAACGAAGTAAAGCTGCGCGAATTCCCAAAGGCAATTTTTTTTGGCGCGTCCGGCATTGAGAAATCCGGAATTTACCTTATTTCCTGCGGACAAACTTGTTTTGCTGGTGGCCATCAATCCATTCGCTTTATGACGTTGGGACAGGCCACAACTTGCATCAAGTCGTGCGCAAGCCAGATGAATGCGCGCTACGGCAAAACCGTTTTCGATGAATGGGCTGTGATTTCGCTTGCGTAAAACTGCTGAAGTTCCGAAAACTTCCGTGACAAGGGAAAGACATTTCAGCCCGACAACCCTTTGTAAAGGAATACGCCGTAGGCCGCGACCAGCACCCAGCCGACGAAACGCGGCAATTGTCCGAAAATGGTGACGAAGAAAAGATGCACCAGCGTCGCGCCGAGGAGGATGAACATTCCGGTGTGGAAAAATGGCGGCAGGTCCATCGTGTGATACAGCGCGTAAACGCCGATGCACAGCGGGATGGACACGTGCGCGTCGCCGACTTGCGAGGCATAGACCGTTTCCGGCTGTTTGCACCAGCCGTAATAAAACGCCAGGACCGCGTTCGGCAGCACCATCAGCCAGCCGCTGAGCCAGCCGAGATATTTAACGCTGATGAAGCCGGTGTGAATGTTGGAGATCCAGGCCACAAGCCAGTCGGTGCTCACGTAAATCCCATACGCGCAAACGGCCAGCAACGCCAGATCCAGGGGCAGCGTCCAACTCAGCGATTTGCCCTGGCGCACGTTGCTTTTGAGAACTTCAAAGACGTGAAAGCATTGCCAGAATAAAAACAACCCGACCAGAACCAGACCGTCGTTGAAATCAATCCGCCCCTTGCGGCCCATTGTCCAAACCACGCCCGTGAAGAACAAAACGGCGGTGAGCGTCAACAACGACGAAAGCCGGTTCAGTTCATGCGTCTTGCCGCCGGTTTTGTTTTGCGACGGCGAAATCTTCATTCCCCAGAAAATCGCGGGCAGTCCGAGCACGAGCGTCATGTTGGTGACGTTGTTGACGAGCGAGTTGACCATCACGTCCGCGCCGGAGCCGCCGTTGCGCCCGAGAATGAAAGCGAAGATGAGATTGCCCATGCCGGTGCAATACGGCATGACGAGCGTGCCGAGAACAGTGCCTTCGAAGCCCTTGACGCTCAAAACTTCCAGCCGCCAGATCATCAGGAGCGACGCGACCAGGAACAGCGCCAGGAACAGCCACGGCGCATAAGGCCCTTTGGCTTCAATCCAATGGATGAACGGGTTCAGCACGCAACGGAGTCTAATGAAAATTTTTCCACGTGCGACATTGAAGTTTTGGAGAGACACGAATTTCACGGATTAACATGGATTGAATCTGCAAAAATCTGTGCAATCCGCGTCAAAGTTCAGGGCAAAGCGGCGGAGGGCCGCCGCAGTCCAAAACGCGTGGCGTTTGCCGGTGACTCACGAATCGCGCGAAGCGTCCTGGAGTGCGCCAGTCTTCTGGCGCTTTCGGGCGGACGGGAAATGGGGAAAGGGGGATGAGGTGCGTGTGGACGAAAGGCAGGTTCAAGCGCCGCGGTCTCAGTTTTTATTTGCCTGTACTTGGTCAAGGCTTTTCGGTTGGCGTCTGGTCATAGGGGGTATCAAGTTGGCAAAGTGAAGTCTCTTGAGTCTAATTTGGATTCAATATTTTTGAGTTGTTCCGACTGATATTTCAATCGGTTTAACATGAATTGCTTGGCAACCCATCTATCTTTGAAAACGGGAAGGTCGAATTGGGCATTTGGTGGTATTGTGACTTTTGGTATAGCGTGGGCATCTGAAAACGAAGCTGCCTCTGATCGCCCCACTTTTTCCTGCAAAAACAACTCGGTGGTATTTGCCATGTCTAAATAATCGCGCTCAAAGTTTTGCCGCTGCTCATCCTTGTATTGATAAAATTCGATGTCCAGCAGTTGGCTGGTTAGGTTTTGAATTGTAATTCGGCAACTCGCCAATTCATCTTTAATCTTCTTGCGTTTTGTTCTGTCGTCGAATTGCGATTGAAGTTTTTCAAGCTCCTGCTTTTCTCTAGCGCGTAAAATTGTCTGTTCCTCGTGTATTTTAGGGATGGCCAGAACAAATCGAATCAGAAACTCGCCGACAACGGCAATAAAAGCTCCAGCTGCCGATATTAATATCATTTCCAAAACAGCATGTGGCTCGCTGAATTTGGTTGCCAATGCAATCAATGGAGCGACGACAGCACCAATCAGCCCAGTAATCCAAGGAATGCCTGCAATGTCTTCACAAGCCCTTTTTGAAACTGTCCGGATGTAACTTTTCCTTTTTTCGGCTTTCATCCGTGACTAAGAAGTTTGCAATACCTTCTCCATCCTCGCCAGCACCTTTTCTTTCCCCAGCACTTCGAGCAGATGATAGAGGCTTGGACCGGCGGTGTTGCCCGTGCATGCCAGCCGGCATGGATGCACCAGCACACCGGCTTTCACGCCAAGTTCGGCGGCGGTGCCTTTAAGCGCGGTTTCCAGATTTGCGGCGTTGAAGGGTGCAACCTTCGCAAAGGCGTCGCGGAGTTTTTGCAGGCGCGGTTTGTTTTCGGGAATGAAATCCTTTTTCACTCCGTCGGCGTTGTAATCGAATTTGTCCGTGAAATAAAAACCGGCGTAGGCGGGCAGTTCGCTAAACAGCTTGAACTTGCCTTTGCACGTGTCGAGCGCGGCTTTGACGTAGGGCAGGGGAAAGGCATTCGTGTTCAACCCGGCCTTGGCGAAGGCGTGGACGGCCAGTTCGTAAAACCGGTCGTCGCCGAGTTCGCGCGCGTATTCGCCTTGCAGCCAGAGCAGTTTTTCGTGATCGAACCGCGCGTTGTGCCGGAGGATTTGCGGCAAATCAAAACGCTCAATAACCTCGGCGCATGTCAGTTTTTCGCGGTTGTCCTTCGGCGACCAGCCGAGCAGACACAAATAATTCACGACCGCTTCGGACAGAAAACCTTCCTCGATATAATTCGTAAGCGACGCGCCGGTGTCGCGCTTGCTCATCTTCGTGCCATCGGCGTTTAGAATGAGTGGAATGTGCGCGTAATGTGGCGGGTGGACGCCAAAGGCGCGGAAAAGCGCGATGTGTTTTGGAGTGTTGCTTAAATGATCCTCGCCGCGGATGACGTGCGTGATGCCCATCTCCAAATCATCCACGACGTTGGTGAGATGAAATACCGGCTGACCGTCCGAACGCTGAATCACAAAGTCTGGGTCTTGCTCCTCGCGGTCGGTGAGTTTACGGACAACATCGCCGACAACGAGGTCGTGAATGGTAATTGGCTCACGCTGCATTTTGAATTTAACCGCGCCTTCATGTTCATAGGCGAGGCCGTGCGACAGCAACGCCTCGACGCGGCGCTGGTAATTTTCCTTCCGCTGGCTTTGGAAATACGGGCCGCGGTCGCCTTTGCACGGGCTGGTGGCGTCGCCGGCGAGCGGGCCTTCATCCCAATCGAGTCCGAGCCAGCGCAGGCCGTTGAGAATCACGTCCACGGCTTCCTGCGAATTGCGCGCGGTGTCAGTGTCCTCGACGCGGAGGATGAACGTGCCGCCGGTATGGCGGGCGTAGAGCCAGTTGAAGAGGGCGGTGCGCGCGCCGCCGATGTGCAGAAAACCGGTCGGCGAAGGGGCGAAGCGGACGCGCGGTTTCATAAAATTATTTCAGCCACAGATGGACACAGATTAAAATTTTGGCACGGCACGCTTTTGCTGTTCTTCATCAGCCATTTTTTGGCGCAAATCTTGGAAAAGCGCAGGAGAATAAAACATCAATTCCTTGACGGTTTTATAGGCCAAAATACCAGAATTGCTCTGAAAAGTAGAAGGTGTTTGATCCGGCATCAAAGATTTCATGATAGCCGCTCCTACACTTGCCACCCCCGTGTTTGGATTTATGGCAGTCCATTTGTTGTCATAAGCACCCAATGCTGCCTTAATCTGTTCCTGTGTCCAAGGGTTTGGGAGAGTGTATTTGACCCAGATCGCTTGAGGAGATGTCTCCAAAAAAATAACCGTTATGTTTAATTTCCCACTGGCATATTGTTGTATTACGAAAGACTCATTCAGTTTTATGAGATGGCCAACTGAAGGAAGGGAAAAGTCGTATTCACTTACACGTTTTTGGGATTTCGCAGGGCCATATAGATTGGAGAAATAATTTACATCCTTTCCCAAACCCGTAGTCGTAACGGTCAATTGACCCGTGGAACGGTTTTCTTCTTTCTTTGAACAGCCGATAACGAGAAGAATTAGAACAAAGGCTACAACAAAGTTCTTCATAATTGTTTCCAGAAAGATATGCACCCGACGAAATTTAGAAACAAAAAAGGCGCTCCGACGAATCGAAGCGCCTTTTGAAAAAGCTGGGGCTTATTTGCCGCCGAGGATGGCGTCTTTTGCGGCTTTGGCGACGCGGAATTTCACGACGCGTTTGGCCGGAATCGAGATGGTCTCGCCGGTCTTGGGGTTGCGGCCCATGCGGGCGGCGCGGTTTTTCAGTACGAGCTTGCCGATGCCGGGCAGCGTGAAGGTGTCCTTCGCGTGCTTGTAGGCAAGGGTGGCGATGTGTTCGAGGATTTCCACCGCCTGCTTTTTGGAGATTTCAGCCTTCTCAGCAATTGCGGCGGCAAGTTGGGATTTCGAGATTGCATTTGCCATAATGTCGGTGTCCTTCGGTTGTTGTTTCTGGTTTTCGTCAAAAAGTCACGTGACTCGACCTGAGTTAAAGTCCTTCACCCGCGTCGTGCAAGCAAAAAAACGCAAAAAATCATCATTTGTTTACCGGGCGCCTGAGCTTGACTTCGAGCAATCTTTTTCCACTATCCGTCACGGCTCAACCAGCGTGCTAAGTGAATGAAACGTGTTCCCGCCAATGCCGTAAAAATCGGGCTGATTCAAACCGCTTGTTTCGCCGATCCGAACGCGAACTTCAAAAAGACGCTCGCGCTTGTCGAACGCGCTGCCGGACGCGGCGCGCAAATCATCTGCACGCAGGAATTGTTTCGTTCGCAGTATTTTTGCCAGAGTGAAGACTACAAATATTTCCGGCTCGCCGAACCCATTCCCGGCCCGAGCATCGGTGCTTTCTGCAAATTCGCCAGAAAACACAAGGTCGTCATTATTGCTTCGCTCTTCGAGAAACGCACCGCCGGAGTTTATCACAACACCGCTGCCATCATTGACGCCGACGGTTCGCTCCTCGGCATCTACCGCAAGATGCACATTCCCGACGACCCGTTGTTCTACGAAAAATTTTATTTCACGCCGGGCGATCTCGGCTTCAAAGCGTGGCGGACGCGTTATGGCAAAATCGGCGCGTTGATTTGCTGGGACCAATGGTATCCCGAGGCCGCGCGGCTGACCGCGTTGCAAGGCGCGCAAATCCTGTTTTATCCCACCGCCATCGGCTGGCATCCGGGTGAAAAAAAGAAATACGGCGTGAACCAGCACAACGCCTGGGAAACCATTCAACGTTCGCACGCTGTCGCCAACGGTTGTTACGTCGCCGTCGTTAATCGTGTCGGCCATGAAAAACTCGCGGGCAGGGGCATTGAATTCTGGGGACAGAGTTTTGTGGCCGGAACGTCCGGTGAAATCCTCGCCAGGGCCGGCGCGCGCAAGGAGGAAATTTTGATTGTGCCCGTTGACCTCGGCGAGGTGGATGTGACACGCACGCACTGGCCGTTCCTGCGCGACCGGCGGATTGATGCCTACGGAAATTTGACGAAGCGATTCGTTGATTGAGTCATGCCAAAAACCTCTTGCGTGGATCACCGGCGCGAATCCTCTCATTCGGATACACAATCGGTTTGATTAAACGGGGGATTCGTGTTACCTGACATGGATTCTGAACGTGAAAGGGTTCAATTTTTTTTTGGTTGGTGCGTTTTTTATCGCAGTGTTGGCGATAAGCGCGAATACACAGCCAACTTCGCCGTCGGTCGCGAACCCGTCGGCGCAAAATGCCGTTGCCATGGCGTCGGCTGCGCCCGCGCAAGCCGGGGCGGAAACGGGAAAACTATTGGTGCCGGAAATTGCGCAGACGCTGTTCAAAGTTGGGCCGTTGCCGGTGACAAATTCGATGGTTTGCACGTGGATTGTTGCGGCAATAATTTTTGTCATCGTGCGATTCAGCACGTGGAACATGAAAGAAGTGCCGTCGGGCGCGCAAAACGTGATGGAGACGATCATCGAGGGCTGGGAAGATTTGGCGGCTGGCGTGCTCGAACCGAAAGTGGCGCGTTGGGTCTTTCCGCTTGCAGCGACGTTTTTCATTTTCATCATCACTTCAAACCTGATGGGTTTGCTGCCGGGCGTGGGCAGCATCGGCTACGGAATTCCAGACAAAAGCAGTTCGTTGCCATTTACGATTCAGCACGCGGAAACACCCTTCTTCCGTCCGCCTACCTCCGATGCCAACATGACGGTCGTCATGGCGGTGATCTTTCTCGTGATGAGACTTTTACTGGGCGTTGCGCTATAACGGGCCGATTGGGCTGGTGAAACACATTTTCGGCGTCAAGGGCGAAACGAATAAATGGGCGTTGGTGCCGCTGGCGATGCTGTTTATTTTCATCGGACTGATGGAAATGGTTTCCATCATTCTCGTCCGTCCGCTGGCGCTGGCAATGCGACTGTATGGCAACATTCTCGGTGGCGAAAGCGTGCTGACGCTGATGCTGACGCAAACGCCGTTGGGTTTGGGCGCGCTGCCGTTTTACTTTTTAGAATTATTCGTCGGCGGTGTTGCAGGCGCTGGTATTTGCGCTGCTGACCATCGCCTTTGTCGGCACGATGTGCGCGCACTCGGAGGAACAACCTGGCAGCCACTGAAATTTTTTAATTTGCGGCCGCAGCCGCGTCAGAGTGCGGACGGTTGCTGAACCCAAACCAAACAACCAAACAAAATATATGATACTCGCAGAAATCTACGGTAACCTCCACATCGGTCTTGCCAGCGCGGGCGCGGCCATCGGCATCGGCATCGCAGCGGCGGGCGCGGCGATCGCGATCGGGCGCAACCCCAGCACGTTCGGCAAGGTCTTTACTACCATGCTCGTCGGCATGGCGCTGGCCGAAGGCATGGCGATTTTGACTTACTTCCTGATTTCCCACAGCGGACAATGAACGAAACACTCCAAACTCTCGGCATTCAATGGCCGAAGTTGATCGCGCAATTCATCAACTTCTCCATCGTGCTGTTTGTATTATGGCGGTTTGCCTATAAGCCTGTCTTCGCGATGCTGGAAGCGCGCCGGGAGAAAATTGCCGAAGGCCTTGCCAACGCGGAGAAAATCAAGGCCGAACTGGACAGGACCGAGGCCGGTCGCCAGGAAATTCTGGCCAAGGCCGGTGATCAGGCGAATCAAATCATTGCGGAAGTCCGCGAAGCCGCCGCGCGAGTGCGGGAGCAGGAAACGCAAAAGGCCATTGCCGCCGCCGGACGAATCATCGCCAAGGCACGCGAGGCCACTGCACAGGATCGCGCGCGGATGCTCGTGGAGTTGAAACGCGAAGTTGGGCGGCTCGTCGTGCAAACCACCGCGACCGTTACCGGCAAAATTCTCACGCCGGACGATCAGCGGCGACTGGCGGAGGAAACGGAGAAGCAATTGACGGCGTAACATTATTATCGGTAGGGACGACTCGCCGAGCCGTCCGGTCGCCTCGGCGAGGCGACCCTACCTGAAATCGGAATGAAAATTTCCAAACAAGCGCAACGTGAAACCCGACAACTATTCCGCAGTTGCCGGGTCAGCGGTGTGCTGGACGAAAACCGTGTCCGGCAGGCCGTCGCGCTCGTGCTCGCGCAAAAACCGCGCGGCTATGTCGAAATTTTATCGTATCTGCACCGGCTGGTGAAACTGGATTTGGAACAGCGCGCCGCGCGCATCGAAAGCGCGGCGCCGTTATCTGCCGGTTTGCAGGCGGACGTGGCAAATCGGATCAGGAAAATTTACGGCGCCGGCGTGGACATTACGTTCAGTCAAAATCCGGCGTTAATTGGCGGGCTGCGCATTCAAGTTGGCAGTGACCTTTACGATGGCAGCGTGAAAACACGTTTGGAAAAATTGGGGCAAAGTTTTTAACGGAATTTTATGAGTAACTTGTTGCAAGAGATTGAAACCCAGATCACGGGTGTGAAAACCGCGGCGGTGAAACAAAACGTGGGGGTCATCCGCGAAATCGGCGACGGCGTGGCCAAACTCGAAGGCCTTACCGACGCGATGCTCAACGAGATGCTCGACTTCGGCAACGGCATCACCGGCATCGCCTTCAACCTTGAAGAGACTGAAGTCGGCGCGATCATTCTTGGCGATTACACCAAAGTCAGGGAAGGCGATGAAGTCCGCACGACCGGCAAATTGCTGCAAGTGCCCGTCGGCAAAGGCCTGCTGGGCCGCGTTGTCAACGCGCTCGGCCAGCCGCTCGACGAAAAGGGGCCGATCAAGGAAACCGCGTTTTATCCGGTTGAAAAAATTGCGCCCGGCATCATCAAACGCAAACCTGTCAGCCAGCCGGTTCAAACCGGCATCATGGCAATTGACGTGATGATTCCGATTGGCCGCGGCCAGCGCGAATTGATCATCGGCGACCGTTCGACGGGCAAGACGACCATCTGCATTGACACCATCATCAACAACGCACGGCTCAATCTTGTCGCGCAGCAAGCCGGCAACAAGGATTATCGTCCGCTGTATTCCATTTACGTCGCCATCGGCCAGAAGCAATCGAATGTGGCGCGCATGCTCAACGTGCTCGAAGAGGCTGGCGCGCTGCCTTACACGATTATCGTGGACGCTTCGGCGTCCGACTCAGCCACAAATCAATATCTCGCGCCGTTCGCCGGCGCGGCGATGGGCGAGTGGTTCATGGATAATGGCATGGACGCTCTCATTATTTATGATGATTTGTCCAAACACGCCGTCGCGTATCGGCAAGTTTCACTCGTGCTCAAGCGTCCATCAGGTCGCGAGGCGTATCCGGGCGACGTGTTTTATTTGCACAGCCGTTTGTTGGAACGCAGCGCGTGCGTTTCTGAAAATTATGGCAACGGCTCGCTCACGGCACTGCCCGTCATTGAAACGCAGGCAAGCGACGTTTCAGCTTACATTCCGACAAACGTGATTTCGATCACCGACGGCCAGATTTATCTGGAAACGGATTTATTTTATCAAGGCGTGCGCCCGGCGATTTCCGTCGGTTTGTCCGTGTCGCGCGTCGGTTCGGCGGCGCAAATCAAGGCAATAAAACAAGTCGCCGGTCGCATCAAAGGCGATCTGGCTCAATTCCGCGAATTGGCGGCGTTTGCGCAATTCGGTTCCGACCTCGACGCGAAAACGCAGGCGCAACTCGGACGCGGCAAGCGCATCGTGGAAGTGTTCAAGCAGCAGCAATACAATCCGATTCCGATTGAGGTGCAGGTGGCGGTGTTGTGGGCCGTGCAAAATGATTTCATGGACGACGTGCCCGTGGACAAAATCAAAGACTTTCAAGCCAGGCTCACGGATTTCCTGAACACGCGCAAAGCGGATTTGCTCGCGAAGATTCGCAACGAAAAGGCCGTCAGCGACACCACTGTGAGCGGGTTGAAAACAGCACTGACGGAGTTCAAGCAGACGTATCACTGACTCATGCCCAGCACACGCGACATTCGCCGCCGCATCAAGTCGGTCGGGAACACCGCCCAAATTACCAGGGCGATGCAGATGGTGGCGGCTTCCAAGATGCGCAAGGCGCAGCAGGCCGCACGGGCCGGCCGGCCTTACGCGGCGTTGATAAACGACGTGCTGGCCAAAGCCGCGGCGCGCACGGAGGTCCTCGGACATCCGCTCATGGAAAAGCGTGCGGTCAAACGGCGCGCCGTCATTCTCGTGGGCACCGACCGCGGTTTGTGCGGCGCGCTCAACGGCAATTTGTTTCGTGAAGCGGTGAAGTTCGACGGACATACAACCACATTCATCACCGCCGGGAAAAAAGCGGCACAGTTCATCGCACGCACGAAACGGTCGTTCGCCGCCGAATTTACCTACAAGGATATGCCGCAATTCGGCGAAAGCCGGGCTATTTCCAAGTTCGCGCAGGATTTGTTTCTCAAAGGCGAAGTGGATGAGGTGGATATTTTGTTCACCAATTTCATTTCGACGTTGAATCAGCAGCCGAAAGTCGTTCCGTTTTTGCCAATTGGGAAAATCGAGGCCGTCAGGGCCGGCTACGGCGAAGCACAAACAGAGGAATCACCGGCAAAAGGCACGACGCCGGATGTTTTTGAATTTGAACCGGACGAAGCCACCGTGCTGGGCGCATTGCTGCCGCACAGCTTGAATTTCCATGTTCATCAAATTTTGCTGGAGGCCAGAGCCAGCGAACACAGCGCACGCATGGTGGCAATGAAGAACGCCACCGACAACGCGCAGCAGCTCATCAAAGGTCTGACGCTCGAATACAACAAATTACGCCAGTCAAACATTACGAGGGAATTGTTGGAAATCGCCACCGCACAAATGGCGGTGGGTTGAAATTATTTCGTATATGAACAAGGGCAAAATCGTTCAAATCATCGGGCCGGTCGTGGACGTGGAATTCCCCGGCCAGCTTCCAGCCATTTACAACGCGCTGACCATCGAGTTCAACATGCCCGGCAGCGGCAAAACCGAACGAACGTTTGAAGTCGAACAACACCTCGGCGACAACTGGGTGCGCTGCGTTTGCATGGGTTCAACCGAAGGCATGAAGCGCGGCTACGAAGTCGTGGACACCGGCCAGCCGATTTCCATGCCCGTTGGCGAAGGGATTATGGGACGCGTTTTAAACGTCGTCGGTCAGACGGTGGACGAGCAGGGTTCGGTGAAAGCCGACAAATTTTATCCGATTCATCGCCCTGCGCCGTCGTTGATGGAGCAATCCACTTCAACGCAAGTGCTCATGACCGGCGTCAAGGTCATTGACCTCATCTGTCCGTTCTTGAAAGGCGGCAAAGTCGGCGCGTTCGGTGGCGCCGGCGTTGGCAAGACCGTCATCATCATGGAATTGATTAACAACATCGCCAAACTGCACGGCGGCATTTCCATGTTCGCGGGCGTGGGCGAACGCACGCGCGAAGGCAACGACCTTTACAACGAAATGATCGAAGCCGGCGTCATCAAAGTCGAGAGGGACGAAAAAGGTCATCCCCAAAAAGGCCCGAACGGTCTGCCGATAATCGCGCCGGACTCGAAGATCGGTCTGGTTTATGGCCAGATGAACGAGCCGCCCGGCGCGCGTCTCCGCGTCGCGCTTTCGGCGCTCGCCGTGACCGAGTATTTCCGCGATGAAAAAAATCAGGACGTGCTGCTGTTCATTGACAACATCTTCCGTTTCTCACAGGCCGGTTCGGAAGTGTCCGCGTTGTTGGGCCGCACGCCGAGCGCGGTCGGTTATCAACCGACACTCGCCGCCGAAATGGGCGAGTTGCAAGAGCGCATCACCTCGACCAAGAAAGGCTCCATCACGTCGTTCCAGGCCGTGTATGTGCCCGCTGACGACTTGACCGATCCAGCACCCGCCACCACGTTTGCGCACCTCGATGCGACCATCGTGCTGGATCGCGCGATTTCCGAGTTGGGCCTTTATCCCGCCGTGGACCCGCTGTCCTCGACGAGCCGCGCGCTCACGCCGGAAATCGTCGGGCAGGAGCACTACGAGGTCGCGCGCGGCGTGCAAAAAGTTTTGCAACGTTACAAGGATTTGCAGGACATCGTCGCGATTCTCGGCATGGACGAGCTTTCGCCCGACGACAAGCTCGCCGTCTATCGCGCGCGCAAAATCCAGCGCTTCCTAAGCCAGCCATTTTCGGTCGCGGAAGTGTTTACAGGACTGCCGGGCAAACAAGTGCCCGTCGCCGAAACGGTTCGCGGTTTCAAGGAAATTTTGGAAGGCAAACACGACGACGTGCCGGAGCAAAACTTTTACATGAAGGGCGGCATTGAAGAAATCAAGGAATGACGTGATTTGTTGAATCGTTGCGTCGTTAAATCGGTGCAAAACGATTCACGGTTCGCGATTTGAGGAACAACAAATGGCTGACACAATCAAACTCGAAATCGTCACGCCGGAGGCGAAAATTTTCTCCGACGACGTGAACATGGTCACACTCACCGGCACTGAAGGTGAGATGGGCATTCTACCGCAGCACATGCCGTTGATGACGCAGCTCGTCGCGGGCGAAATCGTCGCGCAGAAAGGCAGGGAAATCATTTTCCTGGCCGTCGGCGACGGCTTTGTGCAGGTCACCGGCGACCGCGTCGCCATTCTTACCGATATGGCGATTCGCGCTGATGACATTGACGAAGCCAGGGCCGAGGAAGCCCGCCAGCGCGCCGAAGCGCGCCTCGCTCAAAAAATCACTGACGAAGAAGCCGCCCGCGTTAACGCAGCGCTCGCCCACGCGGCCATCCAGCTCAAGGTCAAACGCCAGCGCCGGAAATAAAATTATAAATTACAAGGGAGTTCAGGTTTGTAAGTAACTCCGGTGGATAGGGTGGTTACATGACTCAAAGGCAATGCAACACTAGATTGCGCTGAAGACGGCTTGTTGTGTTGCATTGCCTGAAACTGGAGTAAGTGGTTGTCCATCAAACCCTTTCAAAGTGGGGAAAGTGAGGATGTTAATGCAATAGCCAGCCTGTCTCTTGACTTTTTAGAATATACACCGAGATTGCTACAATAGCTCAAATACACATCGGAACAAAATTGTGTGCGGCTTGACACTTAAATTGAAAGGCGAAGGTGAAGAAGGTTTCTTCATGGGTGGGAAGCATTGCGGGCAGTGTTCCGATGGCTTTGAGTCTTGAGATGGAGAGAAACTTATGAGAACTTTGCGAATACTGGTTTTTATTTTCAGTATGGTTGCGCTGTGGGCGAACTCACAATCCAAGGCGGCGACGGACCTCCCATATGTGACTAATGGTTTGCCCGACTTGACCGGTTCTTATATGGGTGTGGACTACATTGCTAGCAATGGTGCCTTCGTGGTGGATAGTGGGTTGACAACGGATTACAGGATCTCTAATGGTCACGGCGGGGTAACCGACGTCGGGGTCACAACAGAGGGCTCTTACATTTTGTCGGCGACCATCAATAATTCAGGAGTGCTGACGGGTGGAACGTTAACGATTAATGGTGCAGTCGGTGGTGGTAGTGTTGTAACGCTACTGACCGGCAATCTGACCACTGGCGCAGCAGGGACAGCCTTCGGATATGGCGATGATGGTGACCAGGTTTTTCAATTTCTTTTCACTGTCAGCGGTGGTTCCCTCGAGAGTGCTTTCGGCGGCAGCGGCGCCGCAGGCGGAATTGTTTTTACCGCGGGGTTCGGCAATGGCGATACTCCATTTACCGGTTCATGGGCCAGCAACTTTAATACCGATGGCACCGACAATGGCGTTATAGACAGCTTTAGCCTTAAAACGGTTCCCGTTCCCGAACCTTCTTCAATTCTGCTCGTGGCGTCTGGCGTCTTGTGCATGGTGGCACGTCGTCGTCTGAACACTCCCGGGCATAAACAACGAATGACGATGCTGTTGATGCAGCCTAAAGAAAAGTCATGGCTGTAACAGCCAGAAAGTCGGAAACTTATGACAACTTTGCGAGCACTGGTTCTGATTCTTTTCAGTATGGTTTTGCTGATTGCGGACTCACAATCCAAGGCAGCGACGGACATCCCATATTTGACTGAAGGTTTGCCCGACTTGACTGGTTCTTATATGGATGTGACCTACAATGCGGGCAGTGATGCCTTCTTGGCGAGTGGGTATACAACGGATTACAATACCTCCAGTGGTGACGTCGGAGTTTCAATAGTCGACTCTTACACTTTGTCAGCGACCATCAACAATGCAGGAATGTTGACGGGTGGAACGCTAGTGATTAATGGTGCCGTCGGTAATGGTAATACTGATGTAACGCTACTAACCGGCAATCTGACCACTGGCGCAGCAGGGACAGCTTTCGGATATGGCGATGGCGGTAACGAGCTTTTTCAGTTTCTCTTCACTGTTAACGGTGGTTCCCTCAAGAATGCTTTCGGCGGGAATGGTGCCGCAGGAGGGATAATTCTCAACGCGTGGTTCACTGGCACTTCAGGCGACCAACCCTTCACCGGTTCATGGGCCAGCAGCTTTAACAACAATGCTGGTACTCCCGGCGATGGAAGCGGCGATATAAACAGCTTTATGATGGTCCCGGAACCTTCTTCGGTTCTGCTGGTGTTGGTTAGTGGCGTCTTGTGTGCGGGAGCGTATTGTTGCCGCCGAAACACGTTGAGTGTTTGACGCAACACGGAGCATCGCTGTTAATTCAGAATTGAAGTTAACCCCCAAAAAATTGAGTTAGGGCAATCAATGCGGAAAGGGAATATTATGAAACAACGAACAATGTTGGTCACGCTGGCGGCTATGATGTGGGTGTCATCTTCATTTGCCAGCCTATTGAATGTGACTTTGACCTTCCCGAAAATCAGTTGCAATAACGCCCTTGCGTTTGCTCTTAATTACACCCCCACAAATCAACTTTTGTCCATTAGTGCGACGCCAACAACAATGTTGTTCGCCAACGCGGAACCGCCGCGATTGATTAGCGGGACGAAGAGTCTTCAAATTCAAATCATGGTTGATAATACGGGCACTCTGGTGGGCAGTGCACCCGGCGATGGTGGTAATGATTTGGTTTTATCCGGAACGGTAACAGAGGGAACAAACACCTATTCAGGCGTGCTGTTGACGGGTACAGTAACGGGATTCGGTTTCTTGGGTCCGGAGCCACCGCTTTGTATGATTTCCGATTTACGCCCACAGGTGGCGCGCTTGCCGGTCTATTCTGTGGAAACATCAGCGTTCAGATTACAAGCGGAAACTCGACGTTCAACAATGATTTCACGACAAATTTCAATGGTCAGGCCAAAATTACTGCCGGCTCCGAGGATACCACGCCTCCAACGATTGTTTGTCCGCAAGACATCACGGCCCAATGCCATTATACCAACGGATTGGCCGGGGCGTATGTCAGTTATCCCACGCCGGTGGTGACGGACAACTGCGATCCGAATCCCACAATTGTCTGCACCCCGCCTTCGGGCAGCTTTTTTGCCCTGCCGCCGCCGCCTGCCAACTCGACCAATTATGTGGTGACCTGCGTGGCTAAAGATGCAGCCGGCAATACAGCTACATGCAGTTTCAACATCATCGTTCAGGACACGATGCCGCCCGAGTTTGCGGATACGAACAATCCGGTGGTTCAGTGCGGGGCGGGCGGCGGCCTAATCGTTCTGACCAACGATCCGGGCGAGTGCTATGCGACATTCACGTTCCCGATACCGACGGCAACGGATTGCTGCGGAAACACTGACACGGTGAGCGTGAGCGCCATTAACGAGAATGGAGCCACCATTGTTTTTACCAATCTGGGCAATGGCAGTTTGCAAGGGGAATTTCCGGTGGACGTGACGGGAACGAATCTGATTACCGTCACAGCCGATGACGGGCGGGGCAATTCGGCGCAATGTCAAACGCCTGTGCTGGTGCTGGACAAGCAGCCGCCGACTTTGTTCTGCAGCGACCAGACGACTACGTTTAAGCCGGTCCTTACCAATGCCCTGAGTTGCATCAGTGCGAATTTTAATAACATATGCATTGTTTCCAACAACTACATCTGGTTCAGCAGTGTGATACGAAATCCTTCCTGTTATAACAAGGGTTCGTTCACGGTGCATGTCTTTGACCAGACCATCCAACTCGCGGTGGACAACACCAACATTACTTTGAATGTGCCGGATGCGTATGTTACGTTCTCGAACGGCGTGGCCACTTCGACAGCGACGTTCACCAACGGGCAATGGTTCACATGCACGAAACCCGGTCTTAACGGGAATACTTTCCTGTCCGGGCTGGCATGGCAGATTCCCTTCAGTTTGAACAACACTATAAACAGCCGTACCAGCCATTGCTGGGGCAAGGACTCGTGTAATCCGTGGAACAGCCGCTGCCAGGTCAACACGGCAACGTGGTGTGCCCGATTTGCGGTTGACACGCCCGGGGTGGTGATCCAGTGGCAATGGGGAGCGGTCGTGGAGACCACCCTGAATACCAATTGCAATGCGTTCGGTATCAAACCGGTTGATGACAATCGCAGCAGTTGCTGGAAGAATTCGGATCCTGCCGGTGCGTGCGAGAACTTCAAATCATTCCTGACCGGTGGCGCCTGTGGCAATGGCTGGTGCGGATCGGGTTTCAACCGGCAACCGGATTGCACCGGTGTCTTGAGCGATTGCAAACGCGCCAATCTTGGAATGGGAGCGATTTGCCTGGGCGCGGTTGAGTTTACACCGCCACTGGCAATTGACAACTGTGGCAAACCGGTGTCTGTGGTTTGCACGCCTCCGCCCGGCAGCATCTTGGGGCCGGGAGTGTACACCGTGACGGCCGTGGCGACCGACTCGAGCGGCAACACCAACCAGTGCACGTTCAACCTCACCGTGCTGTCTCCGTTGCAGGTGGTGTTTGACACGCCGCCGGATGACAACTTGGCTGATAACACCAGCGAGCCGGATGCTGGTTTCTCGGGCATGAATTGCCCGGACGATCCTTCCACGCCGGAGATCATCACTTGGTTTTGCAGTGGTGACAAGATTCTGCACGCGGTCAGGCTTTTGGATTGCAATGGCAACGATGTGACGTGCACTGTCGGCCCATTCGTCACAGTGCATATTGACGTGACGGAACGTCAGGGTACTTACAGCGATTCAGTTCCCGTTGCCGCTGAGCCCCTGAATTACGCCTGCATCGGCAGTCCCGGAGGCATAATGGTTCTGAACTGCAACCAATACAACCAATACAACCAATACAGCGAATTCCGATACAACTTGGACACGACAGGCTATCAAAAAGGCATGTCGAATAACAACCAGTTGTTCTTCCGCTCATGCGTATGGGTCGAATATAACAGTTCGCCGGGCGTGCCTGTGGGCATGGAAGATGTCATTTTGAAAAGCAGGTAATGACCCACCGGTGTTCTGGTGCTGATGGAGAATTGCGATAGCGTGAAACTCAGCATAGGCCGGAGGTGCCAAGACGGAATCTCGATGGCAAGGAACTGAGTCAAGGCAAAGATGAAAGGCCGCAATTCGATCTGGCTGCTGTTGGCGGCCGCAACGGCGGTGACAGCGCTGCTTGTATATTGGCATCTTCAGGGTCGGGCGACTGCCCCTTCCCGGTCTGGTGAGGCCAAAGGCAGGGCGAGCCATCCAAACAAGACCGTGGAGCAATCCCCAGGCGGCGAAATTCAATTCACCAACCGGGTATTTCTGGCGCGCCCGAATCAAGTGCTGGCAACGGTCAATGGCACACCCATCACTCTCGGAGACTTGATGCCGCTCCAATCAACCAATTCAGAGGCAGAGCAAAAAATTGATCCGATAACATATGATTATTTCCTTCAACGCGCCATTAATCGCGAATTGGTCTTACAGGCCGCCAAGGCGCAAAATGTCACCTTGAACCAAGCCCAGCAAGATCAATTGACAAAATTCCAGGCGGAACGGGAACAGCCGTATCCAGGCATGGTCAGCCAACTGACGGTGAATGCGGCAGAGATCGAGTTTGAGCTTCGGGATGCGCAGGCATTTATGTTGCAAACTGCTCTTATGGCGCAGGCGGGTGCGACGCCCAATGTTACTCCCGATCAAGTTGAACAATATTACCAGGCTCACATTGCCGAATTTGGCGAGTTGCCCGCTGATCCGCAGGCACGTCAGCAAGCCTGGCAGGCGATTGATTTTCAGATTCGCGGGCAATTGGCGGCGGGAGCGCGAGCCGAATACCAACAACAGCTGGATGCATACATGGCCCAACTCAAGGCCAGGGCGAATATTGTCGTAACACCTTGATGGAATCGCCAATCGGCGTCCAGACAGGGGCATGGCAAACTATATCTGCCGCCGTTCCGGTGGACTTGGCGTTGGAAGAGCAGGGTGCTGAAAAACAATCAGCTTTCAATCACGCTGATTTCCACCGGTTCCACGCTCACGCCGGGTTTCTCCAGCCATTTGATGGCGGCTTTCACTTCATCGCGCTTGCCATCTGCTTCCAGACAAACGATGCCGATTTCATCGGTCACGCTAGCCTGCCTGATGTTCGTCACCACTTTGAACTTGTGACCGAGTTGCCAGATGAGCGGTTCTTTTTCTCCATCTTAAAAGGCGATGATGGAACGCACCGGATAATCCTTTAATTTTTCTCGACCGTTCAGAAACTTCAATTCAATGAGGAAAGTCACTTCCAGAATCTGCGCGCCGAGTTTTTTGATCAACGCGGCGGCGGCGGCGGCGGCGGTGCCGCCGGTTGCGAGCAAATCGTCAATGAGCAGCACGCGCGCGCCCGGCTTGAGCGCATCCACGTGCATGGCGACCGTTGCCGAGCCGTATTCGAGCGCATAATCCTGTTCGTGTGTTTTGTAGGGCAGCTTCCTTTTTTGCGAACGGGCACGAAGCCGGTGCGCAGTTTCATTGCGGCGGCGGCGGCAAAAATGAATCCACGCGCGTCAATGCCTACGACGGCGTCCACCGAACCGGGTATAACCTCCTAACAATAAAGACAATGCTGTTGATGTGCAGCCTAAAGAATACTGTTGACACAGCCTAAAGAAAAATATAAAATAAAGGCCGAGAAGTCACAAACTTATGAAGATTTTGCGAATGCTGGTTCTTTTCAAACCCCTAACACCATGAGAACCCTAAGAGTTTTGGCTTTGGGCAGCGCGGCTTTTTTGCTGGCAGCTGTGCAATCACCGGCGCAGGACTTGTTGCTGAACCAATACGCGGGCAGCCTCGGCCCGCCTGCTGACATGGCTGGATTAAGCCTCACCGCGTCATACACGCCAAGCAGCCAGACGTTCTACATGACCGCGTACCCGGATGAGTCCGTGCTGTACGAGGACGCTGCTGGGAATTCCTATTGGGTAGACCAAGGGAACTTCAGTGTCACTGCCAACATCAATAGTTCCGGGTACCTGAGCGCTGGCTCTTTCTCAGTCACAGGCATTCTCAAGCAGGAGGATACACCTGTATATCCGCAGGGAGATATACTTACAGGGACTTTGCTGGCAGGCCTGCCAGGGAATCCCCCCGGGACGGCACTCGTCGGGTCGGCCTACGATTATACAACTGCCTTTGGTGCATTCGAGGATGGGGGAGATTTCAGCCAAATTGATTTCACCTTCACCGTCACAGGTGGCGCACTCGCTGGTGATTTCGGCGGCATTGGTTCGCAGGCAATTATCTCATTCTCTTCGTGGCAGGAAAGTGGTCCGTTCGGTGATTGGACAACGAGTTGGAGTAATGAGGGCGGTGGCATGTGCGACGTTTTCCCGGTGGTTCCCGAGCCTTCGTCAATTTTGGTTTTCTTGATGGGTGGTGCTGCGTGGTTGATGGCGCAACGTTGCCGCCGAAACACGTTAACACGTTGAGTGTTTGACGCAACACGGAGCGTTGCCGTTAATTCAGAACTTAGCATTATTGTTAATTCAGTATTCCTGTTAATTCAGTATTCATGCTAACACCAAACAATTGAGTTGGGGCAATTAATTTAGAAAGGGAAAATTATGAAACAGAAACATTGGATGAAGTTGGTAGTTCTAACGTCGGCGTTTGTGGCATTGGCATCATTGTCCTTTGCGGCGCTCGTGGGTGTAACACCAACCTACCCTAAGGTCAATTTCTCGACTTCTACCTCGACGGCGGTTAATTATACTTACACCGCGACCAACGGGAGCGGGCTTTTTTCGGTTTCTTCACCGGTGCAGACGATGATTTTTTCCAGTTTGGGAGGCACGCAGCCCTTTAGCGGGACCAGCACCGTGCAGATCAGCATTGTGGTCAGCAACACAGGCGCTCTGGTGGGCGGGGTGGCAGGAGACGACTTGGTTTTGCAGGGGACGGTGTCACGAGTTGTTAATGGCGTGACCAACACGTACTCCGGTGTGCTTTTAACAGGCGAAGTGACGGCGTTTGGTTTTTCGAGAGTCCTCACCACCGCTTCATACGACTTTCGGTTCACCCCCACCGGCGGCCTGCTTCAGGACTTATTCTGTGGACAAATCGGCGTTACGCTGACAAGTCAAGGCGCCACGTTCACAGGCAGTTTTGCCAGCAATTTCCATGGTCCGGCCAGCAAAGGCGTTGTCGGAGCGCTGGACCACACCCCGCCGACCATCATTTGTCCCACCAACATGGTGGTCGAGTGCCACAGCACCAACAACAGCGGCTCGGGCGGCGCGTATGTCAGCTATACCACGCCGACGGTAACGGACAATTGCGACCCGAATCCCACACTTGTCTGCACACCGCCTTCGGGCAGCTTCTTTGCCTTGCCGGATCCGCCTGCCAATTCAAGCAATTATGTGGTGACCTGTGTGGCTACGGACGCCGCCGGTAACTCGAACACCTGCACGTTTAACATCACCGTTCAGGACACGCTGCCGCCGGAGTTTGCTGATGCGAATAATCCGGTGATCAACTGCAGCCTGTGCGTCCCGATTATACTGACCAACGATCCGGGCGTATGCTATGCCACCTTAACCTTCCCGACACCAGCGGCCATAGATCTTTGCTGTCCGCTCATAATCTCCACGATCGTGAGTGCTGTGGACGAGAACGGCGCCGTGATCAACCTGATCGACCTCGGCAACGGGATGTTGCAGGGCCAGTTCCCGGTGGGCACAAACGAAAGCGTGGTGGTGACAACGGCCAGCGACGGGCGCGGCAATTCGGCGCAGCATCTCTGTGGCATTGTGGTTGTGGATTCTGAACCGCCCGTGATCAACTGCCCCACCAACCAGGTTGTGGAATGCACCGGCGGTCAGATCTTCTTTCAAGAACCGATCGTCTATGACAATTGTCCGAATGTGACTTATTCCTGCACGCCGACCAACGGCAGCGCGTTGGGTATTGGCTCGCACCAGATCGTCTGCACCGTAATCGACTGCAGCGGCAACACGAACCAATGCGCGTTCTATGTGACCGTGCAGGACACCACTCCGCCCACGATTGCCTGTCCGACTAATGTCACGGTGGAGTGCGGACAGTCCATTGCTCCCAGCAGCACTGGCATGGCTACAGCCTCGGACACTTGCGATTCAAGCCCGACGGTGACGTTCACTGATGCCGTCTCAGGCAATTCCCCACAAATCATTACTCGTACCTGGACAGCCACGGACAATAGTGGCAATTCCAATTCCTGCGTTCAGATTATCACCGTTCAGGACACTACGCCGCCGGTGATTACCTGCCCGCCGGACAAGCAGTTACAGTGCGGCGATTCCACTGCGCCGGCCAACACCGGCACGGCCACAGCCATCGACACCTGCAGCACCAACGTCACAATTACCTTCACCGATGTCGCCACGCCCGCTAACTGCACGGGCAATGCTGGCATTGACCGCACCTGGACGGCCACGGATGCCAGTGGCAATAGTTCCACCTGCGTCCAACACATCACCTTTGTTGACACCGCCGCGCCGACCATTACTTCGGTTCCGACCGGCTCCAATCTGGGTTGCAATCCCACAACTCTGCCGGACGACGCCAGTGTCAAGGCCCTGGTCACAGCCACCGATAACTGCGGTACACCGACCGTCAATGTTGCGCACGCGGACGTGATCTCTGGCTGCACCGTCACCCGCACCTTCACCGTGACCGCCACCGATGCCTGCGGCAATGCCGCAACCCCACGAACGGTGATTTACACCTGGACCGCCGATACCACGGCGCCGACCATTACTTCGGTCCCGACCGGCTCCAATCTGGGTTGCAATCCTGCGACTCTGCCGACCGACGCCAGTGTCAAGACGCTGGCCACCGCCACCGATGATTGTGGCACGCCGACCATCAACGTGGGGCATACGGATGCCACTAGCGGTTGCACTCTGACTCGCACGTTCACGGTGACGGCGACTGACGGCTGCGGCAACACCTCGGCTGCCAAGACGGTGGTTTACACCTGGACGGCGGATGTCACCCCGCCTGTGCTGACGCTACCGGCTGACGTGCAACTCCAGTGTGGCAACCCCACCGATCCTTCCAACACCGGCTTTGCGACGGCGACCGATGGATGCGGCGGGAGCCCCACGATTACCTATGTGGACCAAGCGACGGCCACCAATTGCACGGGCAAGGCGGGCATTAACCGCACTTGGACTGCGGTGGACGGTTGCGGCAACTCGGCCAACGGCGTGCAACACATCACGTTTGTGGATACCTCGGCACCCGCCATCGCCTGCCCAGGCCCTGTGACAGTGGTCGTTTCTGGAACCAACAATGTCTCCGCGACGAACTCGGTTATCGCCGCGTTCCTCCACGGTGCGACCGCGATTGACAATTGCAGCGGCGGCGTGACGATTACCAACAACGCGCCGTCGTCCTTCCCGCTGGGCACCAACACCGTGACCTTCACCGCGACGGATGCCTGTGGCAACTCGGCGACCTGCCAATCGCAGATCATCGTTGTGGCAACCACTCCATCCTGTGAACCCATCGTCACGACTCCGTTCTATTGCCAGCATCACTTCGACGGATTTGGATTCTGCCAGTTCGCCACCTTCGAGGGTAACCTCACTCTGACGGATGGCGACCAGCCCATCGACTTTCGCACCGTTTCCAACGCCATCGTGAACCTCACCGTAACGCTCGGCAGCAACTCGCCCGTGGTGCTCTACTCCACCCAGCTCGTCTGCTCGGTTTACCAGAATTGCAGCGGCGAGACGTGGCAGTTCACCAGCCGGAATCCTTGGGAGAAGGTGATCTTCCGGTTCATCGACAACGAAAAGTACAACGCGTTGATGGATCCCAAGCTGCCGTCGTCAGCCGCGACGGGCTACCGGAACGTGGGTAAGCTTTCGACGGTGTCCATCGGCGCCGACATGACCCGGTTCTTCTACGCGTTCCAGTACGCCACGCAGCCGATCACGATAGTCGTGGATGGCATCGCTCTGGTGTCCATTTCCAACAACGTCGCCCGATCGTCGTTCCCGATCTCGCAATCTGGCGCGACGATCCAGGTGTGTTATCCGGATCGCCTGATTCCCGGCAACGTCATCCAATGGTACGCCACCGGCGACCCGAGCAAAGTGTCATCGACAAACCTGATTTACAGTCAGCAAGCCTCTGCCACCGGCAACTCCACCGCCACCTATTTCAACGAGGGCGGTGTGTTCGAAATCCAGGTCCCAGTCTCGAACATCCCTTTCACCTACAAAGACCGCTACGCGTGCGTCCAGTTCACCCTCGGCAAGGCCGGTGTGACCTCCAAGATCGCCTGCGGCAGTTTCTGCCAGGGTCCGTTCAACATCATGGGCGGCTGTGACTGGAGCTTCGGCCGCTGCTCAGACTTCGATGATGAGTTTGACCAGGGTTGCTGGCATTGGTAAATGGACCGGGGCGTGCAACGCCCCTGAAAGCTGTTCATGACCAAGAAAGGCATCATCCTCGGCCTGGCTGCGCTGGCCGCAGCCGCCGGAATCTGGTGGCTGCTCAGGACGGAACGACCGGGCGGCTCAGTGCCGCCGGGTCCTGCCCCGGCTGTTGAGGCCGCTAAACCACTGGCGGGCGCCGGCTCGAATGCGGCGCCGCAAGCCGCATCCCTACCACGCGCGACTCAATCGTCGCAGCCCAAGGCCGCGAGCGGGCGGTCGAAACAGCAGCGCGCCGAACTGCTGGCCGCGTTGAAAGGGGCGTCTGTCGATCCTGCCAAGAAGGCACAAGTCGTCGCCACGCTGGATGACGTGAAGAAGCTCTACAACTATGCCGGCGCGATGGGATGGGACGATGCCAAAGCGCTCATCGCCAAACGGCAGGAAGCGACCAGGGATCTCGAGAAGCGTCTGGCGGCGATGGGGCAAGGCGGCGCCAGCGCCATTGCCGCCACCTACGGCGAAGTGGACGACGTCCGCGGCCGCATGACGCTGCTCCACGCCCTTGGAATGATCCAGGACGATCAGGCCGGCGGCTTGCTCCAGGCGTTGCTCGACAGTGAAAGTTCCTTGAGTCTCCAGCGTGAGATTATCGACGCGCTCAGCCTGAGGCACGATGCGGACACCGTTGCGCTCCTTGCCCAGATTGCGGCCAGTTCTACCGACCCACAACTGCGGTTCGCCGCAGCGCAGTCTCTGGCCGGACGGGCCGATGCCTTGCCCGTGCTGACACAGCTTATTCAAACAGAGACGAGTCCCGACGTGCAGAAGGAGATGATCATATCCGTGGGTGCGATCCACAACGATGCCGCCGAACAAGCGCTGACTGGAGTCGCACAAGGCAACCTGGACATCGGCGTGCGAGAAACCGCCATTCAGGAATTGGCTCGAGTTTTTGGCGCGAGCGCGCTCGGAGTGTTTCAGCAGTTGCTTAACGATTCGAACGAGACCATTCGTCAAAACGTTGTGACGGCGCTGGCGCAGGTGCACAACAACCAAGCCGTGTCCTTGCTGCAGCGAGCGGCAAATTCCGATTCGTCTGCGCAGGTGCGCGCGAAGGCTCAAGCAGCTTTGTCGGTAGTGACGCCTCAGTAAACGAGATTGAGGAATCGGGCATCCATAAACCGCCGGTGCGGTCGCCATCGAGTCGTAACGGGTGGGTGGCGCCTGTTGTGATTGAGAGTTAGTAGAGGTAAATGACCACATTTCGCCTGCACTTGACTGGGTTTTTGCTTGTCGGCTGGCTTGCCACATCAGTTTATGGCCAGCAAGGACAGCCCGCTACATCCGCACTGCAGCATCCGGGAGAATCTTTGCCCACCATGGAGGTCGCCCAAGCGATAATGGTGACGGTTGAACTCGATTTCGGCGCCAAACCGCCAAGCTTCGCGCAGGCATTGCGTGAGATTGAGCGCCGTTATGAGCCCGATGACGGCCAAGGCCGTACGTTTGCCATCATCGACGCTTACGGTGAACCGACCACCAATGGCAAATTGCACATTTCCATGCACGTGAGCGCGGAAAAACCCGGCCTCGGTGCTCTGGTTTTCCGCCGCACCGGCGAAACCCTATGGAAAACCCGGATTGTCCCCGCAACTCATCCACCGACATCCTCTTTCGCCGGCAAAGAACTATTCATCATGCTGGACGATGAGAAGGGAAAATCGTTCGTGCTCGACGGATCAAAGGGTGCGACCTCGATTATGGATGTGGTAATCCGTGATACCGGAATGCCCGTCATGGACTTTTGGCCCGAGGGTACGGAACGCCGGGTCACCTTCTTCTACAGTGCTTGCGGCTGTCCAGTGGAGGTCTTGGCTCGCCGCGTTCGAGACAAGACGGTGCGCACCAAAGAACTGCCCGTTATCTTCCCGGACGATCCTGAAGTGGTGGCGACCATCTCTCGATTGATGGGCTGGTAGTGGTGCAGTTTGGTGGCGCTTTGGCGCCTCACGGTAACAATCAACCTGGGAAAATCAATAATGGCTAGCTTTCAATTACACTGATTTCCACCGGCTCGACGTTCACGCCGAGTTTCTCCAGTCATTTGATGGCGGCCTTCACTTCATCACGCGGGATTCTCCCGGACGCAATCAGTTTCTTGGCCACGCCCACGGTCACATCGTCAACTGCGGCGTTGGTTTCGCGCATCACTTTGAGCGCGTAAAAACCGTCGGCGGTTGTTTTTCTCCATCTCAAAAGGTGACGATGGAACGCACTGGATAGCCCTTTAATTTTTCTCGACCGTTCAGAAACTTCAATTCAATGAGGAAAGTCACTTCCAGAATCTGCGCGCCGAGTTTTTTGATCAACGCGGCGGCGGCGGCGGCGGTGCCGCCGGTTGCGAGCAAATCGTCAATGAGCAGCACGCGCGCGCCCGGCTTGAGCGCATCCACGTGCATGGCGACCGTTGCCGAGCCGTATTCGAGCGCATAATCCTGTTCGTGTGTTTTGTAGGGCAACTTGCCTTTCTTACGAACGGGCACAAAGCCGGTGCGCAGTTTCATTGCGGCGGCGGCGGCAAAAATGAATCCACGCGCGTCAATGCCTACGACGGCGTCCACCGAACCGGGCTTGAAATTATCCGTCAGCAAATCAATCGTGCCCATAAACAATCGCGGGTCGGCCAGCACGGGCGTGATGTCTTTGAATTGAATACCCGGCTTCGGAAAATCGGGGACGTTGCGAATGGCTTGTTCGATTTCCTTTGGGGTTACAATGGTTTTGGGCATGGCGTCAGTCGTTGTTGGTTTTGGAACTTTCGAGCTTTTCAATCATGCGCCGGAGTTTTTTAAGCGCGAGATTTTGAATCTGACGGATGCGCTCGCGGGTCACACCGAATTTCTCGCCGACTTCCTCCAGGGTTTTCTCGGAACCTCCATCAAGACCGAAACGATAACGCAAAATGGTGCCCTCGCGCGTGTCAAGGTGCTTGACCATGTCCCGCAACATGACGGTGACAGTCTTGTCTTCAAGGTCTTCGTAAGGTGTCGCGGCATTTTCATCCTCGACGATTTCTGAAAAACTGTTCGGTTCCTCGCTGCTGATGGGCGCATCGAGCGACGCGGGGCGAATGGCTGCCGACCGCATCTGACGCACGCGGGCGACGGTCATGCCGAGTTCCTCGGCCAATTCCTCGTCGGTCGCTTCGCGGCCAAGCTCTTCCTGCAATTTCATCGCTATGCGGCGCATCTTGGAAATTTTGTCCACCAGATGCACCGGCAGGCGAATCATCTTGGACTGATTGGCAAGCGCGCGTTTGATGGATTGTTTGATCCACCACGAACCGTAAGTCGAAAGCTTGCCGCCCTTTTTCGGGTCAAACCGCCCGACCGCTTTCATCAAGCCGATGTTACCCTCGCTGATCAAATCCAACAGCGGTAGCCCGATGCCTTCGTAATCATGCGCGATTTTGACGACGAGGCGCAGGTTCGCTTTGATCATTTGTTCACGCGCCTTTTTGTCGCCTTTTTTGATGCGCGCCGCCAGTTTGATTTCCTCCTGCGGCGTGAGCAGTTTCACCTGGCCGATCTCGCGCAGATAAAGTTTGATGGCGGTATCGCCGTCGTAACGCGGATGTTCCTCGTCGACAGGCGATGTTCCGGTTTTTACGATTTCAGGAGACGCGGCGGGTCGCGGCGCAACGACCTTGGCTTTCGCCGGCACAGATTTTTTTTTGCGCCGACAGAAACTGACCGTTTTGCTTTTTTCCCTTTTCACCGACATAGAACGCTTAAGACGTTAAGGAGGAAACGGCGACTCGCAAGAAAATTAACTTCTGATTGGTGGGGAGGACGGGTGGCCCAGCCGTCCGTTTTTGTCTGTGCCGACGCCTCGGCGAGGCGTCCCTAACCTATCTCCGGCCGCCGCGTGCCCGCATGATCCAATATAGCAATTCCAGCATCGAGGTGATTAGCGCGGCGACGTAAGTGAGCGCGGCGGCATTGAGAACTTTGCTGACGCCAAGGCGTTCGTGTTCATGCACGAGGCCAAGCCGGAACAACTGCTCCTTTGCGCGGCGGCTGGCGTCGTATTCCACCGGAAGCGTGACGAGTTGGAACAGCGTTATCACCGCAAAAGTCAATATGATGAGGGGAAGGGCAATTTTCATCAGGCCAAAAATGAGGCCGACAAAGAAAATGCCCATGTAGGCCATGCTCGCGAATTGCGTGATCGGCACCAGCGCCATGCGCACATTGAAAAGCCCGTAGGCGGCCTGATGTTGCAACGCGTGACCGGATTCATGCGCGGCGACACCAACGGCGGCCACCGTCCGGCCATAAAAATTGTCCGATGACAAAAATAGTGCGCGTTTCATCGGGTCGTAATGGTCGCTCAAGCGGCCGGGAATTTCCGCCACCGGCACGTTGGTAAGACCGGCGTGATCGAGAATTTCGCGCGCAGCCTCCGCGCCCGTCATGCCGGACTCGACCGGCACCTGGCTGTATTTGCCGTAAGCATGGGACAACTTGATTTGCGCCCAGATGCCGATGAGCAATCCCGGTATGAGAAACAAAAGATACGATGAATCAAACAAAAACATATTTTCAATCAATCGACAGCGCGCTGGTTGTTTTTATTCAAACGAACGTGCCGCCTTCGCTGGAATAAAACATAAATTGAGAAGATGCGCAATGCATCGTTAGCCGATACCATGTCATACCATTCCCTGTTTGATTAAACATGCATGGTAAATGTTAAAGAATTCCGCTTTTGATATTCGACTAAAATCCGCGCCGAGAGCGTTAAGTCCGTTTATCAATTTTTGTCTGAATTCTTCTTTCATCAATTCCGGTTTCTGAATAAACATCCATGCTTTGAAAGTGCTCAATATGGGAACAATTTCTTGAGTTAAACTTTCGTAAGTGACGACGGCATCAAGGATGAAAATTTCGGTAGCCTGTTGGTTGAAATCCAACAGAGCGTCGGGATCTTTGTCCGCGTGCTTAAAAAAATTTTCGTAACGGCTTACCGTTTCTCGAACAACTTTTTCATATTCGGGCCGAATTCCCGGAAGATCGCGAAGCGTGGCTGGAACGCCGCGTTTTTTCCCAAGGTCATGAAGAATCTGATGAGCTGCGGCTGCCAATGTGTGGATGGACACAGGATCGGCTGAGAAAAACCATAACCGGATTGCGGTTTCCAACTGACGTTTCGCCGCATCTGTCTTGCTCACTTTCAGCGTTGAACGTTTATCGGTCATCTTGGATTTAGATTTCCAGCACTTTCTCAAACCGCGTCAGGTTGCGCGCGCCGTTGGCCGTGACGAGCGCGACATCTTCGAGCCGCACGCCGCCGATTTCAGGATAATAAAGCCCCGGTTCAACAGTCACGACGTGGCCGGGCTTGAGCGTGCCGGTGGAATTTGTGCTCATGCGTGGAGGTTCGTGAATTTCCAAACCGAGTCCGTGTCCCGTGCCGTGAAAGAACCCCTCCATGTGCCCGTTGCGGCGGCCGGTCTTGTAACCTTGTTGCTCGAAAAATTCCTGCACGGCCTTGTGAACATCAGTCGTTCCCATGTTTGCGCGGATTTTTTTGAAGGCGATTTTTTGTCCGCGCAAAACCGTGTCGTAAAGTTTTCGCACGGCCTCGCTGGCGCGTCCGCGAACGACGGTGCGTGTAATGTCGCCGAAATAACCCGTACAATGTGAACGCGGAAAAATGTCGATGATGATGGGTTCGTGTGCGCGGAGCAGACCGTAACCGCGTTCATGCGGGTCGCACGCCTGCCGTCCGCCGGCGACGATGGTGTTGGCCGCCAGTCCGCAGACCTGAAGAATCGCGCAGTCAATCACCGCGCGCAGTTTTTCCGAAGTCAACGGCAGGTTGTGATAAAAAAGCTTGCGGTCGCGGCCAATTTTGGCCGCGCGCAGGACTTGCATCGCCTCGGCCATGCCGACCTCGGCCATCACCAGCGCGGCGGAGATTTTTCTGACTTCATCGGCGGACTTGGTTTCGCGTTCCGCAAAAAAGATTCCCGCACGCGCTCTGATGCGGATGCCCAATTTTTCCAATTCGGTCGCCATTCCAAACGGAAAATTTTCCGGCACGGTGACGCCGCGGATTTTACGTTCGCGCAGGATTTGTTGAATAACGTGGGTAAAGCGCGGCGATTTGACGCCGTTGCGCCGCAGTTTTCCCTGATATTGGCTCAACGACACGACGCGGCAATGCGGCGCTTGCGCGCGGGCGCGGTCAATCTCCAAATCGCTCATCACGATGAGCGGGCGTCCGCGGGTTTTGAGATAGATGAACGGGTCGGGCACGAACATGCCGACGGCGTAGAGCAGGTTCGCGTCGCGCTCGCTGTCCGCGACAATAAGCAGGGTTTCCTTCAATCAGTTTACAAATGTGGGCGAAAGAAAATAGAGTTCGCCCGCCTGAAGTTTTGGCAATTCCATCCCGAGATCCAGTTTGATGGTGTGGGACAATTCGCTCTGGCCAAGCAAGCGCAGGAAATTCGAGATATCGTAACGCTCGCGGTATTCAACCAGATTGGCGTTGTGAAGTCCGGCGATTTCCCTCGCGCGTTTCACTGCGTCCCGAAAATCACCCAGTCCGTCCACAAAACCGAGCTTGCAGGCCTGTGTGCCGGAAAGCACACGACCATCGGCATAATTTGCCCAGTCAGCAACCAGCGCGCGGCCTTCCTTTTTGTTTTTCTCGTGCGCGGCCTTGCGGCCTTCAGCCACGACGCTCTTGAATTGCTGATACGTCTCGTCAATCAAATCCTGCACCATCGCGCGTTCTTCCACTGGAATTTCATTCGTGCTGCGGTCGCCGCTAAGCATGTCCTTGAACTTGCCGCTCTTGTAGGTCGCCGGCGCGAGACCCACCTTGTCCATCAATCCGCGATAATTCCATGTGTGCAAAACCACGCCGATGCTGCCCGTGATGGTCAGTGGGTTGGCCACAATCCAACGGCACGGCGCGGAAATGTAATAGCCGCCCGATGCCGCCAGGCTGCCCATGGAACAAATCACCGGTTTGCCCGAATCTTCCTGGAAATAGGTAATGGCCTTGCTGATTTCATCCGAGGCCAACACTTCGCCGCCCGGCGAATCCACTTTCAAAACCACGGCTTTCACCCGGTTATCTTTTTTGGCGCGGTCGAGTTGCGCCCGAATCACGTCCACCATGCTGTTGTCCGTCCGGTCGGTTGTTTGATCGGTGATGATGCCTTCCACCGGAATGACGGCGATTTTGTTTGCGGCATCGTGGTCTTCGAGCATGCACTCTTCCAGTCGCGGACCGATTTCGCGTGTAATGCCGCCTCTGAAGCTGTCATTGAAACTCAACTCGCTCGAAATAAACTGGGTGAAGATCACGAACACGCTGAAAACCAGCAACACAAACAAAATGATTGTGGTAATCATCCAGCCCCGACTGCGCCGGGGTTTGGGTGGCGGGGGCGGCACAATGACCGGTGGCGGCGTCAACAGCGGCGGCGCCGTGCCCAAAGAAAATGATGTTGTTTCCATAACGCGCGCAACCTAGCGCAAAGCGGGCAACGGAGCAAGATGGACTTTACCGGTAATGATGCACCAGCGGGCGAATCCGACGGTCGTAAAGTGGCGCGGGGCGGCGCCCATTAAGAACGCCGCCCCGGCCAAATCTGCGGGTTGCGATTAATAACGATCCCGGCGTCCGCCGCCGCCGCCACCGCCGCCGCCGCCATATTCACGACGCGGACCGCGGTCGCCACGAGGACGCTCT
This sequence comes from uncultured Verrucomicrobiae bacterium, assembly GCA_963835625.1. GTDB lineage: Bacteria > Verrucomicrobiota > Verrucomicrobiia > Limisphaerales > UBA11358 > UBA11358. The sequence continues at coordinate 256,866 of CAWIGO010000006.1, forward strand.
TCCTTCGGGCGTGCGATGTTGACCGTCAAAGCGCGGTCACCGAGCGTTGCGCCGTTCATGGCTGCAATCGCCTTTTGGGCTTCTTCAGGCGTGGACATGGTGACGAACGCGAAGCCGCGCGAACGGCCGCTCATCCGATCCATCATAAGGTTGACTTCGGCGACCGTGCCGTGGGCGGCAAACGCCTCCTGCAGGTCATTTTCAGTGGTGTTGAAGGAAAGATTTCCGACAAACAGTTTTGTACTCATTCGATGATTTGCTGTTCAAGACTAACCATTTTTCCAGACTGTTCCCGACCATCGGGTCTCAAATCATCACTGAACCACGTTCACTTGAAGATTTTCCATGCCTCGAAAGCACTGGTTATCCAGACAGACGCGATGACGATAACCGTTTCCAAAACTTTTGCAAGTTAATTTTTGGGATGTGCTCAATGCGTCAAAGTGCGCCAAAATGGGCCTCACGCAAAGATGCAAAGACACGGAGGAATTTATTTGTGAGCTTGGCGTCTTGGCGTGAAATTCATGGACTTGACGTTGGTGAGAAGGGATTTATTAAGTAAGCCATGCAACTGGACAAGCTCACCCTCAAATCGCAGGAGGCGTTGCAGGAAGCGCAACGCGTCGCTCACGACTATTCGCATCAGGAAGTGGATTGCGAACATTTGCTGCTGGCATTGCTCGGCCAGGGCGAAAGCATCGTGCCGGAGTTGCTCCAAAAAATCGGCGTCCCGCCCGCGAAGCTTCAGCTGGACGTGGAACGCGAACTCGCCCGCCGCCACAAAATCCAGGGCACCAGCAGCAGCGACGTTTATTTGAGCCCGAACCTGAAGAAAGCGCTCGATGCCGCGCAATCCGAGGCGGGCAAACTCAAGGACGATTACATCAGCACCGAACATCTGCTGCTCGGTTTGCTCGCCGAAGGCGGCGCGTCGCTGAAACAAATTTTCAAAACACACGGGCTGAAGCGCGACACGGTATTGAAGGCGCTCGCCGGGTTGCGCGGCAACCAGCGTGTGACCGATGAAAATCCCGAAGCCAAATTTCAGGCGCTCGATAAATACGGTCGCGATCTCACGGCATTGGCGCGGCAGGGCAAGATTGATCCGGTCATCGGTCGTGACGAGGAAATCCGCCGCGTGATGCAGGTGCTCACGCGCCGCACAAAAAACAATCCGGTGCTCATCGGCGAACCCGGCGTCGGCAAGACCGCCATTGCCGAGGGATTGGCGCGGCGCATCGTCAGCGGCGACGTGCCGGAATCGCTCAAAAACAAGCGGCTCGTGGCGATGGATTTGAGCGCGATGATTGCCGGCGCGAAATACCGCGGCGAGTTCGAGGACCGGCTCAAGGCGTTCCTCAAGGAAATCGTCGCCAGTGAAGGGCGGATTATTCTGTTCGTTGACGAACTGCACACGATTGTCGGCGCGGGCGCGGCGGAAGGCGCAACCGACGCGGCGAACATCATGAAACCGCAGCTCGCGCGAGGCGAACTCCGCTGTATGGGCGCGACAACGCTGGACGAATACCGCAAGCACATCGAGAAAGACCCCGCGCTCGAACGCCGTTTCCAGCCGGTGATGGTGGAGGAACCGACGGTCGAGGCGACCATCGCCATCTTGCGCGGGCTGAAGGAGCGCTATGAAGTGCATCACGGCGTGCGGATTCAGGATTCGGCGCTCGTGGCGGCGGCGACGTTGTCGCATCGCTACATCACCGACCGTTTTTTGCCGGACAAGGCGATTGACCTTGTGGACGAGGCGGCGTCGCGCATCAAAATGGAACTGGATTCCAAGCCGACGGAACTCGACCAGCTCGACCGGCAGATTCTGCAAGTGGAAATTGAACGCACTTCGCTCGCGAAGGAAAAAGACGCCGCGAGCAAGGAACGGTTGAAGAAACTCGACGCCGAGCTGGCGAATCTGAAGGACAAATCCAAAGCGCTCACCGCGCAGTGGCAGAACGAAAAGGCCGGTGTCAACGCCGTCAGCGTCGTTCAATCGCAATTGGAACAGGCGCGGCTCGAATTGGAACAAGCCCGGCGTCGCGGGGATTTGGACAAGGCCGCGGAAATTCAATACGGAAAGATTCCCGAACTGGAAAAGAAACTGGCGGGCATCGAAAAACAATCGGCAAAAGCCACACGCGCCTCGTTGCTGCGACAGGAAGTGACTGACGAAGACATTGCCAAAGTCGTCGCGGCGTGGACGCACATTCCGGTTTCGCGGATGCTCGAAGGCGAGCGGCAAAAGCTGGTGAAAATGGAGGAACGGCTCGCGCAACGCGTCATCGGCCAGAAGGAGGCGATCAAGGCCGTGTCCGACGCCGTGCGCCGCGCCCGCAGCGGTTTGCAGGACCCGAACCGGCCCATCGGCTCGTTCATTTTCCTTGGCCCAACCGGTGTCGGCAAAACCGAGACAGCCCGCGCGCTGGCGGAATTCCTGTTCGACGATGAGAACGCCATGATTCGGATTGATATGAGCGAATACATGGAGAAACACACCGTCTCGCGGCTCATCGGCGCGCCGCCGGGCTACGTCGGTTACGAGGAAGGCGGGCAATTGAGCGAAGCCGTGCGGCGACGGCCATATTCGGTCGTGCTCTTTGACGAAATTGAGAAGGCGCATCACGACGTGTTCAACGTGCTGTTGCAAGTGCTCGACGATGGCCGGCTCACGGATGGGCAGGGACGCACGGTGGATTTCAAGAACACCATCGTCATCATGACCAGCAATCTTGGCTCGCAAAATATTCAAGAATATTTTGCGAAGTCAGAAGTCAGAAGTCAGAAGTCAGAAGGAAAGTCAGATTTAGAAAAAGAAATCATGGCGGAATTAAAACGGCATTTCCGGCCCGAATTCCTGAACCGCGTGGACGACGTGATTATTTTCCAGAGTCTCGATGAAGAGGATTTAGTGCGCATCGTGGACATCCAGCTTGCGCGATTGGAAAAACGGCTGGAGCAACAACAACTCACGCTCGATGTGGACAAAGCCGCCAAAAATCTGCTGGCGAAGGAAGGCTACGACCCGCAATTCGGCGCGCGCCCGCTCAAACGCGTCATTCAGGAACAATTGCTCAATCCCCTGGCGACAAAATTACTCGAAGGTGACTTTAAGCCTGGAGACAAAATCAAAGTTTCAGGCCAAAATGGGGAGTTGGTTTTCCAGAAGAAATAAACCGCAGAGTTGCAGAGAATTTAACCACGGATCCCGCAGAGCGGGACCGATGAACACGGATTACGGTGGGGCGAGACTCCCGGCGAGCCGAAAAAGAATTTCAACCGCGAAATACACGAACCACGCGAAAACTTTTTTTCGCGCAAAGATGCGTAGGCACAAACTTTTTGAATCCAAAAGGGCTGCTCACAGCATCTCACCTATGAACAGTTCAAACTTAAACAATAAAATCATGAAAAACGCATCAGCTAAATTCCTGGCCATAACCTTCGCTTTCATCGTCTATGCCACGATTCTGTTTTTAATCATGTTGACATTGCCGCTGCATGCGCAAACCAACGTGCCCGCCGAAAACGGAACCAACAGCCCTGTGGCTGTGACCGACAGCGCTCCGGCATCCAATGCGGTTGCTGCGGCTGAAACAAAGGTGCAAAAGAAGTTCAGTGAATCTTCCTCCGTCCGCACTGACAATACTGGTCTTCCTCATATTCATTTTCAAGCGACCGAGGAGAAGAATCCAGCGGTGGATATTATGGCAATAGTGGCTGTTTTTGGCATGCCCGTGGCGATTGTTGCCATCTTCTTCTATTTCAAGCATCACCGGAACAAGATGGTGCATGAAACAATGCGTGCGATGATCGAAAAGGGTGTGCCTATTACTCCCGAACTGATTGCGCAGCTTCGAAACAAACCTTCCGGATTCTCCAACCAGTCTGGTCAGCAGGTTGGTCGGTCCCGCCAGCGCCATCTTCTGCCCGGTCTGGTTTTAACGGGAATTGGCACTGCGTTATTGATATCCCACCCCGGTTATCCTAGTAGCGGCGGCTTGATCGTCCTGTTCATCGGCGTGGCATTCCTGATTGTCTGGTTTGTGGAAAGAACAGGTAAAAACAACAATCAACCGCCCAAACAGTAAGTAACGCGTGTCCTTCACCGACGCCGATCTCATCGCCCGCGTCCTGTCGCGCGAAGACCAGAATGCCTTCGGCGAACTGGTGCGGCGCCATCAATCGCCTGTGCGCGCCTTCCTGGCGCGCATGACACGCGGTGACTCGCACCTGGCCGATGACTTGGCGCAGGAGACTTTTTTGAAAGCGTGGCAAAAGCTGCAAACGTTTCGCGGCGGCTCGCGTTTTTCAACGTGGCTGTTCGGCATCGCGTTCAACGAATTTCGCATGGCCAGCCGCCGCCGAAAGGAACTGGCTTTGGAGGATATGGACGAATCGCAATTGGAACCGGAGGAACCGGCTGCCGCCCGTGACAATCATCTGCGCCTCGATTTGACCGAGGCGTTGAAGCTGTTACATTCAAATGAGCGGGCGGCAGTGGTGCTTTGTTGCCAGAACGGTTTGTCGCATGAAGAAGCGGCGCAGGTTTTGGATTGCCCGTTGGGTACGGTCAAAACCAACATCCTGCGCGGAAAAGAAAAATTGAGACGGCGTTTGACGCCCGCTTACGAAAATTATGAATCCGCCTGAAACCAACGATCCGCTCGACGCATTGCTGCGCGAGCAGGACAAATATATCGAAGATAACGGCTTTACCGCGCGTGTCATTGCAACCTTGCCACGCCGCCGCCGCGCGTGGTTGCGTCCGACACTTTTGCTGGGCGCAACGGCGATTGGTTCGGTGCTGGCGGTTTGGTGGTTGCCGTGGGGAAATCTGCCGGTCCTTGATGCGTCAGCGTTGTTTTCGCTTAACTCTCAAGTGCTGATGCCGTGGGTGCTGGTGCTCTCGGTCATGGCTTCCCTTGTTTGGAGCACGATTTCCGCGCTTGAATGGGAAGATTAAAATCTCGTCGCGCCACTTCAGGAATTTCAACCGCAGAGACGCAGAGACGCGGATTTCTTTAGAGGTAGGGACGCGCGGCTCGCGCGTCCGTCTTGGGAGGGACGGCGTGCCGCCGTCCAAAACCAACAAAAACGTTTTTACACGAATTTCACTAATTTGCGCTAATTAGCGTAATTCGCGTCAACCCCCTTTAACCGCGAACCACACAAAACACACGAACGCTTTCCCTCCTCTTGACTTTCACCCCAATCTGCTTCTAATTCGATTCCCATCAGCTTGTCCGAATACATCCTGCTGGCGCTCGGTTCACTTTTTGTGATTGTGGATCCGCTGGCCACCGTGCCGGCGTTTCTGGCCATGACGCCGGATGACACGCCGGAACAGCGCAGCCGCATGGCGCTGCTGGCTTGTTTCGTGACGGCGGGTGTCCTGCTGGTTTTTTCCGTTGCCGGACAATTGGTTTTCAAGGTCATGGGCATCACCATGCCGGCCTTCCAAATCGCCGCGAGCATCGTGTTGCTGCTCGTGGCATTGGACATGTTGCGCGCCCAACGCTCGCGCGTTCAGGAAACCCATGAAGAAAAAAAAGCCGGCATGGAAAAGGAGGACATCGCCGTGACGCCGCTGGCCATTCCCATGCTCGCCGGACCAGGAGCGATTTCGACGGTGATTCTGCTTCAAAATGAGGCTAAAAACATTCCTGAACACATCGCGCTTTACGGGAGCATCCTGATGGTCTCGCTGATGAGCTATCTGATTTTGCGAATCGCGGCCCGCGGCACCCGTTGGTTGAACCCGATTGCGATGAGCGTCGCCACCCGCATCATGGGATTATTACTGGCATCGGTCGCCATTCAATTCATGCTGAACGCAATCAAAACTTTCCACACAGATTTGATTTCGATACCGACAATGTGAATTCAAGGCGAAGGTTTCGCCTCCCATTGTCGCACCGACTTGTCACGACGAAGTTGGCGGGGGCGAAAGCTTTAGCGAAGGCGGAGCGATAAAATTAAGGTTACCACAGATGGTGACGGTTTGGTTTTCCAGAAGAAATAAACCGCAGAGGCGCGGAGACGCAGAGGATTTAACTACGGATGAACACCGATGAACATGGAAGCGGCGGGGCAAAACTTTGGGCGAATCAATCTTAACCGCTAATTGGTGTTGATGCGCGGTGATAGAGAATTGTTAACAACCAAGGCTTGCTATTGACTCCAAAGGTTTGTAACCTGGCGTTGCAGTGCGGGCGACGAGAGGAAAGACAATGGCAATGAGACAGCGCGTGATCGTGCCTGAATCTCTGGTTGCTGCTGTGTCCAATCGCGACAAAGTTACGGGCGCACCGCATGACTTTTATCGCTATCCTGCTCGATTCTCACCGGTTTTTGCGCGCGAAGCCATAAAGACATTTACACAGCCGGGAGATTTTGTTCTCGACCCGTTTTGCGGTGGAGGAACAACACTGGTGGAAGCTCTTTCGCTCGGTTGCCGTGCTGCTGGGATGGATGTAAGTTCACTCGCCGCATTTTTGGCACGAACCAAAACGACGCCAATTTCAGTTCACGATAAGCGGGAGATTGCCGAATGGCTCGCCGCGTTGGAAAAGGGAAATCCAAGAGCGAATCTGGATTCTTACGAAATTGTTGATGCCGAGATTTATTATTACCTCCGCAACCTGCCTGACGAAGCCCGTGCTTTCTTCTTTTGGATTTTTGAACGCCTGACCGATTTGCCAAAATTGCGACAGCAAAAATTCGTCCGCCTTGTTTTACTCGGTGTCGGGCAATGGGGATTGGACTGTAAAAACAGCGTGCCTACAGCTTCCGAATTCAAAGCCGAGTTCTGCCAGCGTCTAAACGCCGCAACTAACGATTTCTTTAATTACGTTTCAGGCATCGCATCTGCGAACGAACTGCCGCGTTGCCGCCTCTCATCCATGCGCCGCGTAATCAACCGATCATCCGAAGAATGCGATGAGGACGGGCGGATTCCAGAGTCATGGCTTCCGGCCAAGCTGGTTTTGACTTCGCCGCCATATCCGGGTGTGCATGTGGTTTATCACCGCTGGCAAATCATGGGGCGCAAGGAAACTCCCGCTCCATTTTGGTTGGCGAACCAGCGCGATGGTGCGGGTGAATCTCATTATCTTCTTGGCCCGCGTGACGAGGATAAGCTTGTAACTTATTACGCCCGGCTCAAGTCCGTGTTTTCGTCGGTTCGGACGTTGCTCGACGAAAATTCCATCGTTGTGCAACTCGTCGCGTTTTCAGACCCGGTGTGGCAATTAAAAACCTATCTCGAAACGATGAAGGAAGCCGGTTACGTCGAATTGCAAGTAGATTGTACCACTATGGCAAAAGTAAACGGACGAATTTGGCGAGAAGTTCCCGGGCGCAAATGGTATGCAAACAAGCGCGGTGAAATTCCTGCCAGCAAGGAAGTCATGCTTTTGCACAAGCTCGCTATTTAGCAACTATGTTGATTCGCCAGACGCCGAGCCAGCGGCTACTTTTTCTTCATCAAGCGCACCAAGTGCACCAATCATTGGCAAAAGGAATGGCGCGAGTGCTTTTGTGACGTTCGCTACCCGGCCTTCCAAACTTTCGGTCACAAACTCTCCGCTCTCGCTCTGTGCGCCACCCGGCGTTTGATCCATTTTGTCTTGATGAATCAAGGCAAGTGTAACAAGCATCATTCCCAACTCGAACCGCGTTTGTGCCACTTTGTCATCCTCGCCAGGTTTGAGCTCTGCTTTTAGAAAGCGTTTAAGGTGGATGTTGTCCACGTTTATGAGGAAGTCATAAATCACAACATCTTTCTGTCCAGTAGCGGAATCTCCTCTTTCTCCGCTATCTATGATTTTAAGCGCCGTGAATTGGTCAAAGCCTTTCTTCTCCCAATCTTCTTGGCGAACTGGTATAGGCTTTGGAATTTCAATGCCTCCCGGCATTTCGCGCTCGTCTCCACTCTCTTCTTTTGGAGGCTTTTGTCTGTGGCCGTTTCCTCCTGATGATTCCATCGCTTTCTGAAGCATGATTGAAAATTTATTTTCAAACGGCTCTATGCGTGTCGAATCGTTGACAACCGCCACGAACTCAAGTTTCTCTCCAACCTTGCAATGCTCTGGAAATTTGATGCTCAAACTCGCAATGCCATTTTGAAGGTTGACATTACTGCCGAAGTCCGCGTCTTTAGCTTCTTGACGTCCATCACCATTACGAACGAATAGCGTGAACGTGCCAGGATCAATGCTGCGGCTCAAATAGTCATTCACCACATCTGTCTCGAATGCAATACGACATCGGGTGTTAATATGCATTTCTCGATTTAGAGATTGACCGTAATCCTTACCCTTAAACTTGAAGAAACTCGGATAGGTTTTGCCATCAAACGGCTTGTCCTCCGAACCAGTTTTAATCTGCTTGAATGGATTGGAGGCGTGTTTCCCAAACAAAAATAGATTTGCGAGTGTCGGCGAATGCTTCAGCAAGGTTTCTAAAATTTGTTCGAGCGGTTTTGAATCCTGGAGGCGTGATTCCATTTCTTCGCGGCGACGACGCTCGCGAAGAGCGCGAAGGCCGGTATGGTTTTTTAGCAAGTCTTCCAGTTCTTGCTCAACTTCTTTACAAAGTTCGCCGCCACGCAGGCGGTCCCGGCTATTCATGAACAACAATTCACGACCTCGTCCGCTGATGGCTGTGCAATCCACAATCACGAGAACCGAATCGGAAAGATATGATAAGCCGACTGTGTTTCGGTTAAAAAAATCCGTCGTCAAGTGACCATGCGTCTGACCATTGACAGTGAAAATGATTCCCTCATTTCTGCGGTAGGTTTTCGCTTTGTCCTTTTTGAATGCGTAGATCGTTGCCGTCATCGGCTCACCTGCACAAGTTAGTGGGCCTGACGATGGGAAGTCGGTTTCAAGATTTTCTGCTTTTCCACCTTCGTCGAGGCGAACACCAAGCCCCGTCAAGGTCGTGTCCATGCTACCTTTGTGACCTTTGTAACCTACGCGGCATTCGTGTAGACGAATCGGGAGCGCGAGTTCTGGTAAAAGCAATTCCATGCGAGAAAGCAAACCACTTCCAAGGAGAATGTGTGTGCGATGACCAGGCAAAGAATACTCGTAGAGTTTGATGAGTGTGCCCCATTCAGCATCGCGGGCATAAGGTTCAGCGAGATCAGGAAAGATTGGCATTTTGTCAGCAGCAAAAGTTAGAACGTGGCCTTTCTTCTGGACTTCGTCTGAACCAACTGGTGCAAGAAAAACATAACAGGAACTTTTTTCGTTCCCCATCGGATTTTCACGCCTGACAATGGTAAATCCCCATTCTTCATCGGTCGGGTGATCAAAGTTTCTGTTCAGGATACGCGGACTCCGGCGGCTAAGAAGTAGCTGGAGATTTTGTTTCCCACAAAACTCCAAAACTCCAGTCCCGCCCATATTGAATTTCCCCTGAACAAACGGAATGCGAAGTTTATTTGATTTATCCAACGAAAGAAACGTATCGAGAAACTTACGCGGCGTTTGTCCTTCACCCTGGTCGGCGATTGTCAGGCACGGGTCGCCATCCTGCGGTTTCGCTCCGGTGGCGGCGAGTGTGATGCCTTTCGCAACTTCTCGACGCATCTCATTATCCCAGGCCTTTATTTGCCCGCCATAAACACTTTCGGCCTTGCGCCCCTCCTCGAAAAACATGGCAACTGCATTGCGGATTGATTGCGGCGCGGCAGATGACTCTGGATTGATTCCGCGAGCCAAACATTCGTGCATGAGGCGCGCGTCAACGGAATTGATCAACTTTTCGACAAGCGCGGCGTCCGGTTTATTTTGTTGGTTGCCAATCGTGCTAAAATTATTTTCTCGGTCTCCATAAAGCCGCCAAACCCGCTTGTTATCCCAATAACCAGCGTCAATCAGAGTGCGAACAACTTCTGCTTCGCTATCTGCGCGCATCAACGCAAGACAAAGTTCCCGCTTCTGATTATTGTTCACATGTTGCCCTTTTCTTATTTCAGCCAGTTGATTTTGATTTCTTTTTCCAGCGCCTTGAATTCGGTGTCGGCGGTGACGAGTTCGGCCTTTTTGCTTTTGGCAAGCGCGGCGGCAAAAGCATCGGCCAATCCCAAGTCATGTTCATTTTTCAAATGCGCGGCGGCTTCTGCCAGTTCGCGATCAAGCGGCGCAACGTCCAATGGCATCGTGCGTTCAAAGTGTTGAGCAGTTTGCAGCCCCACGTTGCCTTGTTTGCGTTCCAGTTTGTAAAGCACTTCCGCCCAGTTGACGGCGCTGATGAGCATGGGTTTGTCAGCGTCGGAAGCTTTGTGAAAGAGATCGCGCACCTGTTCCATGCCCGGCTGACCAAAGAACATGGCCAGCAGCGCGGAGGCGTCCAAGACGGTGGTCTTCACTTAGCGATTCTCTTTGTCACGTTCCGCGCGGCGTTCTTCGAGATGTTCCTGCACGACGGATTTTTCGCCGGGCTTTTGCTTGAAGATGCCGCAGAACGAATCAATGTATTCGCGGGTGACGGGCTGGAAGATGATGCGGTCGTTTTCTTCCACAAAGTTGACGCGCGTGCCCGGCTTGATGCCGAACCGGCGGCGGATGCGCGAAGGCACGACTAATTGGCCTTTTGATGTAACGTAGGCAGTATTCATAGTTTTTCTGTCATTCTGCTAAAGTATGTCATACTTTAAGAAGTAAGGCAAGAAAAAAATGTAAGAATTATTCACAGCCAGCCTTTTTCTTTAGGTTGTTGTGTTGAAAGAGGTTGCTGCGTTTATCACCCGCTTTCATCCGATTTCGGCGGGCAGGCTGCTGTTAAAATTCACTTCACCGGATTTTCTCCACGGGAATTTTCGCGGGATTGTTCACGCCTATTGTTGACGCGAATTGCGCCAATTAGCGCAAATTAGCGAAATTCGTGTAAAAACTTTTTGCTTACCGGGTTTTTTCCATCTGAATTTTAGCGGGATGTTCTGAATTGCGAATTGCGAATTTCGGACTCCGATAAATCGCGAGTGGGTTGCGAATGAAAAAAGGGTTGATGGTTGAAAGTTGAAGGAGAAATAGAAATTTCCCAGGCTTCGCCAAAGGCTACGCCGCGGCAGGCAAGTTTTCAGTTTGAAGGAAGAAATCTGTGCTCATCTGTGTTTATCTGTGGCTAAACCAGGTTATTGGTTTATTTCCGGCAGTTTGCCTTGCTGATAATCAGTTAGAAGTTTTTTGATGAATGGTTTTTGTTCATCCGGCGCAAGCTCCAGGGCTTTTTGTTCGGTCATGACCGCCTCGTTTGTCATTCCGCTCATGAATTGCGCGCGGGCGAGCGTGTCGAGAATCGCCGGCACCTTTCCATTGGCGGCTTTGTTAGCGTGCTCCGCGATATTTTCGGCCAAAACGAGGCCGTGCCGGTCCACTCCCTCCGTCGTGACCAATGTCCATGCAAGTTCATTCTGCAAACCGGCTTTGTCCTGATGGGCATCGCTTGATGATTCAGCCAGTTTGTAACCGCCGTCGTAGTCTTTCCGGCCCAGCAAAATTTTCAGGCGCATCACACTGACGTAGGGACGCCGTTTCTCGGGCAAGATCTTTTCCACTTCGGCCGCGGCTGCATCGGCGGCGTCCCAATTCTTTTGTTTGATGGCTGAAAACAGTTTGTCATTTGCATCCGTGAGTTTTATATCCTCTGCCCGCTGCTTTTCATATTCCGCGGCGGCTTTGGCCATGTCGTAATGGCCTGAGAGAATGTCATCCAACAACTTTTCGTTCACTTCCGTCGGAAACCCAATCCATGCAATCAAACCCTGTTTGTTGATGACGAACGCGGTGGGAATGCCGTGATAATTCGTTCCTCGTTTCCACCAATGTACTGACATGTAACCGTCAAGGTCTTTGCTGGTGTCGTCGAGCGCGACGCGATAGGTCATGTTGGTGCCCATTTTTTTCACGAGCGGCGCGACGGCGCTGTCGTTTTGCTCCCAAACATCCTGGCCGATGACAATGACTCCCTTGTCTTTGAATTTCTGCCACAGTTCATTGAGATGCGGTATGGAGGTGAGGCAGTAGGGGCACCAAGTGGCCCAGAAGTCCACGATGTAAACATGGTTGGTGTCAAATTCCTTTACCGGCTCGCCTTGAATCCATTTGCCAACTTGAAATTTTGGCGCCGGATCGCCGATCGTCAAATCTGCCTGTGCTGTTTGCGCGGCGAATGCGAGAGCGATGCTGGCGATCAAGGTTAATGTCCGCCGCAACATGGAGTTTTTCATGTCAATCCCTTCCGTTCGTTGTTCAAAGTCTCCGACACATTTGGGAGCAAGGCCAGTCTTGGTTTAAAGAAGTGGTTTGTTCAAGGAAATCCGCGTCATCTGCGTAATCTGTGGTAAAAATGGATTTCGACACCTCACCTCAATCCTCTCCGCATGAATTGGTTTTTCCCTTTAACCCTCACCTGTCCTGCGGACATCCTCTCCCGTTCCCATGGGCGAGGAATCCCGCTCCACCGCATCCGTGTTCATCGGTGTTCATCCGTGGTTAAATTTGCCTTACCGGATTTTCTCCACCTGAATTTTCGCGGGGTCGTTCACGCCGAGTTGGAGCAGGGCGGCGTTGGTGTAAAGTTCGAGGTTGGGTTTGAATTCAGGCGCTTCAAATGCGCGGCGTTCGCTGTCGAGTTCCTTGATGGCCAGTGTGTCGAGCGCAACAGGGTCGCGGCTGAACCAAAGCTGGTTCAACACCGATGAATAATGCAGCAGCGCGCGATCGCCGCCTTCGTATTGGCCGATGAGCGCGTCGGTGATGTTCAGTGCGACGCGGTCGCTGAGCGCGGGCAGGGCGTAAATTTCCGGCACGGCGGCGGCGAGCCGTCCGGGGTCATCTTCAAAGCGCTTCGTATTGTCCACGCTGCTCAACGCGAGGCTGAAGAGGTGTCCGCAAACGCCGGTGGTTTCCTGATTGAGCAGCGGCGCAATGCTGATGATTTTTGTGATTTGCCGGCTGACAAGCTTTGAAACAAAAGAGCGCCGGCCAATGCCTTCGCCTTTTTTGCCGAATTCAAGATCGCCCCAAACGAGGTTGCCGATGATGGGGCTGTCGGGCAGATAAAAGTTCGTGGGGTCGTAACCGATTTCCGCGGCGCCCGCTGTGCGAACGTGGAGTTGTGCGGCCAGCTTGAAAAATCCGGCGGTGCGCAAGTCGCTTTCGTGTTTGTCCCAAATGATGATGTGGTTAGGCGGCAGGCCGGCGTCGAGCAGGCCGTGAATCACCGCCTCGACGACGGCCGGTCGCGTGCCGCTAAGCATTCCGGCTGTGGAAAAAACCTTGATGCCGACGACGTCCTGCGTCGAGACGAGGCTGCGCCAGGCTTCGGCGACCGTCGCTTTGCCGGTGAAATTTGTGATGCCGCGATTGACCATTGCCTGCACAGGCGCGGTGTCTGGCTGGAAATCGGAAGTGGCATTTGAGTCCTCGACGATGACGACTTTTGGATCTGCAACGGCGGCGTGAACTTGCGGGCATGCAAACCAGACCGCGCCCGCCAGCGTCAGCCGGCAAAGCGCTTGAATGAGTTTGGTCTGTGGTAATGGCATAGTTTGGTGGGGCGAGGCTACTGACGAGCCGGATTTGGAGTGCGGTGACACGTCACCGCCTTTCAAAGCGCCGACACGTCGGCGCAGTCCAATATTTTCGGCTCGCGAGTACGCTCGCCCCACCGAAAGGAGCAGAATATGCCACCACCGAGTTTGTGCGTTTCTTGACACGTCAAGGCATGGATGCTACCACCAACGCAGATGCTGGCCACAAAAAACAAGATTTTATACGGTTTAATCGGTCTGGCGGTTATTCTGGTGTTCACCGTTTTCTTCGCCGGTTGTGGACCGCCGGGACCGCGCGCGTTGCTCAAGGGCAAAAAGCTTTTGGACCGCGGCGATTACACCGAAGCGGTGGCCAGGTTGAAAACCGCCACCTCGCTGATGATCACCAACGCGCAGGCGTGGAATTATCTCGGCGTTGCGGAGCAACACGCCGGGCAACCCGCCGACGCCGCGCAGGCATATCAACGCGCACTGAAGCTCGACCGCGACTTGGTTGGAGCGCATTACAATCTCGGTTGTCTGTGGTTGGAACAAAACAGGCCCGACGCCGCAAAAACGGAATTCACCGCCTACACGCTTCGCCGCGGCAACACGCCGGAAGGCTGGGCCAAACTCGGCGTTGCACACCTTGGCTTGCATGACCTCGCGTCGGCGGAAAAAACTTTCAGCACCGCGCTTTCGTTCGATCCGCACAACGCCGAGGCGTTGAACGGCCTTGGCCTCGCCAGGATTCAACGGGGTCATCCAAGTGAAGCGGCGCAATATTTCGCCGCGGCAGTGCAGGCGCATCCTGATTACGAGCCGGCGTTGTTGAATCTGGCGACGGTGGCGCAACAGTATTTGCACGACAATGTGCTCGCGTTGAAAAATTATCGCGCGTATCTCGCGTTGTCACCGCGCCGGGCGAATTGGGACGAGGTCAATGCCATTGCCAATGATTTGGAACAGCAGGCGAATGCCGCTGCCAATCCGCCGCGGGTAAATCGCCAGGTGTCTTCAGCCCCGCCGGGCGCGAGTGAGCCGAAAATACAACTGCCATCCGTGGTATCAAGAACACAACTTGCCTCGGCGAAGCCTCCCGCGCAGCCTGGGACAGTGGCACGCGCGAACCCGAAACCGCCGCCTGAATCGGCGCCGGTTGAAATCGTGCAAGTCCAGCCGGAACCGGCGATTGTCGGGGCGCAAGGACCTTCCGCACCCGCTGCAACGAGCCCGTCCGCTTCCGCAAAAACGCAGCCGGGCAGGGAAGCCGGGCATCATGCATGAGCTCAATCCATTGAACTGGTTTCATTCCACATCGCAGGAACCAAAAGTGACGATATTGCCACCGTCGAATTCGAACAATCCTCGCGTCAGTCCAGCCCCGGAACCGGCCGCCAGCACGCCGGCGGTTGTCGCGCCCGCGCCCGCTCCGCCAAAACCGGTTCAGGTGGTTCGGCCTCCTCCTCCGTCGTTTCCGCGATATTCGTATCTTTCGCCGTCCAAACCCAAGCCGGGCAACCGGCAGACGGCCGCGCGCGCGTTTGCGCAGGCGCAACAATTCGAGCAGGAAGAACGGTTCTCAAACGCGCTGGACTCCTATCGCGAAGCGGCGCGGGTGGACCCAAGTTGGTTTGAGGCGCAATACAATTGCGGCGTGATGGCTTACCGTTTGCGGAATTTCGGTCAGTCGCTAAGTGCTTGTGAGATGGCACTGGCCATCCGACCGGATTCGGCGGATGCGCGTTACAATTTTGCCCTGTCGCTCAAAGCGGCGGGCTATGTGACCGATGCCATGAATGAACTGAAAAAAATTCTCGCGTCGAATCCAAATGACGTCCGCGCGCATCTTACGCTCGGCAACATTTACGCACGGCAATTGGACAATCTGACACAGGCGCGGGCGCATTATTTGAAAGTGCTGCAATTGGATCCGCGCAATCCGCAGGCGACGGACATTCAATTCTGGCTTTCGGCCAACCCGCCTTGAGACAGCAGGCAAATTTCACTGGCGTTTTCAATCGGGAGGCTTAACTTCACCGTGTGATTACCGCAATAACACAGTCGCCGGTTCTGGACAAATTATTGACGGTAAATGGGTTTGATATAGTGGTCATTGTCATGCTCGTAATCGGCTTCTACTACGGCCGGAAAAACGGCATGTCAAAGGAGATCCTGCCATCGTTACAATGGCTCTCGGTCGTCATTGTCGGCGGATTTTTTTATCCGGCCGTGGCCCAGTCGCTTGTCTCTCTGGCATCCTTGGGTTCCCTGACAAGTTACGTCCTGGGATACATAATTCTGGCGCTGGCCGTGTTCTTTGTTTTTTCGTTTCTCAAACGCACTTTGGGATTTCGACTGTTCAGCAGCAATCTGTTCGGCAATACCGAATATTACCTCGGCATGCTTGCCGGCATGGTCCGTTTCGCGTGCATACTGCTTTTTGCGCTGGCTTTTCTGAATGCGCGCCAGTTCACGCCTGAAGAAATCAAAGCCCACAACGACTATGAGCAACGCTGGTATGGCTCCAACTTTTTCCCCAATTTGTACACCGTGCAGGAGCAGGTTTTTGAAAAATCCTTCACCGGTCCTTATATCAAAGAATATCTCGGCGAACTCTTGATTCAATCCACCCCACTCCATGAGGGTGGCAGCCAACCTGCACACAAGCCCAAGCCCGCGCCGATTCGTCAAACCCCGCGGACAACACCTTGATGCCAGACAAGCATGGCCGGCACGATTCCTCCCGCAACGCTTGAACGCATCCGCGCCGCCAGCGACATCGTTGACGTCGTCGGCTCCTATCTTCCGTTAAAGCGTGCCGGCGCAAATTTCGTTGCGCTTTGCCCGTTTCACAAGGAAAAGACGCCGAGCTTCAACGTCAATCCGCATAAACAGATTTTCCACTGTTTCGGCTGCCACAAAGGCGGCGACGTTTTCACCTTCGTCAAGGAATATGAAAACATCGGGTTTGTGGACGCCGTCCGCCGGCTGGCCGAACGCGCGAAAATTCCCCTGGAATTCGATCAGACCCCCGGCGAACAGCAATCGCGCCATCTCAAGGACCAACTGCTCCAGATTCACGAACAAATCACTCAACGCTGGCAAAATTGTCTGCTCAATGAAGCCAGCGGCCAAATCGCCCGCGATTATCTGACAAAACGCGGCGTTTCGGCTGAAGCTGTAAAACTTTTCCGAATCGGCGCCGCGCCCGAAGCTTGGGACGACACCGTCAACTGGGCCAAAAGCAAGAACCACGACCTCACGCTCGTCGAGAAGGCCGGACTCATTATTCAGAGGTCGGAAGTCCAAAGTCCAAAGTCCAAAGTCCAAAACCCGAGGTCTCAAGTCCGGGATTACTATGACCGCTTTCGCGGGCGGCTCATTTTCCCGATTTGCGATGAGCAGGGCAGGGTGATTGGCTTCAGCGGACGCGTTTTGTCCGGTGACGAAAAGACGGCCAAATATGTCAATTCACCCGAAACTCCGATTTTCATCAAAAGCAAGGTCTTCTTCGGCCTCGACAAATCCAAACGCGCATTGCTCGACGCCGGATTTGCCATCGTATGCGAGGGGCAACTCGATCTGATCGCGTGCTTCATGGGCGGCGTGCAAAACGTCGTTGCGCCGCAGGGCACGGCCTTCACCGCCGACCACGCGCGAATCCTCAAACGCTACGTGGATGAGGTCGTTCTTTGTTTCGATTCCGACGAGGCCGGCCAAAACGCCGCCGTGCGCTCGCTGGATCATTTGCTCGCGTCCGGTCTTGCCATTCGCGTCGCAGTCGTGCCCGCGCCGCATGACCCGGACAGTTTTATCAAGGCCAACGGCGGCGAATCCTTTCGCAAACTGGTGGAAAATGCCGAGGGATTTTTTGATTATTATTTGAATCGCCTTTGTGCGCAAAACGATGCGAACAGCGACAAGGGTCGATCCACGATTGTGCGCAGCATGGCCGAAGCGGTCCACAAAACCGGCAACGTCGTTCTCATTGACAAATACGCGCAAAAAACCGCGTTGCGGCTTGGCGTTTCGCCAGAAGCCGTCCGTGCCGAATTTGCGAAAGTTCGGAATTCGAAATTCGGAATTCAGAGTTCAGAGGACGAGGCTGAATCGGCTGCAGCAGAAATCCAATCATCGCGGCCATCCACACACGAATTTTGGCTGCTCAAACTGCTTTTGTTGCACGACGAATTGGTTGCGTGGGCGGCGTTGCATCTGGACGCGAACTGGATTGTGCATCCGCTGGCGCGGCAAATTGTTGAACAACGGCTGGCCGCACAAACAAATGGAAGCTGGAAAAACCTCGCCGCGTTTCTGGACGAATGTGAGACGCCGGAAATGCGAAGCCTTGTTACCGAAGCCGTTGCCGAAGACCGGCCAATTCCGAATCCCGAACAGCAACTCGCCGACGTGAGCCTGCGATTGCGCAACCTGTTTCTCGACCGTCAGATTGCCGTGTGCGTCCAGCGCGCAAATTCGCCGGAAACTTCCGAAGCGGAGAAAGTTGAATTATTGCGCCAGCAACAGAAATTACGCGAACAGAAACGCACACTGTTGTGAGACGGGAAAAACGGCGTGTCGCCGTCTTCACGTTGTTTTGACGCGGCAGGTCGGGGACCCGGCCGGAAAAACCGAACGGTTCAAATCCGCACGCACCGGAACTTGCTTGAAACTTGGAGCTTGAAACTTGAAACTCATGCCGTGCGCTTTCGGAAAATCACAATCGTCGGCGTGGGATTGCTTGGCGGTTCGCTGGGACTGGCTTTCAAACGCCGAAAGCTCGCCCGCGAAGTTGCGGGCTTCGTTCGTCGCGCAGCCAGCTTGAAGGATTGTGAGAGGACCGGCGCGGTGGATTTTGCCACAACCGATTTGCCCGCCGCAGTGTCGAATGCCGATCTTGTCATTCTCTGCACGCCGCTTTTCCAAATGCGCCCGCTCGTCGGGCAAATGCTCCCGGCGTTGAAACGCGGCGTGATTGTCACTGACGTTGGCAGCGTCAAAGCCAGTGTCGTGCGCGAACTTGAATCACTCATCGCCGGATCCGGCGGGCATTTTATCGGAAGTCATCCAATGGCCGGCTCGGAAAAAGCCGGCGTGAACGCCGCCTGCGCGGATTTATTTGCGGACGCCGTCTGCGTCGTGACGCCGACGAAAAAATCAAACGCGGCAGCGGTCCGTAAAGTTGAACAATTTTGGAAGGCGGTGGGTTCGCGGGTGCTGCGGTTGACGCCGGAATTGCACGACGCGCTGGTGGGCCGGTCGAGCCATTTGCCGCACGTCATTGCAGCCACACTGGCCACGCACGTTTTAAATCCGACAAACCCCAGACATCAAACCGCGCTTTGCGCCAACGGTTTTCGCGACACAACGCGCATTGCATCCGGCTCGCCGGAAATGTGGCGCGACATCGCGCTGGCCAACCGGAAGAACATTGGCAAATCACTGGACGCCTTCGTCGCTGATTTGAGGAAATTCCGGCGTGCATTGGCCAAAGCCGATATGAACGGCATTACAAGGTTTTTCAAGACAGCCAAGAAATGCCGTGATGATTGGTGTGCCTGTTGTGCTTCGCCGTCACCGGAGTAACTTTTCATTTACCGATGCCGCTTCCTGAACTGATTGAAATTGTGCCGCTCGACAAACCGGTGCGCACGGAAGTCACCGTGCCCGGCTCGAAGAGCATCACGAACCGCGCGCTCATTCTCGCGGCGCTGGCGGATGGCGAGACGACTTTGCAGGGCGCGCTTTGGAGCGAAGACACCCGGGTAATGGTTGAAGCGCTTCAGAAGCTCGGCTTCAAAATTACATACGAGCGCGACCGGAGTGAGTTTTGTAATTGCACAATCAGCGTCAAGGGGTTGGGAGGCAAAATCCCGAATGCGGGGACAGATGAAAAGCCCTTGGAACTATTTGTTGGCAACGCGGGCACGGCGGCGCGATTTCTGGCGGCGTTCGTCTGTCTGGGCAGGGGCGTTTATCGCCTGCACGGTGTTCCGCAAATGAACCAGCGTCCGCAGGCGGCGCTGTTTCAAGCCTTGCGCCAGCTCGGTTACCGGGTGGATTCGCCAAACGACAAATTGCCCGCCGTCATTCACGGGACTGGTCCGCACGCGGGCAGATGCAAGGTGAACATCGGGGGAAGTACGCAATTTGCGAGCGCGTTGCTGATGTGCTCGATGGTCGCCGGCTGGCAGGTTGAGATTGTTGGAGAGAACGCGCAGGAATCGCCTTACATTTATATGACGCGGGAAATGTGTTCGTATTTTCACTGGAGCAAAAAGCACAGTCCGCATCCGGAATATGGGATGAAGAACGGCATCTATCCGGTTGACCCTGATGCCTCCAGCGGCAGTTATTTTTGGGCGGCAGGATGGATTGCAGACCATCCGGCCTCAAATGATCCGCATCCGGTCACCGTTGCACACTGGCCGGTTCTCGGAGCGGGTTCCCAAATCGACACGAATTTTTCAAACCACAGGTCTCTTCCAGAAACAATCTCCAGAGAAACCGACCTTGGCGACAGCATCATGACGGCAATCGTGATTGCGCCGTTTGCCGGTCATCCGGTGAAATTCACCGGCCTCGGCCATCTTCGCGTGCAGGAATGTGATCGAGTTTCAGCATTGCGCGCTGAATTGACAAAATGTGGCGCAAAAGTCGTTGAGGAGGGCGATACATTAACGGTTTATCCATCAAAATTGAAGGAACTTCACGGTGTGGAAATCGAGACGCACAACGATCATCGCATGGCGATGTGTTTTGCGACCCTGGGGTTGAAAGTGCCGGGCATCAGAATCAAAAATCCCGCGTGCGTGAAAAAGACGTTCCCGAATTTTTTCCAGAAACTGGCCGCGCCGCCGCCAAAAGGTCTGGGCGCGACGATTTTGGACGCCAAAACGGGACGAAAATTGGCTTTTGAAGAGCTTTTTGCGGATTAAGGTTTTTATAGCAGTAAACTTGAAACTGAAAACTTGACACTTGAAACTTCCCATCGTCATCGCCATTGACGGCACGAGCGCCAGCGGCAAGAGCACCACCGCCAGGCTCGTGGCCAGGGCGCTCGGCTGCGTTTACGTGGACACCGGCTCCATGTATCGCACGCTGGCGTGGCATTGTCTGAAGCACAGAATTGACGTGCAGGATGCCAAAGCCGTCGTCGCCGCCTGCCGCAAATGGAAAACAAAGTTGGAATGCGTTGAAACAAACGGCCTGCGCGCAACGCGTTTGTTCGTGGACAGCTATTTTCCTGAAAAGGAAATTCGTACCGCCGAGGTCAGCGCCGCCGTGCCGCACGTTGCCGCCGTGCCGCAAGTGCGCCGCTGGATGGTCGAACGCCAGCGCGAGTGCATGCAATTCGGGAATCTCGTCATGGAAGGGCGTGACATCGGCACGAACGTTTTTCCCGAAACGGAGTTTAAGTTTTATCTCGACGCGAAACTGGAGGAGCGCTCGCGCCGCCGCGCCGCTGATGGTGTTCAGGAAAATCTCGCCGCGCGCGATCAGCGCGACAGTCAGCGCTCCGTTGCGCCGCTGATGGTCCCGCTCGGCGCGAAAGTCATCAATAATTCGAACCTGACCGCCGGGCAGACCAGCGAAATTATTGTTGCTGAAGTCCGGCAACGTTTGAATAAAACCTCGTGACTGTTTTGGCGCGAATGAACTTCAGTTACTTTCTCGGCTGGTGTTTTTTCCGCGCGTTTTACGCGCTCTATTTTCGCTGGCGTGTTTTCAACCCGGAACGCGTGCCGCAAACCGGCGCGGTGATCCTCGCGGCGAACCACGCAAGCTTTCTCGATCCACCGGTTGTTGGCGCGGCGCTCCGACGTCCGATCAATTATCTCGCGCGGGAAAGCCTTTTTCGTTTCCCGGGAATTGGCCGGCTGTTGCGTTCGTGGAATTCCGTGCCGGTGAACCGCGAAGGCGGCGGCGCGGCCGGATTAAAGGCCATTCTCGACCGATTGCTCGCCGGCGGCGCCATCATTTTGTTTCCCGAAGGCACACGCACACGCGACGGCAAATTGCAACCCGCGCGTTCAGGGATTGGGCTGGCCGTCATCAAATCCACCGCGTTGGTCGTGCCGGTTCGCGTGTTCGGCAGCTTTGAGGCCTTTGGGCGCAATCGCAAATTTCCACGACCATACCGGTTGACGGTGAAATTTGGCGAGCCGCTGCATTTTGAAAATTTGCGCGCCGAGGCGAAGCATTGTTCCAGAGAACGGCTCAAGGAGATTTACCAGCAAATTGCCGACGAAATCATGGCGGCGATTGCAAAATTGGAACCGCGCGAGGATTAAGAGTAATCTGCGAATTTGTCATCCCATCGTTTTTTTTCTTCTATATCCTAACCACGATAAAATGGCAGAGGCAGCAACCCAATTGCATAACGGTAAATAAATACCATCACCATGCGACAACATCCAGTCATTGTTATTGTCGTAACAAAAAGCCGCAAAATTAATTCCCCATACAAAAGCGATCCAAATCAGTCTTGCCCAAAGTGATATTTTGCATTGCGGAAAAACGAACCATATTGAAAGCAGGGCAAAAATTATATCCGCCGCCAATAAATATTTTCCTGCAGAGTCATGAATTCAAATCCCCAGGTTTGACAGCGTGTTGCTGATACTGTTGACGATTTGGACGAGCTTGGGATGGGACTTCTCGAAACCTTCGACGGACGACTGCAACCCGCGCAACGAGAGCTCGCGCAACCGGGGATTTTGTTTCTCCCGCGTGGCTTCGTGAGCGGAAAGCTTTGCAAACTCGGCAATGCTTTGCGCCTGTTCGCTGTGCGTTTTGGAGAGCGCGCCGATTTCTGTCTTGAGCGTGCCGAGCAGTCGGAGTAATTCGCGTTTGCGGTCGTCGCTAATGGCATCCGCGCTCCGAATCTTCGCCTCAATTTCGCCGATGGTTTCTTCAGTCATGCCACAAAAGTATTCATTGCCCGAAATTGGGCAAGTGCGTTCACCACTGCCCGACGCGCGGCAAAATGGGTTGAACAATTTCCCAAATGGCCGCGCAAACGGCTTCAATCGAATTCGCGCCATTCACCACGCGCACACGATCCGGTTCGGCGGCGGCGATGGCTTCATAACCTTTGGCCACGCGCTCGAAGAAAGCGCGATCAGCCTCTTCCATCCGATCGCGCAATGGCTCGCTGAAAGGCAGTTTTGCATGACCTTCCGGCTTTTTGCCCTGGGGCGGCACCTCAAGGAGCATGGTTTCTTTTCGAGCGAGACGGCGCGCCTCGCTAATTTCGATGGGCAGGGAAAGCAACAAGGTCAGATTTGGCCGCGTGTCGCCGATGGCAAAATCAATCGCGCTTTTCACGAATTGCAAATCCAATCCGCGTCCATAACCCTGATACGCCATGGTCGAGTCGTAAAAACGGTCGCACACAACAATTTCGCCGGCGGCCAGAGCGGGACGGATGATTTCGCGGACGAGTTGCGCGCGGCTGGCATTCATCAAAAGCAGTTCGGTTTCAGGAGTCATGGCCGCGTTGTTTTTGCTGTGCTTGAGCGTGTGGCGGATTTCCTCGCCGATGGGCGTGCCGCCCGGTTCGCGCAGCGTGCGGACGCGATAACTAAGCGCCCGCAATCGTCGCTCAAGCAATTCTACCTGCGTGGATTTGCCGCAGCCTTCCGTGCCTTCAAATGTGATGAACAGGCCTTTGCTCACAATTTTTTCAGTTTCGGACCTTTCGATGTGTCTTCAATCATCCAGCCTTTGGCCTTTAACTCGTCGCGAATTGCGTCGGCGCGCTTGAAATCCTTTGCTTTGCGTGCGGCTTGCCGGGCTTCGAGTAAAGCAACGATTTCAACCGGAGACTTCGATTTCTGCAGGCGCGCCGATGCCGAGAACAGAATCCACTTTTCCCCACGCGGCAAGCTGGGTAGCTGCTTCAGTAACCATTTTTATTTTATCAAATTTGGGATTGGTTGCTTCATTAAACCAAAGATTCATCTCGTAAACCCATCCAAATACAGCAGCCCAAGCACGCGAGACGTTTAGGTCGTTCTCTAGCGCGAGAGAAAAATGGCGCAGCAAAAATGAATCAGGTTCTGGTTCAGCGGTGACATTGCCAGCGATTTCACGCAATTTACCGATACACTCATCAATCCGCGCCAGCGCGGTGCGTGCGCCTTGCAAACCTTCGAGCGTAAAGTTGAACGTTTCGCGATAATGCGCGGTGAGCAGATGAATACCGGATTTCGCGTCCGGTGAAACCCTTGGCGAGCAAATCGCGCAGAGTGAAAAAGTTGCCGAGCGATTTGCTCATTTTTTTGCCTTCCACAAGCAAGTGCGCCCCGTGCAGCCAGTGTTTGACGAATGGTTTGCCGGTTGCGCCTTCGCTTTGGGCGATTTCATCCTCGTGATGCGGAAAAATCAAATCCTCGCCGCCGACGTGCAAATCGAAACTCGGCCCGAGAATTTTCATGCTCATGGCGCTGCACTCGATGTGCCAGCCGGGACGGCCTTCGCCCCACGGGCTTGGCCAGAATACGTCGCCATCCTCCGGCGCGCGCGCCTTCCACAATGCAAAATCAGCCACCGATTCCTTGGCGTATTCGTCACTCTTAACGCGTTCGCCAGCACGCATCTCATCAAAATTCAATTTGAGCAACTGGCCGTAGGTGCAGCCGCAGCCGCGATATTTTTCGATGCTGAAATAGACCGACCCATCGGCGGCTTTGTAGGCGATGCCGCGTTTGACCAGTTTTTCAATAAGCGAAATGATTTCAGGAATATGCTCCGTCGCGTGCGGCGTGTGATGCGGCATTTTGCAATTCAACGTCAGCAAGTCCTCGAAAAACGCGGCTTCGTATTTGCCGGTGAAATCGCGCAGGGGAGTTTTTGTTTCACCAATGCGCTTGATGATTTTGTCCTCCACGTCCGTAATGTTCATCACGTGCGTGACGGCATAACCCTTGAATTCGAGGGTGCGGCGGACGAGGTCGCCGAAGACGAACGTGCGCCAGTTGCCGATATGCGCGAAGTCATAGACGGTCGGCCCGCAGCAATACATACCGACCTTTTTGCCTGCCGGATCGAGTGGAGTGAAATCCTGAATCGAGCGTGACAGTGTGTTGAAGAGCTTCAGGGCCATTTGCGTGCGGGCAAGTTAAGCCAGAGTGCGCGAAAGAAAAGAAATTTTGTCGCGCGAAGGACGCGAAGCCAGCGAAGGAAATTTGCAGTCTATCTAGGTGTTAGGGTGCTTGTTCTGGATGCCAATGTCTGCCAAACCCTCGTCGTGCCAACCAACGGAACTCCGAGTAAAACTTCGTCGGCATCTCGTAATAATGCGAATGATAATGTCCAGGCCGATAATCATCTACCATTTCGAATGTGCCGGAACAAAATGACATCACAATCGGTGAGCCAGAACGCCTCTGAAATGTGACGCTGAAAATGTGCTCACACTTATCAGGTCCACATGGCTTAAGG
The DNA here is from genome assembly GCA_963835625.1 of uncultured Verrucomicrobiae bacterium. Lineage (GTDB taxonomy): Bacteria > Verrucomicrobiota > Verrucomicrobiia > Limisphaerales > UBA11358 > UBA11358. Next base: position 281,869 of record CAWIGO010000006.1, read on the forward strand.
TGCATGAACGAAACAAGGCGACGAACTTCATCAGGGTCACTGACCGTGAAATCGTAATTCTTCAATCCGCCGTTCGTTCCGCCATCCTCGACTACAGTTTCTGAGAATACAATATTGGTAACATCTTGAAAATCGGCATCAGGCCCCGGAGAAGCCGCAATCGACTTGTGTGCGGAGCAAGCGGTCAAAGCCACACAAGCAGTCATAACTCCAAATATTACGCTAATCTTTAGAGCATTCATATTTTGAATGCGGCAAAGCGCCCTAACAGTAAGTAAGCTGCAAATTTTGCAGCCTGTCTCGCTTCATGATTGCGACTTTATTTCTGGAAAAACTCTTTGCCCATAGAAATTCACGGACTGCAAATTTATTTCGCTTTGCAGGTAAAAATCCAATAAGGAAGGCAGGGATTGAATCCGTTCCTGAATTCCTGTTTTCCTCATTTAAGATTTTTGTCCGTTTCCGCCGGTTTCGCTTTCAATCGTTGAAAACGTTCGACGAACAAAAAGAAAACACCGGGGCCGAAGCAGAGCAGCATAACGGAAATGCCGGTGGCGATGCCCCAAAACGTTCCGACGGGCGCGCAGCAATCTTCGCGGCGGCGGACGATGATGTGGCTGGGCACGGCAACAAGAAGTTCGAGAATGCTGCCGCACAACAGCCAGCGCGTGGTGCGTTTAAGCAGCGAGTCCGGGTCGTCTGATTTGGCGAAGCTGCGAAAGATGATGGACCAGATGAGCCAGAAGGCGAGAACGGTGATTATGCCTCCAACCAGGGTTTTCCAGTCCCATTCGGATGGGGATACCGGATTTGCCATGAACGGCGTGAAGTAGCCGAAAAGTCCAACGCCTGCTTCTTTGAAGACGGCGCACAAAATGGCGAGAAGTCCGGCGAAAAGAAGATTTGCCAGAAAAAACGAGGCGACGATCACCGGCGTTTTTAGTGGTCTTCGCGCAGGCAACCGGCGTTCGGAAATGTCAATCGGCAGGAGAAGCAGCAATGCCTGCCCGCCCACGAGCACGGCGAGCCAGAGCCAATACTCCCAGTCCAAATAAATCTCCAGGGCGTTTTGCAGTCCGATGCCGTTTTTCGCCCAGCCGCCGAATGCGATCAGCAACACCGGCACAGTCAGTGCCATCAGCGCGAGCGCATAAAGCAGGACGGTGAGTGCGGCCCAGCGTTTCATTCTGTTTATCCGATTGAGGCATAATATCCGGCATCGTGCCAGCCAAATCGGTTTTGGGTAGTAGGCTATTTTGATTGGTAGGGACGGCTCGCCGAGCCGTCCGTTTGGGGAGGTGGAATTTTCGCCGGTCGCCTCGGCGAGGCGACCCTACCTTGAAATTCATTTTCGCGGCTTGCCAATCATTCCTCCCGGCGGCAAATTCCCTCAATTGAGCGTCAATCAACGCGGCAAAAGAGCACATGAGCAAGGAAGCAAAACTGGAATTGGACGGTAAAATTTACACGCTGCCGACGGTCGAAGGCAGTGAAGGTGAAAAGGCGGTGGATATTTCGTCGCTGCGCGCGAACACGGGCTATATCACACTTGACGACGGCTACAGCAACACCGGTTCGTGCGTCAGCAAAATCGCGTTCATTGACGGTGAGAAGGGGATTTTGCGTTATCGCGGGATTCCGATTGAAGAGCTGGCGGAGAAGTCCACGTTCATCGAGACGGCTTATTTGCTCATTTACGGCAATTTGCCGAATCGCAAACAACTGCGGACTTTCTCCGACTTGTTCACGGAACATCAATTTCTCCACGAGGACATGAGGTATCATTTCGAGAGCTTCCCCACGGGCGCGCATCCGATGGCGATTCTCTCGGCGATGATTAACGCGACGAGTTGTTTTGACGAGGAACTCATGCACTGGCACTGGGGCAAGGCGAACCAGTTTGATATTTACGCGGCAAAGCTGATGTCCCAGGTGCGCACCATCGCGGCGTATGCGTATCGCAAATCGCGCGGCCTGCCGCTGATTTATCCCAAGACTGCCTACAAATACACCGCCAATTTTCTGCACATGCTGTTCTCGACGCCGTATGAAGATTACGAGTTGAAACCGGAAGTGGTGAAGGCGCTGGACTTGATTTTTCTTTTGCATGCGGACCACGAACAAAATTGCTCCACGTCCACTGTCCGCATGGTGGCATCAAGCCAGGCGAATTTATTTGCCAGCGCGGCCGCCGGCGTGTGCGCGCTTTGGGGTCCGCTCCATGGCGGCGCGAACCAGGCGGTCATCGAGATGCTTGGGGAGATTCACGCTTCCGGCGACGACGGCTCGAAGTTCATTGCAGCGGCGAAGGACAAAAGCAAAGGGAAAAAACTCATGGGTTTTGGCCATCGCATTTACAAAAATTACGACCCGCGCGCCAAAATCACAAAGGCGGCCTGCGACGATGTTTTGTCCAATCTGCGCGTGACCGATCCTTTGCTGGACATTGCCAGGCGTTTGGAAGAGGCCGCGCTCAAGGATTCATATTTCATCGAACGCAAGTTGTATCCGAACGTGGATTTTTACAGTGGGATCATCATGCGCGCGCTTGGTATTCCGGTGGAAATGTTTCCCGTAATTTTTGCGATTGGCCGGATGCCCGGCTGGATCGCCAACTACAAAGAAATCATGGAAGACCCGAAGAGCCGCATTTGCCGGCCGCGACAAGTTTACATGGGGCGCACGCTCAATCATTATGTGCCGCTGGAAGAGCGGCGATAAATTTTGCCGGGTTTTTGATTCGATGGGGTTGAATGTACCGTTGGAGGCTTTGAGTAAGAGGCATGATTGTTGCTTTACTCTCGTAGTGCAACCGATGTGAAAAAAATCCTGGTCATTGACGACGAAGAATGGTTGCGCGAGGTGATTCATCTCGCGTTGAAGCAAAGGGGTTTTGAAGTCATCGAAGCCGCAAACGGCCTCGAAGGCATCGAAAAAGCCCGCAAGGAGTTGCCCGACCTCATTCTTTGCGACATCAACATGGAAAAAATAGACGGTTATTTGACTCTCACCTCGCTGCGCAACGAAGCGCTCACTGCCGCCATCCCGTTCATTCTTATGACCGGCCTCGCCGACGGCTTCAGCATGAAGCATGGCATGGAGTTGGGCGCGGACGATTATTTGTCCAAACCTTTCACCGTCGCCGCGCTTTACGCAGCTGTGGAGATGCGCCTGAAGAAAGCCGAGACCTTGCGCGACGGGGCCGAACGCAAAAACTGACCGGCCCTCTGCGCGACAACATCCGCCTGATGCTGCCACGCGAAATGTACAAGTCACTCAGGCTAATCGCTCCCGGGATTTGTCTCTTGCATTGTCAGACATTCCCGTGCCGGTTGCCGGGGAATATCCTGCCAGGATAGTGAACGAGCTTGTCCAAAACGCCTTCAAATTTTCAGAGGCCGGAATGCTCGTGAGCGCCAAGTCAAGCGAGACCTTCAACGCTGTTGCGTGTTCACAACGGGAGCCGCAAATAAAGGGCAACCAGACCGCGTTCAGCGAGTTCTGCGAACAAAAACACCAGGACAGTTCCCACGACCGGTGCAAAATCCACCTTGCCCACGCACAGCGGCACGGCGCGCAACGGCCAAAGCAACGTCCGCGCTTCGGCATTTACATAACTCCAGAACGGATGCTTGCCGAAGTAGATATAACTGTTTAACAGGTGCAACGTTAGCAACACCCCCGCGATATATTTCCATGACAGGTAACTGCCGAGGCCGATGACCAGTGACTCCTCGATGCGGTGCGCTGCCGAAACCGGATGCGGCACGATGTTGCCCAGCCACGCCAGCGTCAGCACCCAACTTGCCAGCCACCACAGCAATGCCGTCACTGTGAGTGGCAAAAACAATTTCGTCCAACGCGGCCAGCGGTCAATTCCACCCAATTGCATCCGCACCAGCTGGCGAATCGGCTCCGGCCCCTCCAAAACCGAGAGCAGCAACAGCCAGAGGTAAAATACACCGAGCGTCAAACCAAAGCTGAAAATGGAAAACAAAAGCATTCGACCAAGGGAATTACTAAGAAAGGAAGGAGCGATGATGTTCAAATCCAGTGTTCCCGCCCAAACCGGCTTGGATGCCGAACCGATTTGCCAGTAAAACAGCGCGCGCAACAGCAGCAACCCACCCAGCACTGCCAGCAAATGCCATCGCCGCAAACGTGACGGCTCGGCACGCCGCAACGTGCCGACAAGGGTTGCGGGTGTTCTTTTGCCCAGCGGATCAAAGCGAATCGAACGCCAGTTCAACCACAGCAACAAGCCCGCAAGGTTCAGAATGAGGTCAATCAAGCCCATTGAATCTCAAATAATGAATTCAGAATGTCGAATCGTTCAAAATTCGCAACTCGTCATTCAAAAAAGATTACCTTTGGAAATCAACTTTTAACCGGATGAAATGAACCACTGTTCATTTCAAATTTGACTTGCAGGATTGAACGGATGTTCTTAAAAGAAATCAACCCTTAACCCATTTAACTATGAAACCTCATCACGGCACGCTTATTCTGATTTTCGGCATTCTTGGCTTGGTCATTTGTGGGCCGCTCGGCATTGTGGCCTGGGTAATGGGTGCAAACGACATTAAAGAAATGAATGCCGGGACAATGGACCCCAGCGGTCGTGGCATGACCCAGGCAGGCAAAATCTGCGGTATCATTGCAACGATTTTAATGATCATTGCAATCCTCATCGCCGCCTTGTTTCTCGTATTTGGTTTTGCCCTTGCTGTACACCATCCCCATCTCCGTTGAATCTGTCGCGGGCAATTTGCGCCGCTATGAGGAACAAGTTCGCGTTGCTGGCTGTGATATGTCTTGTGTTCGGACTGGCACCGGCGCGCGCGGCTTTTATCAACGGCCAGAATTACGTGCTGCTCGCAGGTTGGGCGCAAGCGAACGGGTTGACGTGCCATTGGACCCGGCGCAATGAAGTGACCGTCACCAACCGCACGACACGGCTGGTTTTCGACGTGGATTCACGCAACGCGGAAATCAACGGCATTCAAGTCGCGCTGTCGTTTCCGATTGCGAATCAAAAAGGCGTCGCGCTCATCGCGCAATTCGATCTCAATACGGCGGTTCGTCCACTGCTGTTTCCGCCGCGATTTGCCGAAGCCAAAACCATCAAAACGATTTGCCTCGATCCCGGTCACGGCGGCAAGGATACGGGCAACCGCGCCTTCTGGCACAGCGAAAAAACCCTCACGCTGGCGCTGGCGTCCGAATTGCGCGACCAGCTCAAACAGGCCGGATTCAACGTCGTTCTCACGCGCACCACCGACAAATACGTCGAATTGTCCGACCGTCCTGCGCTGGCCAACAAGCGCGATGCGGACTTGTTCGTGAGCCTGCATTTCAACGCCACTGAAACCGGGCAGAATGAGGTTTCAGGGCCGGAGACTTATTGCATCACACCCATCGGCGCCAGTTCGTCAAACGCGCAAGGCGAGGGGAGAGATCGCGGCCCAACGACGGCAAATCGGTATGAATGCAAAAGCCTGCTCTTTGCCTATCAAATTGAAAAATCGCTCGTGCAGAATTTGGGTGTGAACGACCGTGGCGTCCGGCGCGCGCGGTTCGCCGTGTTGTGCGACGCGGCAATGCCGGCAATTTTGATTGAATGCGGTTACATGACTCATCCGGTCGAGGGCAAAAAGATTTTCGATGCCGCGTATCGCCGCCAAATGGCGCAGGCCATTGTCAAAGGCATTTTGAATTACCAGAAATTGACAGCGCCGCCGGTTCCGCCGACGCTGCCTGCAACGAATCGGCTGGCGGTGAGAATTCCACCGTCCAGCTGGACGGGCACGAATAAAATTTCACCGAAGAGTCAGAGGCGGTAGACTTTCGAGAACGAGGACGAGGACGATTAAAAACCGAATGAGCATTGCGACCAAAACCGGCGATGGCGGCACGACGGCCTTGATGTATGGCCGGCGCGTGCCGAAAAATCATCCACGCGTCGAGACGTGCGGCGCGGTGGATGAGTTGAACGCCGCGCTGGGCTTCGCGCGCGCAACGGCGGAACACGATTTCGTACGCGACAATTTGCTCGCAATTCAGAAAGACCTGATTGTGTTAATGGGCGAGACCAGCGTCGCGTCGGAGGATTTGCCGCGTTATGTGAAGGACGGTCACCCACTCGTCACGCCGGAAATGACGGCAAAACTCGACGCACTTGTTCGCGAGATTGAGTCGCAGAATGCCGGTTTGAAGGGTTGGGCGATGCCGGGCGGGACGGTGAATGCCGCCGCGTTGGACGTGGCGCGGACGGTTTGCCGTCGTGCCGAACGGCGTGTATGCACGTTGAAGGAGTCAGGTGAACTGCGGAACGCGGAAATTGTAATTTATCTCAATCGTTTGTCGGATTTGCTATGGCTGTTCGCGCGCTGGGTGGAGGCAAAAGCGAAGCCGACAGGAAAGTAAAACAGGCGTCATTTGAGCTTCAACCCTTCTAACGTGTGCAATTAGGGGCGCAGATGCGGTTTTTTCATGGCCGTGAAGACGGTGAATAATTCGTCACCGGCACGGCGTGCTGATTTGAGCACAAATCGTCGCGCCCCGGCAATTTTAGGGATGCCTTTGCCGTTGGCAATCGTCGGCGCATTATGACCGCCGAAAATTTTCAGGCAGATCGTGAGGTAAAGCTTATCCACCAGACCGGCGCGGAATAAAGCATCATTTAATTCACCACCGCCCTCGCACAGTAAACGTTTGATGCCCCACTTCGTGTGCAGCCAGCGGAGTGCAACGCTAAAATTGATTTCCTTCCGGCCGCAAATTTTTACTTCGTCAGCCAGCGCGCAAAGCCGCTTCAATCGGTTTGCCTTTGCCAGGCACGTGGTGAGGATGATGATGGGAGAAAAACGGTGCTTGAATACTTCCGCGCGAGGATTGACCGAACCAGAGCGGCTGACAATCACGCGCAAATTATATTCCGCCAAACCGCGTTTGAGCCGCCGTCGCCGGAACTTTGCCGGGCCAGGCCCCATGGTGATGGAGGCCGAATCAACAGTGCGCGCGCCAGCCATCACTGCATCCGTTGTGGCGCGCAACTCCAGCAAATGCTCATGATCGCGCGGGCTGCCAAACGCCGCTGCCGCGCGATTCGCCGTCGCAATTTTTCCATCCGCCGTCATCGCCATGTTCACCAGCACAAATGGCAATTTTGAGTTTTTGGTTTTCAATTTTGAGTTCACCAGGATTTCAACTTAAAACTTAAATTCAAAACTTAAAGGATGAGCATTGCGTCACCGTAACTAAAAAAACGGTAATGCTCGCGGATCGCTTCGGCGTAGGCTGATAAAATCACATCGCGTCCGCGGGTTTCGCCCGGCGCAGCAAATGCGCTTGCGAGCATCAGCAGGGTCGAGCGCGGCAAATGGAAATTTGTCAACAATGTGTCCGTGATTGGAAATGGGAACGGCGGATGAATGAAAATGCGCGTTTTTCCTGAGCTTTTCGTCAGTTTTCCACCATTTCGCGCCGCCACGCTTTCGAGCACGCGGACGGTTGTTGTGCCGACTGCAATGACGCGGCATCCGGCGGTTTTCGCCTGATTGATTGCACGCACTGTTTCTTCACTGAGTTCATAACTCTCCTCGTGCATTTTGTGCGCGGCGAGGGTTTCGGTTTTAACAGGCAGAAACGTGCCGGGGCCAACGTGAAGTGTGACAAAGCAAATCTTCACGCCCCGTGAACGGATATCATCGAGCAACTTTTCGGTAAAATGAAGTCCTGCCGTTGGCGCGGCGACCGAGCCGTCGGTTTTGGCGAAAACAGTTTGATAACGTTCCCTGTCTTCCAGCATGTCGCTTGAGTTCCGACGCGTGATGTAAGGCGGCAGCGGGGCTTCGCCGAGTCGGTCAAGTTCGCGTTTAATGTCCGCCGTGCCGGAAAAGCTCAACCGCCGGTGTCCTTCGTCGTTGGTTTCAACCACCGTTGCCTGTACTTTGGTTAATTGACCGTCATCGCCGCGAAGGACAATTTGCGTTTTTACGCGGGCACGTTTGGCCGGACGCAACATCACCCACCAATCATTTATTGAATTTTCTTCAAGCAGTAGGATTTCAAATCGACCGCCGGTATGAGCGTTGGTGCCATGCAAACGGGCAGGAATCACGCGGGAATTGTTCAGCACGAGCACATCGCCCTCATGGAAAAATTCCAATACTTCACCAAACCTCCGATGCTCAACCTGCCCGTTGGCCCGGTTTAGCACCAAAAGCCGTGATTCATCCCGCCTTGGGGCAGGATGTTGGGCAATCAGCTCTTGTGGCAGTTCGAAGTCAAAATCGGCTGTTCGCATCGCGGCTTAAGCGTAGTCTGATGACGATTGGAAAGACAGAATTGACTATTTTACGGCGATTTTCAAGGAATCAGGCTGTGAATAACCTCTGAATAACCCCAAAAATTTATGCTGAATTTTTGTTGACATGCGGTGGGTTAAAGTGTATGAAAGTGGGGTGTCGTGGGTAGAAAAGTCATTTTGGGGTTTTCTGTGAACAAATGAGCGGAAACAAAAATAAAGAGCCGACCTATTACAATTCGCGCTTTCGGCATGGCGTGGATGTGAAACGTCGCGTGCAAATCCCTGCCAAATGGAGGCCGCAACAGGCGGGTGTGGAGCTGACGTTGATCCTTTGGCCGCGGGAGGGTACCGGGCCGTGCGTGCGCGTGTTGCCGCCTGCGCAGATGGCGAAGCTGATGCAGTCCATTGACGGGATGCCCAATAGCGATCCCAAGAAAGTGGTTTTGAAACGGATCATTGGCAGCGGCTCGGCGCAGGCGAGCGTGGACAAGGCCGGACGAATTTGTTTGCCGGAAGAAATGGCACGTGGAGCAGGCATCAAAAACGAGGTGACACTGGTCGGATTGCTTGACCGCTTCGAGATTTGGAATCCGGAGCATTACGAGAAAGTTCAAACTGCCGATGCCGCGTTGGCGCCCGACGCCTTCAGACTGATGGAGTAAAATTATGAACTTAGGAAAATTACTGGCCGCTGGAAAAAACATTGCAGGTGGACGCGAGGAAATTTCCTATCACGTCAACAAACATGTCTATTTGCCGAAATTCAGTCCGGCAAAAACCCCCTTCAAATTCCCGGTTAAAGCAGGGCCGACAAAGGCTGTGGCGGAGACTGCCGCCGCGCCGGTCAAAAAGGAAATCGCGCCGGTTGCGGCCAAGACGCAAAAGCTGCCGACGTTGCCCGCCGCGCCATCATGCCCGGTCTCCTGGGTGGGCAAACTCAACCCGGTTTCACTGTGGCGCGGTTCGCCACAGCCGGACGCACAACCGTCCGTGCAGTCCGAGCTGTCGTTGGATGAGGTGAAAGTGGTGCATAACGACCTGAGCGACGCAGATGTGAAAGTGGTGCCGATTAAATCCCGGACGGCGCACGAAATGGCCGTGCCGGTCTTGCCGCCGCCGAAAAAATCATGGGAATTTCTGGCTGAGCGGATGTTTCAGGCAACGGTGGATTAAATAACGGCAAAACGATGCACAGTGTCGGAGTTCGTTCACAAATCAGTGATGGCGGCGGAGGTGTTGGACGCGCTCAAGCCGGGGCCGGGCGGTCGTTACGCCGATGGCACGCTCGGCGGGGCTGGACACGCGGTGAGCATCTTGACCGCGAGTTCACCGACTGGATGGCTGTTTGGGTGCGATCGCGATGGCGTCGCGATTGAAACCGCGCGTGTGCGGCTCGCGAGATTTGCCGGACGCTTTGAAATCCGCCGCGGAAATTTTGCGGAATTGGCCGGATGGGTCCCGGCGGCGGGTTGCGATGGTGTGCTGCTGGACTTGGGCGTGAGTTCGTCGCAACTGGATTCGCCCGAACGCGGGTTCAGTTTCCAGCATGACGGCCCGCTGGATATGCGGATGGACGATCGGCAAACACTGACGGCGGCGGATTTGGTGAACGGTGCGGGTACGGAAGAACTCGCGAAGATTTTTTGGGAATTTGGCGGCGAGCGCGAGTCGCGGCGGTTTGCGAAGGAGATTGTGCGTGACCGCGAGCGGCAAAAATTTGAAACAACGTGGCGGTTGGCGGAATTGATCGAGCGGCTCAGTCCGCGCCGCGGAAAAAAGGCGCATCCGGCGACAAAGGTTTTTCAGGCGTTGCGGATTGCGGTGAACGATGAAATTGGTTCTTTGAAATGCGGCCTGGATGCCGCTGTGAAAATTTTGAAGCCCGGCGGGCGATTGGCGGTCATTACGTTTCATTCGCTCGAAGATCGCGTGGTGAAGGAATTCGGACGCGAACGAAGTCGCGGCTACACCTTCGCAGGAAAAATGGATGTGCCGGAATTACGTGAATCGCGGGCGCCGGAATTAAAATGGGTGACGCGCAAGGCAATCCGGCCGGGCGAGATTGAGTTGAAGGAAAATCCGCGCAGCCGCAGCGCGCAACTGCGGGTGCTGGAGAGAATTTAGATGGCAAAAAATCAAAGAAATCAATCGGCGGCAATCCGGTTTTGTCCGGCGCTGAAAGCGTTGTTTCTGTGTTTGCTGATTGCCGGTCTGGCAGTGGGTTACGTCTGGCAAAAAGGCCAGATTTACCAGCTTGGCCGGCAAATCACGGCGGACGAGGGCCGCTTGGTGCGGTTGCGGGACGAGAATCAAAAGTTAGGCGACCAGCTTGCAGTGTTGCGTTCGCCAGTCATGCTGGATCAACGCGTCCGCGAATTGAACCTCTGCTTGGTGCCCGCACAACCGGCGCAAATTTGCCGGCTGGTCGAGCCGCCGCCGAATGAAAACTCAAAACGTCAGTTTGCCGCGCGACAAAATAGCGGGATGACGCAATGATGTGCGCAATTTTGGCCGCCGCCCGTGACGCCGTCGGGTGAGGAACCGATCGCCGCGGGCGGTTGGCCGTTTTGTTGATGACAAAACGATTACAGCTAAAACGCGTGCTGGTGTTGCTGGTGTTGCTCAGCTTGTCGTTTGCCGGACTGGGCTACCGGCTTGTGGATTTGCAAGTGCTGCGTCATGACGAGCTGGCGGCACTGGCTCAACAAAACACACAGCGCGAATTTTGGCGCGCGCCGCGCCGGGGCAATATTCTCGATGCACACGGCAATTTGCTTGCAACGAGCATTTTTGTGAAAACGGTTTGCGCTGATCCGACTTTGATTGGCAATCAGCAGGCTGTCGTCGCGCGCGCGCTTGCGCCGTTGCTGCAAATGAACAAGGGCGATCTTTGCAAAAAATTGCTCCCGCGCATCCGGCAAAACGAAAAGGGCGAAACAGTCACCAATCACTATGTCGTTCTCCAGCACAAGGTCACGGACGAAACCTGGCAAAAAATACAACTGACGATGAACCGGCTTTCGTTCGGTGTGGATGAAAACAAATTCCCGGAGAATCAGCGCGCGTTTTTTCGCAACCTGCGCCAGAACGCAATTTTTACCGAGCCAGTGGACGATCAATTGCGCGTGTATCCGAATGCTTCGCTCGCGGCGCACGTCCTCGGTTTTGCGGGGACGGATGAAATGCAAATAAACGACCGGCAGGTTTTGCAACCGTCCGGTCGCGATGGCATCGAGCTGGTTTTGAATTCCGCGTTGGGTGGCGTCGCGGGTTGGCGCGTGACCGGGACGGATCGACAGCATCGCGAACTGGCTGCGTTGCGTGACGAAGACGTGCAGCCGCGCAACGGCTTGAATGCAGTGTTGACGATTGACACGGTCATTCAGCACATCCTCGAAACCACGCTGGCCGACGCAATGCAAAAGCACACGCCCATCAGCATCACGGGCATTATTATGCGTCCGCGCACGGGTGAAATTTTGGCGATGGCAACGCTGCCGAATTTTGATCCGAATAATCCCGGTGTGTCACCCGCCGACGCGCGCCGCAATCGCGTTGTCAGTGACATCATGGAACCGGGCTCGACATTCAAAGTCGTTGTTGTGGCTGGCGCATTGAACGACGGCGTAGTGCAACTGGGTGATACATTCGACTGTGAGAAAGGGCATTTTGCCTATGCCGGGCGGGTTTTGCACGACCACGAGCCGTTTGGGATTTTAACCACCAAAAGCATCATCACAAAGTCATCAAACATCGGCGCGGCCAAAATCGGCATCCGGCTGGGTGAAGAACGGCTATACGATTATATGTGTAATTTTGATTTCGGCACGCGCACGGGCATTCCGCTGCCGGGCGAAGTTGCCGGCATTTTGCATCCGGTCAAGGATTGGAGCAAAGTGTCCATTGCGCAAATTCCAATGGGTCAGGGTGTGGCGGTGACGCGATTGCAAATGATCATGGCCGTGGGTGCCTTGGCGAACAACGGCTGGCTCATGCGACCGATGCTCGTGAGTCGCCTCGAGGACCGTGATGGGAATGTCGTGCAGCAATACACCCCGCAGCGTGTGCGTCAGGTCATCAGCAGCGCCACCGACAAGCTGATGGTGGAAGCGCTCAAAACCGTTGTGTCGCCGGACGGCACGGCGCCCGGCGCGGCGATGAAGGATTATATCGTTGCAGGCAAAACCGGCACGGCGCAAAAAGTGGAGAACGGCGCCTATGCCGAACACAAATTCATATCCTCGTTCATCGGGTTCTTTCCTGCGGACGATCCGCAACTTTGCATTTCGATTGTGATGGATGAACCGAAGGAAGGTTATTACGGCGGACAGGTTTGCGGGCCGGTGTTCAGGGAAGTTGCCGAACGGTGCGCGAGTTATTTGAGCATTCCGCCGGCTGAAAATCCGCAACGGTCTCTCGTCGCGGCCGGCATTTCGAAATCGTCGGCGAATATGTGGAATCCATGAGGAAACATTGAAAATTTGAAGTGGAAACGCGTTCTTTGAAATTTGTCGCCGAAGCCTGTGCCGCCGAACTCAGGCGCGGTTCCGGTGGCACACTCGTCCAATGCGTGTGCACCGATTCGCGTCAGGCGCAACCTGGCGATCTGTTTTTTGCAATCAAAGGCGAAAAATTCGATGGCCACGATTTTATCAACGAAGCCGCCCGAAAAGGCGTCGCGGCGGTCGTTGTGGAAGAAAAAAAAATCCCCGCGCGATTGCCGGAATGTGGCGTGCTTGTCGTGGACAACGCACGCGCGGCGCTTGGGAAATTGGCCGCGGCGTATCGGCTGGGCTTCGGTTTGCCGATTGTGGCTATCGGCGGCTCGAATGGCAAAACGACGGTGAAGGAACTGATGGCGTCGGTGTTCCGGCAAAAACTGGCGGCGCTTTGGAGTGAGGCGAGTTTCAATAACGACATCGGCGTGCCGCTGACGTTGTTGCGTCTGGAAAAATCGCACCAAGCCGCCGTGCTTGAAGTGGGCACAAACCATCCAGGGGAACTCGCGCCGCTCGTAAAAATGATTAGGCCAAAATACGGCGTCATCACAAACATCGGGCGCGAACATTTGGAATTTTTTGGCGATGTCGCGGGCGTCGCGCAGGAGGAAGGCCGGCTTGCGGAACTTTTGCCGGCGGACGGCATGCTCTTTATCAACGGCGACGACGAATGGACGGAGCAAATCGCGAAACGAGTTCGCGCCAGAATTGTTCGCGTCGGGTTGGGGGAAAAAAACAACTGGCGCGCCCGCTCGATTCGTCTGGACAAAAATGGCGTGACGTTTCGCGTGGACGCGCCGAAAGCGGAATTCAGCGGCGAATATCGCATCAATTTACTCGGTCGCCATCAGGTGACAAACGCTTTGTTTGCGGTTGCGGTCAGTGAGGAACTAGGCTTGGGCCGTCCCGCGGTGCGGGACGGCCTGGCCGAATGCAAACCGCCAAGGATGCGGCTGCAGTTTTGGGAAGCGGGCGGCGTACGCGTGCTCGACGACTCCTATAACGCGAACGCGGATTCGACGCTCGCGGCGCTTGAAACGCTCCGCGATTTGCCGTTGCAAGGCCGGCGCGTGGCGGTGCTTGGCGACATGGCTGAGCTCGGCGCGCACAGCGAGGCGGCGCATGCGGAAGTTGGTAGGCGCGCGGCGGAATTGGGCATCGGACAATTGTTCGCTGTCGGCAAAATGGCGGGTGTCACGGCAACAGCGGCGCGCGAAGCGGGCTTGACCCGCGTGATTGAATTTGCGGATGTCGAAGCGGCGGTGAAAGCAGTGAAATCTTTTTTAAAAGCAGGCGATGTGGTTTTGTTGAAGGCGTCACGGGTGTCGCGCTTGGAGCGCATTGCCGAGACGTTGAAGTCGGAAAGATCGTAAACGAAAACAATGCTTTATTATTTAAGCCAGCAGTTACTCGATTGGTTGTATGGGACAGCTTGGGAAAGCCGGCTCTCGTGGCTGCGGCTTTTTCGCTACATCACAGTGCGGAGCGCGGGCGGAGCAATTACGGCACTGGCTTTGAGTTGGTGGCTCGGGCCAAAAATCATTCACTGGCTCAAACAATTAAAATTCGGCCAGGATTACGCGGACAAGGCCGAAGAAGCCGGTGGATTGGGCGCGCGCGTTTTGGGCAAAAAAGGAACGCCGACGATGGGCGGCATTTTGATTGTGGCGGTTTTATTATTCTCAACGATTTTATGGGCGCAGTTGGACAACAAACTGATTTTGCTGACGCTGTTGTCGGTGCTCGTGCTGGCGGGGCTGGGATTTTACGACGATTATGCAAAAATCATCCAGCAAAGCGGCGGCGGCGCTCCGCCGCGCGTGAAACTGTGGGCCCAAATCGTATTGGCGGTTTTTATCGGTGTCTATTTGTGGATGACGCCCTCGACGGGCAAACTGGTGACGCAAATCATGGTGCCGTTTTGGAAATATCCGGTCGCGGTAAACGCGGGCTGGATTGGCCTGCTCATTGTGGTGCTGGCGATTGTCGGCAGTTCGAATGCGGTGAATTTGACAGATGGCCTCGACGGTCTGGCGATTGGCTGCACGCTGATTGTGGCCTTTGTGTTTCTCGTGTTCACGTATCTGGCGGGCAACATCAAGGCGGCGGGTTATTTGCAAATTCCCTATGTGCCGGGTGCGGGTGAATTAACCGTGTTTTGCGCGGCGATGATCGGCGCGGGGCTGGGATTTTTGTGGTTCAACTGCCATCCGGCGCAGGTGTTCATGGGCGATACGGGGTCGCTCGCGCTCGGCGGAGCGCTCGGCATCATCGCGGTGCTGGTTCATCAGCCGTTCGTGCTGGTGATTGCGGGTGGTGTGTTTGTGATGGAAGCTGTTTCAGTGATTCTGCAAACCGGCTGGTTTCGTTTCACGCGAATGCGCACCGGCACGGGCCGGCGGATTTTTTTGATGGCGCCCTTGCATCATCATTTCGAGAAAAAAGGATGGTATGAATCACAAGTGGTGATGCGCTTTTACATTTTGTGCGTGCTGTTCGCGGTCATCGCGCTGGCCACGCTGAAACTGAGGTGAATGATGATGTTCGCATTGGCTAAAAACGGAATTTTGACAGGTTGCTTTACTCCTTGCGCCGCTGGCCGTTCGCTGTTAAAAACATCGGTGGTAGCGGAGAGGCGCGCGGTGGCCCGAAGGGTGTTTTTGTATTCAGTCGGCGGCTTGAGACTGAACCGGCTTGGGTTTTTTTTGAACAATCCACATCCGCAGCGGCTTCAAGCACAAATTGGTGAACATGATGACTTTAACACGCCACGGAGTTTTGAGAGGGGAAACTTCGTTGCGGAAAACTCAACAACACAACCTCAACACGAAAGGACGCAACCAGCGCCAAATCAATGAATAATCCAAACCCATTCGTACCTCAAGGCTCCCTGTTGGAGCAGCAAAACAAACGCCGTTCACGCATAAAAGTCGGTGTGTTCTGCGTGCTTGCGGTCGGAATCGTAGGCCTGACCGCAATGCTCATCCAAGGCTGCAAACGCGAACAAACCGAGACGCAAAACCAGCCATCGCTCGAAACAAACGAGACTGCGATGAACACGAATGTTCCACCGGCGGTGGAAGCATCCAATCCTCCTGTGCAGCTTCCGCCGGCGATGACCCCTCCGCCTGTTGCACCGCCAGTGACGGAAGCCGCTACGACCGAGTATGTTGTGGTCAAAGGCGATTCGTTCTCGAAGATTGCCAAGAAATTCGGCGTGAGTGTGAAAGCAATTAAAGCGGTGAACCTTGGCGTCGAACCGACCAAATTGAAAGTCGGACAAAAACTTTCGATTCCGGCGTCGTCCGCCGGCGCAGCTGCGTCTGCTGCTGAGAACACCTTGACTCCAACTGGTTCAAGTACAGGCGAGGAAACTTACACGGTGAAATCCGGCGATACGCTGACCAAGATTGCGAAGGCATACGGCACAACCGTCAAGGCGATTGAATCCGAAAACAATCTGTCCACGACGAAGATCAAAGTCGGCCAGAAGCTGAAGATTCCAGTGAAAGCTGAAGTTGCAGCCCCGGTACCGGCTCCAGTCGCGCCTGCGCCTGTGCCGCCACAGAGCGCGGCGCCTGCGCCGGCCAGTGCGCCTTCCGGTCAATAAGCGCGCCGGACTGATAGCGGCTGGTCCCGCTTTTGCGGGATTTTGAGGCATTGAAATGAAAGTCGCCGTCACGACTTTGGCGTTTTGCGTCGCCGCCCTGTTGGCGCTGGGGCTGGTGATGCTTTACAGCTCGAGCATGACACAAGTCGGCGCGCATTACATCATACTGCAACTTCTCTGGTGTGCGTTCGGCTTCGCCCTCTGCGTGACGGCGACCGCTCTCGATTATCAATTGCTCAAAAAACTCGCTTGGCCGATTTTTGTCCTTGCGGCACTTTTGCTCCTGCTTGTGCTCGTTCCGCACATCGGCAGAAAAATCAACGGCGCGCGCCGTTGGTTCGATTTTCACGGTGTGCGCTTTCAGCCGTCCGAGTTCGGAAAAATCGCGCTCATCATCCTGCTGGCGTGGTATGGAGACCGTTGCCAGCGGCACATGCGCACATGGAAACGCGGCGTCGTTTTGCCGGGCATTCTCATCGGGTTGATACTCGGTCTGGTTTTTGTTGAACCCGATCGTGGCACAACCATTTTGCTTGCCGCCGTCAGCGGCGTGATGCTGCTCATTGCCGGCGTCCGTTGGAAATACATTGTTCCTCCGGTTTTGCTCGGTGTGTTCGCTTTGGCGGTTTCCATTTTACGGGATCCGATGCGCATGAAGCGCATTTTCAGTTGGTGGGATTTGGAGCAGAGCAAGGACGGCGTCGGCTATCAGGCATACCAGGCCATGATCGCGCTTGGCTCCGGCGGCTGGACCGGCCTTGGTCTCGGGAACGGCCGCCAAAAACTCGGCTTCGTGCCGGAACATCACACCGATTTTATTTTTTCCATCATTGGCGAGGAATTGGGTTTGGCCGCGACGCTGCTGGTCGTTCTCGCATTCGTCGTCATTGCGATTTGCGGCATTTACATCGCGCTGAACTCGCGCGACACGTTCGGATTTTTGCTCGCAGCAGGCGTCACGTTTCTAATCAGCCTGCAGGCGGCGATTAACATCGGCGTTGTCACCAGCGCGCTGCCGAACAAAGGCCTGCCGTTGCCGTTCATCAGTTATGGCGGCTCAAATCTGCTCGCCATGTTCACATGCGTCGGGATTTTGTTCAGTGTCGCGCGTCATGCCCACGCGCGCGGAAAAATTCCCGCGGCTGCCATCGAAACCGACGAGATTCCAATCACTCAAACCACATGATCGCGCCTGGAGTCAAATCGCCCTTCGTCGCCATTGCGTGCGGCGGCACGGGCGGGCATCTGTTTCCGGGGGTGGTGGTTGCAGAACAACTTCAACGACGGGATTGCGCCGTCACGTTGCTCATCTCGCCGAAGGATATTGACCGGCAGGCCGTCAAGTCTGCGCGTGGCATGCAACTCGTCACGCTGCCCGCTGTCGCGCTGCAAAATCGCAATTACATTTCTTTTGCACGCAGCTTCTGGCAATCGTGGCGCGCGTCGCGGAAAATTTTCAAAGACCATCCACCGCAGGCTGTGCTTGCAATGGGCGGTTTCACCAGCGCCCCGCCCGTTCTCGCCGCAAAGAAATTCCATGCGAAAACGTTCCTGCACGAATCCAATACCATCCCCGGCCGCGCAAACCGCTTTCTTGCGCGCTTTGTGGATGAGGCGTTCGTCGGGTTTCCCGAAGCCGCCGCCCGGCTCCGTGTCCTCAAAGTCACGATGACGGGGACGCCTGTGCGTCCCCAATTTCAACTGCGCGATCCCGCCGTGTGCCGGACTGCGCTTGGCTTTGAACCCGATCGCCCGGTGATCCTGGTCATGGGCGGCAGTCAGGGCGCGAGTGGCATCAACGGAATGATTTTGTCCACGTTGCCCGCGCTTGGTGAACGCGCCAAGGACTGGCAGTGGCTTCATCTCACTGGCGCAAATGATTCAGAAAAAGTCAAAAGTGCCTACGATGCCCGCGGCTTGGTCGCTGTTGTAAAACCGTTTCTAACGGAAATGGATTTGGCGCTTGGTGCGGCGACCGTTGCCGTAAGTCGCGCGGGTGCGTCGTCTCTTGCTGAAATTGCCGCGATGCGCCTGCCATCGCTTCTGATTCCGTATCCGACTGCGGCAAACAACCATCAATTTCACAACGCGCGCGCTTTTGAAAAAACCGGCGCAGCGCGCCTGCTCGAGCAAAAAGCCGCAACGCCCGGGAAAGTCGCCGTTCTGTTGCGTGAACTGGTTGAAGACACCGCTGCTCGCTCAAAGATTCAAACCGCGCTCGCACAATGGCACGCGCCCAAGGCGGCGGAGCAAATCGCGGAAATCATGTTGGCTGCAATTTTTCGGAGCGCGGACAGCCGTGTCCGCGCGGATGAATCTTTGCGCGAACCCCACAGGCAAGGCTGCCCGCGCTCCGATGCGGTTGAACGGCAGAATTTTTCCGCCGCATGAGAGCTATTTTGGAACGACCGATGAAAGCCGGAACACATATTGCCGACGAACTCGCTGAACATGTTTCGCGCGCGACCGTCATTCGCCGCGGGGAGCCGCTGGCAAAACACACCACGTTGCGCGTCGGTGGTCCGGCGGACATTTATGTCGAGCCGGCATCGGAAGACGATTTGGCGGGCGTTGTGAGATTTTGTGGCAAGCATGATTTGCCGTTTTTCATGATGGGGCGCGGCTCGAATTTACTCGTGCGCGACGGCGGTTTTCGCGGCGTGATGATTTGTCTGGCGCATCCGTATTTCAGTCGCATCGAAGTTGCGGGTGAACGGCTGCGCTGCGGCGCGGGCGCAAAACTGAAAAATGTAGCGTTGGAAGCAAAGCGTCACGGTTTGAGAAATGTGGAATTTCTCGAAGGCATTCCCGGCAGCGTTGGCGGCGCGTTGCGCATGAACGCGGGCGCGATGGGCAATGCGACGTTTGATGTCGTCGAGTCGGTTCGTTTGATGGATTTTGACAGCAACGTGCGTGAACTCGCGCCGAAGGAAATGTCGGTTAAATATCGTGGTTGCGGCATTTTAGAAACGCACATTGCGCTGGGCGCAGTGTTCAGGTGCATGCTCGCGCCGCGCGAGAAGATCGAGGAACGCATGAAGGCGTTCAGCGAAAAACGGTGGGCATCGCAACCGGCTGCGCCGAGCGCCGGTTGCATATTCAAAAACCCGGCTGCGATTCCGGCGGGCAAACTGATTGATGAACTGGGCTTGAAAGGCGCGCGTGTCGGTGGGGCAATGGTTTCGGCCGAGCATGGGAATTTCATTGTGAACGACGGCAAGGCGACGGCGCGCGACATTTTGGAATTGATTGCGATTTTGAAACGGCGCGCGAAAGATGAGCGCGGCATCGAATTGTGCACGGAAGTTGAGATCATCGGCGAAGATTGAAAGGATTTTTATAACAAAGTGACCGGCAAATTCAAAATCGTGGTGATGTTGGGTGGGCCAAGTGCCGAACGTGAAGTCTCGTTGCGTTCGGGTGCGGCGGTAACGAAAGCGTTGCGCTCGCTCGGTCACGAAGTTCATGAGCTTGATCCGCGCGATGATTCGTGGGTTTTGCCGCCGGGCACGGATGTGGTCTTTCTCGCCTTGCACGGGACTTATGGCGAGGACGGCACGGTGCAGCGGCGCTTGGATGAACTTGAAGTGATTTACACCGGTTGCG
Source organism: uncultured Verrucomicrobiae bacterium (assembly GCA_963835625.1). Classification (GTDB taxonomy): domain Bacteria; phylum Verrucomicrobiota; class Verrucomicrobiia; order Limisphaerales; family UBA11358; genus UBA11358. The sequence continues at coordinate 301,895 of CAWIGO010000006.1, forward strand.
ACGCCGAGGCGAGCCGCATCGCGTTCGACAAAGTGCTGACGAAAAAACGTTGCATCGAAGCCGGAGTTCCATCGGCGAGATTTTTGGTTGTGAATTCAGAAAAAGTTCCGTGGCCGGAAAACTGGCAGCCGCCGCTGGTGGTGAAACCGGTGCGGCAGGGTTCGAGCGTCGGACTGCAATTTGTCGGGCGAATCGGAAATTGGCAAAATGCACTGGCAGAGGCGCTGAAGTTTGATTCGGAAGTTTTGGTCGAGGAGAAAATTGCCGGGCGTGAATGCACCGTGGGCATTTTGGATGACGAGGCGTTGCCGATTGTTGAAGTTCGTCCGAAAGTCGGCTCTTACGATTATCGAAATAAATACACGGCGGGCTGCACGGAGTATTTTTGCCCCGCGCCATTTGACGCAGCGCTGACGAAACGGATTCAGGAAGCGGCGCTGGGCGCGTTCAAGGCGATTGGCGGTCGTGATTACGCGCGTGTGGACGTGATGGTGCGCGGGGATGGCGGACCGGTCGTGCTCGAAGTCAACACGCTGCCGGGCATGACGGAAACGAGTTTGCTGCCGAAGGCGGCTTCTGCAGCGGGTTTGAATTACGGGCAGCTTTGCCAACGAATGGTGGATTTGGCGTTAAAAAGGAAATGAAGAATGAAGAATGTAGAATGCAGAATTGAACTGACTTTTGTCCATTACCCGAATCAGAGGTTCGTTCTTCATTCATCATTCATCATTCTTAATTCTGCATTTCATTATGTGGTTTAGACGCGAACAAAAGAACCGACGATTGAAGCGTGGACGCGTGCTCGACGTGAAACTGCGTTCAAGCCAGGTGCGCGCCGCGCGCACGCGGCTGGCGGTAATAATGCTGGGCGTCACGTTCGGAACGGTGGCCGGACTTTATTTGTTGTGGCGCACGGGCGAATGGGTGCTGGACAAATTCGTCTATAAAAATTCCGAGTTCGCCATTCAGCGGATTAACGTGCAAACCGATGGCGTTATCGCCCCGGACCAATTGCGCCGCTGGTCGGGCGCGAAGCTCGGTGAGAATTTGATCGCGCTTGATTTGACGTCGGTGAAACGCAATCTGGAACTTGTTTCGACCATTGATTCCGTTTCCGTCGAGCGCATACTGCCGCGCACACTGCGAATTCGCGTGACGGAACGCCAGCCGGTGGCGCAAGTGGACGTGCCGTGCGCGGGCACAACGGGTGGAATAACGGTTTCAGTTTTTCAATTGGACGCGGACGGTTATGTGATGCAACCGCTCGACCCGCGGCTGTGCGTGATTCCATTGTCGCAAGTGAGCGGGCAATTGCCGGTGATTGTGGGACTCAACATGTATGAATTGCGGCCTGGTCATCGCGTCGAATCGCCCCAAGTGCGGGCCGCGTTGCAATTGGTGGCTGCGTTCGACTATTCGCCGATGTCGGGGTTTGTGGATTTACGGCGCATTGATGTTTCATCACCGGGAGTCGTTGTCGCAACGACAGGGCAGGGCAGCAGGATTACTTTTAGCCTCGACAATTTGGATCAACAATTGCGACGCTGGCGTGAAATTTACGATTTGGGACAACGGATGAACCGGGCCATTGTGACGCTCGATTTGGCGGTTTCCAACAACGTTCCGGTTCGTTGGATGGAAGCCAGTGTGCCGCCAGTCACCGTGCCAAAATCGGTCAACCCCGCACACATTCGGAGGAAAAATGTTTGACGCTTCATCCATCATCGTCGGTCTGGAAATCGGCACGTCCAAAGTTTGTGCCGTCGTTGGCGAACAAAGCGCCGGTGGCTCACTCAACATCATCGGTCTCGGCCAGGCGCGCTCACGCGGCGTGCGCAAGGGCGAGATTGCGGACCCGACGCAGGCCGAAGAGGACGTGCGCAACGCCATCGTCGAGGCCGAGCAAATGGCCGACGTGGAAATTCGCAACGTTTATCTTGGCGTGACCGGGGGGCACATCCGCGGCTTCAACAATCGCGGCGCGCATCCGGTGGTTTCCGCCGACCGCGAAATTTCCGAGGACGATGTGCAGGACGTGATCAAAAACGCGAAGGCAATCAATTTGCCGGCGGAAAACAACGTCGTTCACGCCATTCGCCAGCACTTTTTAGTGGATGGACAGGACGGCGTGACAAATCCGGTCGGGATGCTTGGTTCGCGGCTTGAAGTGGACATGCACGTCGTTCATGGCAACACAAACCGTTTGCAAAACGCCATTCGCCTCGTCAAAGGCCTGCAGCTTGACGTGGATGGAATTGTGTTCAACGGCCTGGCCTCGTCGCTCGCGTTGTTGACCAACGAGCAAAAGGAACTTGGAGCGCTGGTCATTGACATCGGCGGCGGCACGACCGATTACGTCGTTTACGCCAACGGCGTCATCAAATACACCGGCGTTTTGGCCATCGGCGGCGACCATGTTTCCAACGACCTGGCTTATGGTCTGAAAGTGCCGTTGAGCCGCGCGGAAAAACTCAAGCTTGAGCATGGTTCGGCGCTGATGGATGAGGAAAGCAAGGGACAGACCATCACAATCACCAATGAACTCGGCCTGCCGATTAAGACGATTAACGTCGAGCATTTGCGCCAAATCATGTCGCTGCGTTTGGAGGAAATTTTCCAGCTCGTCGCGCAGAATTTGGAGCAGGCCGGGCTGTTTAATTACTTGCGCGCGGGTGTCTTTCTGTGCGGCGGCTGTGCGCGCGTGCCACACATCGCCAAACTCGCCGAACCCATTTTGCAAATGCCAGTGTCACTCGGCCAGACCAATTCCATTAGCGGCCTGAAATCGGCGCTCGCCCAGCCGGAATTTATCACCGGCATCGGTCTTGTGAAATTCGGCTCGTTCAAGACCCGCGATCACGAGGGACACCCGTCGCTGGCCCAGGGAATCAAGGGCGCCATCGTGAGCCTCTTGCGCCGGTCATAAAATTCATGAGTTATGAAAACCAAAACCCGAACTCCACCAGCGGTTCTTGAACCGGCCCAAGTGCCCGCCGTAAAAATTTTCGGTGTGGGCAGCGCCGGCGTCCATCTGATCGACGCCATGGGCAGGGGGGAATTCACAGGCGCGGCTTTCATTGCGGTTAACACCGACTCACCATCGCTTGAGGCGTCGTCCGCGCCGGTAAAAATCCAGCTCGAAACAAAATTACTGCGCGGCCTCGGCACCGGCGGCGATCCTGAACGCGGCCACGCGATTGCCGAGGAACAATTTGCCACGCTCAAAACCGCCTGCGAAGGCACGGATGTGGTGTTCATCGTCACCGGTTTGGGCGGCGGCGCCGGCAGTGGCATCAGTCCCGTGCTGGCGCACGCGGCGAAGGAAACCGGTGCGCTGGTGCTGGCGTTTGTGACGCTGCCATTCACCTGCGAAGGCAATCGCCGCCAGCTGCAGGCGCTGCAGGGATTGGAACAACTCAAAACCGTCGCCGATGGCGTTATTTGCCTGCCCTGCCAGAAAACGTTCAAGCTGATTGACGAAAACACCAATGTGCTCGACACATTTCGCATCATCGGCGATTTGCTGATCGGGGGTGCTCATGGCGTGTGGCGATTGCTTACACGGCCGGGCTTGATCCAGATCCACTTTGACGATTTGTGTGCGCTGGTGCGTGACCGCCACTCCGAAAGCGCATTTGCCTCCGTCGAGGCGAGCGGTCCGGCGCGCTCGCGTGAGGTGGTGGAAAAATTGCTTGCGCATCCGTTGCTCGACGAAGGCCGCGCGCTGGCCGAATCCGATGCCGTGCTCGTGAGCCTGGTGGGTGGAAAAGATTTGACGATGGCCGAGGTGAACCGCGTGATGGAACAAATCAGCCGTCATTGCGAACAGGCGCAAATCATCATGGGCGCGGCGGTGGACGAAACGCTGAAGAATCATTTGTCCGTGACCGTCATCGCGGCAAAACAAAACGCAGTGGCCGCAAAATTGCCGTCGGCGGCTGCGCCCGATGAACTGTCAGAGCAAGTGGTTTCGCGCGGTTTCGGCGCCCGTCCGGTGCACAACCTTGCGCAGTCGCCGTCATTGACGATGGAGCAACGCGAACCCCGAATGCTTTCGGGGCTGGCCAAACAACCCGGTGGCCGGACGCGAAAAGCCGGTCCCCAAATGCTCCAAACACAATTGCCGCTGGCGATTATTTCCAAGGGGCGGTTCGACAAAAGCGAGCCGACAATTCACAAGGGCGAAGACCTCGACATCCCTACCTACATTCGCCGTGGCGTGCCGTTGAATTAGTTCAATTTTCCTTGCGTGGGAACAATGGGGCGGGCTCGCCGATCTTGTGGGCGGGTTTCAATTTACCCCAGACAGCTTCTGAAAATTTATCCGGCACACCGGACAAACCAAGCTGCGAATAAATTTTCGTCGCCGTTCCTGGCAAAAATGGCCATAGCAAAACCGCCAGCACACGGCACGTCTCGGCCAGATTGTAAAGCACTTCGTCGAGCCGTTTGGCCTGTGCTGGGTCTTTGGCGAGTTTGAACGGCGCAGTTTGGTCCACGTATTGATTGGTGCGACCAATCAGTCGCCAAATACAGGTGAGCGCATTTTGAAGCCGGTTTCCTTCCAGCCAAGCACGAGTTGGTAGAATGGTTTCTACAACCGTTGTCTCCAGTTCATCCGAGCGCGCAGGCACAATGCCGTTGCGATAGCGTTTGAGCATCGAGAGCGAACGGTTGACGAGATTGCCTAGGCCGTTGGCAAGTTCGGCGTTGTAGCGGGACTTGAAGCCGGCGTCGGTCCAGTTACCATCCGGGCCGATGTCGAGTTCGCGCAAGACATAAAACCGGAATGCATCCAGGCCCCATTCGTCAATCACTGTAACGGGGTCAACGATGTTGCCGGTGCTTTTGCTGATTTTCGCGCCGTCCTTCCGCCACCAGCCGTGGACAAGAATCTGTTTTGGCAGCGGTAACCCCATGGCTTTGAGCATAATTGGCCAATAAACAGCATGAAATTTTACGATGTCCTTGCCGATGACGTGAATATCGGCAGGCCACAAAGACAGTTGAGGGTTGAGAGTTGAGGGTTGAGAGCCAAGCGCGGTGAGCACAACCGGATCACCGTGCGCGGCGGGAATGCTGATGTAATTCACCAACGCGTCGAACCAGACGTAGGTCACGAAATTCGGATCGAAGGGCAGGGGAATGCCCCAGTTCAATCGCGATGCCGGACGCGAGATGCACAAGTCTTCGAGTTCGTTATTCTTAAGAAAACCGAGGACTTCATTGCGGCGATGATCGGGCGCGACAAATGGCGGATTTTTTTCGATGTAATCAATCAGCCATTGCTGGTGTTGCTTGAGCTTGAAATAGTAATTGTCCTCCTGCAACTCAACGACTTCGCCGTAACTTGGATCAAACGTGCCGTCGGGCAGGCGGTCTTTTTCGGTCAAAAACGTCTCTTCTTTCGTCGAATAAAACCCTTTGTAGGTTTTTTTATAAAATTGTCCGGCATCATGGAGTTTGGCGAGGATGGCCTGGACAAATTCCTTGTGGCGCGGTTCGGTGGTGCGGATGAAATCGTCGTTGGTCAGTTCCAGCTTTTTCGCAAAGGCTTTCCAGTCCGCCGCCAGTTCATCGCAATACGATTGCGGCGTCTTGCCCTCGGCGATGGCGGACTGCTGGACTTTCTGGCCGTGTTCATCGAGGCCGGTGAGAAAAAAAACCTCCTGCCCCAGACTGCGTCGCGCCCGCGCGATGACGTCAGTCACGATTTTCTCGTAGGCATGGCCAAGATGCGGCTGGCCATTGACATAATCAATCGCGGTGGTGACGAAAAACTGTTTGCTCATGTGAAAAACAGTGTGAAGGACAAACAGGGCAAAGGCAAACGGGAATCAAGGCGGGGAGAGATTCTCCCGCTGCAGGGCGAACGAATGGGGTAGAAACGACTGGGATAATGGTCCACTGGGATCGCTGAAATAAAACAAACGGTTCGTGAGACTCACGGATTGAAGGGGGGTACAGAGGTGCTGCGCAAGTTGGTGCAGGCTTCCACACTATGGGAATGTTCGTTGTGGTGATGTTGAAACAAATTGATTGGTCTGCACGCCGAAACTGCCATGCTGGTCTGTGAGTGGGTTCACAGCGAAGCGGTAAGACCACCAAATGTCGCACCAAGTGGTTCAGGCAGGTAATAAATGGTCGCATTGGTGTCACCACAAAAACCCACGAATCATAGATATAGGGGGCGTTACATGGAAATAGAATCCCGTGAGGTTGGTGCAGCCAAAGAACGCATCGGCTTCGATTACGCTGACGCTGTTGCGACCGTCACGCTCGTCAGGCCGGAGCAGGAATAGAATGCAGAACCCCCGATAGTGGAGACGCTGTTGGGAATTGTGAGGTTGTTGGTCAGGCCGGAGCAGCAAAGAACGCCAGTTCCGATGCTGATGACGCTGTTGCCTAGCTTGATGCTCGCAAGTGATGCAGTTTAGAACGCATTGTCGTCTATGCTGGTGACGCTGTGGGGGATCGTGATACTCGTGAGACTAAGACAGTCTGGAACGCAGAAGTGGCGATGACAGTGATGCTGTTGGGGATCATTACATTCGTCAAGCTGGTGCAGAAAAGAACGTAGAACACAGATGACCGTGATGCTGGTGAGATCGCTACGCTAGTCAGGACGGTGCAGCAGAGAATGCGCTGTCTCCAATGCTGGTAACGCTGCTGGGGATCGTGACCGGTCAAGCCAGTGCAGCTTGGAATGCAGAAGTCCGATAGTGGTGACGCCGTAACTAATGTAATGCTCGTCAAGCCGGTGCAGCAGAGAACGCGCTGCTCTATGCTGGTAACGCTGCTGGGGATCGTGACCGGTGAGGCAGTGCAGCCTGGAAGGCAGAAGTCGATAGTGGTGACGCGTAACTGATGTAATGCTCGTCAGGCCGGTGCAGCAGAGAACGCGCTGCCTAGCGGGAAGCGCTGCTGGGGATCGTGAGGTCAGGCGGTGCAGCTGGAAGCAGAGTGGATGGTGGTGACGCGTAACTGATGTAAGCTGTAGCGGTGCAGCAGAGAACGCGCGCTGATGCTGGTAACGCGCTGGGAATGTGACCGCAGGCGGTACAGCGGAACGCAGAAGTGATAGTGGTGACACGCTGGGAATGGGACGCTGGTAAGCGGTGCAGCTGAAAGCAGAAGCTTAGGTGGTGAGCGTAACTGATGTAAGCTGTAAGCCAGTGCAGTGAAACGCAGAGCCGATAGGTGACACGTGCAAGTGGCACGGTCAAGCCGGTGCAGCGGAAGCAGAAGCAAGGGCACACGGGGGAGGGAGCCAGCCAGACGCAACATTGGCAATCCGTGCGCAGTGTGACCCGGTGGGGCGAGCGTCCTCGCGAGCCGGAGACTAACGAAAACAGAAGCAAATGATGACATGCAATGTAACACTGGTCAGGGTGGCGCAGGATTGGAACGCGCCATTTAGAATATTGGTGACGCTGCTGGGAATGGGAAGCTTCGCTTTGCCTGCGGGATACTGGATGAGCGTTGTCTGGCTCACGTCAAACAAGACTCCATCGCGCTGCCATAGACCGGATGGAGGGATCCACGCGATTGCAGTCAGGCTGGAGCAGCCTGCAAATGCAGAAGTTCCAATGTTGATAACGCCGCTGCCAATTATGACGTTGGTAAGGCTGGTGCAGGAAAAAACGCGGAGCTCCAAGGTGGTCACAGGGGAACACGGCTCGTCAGTGGAGAGGATAGAAGGCGAAACTGCATGTAAGGACACCGCTGCCAATCGTAACATTGGTCAGACTGGCGCAAGCATAGAACGCGCTGTTACCGATGTTGGTGACGCTGTTAGGGATGGTCACACTTGCCAGTTTGGAGCAGTTGTAGAACGTGGAACCTGCAATATTGATGATGCTGTTGCCAATCGTGGCGTTCGTCAAACTGGTGCAGGAATAGAACGCGTTGCTGCCAAGATTACCGACACTGTCGGGAATCACCACGCTGGGCAGCTTTGTGCAGGACCGAAACGCAGAATTTCCTATATCAAGACGCTGTTGCCAATCGTGAGATTGGTCAGGCTGGTGCAGGAATAGAAGGCATTGCTGCCGACAGAAATGACGCTGTCGGGCATTGTTACGCCAGGCAGCTTGGAACAGGATTGGAAAGCGGAATCTCCAATGGTTAGAACACCATTGCCGAATGAGATGTTGGTTAAACCGATGCAGAAATTGAATGCGCTGATCCAATGTTGGTGATGCTGTCTGGAAGTGTCACGCTGGTTACACTGGATATGTTGAGAAACGCAGAGTTTCCGATGCTGACGACTGGATATCCGTTGGTAGCGCTGGGGACGACTACTGCACCACCAGAACCGGTGTAACCCGTGATGGTGATGGTGCCGTTATTGGTAGTGTAAGTAAATTGGGCTTGCACCACGGCAGGCAACACCAAGAACAGCACCGCGCACAGCAGGCAGATTTGAATGAGGTTCCGTCTAATTTTCAACAACAACTATATTATAACCATCAAGTTTTTTAACTGTCAAGTTTTAACGGGCTACCATAATACACTGCCTTTTTTTATACCGCATCAAAGCCTCGCCCCACCTGTTGAAGTGTTCACGCTTGCCGCAAGGCGATTTCGCATTACAATCCCGGCTGGCTGTGGCGGAAAACCAGCCGACAAACAAAAACCGCATGATAACTGAACTTTCCAATTTCGCCGCGCGATTGCATGGATTCATTTTGAATTCGCAATTCGCAATTCGTGATTCTCAATTCTCCGAGTTGGCGCTCGAACTCTTCGGACTTCAGTTCAAACACAACACCGCGTATCAGAAAATCTGCAAAGCACGCAAACTGACACCGGAAGTTGTCGGGCATTGGACGCGAATTCCTGTTGTGCCGGTGACCTCGTTCAAGGAGCTGGAATTGACCTGTCTTACGCCGGACGAACGCACGGCTGTTTTCCATTCCAGCGGCACGACGGAACAACGTCCGAGCCGCCATTTTCACAACGCAGACTCATTGGCCGTTTATGAAGCCTCGTTGTGGCCGTGGTTCGAGCAAAACGTTTTTGCCAATTCAAAATTCAAAATTCAAAATTTTAAATTGGTCATCCTTACCCCGCCGCCGGAGCAAGCGCCGCATTCGTCGCTCGTCCATATGTTTAAAACCGTGGGACAGAAACTCAACGAGGCGGAATCAGTGTTCGTCGGCAAACCGACGGCAGACGGCACGTGGACGCTGGATTTTGAGGCCGCGCTTGCGGCGCTGGATGGCAACCCAAAACTCAAAACTCATTTACCGCGCCAGCTTGTCTCCGAAATCAATAGGCGGAACAAACATTCTCCTGGGAACGGCGTTTTCATTTGTGCATCTGCTCGATTTTCTGGGAGAGCAGAATTTGTCGTTCCGACTCCCCCCCGGTTCGCGCGTGATGGAAACCGGCGGCTACAAAAGCCACTCGCGCACGATGCCGAAAAACGAATTACATGCGCTCATCACAGAGCGACTCGGTGTTCCGCAAAGCCACATTGTTTGTGAATACGGCATGAGCGAGCTTAATTCACAGGCTTACGACACTGAAATTTCAACTCAAAATTCAAAACTCAAAATTCAGAACTTGGAACGCAGGTTTCATTTTCCGCCGTGGGCGCGGGTGCAGGTCATTTCGCCTGAAACAAACCGTGAAGTGGCAGATGGCGAGACCGGCCTGATTCGTGTTTTTGATTTGGCGAACGTCTTTTCCGTCATGGCGATTCAAACCGAAGATTTGGGAGTCCGCCACGGGGACGATTTTGAATTGCTTGGTCGTGCGCAGTTCGCAGAACCTCGTGGCTGTTCATTGATGAGCATTGAATCCAAATGAATTTGCCAAACTATTTTCTCGCCGATCTGCCGCCAGACGCGCCGTTGTCGCCGGCGATGATCACAGAGGCGTGCCAGACACTCAAACGCAATCGCGGGCGCTACCTCGCCTCGCGTTCCACTGGCACCTTGGTGAAGGTGCTGAGTGAAGCGGCTGCAAACTGGCTTCAAACCGGCGATCCATTTCGAAAACTCGCGCTTGAACTGGGGCCGGCGAAAACGGGCTTCTCACGCGAAACGCTGGCGAAGGGGCTGGACAATTTTTTCCGGCAACTCACGCCTGATAATTTTCACGCGCTGCTCCTCCAGGAGTTCGGCGATGCGAAACGGCTGGATGAATTTTGCATCGATGGCAAACCAAACCCTTTGCGCACGGCGATGGCAACCGGATCCGAGCTTCTCGTTCACATCACGGCGGGCAATATTCCGAATCCGGCGCTGACGGGCATCGTTTTCGGTTTGCTCGCGCGCTCGGCTCAATTTGTGAAATGCGCAAGCGGCGCATCGTTCCTTCCGCGATTGTTTGCGCATTCGATTTACGATGTCGATCCCAAGCTTGGGGCGTGCCTGGAAATCGCCGAGTGGCGCGGCGGAAACGCGGATTTGGAGAATGTGTTGTTTGCGGAAGCCGATTGCGTGACGGCGACCGGCAGTGACGAGACGCTCACAGCCATTCGCTCGCGTTTGCCGGTCAGAACCCGTTTTCTCGGCTACGGCCATCGTGTGAGTTTTGGTTTTGTGGCGCGCGAGGTTTTGTCCGACCCGGGTGCGCGGCGCGTGGTGACGAATGCCGCGGAGGATGTGGTGGCATGGAACCAACTCGGCTGTCTTTCGCCACATGTGATTTACGTTCAATCAGGCGGCGAAATTTCCCCGGAAAAATTCGCCGAATTGCTCGCGGATGAATTGGAGCAGCGCGAACAAACCGAACCGCGCGGTGAACTGGCGGCGGAACACGCGGCAGCCATTGCATCACGCCGTTCGATTTACGAAATCCGCGCGGCGCATTCACCCGATGCCACGCGGCATTGGTGCAGCAAGGATTCGACGGCGTGGACGGTGATTTTTGAAGCGGACGCGCGCTTTCAAATGTCATGCCTGAACCGCTTCGTTTATGTGAAGGGCGTGAAAGATTTGGACGAAATGCTGAAAAATACCGAGGTCGTGCGTGGCCACGTCTCAACCATCGGCATCGCCGTGCCCGAAGAAAAGGTGCGCGAGCTGGCGGAGCAACTGGCGCGTTGGGGCGCGACGCGGGTGTGTCCGCTTGGCCGGATGCAAAATCCGCCGCTGACGTGGCGGCATGATGGCCGGCCGGCGTTCGGCGATTTGGTGACGTGGACGGATTTTGAACAAAAAATTTAGCCGCGAATTGCACGAATTTGCGCGAATTCAAATTCAAAGAATCAATTCGCGATAATTGGCGAAATTAGCGTAAAAGAATTTATGAAAATGGAATTACGAAAGACCTTTCAATTTGAAGCGGCGCATTTGCTGCCACGGTTGCCGAAATCACATAAATGCCGGCGATTGCACGGACACAGCTTCAAGGTGGAAGTCGCCGTCGCGGGCGAATGCGACCCCAAACTCGACTGGCTGATGGATTACGCAGACATCACGGAGGCGTTCAAACCGATTTGGGAAAAACTCGATCACCGCTATCTCAACGAAATTCCCGGGCTAAAAAATCCGACGAGCGAAAACATCGCGGTGTGGATTTGGAAGAGGTTGAAACCGAAATTGCCGTTGCTCACGGAAGTCGTCGTGGCCGAAACCTGCACGGCGCGCTGCGTTTATCGTGGAGAGTAAACCATGTTCGTGCCGGTGACTGGGTCTTGAGGAATGGCTTTAAGATAATTCGGCACCAAATCGGCGAGGTTTGCGGGGCGATGCCCCTTGTCCAATTCGTAGGCGCGTGAGGCAAGATCAATCAGTAACTGGCGTGTTTTGATTTCCTGCTCTTTGTATCTTTGCTCAACATGTCGTTCGATTTTCTTTTGTGAATTGGCAGCCATTAATGCGCTCAACCTGTAACGTAGTTCAGGGAAAGTTCGACGTGACCAGGCGCTTTCCTGTTGCATGACTTCATTCCAAGATTGCCTTTGCGCATCGAGAGTTTCCAATGTTGCGGCAGTTTCGCGGCAGGATTTTGCATCGAGTCGCCTTGCGAGTTTTTGTAAGTTCTCCGTTACCATTACTTCAAAGGCGATACTGACCATTTCATCGATTAACGTTCCTCCACGTCCTGATTGATTGGCAAGACGAACCAAATCCAAATAAGATTTCGATGCATCGTTGAAGCGATTCTCCACTTCCGCCAACTTGCCTTCTGTCATGAAGGCAAACGCGAGATACTTGATTGAAGGAAGCTTATCGAAACGAGCCCTCGAAGTTGGTGAATAGTCGAGCGGCACTCGAGATTCTTGCTGTAACCCAGTCCGAGCAATCTGAAGTGCCTTGGCGTTTTTTGACACCAACACGAGCAGTTCCTCACGACTAAGATTTTTAAGTTCAGTGAAATCTGCCTTCGTCCCAGCCTTTACCATTTGTCCCGCCTTCACCAAATCACCATAGCCATTCGGATTGGGCAAAGGCTGGATTGGTGGCAGCGGTCGGGCGGCATCGAAAATCAACAGGCCAACGGCGGCGAGAATTACTGCTGCCGGAATCGAAAGGAGCACAATGAGCCAATTTCGGGTTTTCTTTGTCATGCGATGACAGCAGGGTGGCAAAAAACCGGGCGGCGTCAATCATTCAGGTGTTGACGCGGTGCGGTAATTTGATTTAACAGTAGCATCAATTGGAAGTGAAACATGGAAAATACAGCAGTCAAAACAATTCAAACCATCGACGAAGTCAAAACCAGGGTCATTGTTTTTCTGACCGACTACGGATTTCAAATTATCGGGGCACTGATCATTCTCACTATCGGCTCGCTCATCGCGTGGTGGATTGGCCGTGTGGTGAGGGATTGGTTGGAAAAGAAACACGTCGAGCCGCCCATCGTCACACTGACTGTGCGTGTCATCCGGCTGCTCGTATTTCTTGTCGCCCTGCTGCAAGCGTTGGAAAAATTAAGTGTGCCCATCGGACCGGCACTGGCGGGTATTGGCGTGGCCGGTGTGGGCATCGGCTTGGCGCTGCAAGGGGTGCTCGGCAATTTGGTTGCCGGATTGACGATTGTCTTCACCAAACCGTTTCGGGTTGGAGAATACATCGAAATCGCAGGTGTGCAGGGACAGGTGATAAAAATCGAACTTTTCTCGACCACGCTGGTGCATGTGGATCAGTCGCGAGTCGTCATTCCCAATCGGAAAATCGTCGGTGAGATTTTGCACAACTGCGGCAATATGCGGCAGCTGGACTTGTCGGTAGGCGTCGCCTACGGCACCAATATCGCCGATGCTCTCGTCATCGTGCGGAAAGTGTTGGCCGGCAATCCCCGGGTGCTTAAAGAACCCGCACCGATTGTCGGTGTGACGATGCTGGGAGATTCATCCATCAACATTGCCATTAAACCTTGGACTTCAATGGACGATTTTGTTGCGGCGCAGGCGGAAATTTATCAGGCCATTATTGAACAATTCCGCGCGGGAAATATCAGCATCCCATTTCCGCAACGCGAAGTGCGAATGCTTAACAATCCATAAAATCAATACTGTAAACGCCGCAGTATTTTCCGATGTGCACTTGTGATGGAGAGCGAATCCAGTTTCATGAGTGACAGCCAGACGCCGATTTCGGAGGGCGGAGTTCCACGACACCCTATTTTATTATGGGGTCTCGCAGAGCTCGCCCCTCCGAGTGGAACACGAAACGCTTCAAGCGTGATGCGATAGCGCGTGATTGAATGTTTTATGGTGCAAAGTGGTTGAATTTTGGCTGGTTTAGTACCGAAAATAGTTTTGAAGATTTGTTTCACGTCAGCTTCGCCATTCATACATTCCATATTTGGAAATTCCCAGAGGTGCGCGTTCACAACCCCGGCGGGCCGTTGGCGAACGAGGAATTTTCCATTGTGCTTAATGACGAAGGCGATAAAGCGCCGCGTGGTGGTTGTGCGCCGGCCAAGGTTTGGCAGTTCGGCCACACGATTTTCCCGGAAAGCGACACAGAGTTTTTGCGCCGGACAAATTTTGCATTTGGCATTTCGCGGTGTGCAAACCAAGGCTCCGAGTTCCATCAAAGACTGGTTCAGAAACGAATGGTAGGGCGCGGTGTCCCCACCGCGCCGCGGCGGGCAGAGGACTGCCCGCCCTACCAATTCTTCCGCCAGTTGCCAGAGTCGTGCATTGGTTTCCTTCTCACGCGGGTTTTCACCGATGCCGAAAATCCGTGTCAAAACCCGGATGACATTGCCGTCGAGAATTGGCACTGGCTGGTTGAAGGCGATGCTGCAAATGGCGCCGGCGGTGTAACGGCCGATGCCCGGCAGCGCGAGCACGTCGTCAAAGTTTTTCGGAAACATGCCGCCATGTTTTTTCACGATCTGCCGCGCGGCTTTTTGCAGGTTGCGGACGCGGACATAATAGCCAAGCCCTTCCCAAAGTTTGTGGATTTTGTCCGGGCTCGCGTTCGCGACAGCCTTGATGGTCGGCAGCTCTTGCATCCAACGTTTCCAATACGGGATGACCGTTTTAACCTGCGTTTGCTGAAGCATGATTTCGGAAACCCAGATGGCGTAGGGATCGCGGGTGCGGCGCCAGGGCAAATCGCGCGCTTCTCGCAGCAAACCAATTGAGCAAAGCCGGAACGAGTTTCGTCAATTGCGAATTGCGAATTGCGAATTGCGAATAGTCCTTTGTTTGACGCTTCTTGGTGCGTGACACGCCTGGAATTTTATCGGGCTTTGGCTGAACGTAAAAGCCGCAAAAAACTTTATGTTCTTTGTGTTCTTTGTGGTTATCCTTTTTCCAGTGAAGCCTTTGACTTCCTACACGTGCAAGCTGACGGACGACCAGGCGTCGGCGCTCGAAACCGCCTTGAGTTCGCGCGGCTTCAAGTTTCGCGCGGTGCCGTATGCGCGGTTTGCCGGTGAAAAGGACAAAATCAACGTGGTGTTTTATGAAAGCGGCAAATTGGTGGTGCAGGGGAAGGGCACGCAGGAATTCATCGAGTTCATCCTGGAACCGGAGGTTTTGAAACGGGCCCAGCTCGGCTACGAGACTGTGTTGAATCCTGAGTTGTTGCAGCCGCGCATCGGCGTGGACGAAAGCGGCAAGGGCGATTTCTTCGGGCCGCTGTGCATCGCGGGCGTGTATGTGAATGAAAGCACCGTCAAGGCGTGGAAGGACGCCGGCATCCGCGATTCCAAGAACATTTCGAGCGATAAAAAGATCAGCGAATTGGCAAAGCTGATTCGCAAAACCCCAGGTTGCGTGGCTGATGTCGTCACAATTGGCAACGAGGCTTACAACCGGCTTTATGGCAGAATGAAAAATGTGAACGCTATTCTGGCGTGGGGCCATGCACGCGTGATTGAAAATCTGATGGGCCAGCGGCATCAAATGAATCCCGTGCCGGTAAAGGCAATCAGCGACCAGTTCGCGTCGAACAAGGAAACGGTGGCGAAGGCTCTCATGCCGTTGGGACGCGGAATTGAATTGGTGCAAAAGCACAGGGCGGAGGAGGACATGGCGGTGGCGGCGGCTTCGATTCTCGCGCGGGACGAATTTGTCAAGCGTCTTGCAGCCTTGGGGAAAAAATTCGAGATGGAGTTCCCCAAGGGTGCTTCGAGTGCAGTGGACGAAGCGGCGAAAAAATTTGTCGCGGAGCACAGCGCGGAAAGTTTGGCGAAAATCGCCAAAATGCATTTCCGAACGGCGTTTCGTGCGCAGGGTTTGCCCGAGCCGCCGAAAAAGGAATGGCGAAAGCGGTGAAATCAAATCAAAGCCTTCTGCGCGGTGTCAGCTTGCCCGATTCTTATTTGGAGTTTTGATTGGTTCTTTCCTGCTGGATAGTAATTCGCCCATAGACATCAGAGATGGCTTTGGGCATTTACCAGTTTCCAACCAATGTTGGTAATCCTGCTTTATGACTGGAAGTACTAATCGGGCTGAATCCACTACGCGTCTCAGCGAGGTCTGGACAGCCATGATTACCTGCGCTCGTCCGTGTGTGTTTATGAGTAACTGCAAACGCTCTTGTTTGTCGCGTTCGCCTACATGCACAATCCTGCCACCGTAAAGAAACGCATCCAATAGTTCGCGCACCTTTACTCCCTTGATCATCGGAAAACTATTAGGGCCATCCAGAAACAAATTGAACCATTTCTTGATGTCTCCGACCCAATTGACTTTCCTGCTGTCGCCACAAATTTTCGCATAACAATTTGCAGCACGATTAAAAAGTTCATCCGAAGCATAAAGCTGTCGAATTGCTAGAACGACTTCATGCATTTCCTGAACATTTGGGAATGTTGAATCAATTTCCGAAGTTTCATTTTGGGTTCGAAATGTCAACGCGGGCGGCGAGCGATACCAAGAGCTGTTGGCTAGAAATCCAACTATCTCCATCAGATGTGCAATTGTGTTGGAATCGTCTTGGTTTATTGGGATGCCGGCGCGAATCGAGGCTGGACCAAGTTGAAGAACAGATTGTGGCTCAAACGGAATGATGGGATTAGCTTCTCCCGTTTTGAAACGATAGATTTCGATCTTTGAAATTGGCTTGCCAGTCTCATCTTCGAAATACTCAAAAGAAAGATTCACCGGCAACATTCGTCGCAAACTTGATTCAAGTTTCTTTATGTATTCGTTGAGGTCGAAATTTGGTTGAAAGGTAAAATATTTGCGGAATTTGAAAATTCGGGCGTCGGGCTTTGTAAGTGTCAAGGTCCACTCCTCGTCTCCTTCTTTCGGTTCGCGTTCGGTCAACTGTTCACCCGGTGAATCTGGCGCTAAAATATCAATTATTTCCTTTCTCTCTTGCTCGGGAACTAAATCCCATTGCAGACACCAGATGCGATGTTCAAGTGGGAAAGGATTCGCTTTCGTTCGGTCGAGAGTGTGAATTCCCCAGTAAATCAATGTGTCTTGCATAACAGATTCGTGCACATTCCGATTTAACATGGACAAAAATAGAGGGCGAGAAGGATTTTGTAAATTCGGTCAATTCTGTCTAGTGCTGTCGAAAAGTTTGAGCCGATTCACGTCGGCTGCTACGATGTCGCATGGCCAGATCCAATTGCATCGAACTGCCGGACTGCGAGCCGATCCCGATTTTATACGAGGATCGCTCGGTCATTGCAGTGGACAAGCCGCGTGGCTGGATGCTCGCGCCGGTGGCGTGGCAGAACACGTCGCGCAATTTGCAGGCGGCCATTGAATCCTCCATCGCTGCGCGGGATTTCTGGGCGCGGTCGCGCGGACTGAAATTTCTTCGCCACGTCCATCGCCTCGACGCGGACACGAGCGGCATTTTGCTTTTTGCCAAAAGCCCCGGTGCAGTCAAAAGGTTTTTTGATTTGTTCGAGAGCCGTAAAATAGAGAAGACGTATCTGGCCGTCGTGGTTGGCCGGCCGAAGCAAAATGAATGGACGTGCGAACTCAAACTCGCGCCGGACAAAAAACGATTCAGAAAAATGAAGGTGGATTCACGTCATGGCAAAAATGCCGAAACGCATTTCAAAATATTGGAGACGCGCGGAAAATTTACTTTGGTTGAAGCAAAACCTGTCACCGGTCGCACGCACCAGATTCGTGTTCATCTGGTTGAATCCGGTTTGCCAATTGTCGGCGACGAACTTTACGGAAAATTGGAAGACAATTTACCGCTCGGCTTGCGCGCGGTGCGACTGGCTTATACCGACCCGTTCACAAAACGGCGCGTGGAAATCCGCGCGCCAACGGAGAAGTTTTTGAAAGAGTATGGGTTTGAGAAAAGGTAGGGGCATCTCGCCGAGATGCCCTTTTGGGAGGCGGAACTTCCGCCGGTCGCCTCGGCGAGGCAACCCTACCATATTATTAATCTGCGTATTTGACACTGCAGCCGTAAGGTTTCGTTTGAGAGACTTCAATGGGCTTTCCGGCAAGCAAATCGTCCACGGCTTCGCGGACGTAATTATGGGCTGTTTTAGGATCGTGTATCGGATCGGGTTTGTTATCAATCGCGCCGTCGTAAACAAGCACGCCATTCTTATCAATCACATACATGTCCGGCGTTGTTTTCATGCCATAAAGATGGCCGACTGCGCCGGAGCTGTCATCAATCCAGGCCGTCGCGATTATTTTCTTGTCGGCCCATTCCTTTTTGGCCTGTTCCGGTGTGCGATAGCTGGGATGTTTCGGGTTCACGGAATTGACAATCAGCCATACGACGCCCTTGGCCGCCAGGTCGCTTTGCAATCCCTGCATCGCGCCGGTCTTGTAATGATTGTTACAGAACGGGCAATCGGAATTGTAGGATTCGAGCACGACGATTTTGCCCTTGTAATCGCTGAGTTTGACGGTTTTGCCGTTGATGTCCGTGGCCGTGAAATCCGGGGCGGGTTTGCCGATTTCCAATGCCATTGCGTTGGCCACCAATGCCATTCCAGTCAATAAAACAAAGAATTTTTTCATAGGTTCAGAATCGTTAATGGTTAGGTTAAGAGACATCAATCTAGCAGATTCCGTTCAAAATTCAATGTGCCGCGCGGTCGAGGGCATCCAGAACAATGCCCGGTGTCAGGATTTCCGGCAGCACGATCGGCGGCGCATCGGCGTTTTTGGGGTAAACCAGAACCAGCGGGACGCCCGCGCGGTCGTAGCGGTTCAGTTCCGCCGTGATGGCGTCGGGGAAATGCGTGTAATCGCCCAGCAACGTGACGGCGTTGATTTCCTTCAGCTTCGCGCGCACTGACGGAATTTCGATGCTGGTTTTTTTGTTGACTTGGCAGGTGAGGCACCAGTCGGCGGTAAAATCCACCATCACCGGCCGGCCCTCCAAGCGCGCTTGGGCGACGGCTTCGGGACTCCATCGCTGCCAGTTAATTCCGTTCGGCGAGTTTTTCAAAGAACCCGTTGTGTCCGCGACGGTAATTGGCGCACGCCAGTTCAATTGACTTTCCAAGGCATAAACATAACCGCCGATCAATAAAATCAGCACAATTACCAGAGCCAAAACGCGTCGCGCGCGGCCGCGTTGAACGAACTCGCCAAAAATCCACGCCGCAAACGCCATCAGCACGAGAAAAACACCGAGCCATAGAACACGTTTGCCGTAGTCACCGTAAGCCAGATTGAACAGCCAGACTGCCGTTGCCAGCATCGGAAAACCCATCGCGATTTTGAACTTTTCCATCCACGCGCCCGGTTTCGGCAGAAATTTCAGCCACGCCGGATTCCAACTCAACACAACATACGGCGCGGCAAGGCCGATGCCCACTGCCAGAAACACCAAGACAATGACCGATGCTTCTTGTGCGAAGGCAAAACCCAGCGCGATGCTCAAGAACGGAGCGGTGCAAGGCGTCGCCAAAGCGGTTGCCAGCACGCCGTTGAAAAATGCGCCCGCCGCGCCGTGCTTCGACGCAAGTTCGCCCGCAGCATTCAGCGCGCGTCCGCCGAGTGTGACTTCAAACACGCCGAATAAATTCAACGCCACGAGCGTCATAAGCGTCGTAAGGCAGACAACAAAAACCGGACTGCCGAATTGCATTCCCCAGCCGGCTCTGTGTCCGGCGGCTTTGATGCCGATGACGATGGATGCGAGTGCGAGGAACGACACCAGTACGCCGAGCGCATAGACGAGGCCGAATTTGCGCACGCGGCGCGGCTCGCTTCTGGCTTCGCCGACGAAGCCGAGAATTTTCAGCGCGATGACCGGCAGCACGCACGGCATAATGTTCAGAATCAATCCGCCAATGAAGGCGTAGAAGAGCATTCGCCAGAGCGGCTGCGAAAGTAGCGCAGGTGGCGGATTTGACGAAGCGGAAATTGTTTCGCCTGCTGGAGCTTGTTCGCTGACGGGCAATTTGACTTCAAAGCCGGTCCGCTGGCCATTGTTTTCCTCGACAATCACACCGCTGATTTCCTTGGGCCAGTCGCCGGAAAATTTTTGCACTAATTTGCGCAATGCGAAACTACGACTTGGCGTGGGGATCTCTTCCGTCGCACCTTGAACCTCAAACGTGTCACTGGCATCTGGGAAAAAATCAGCTTTGTATGTTCCAGAACCTTTGATAATCAACGGTCGTATATCGACATTCGTTGATCTTTCCCACCACGCTTCTATCCACCACGCATTTACCGACCCAAAATTACTTTCGGCCAGCGGCACTTTTTGCTGCCACGATTGAATGAT
Source organism: uncultured Verrucomicrobiae bacterium (assembly GCA_963835625.1). Lineage (GTDB taxonomy): Bacteria > Verrucomicrobiota > Verrucomicrobiia > Limisphaerales > UBA11358 > UBA11358. The sequence continues at coordinate 321,994 of CAWIGO010000006.1, forward strand.
CGCGGCATCGGCGGAAGTTTTCGTTTTGCCGCCGATATTGAGCGTGGCTTTGACGCTTGCGCTGCCGGGAATGCACACTTCCTTGCATTCGAGCCAGGAGATTTTGGCCTTCAAATCGAGCGGGCCGGGTTTTAAATCGGCGGCGAGCTTGAGCGGTATGAGCAAAACGACTTCGTTGTTATAGCCGTAAGTGGTGACTTCAATAGGCGGCAATTTTTCCGGGAGCGGCCATTGGATTTCGCCGGCAGTAATGCCGGGCGGGAGTTGCCATTGGATTTTGGTGGCCATGCCGGACTCACCAGGGTTTTTCCAATACGTATGCCAGCCCGGATCCATTTTCAAATCCACGCCGGCCCAGATCGTGTCGCCGGGTCTCGCGATGTCGGCAGACAAAATCAGCTGTGCCTGTGTGTGCGCGGCATGCGCGGTCAAAGCCGCAAGACAAAAGCAGATTGCAGAAATGGTTTTAATATATCGCACGCTGATTAGATGCCAGATTTGACAGAGTGTTTGAAGTTATTTCAGTAGGATGATTTCAAGTTCCACCTGTTCAGCAGATCGCCGGGAATTTCCGACAAAAAGCGCGAAGGCTGTTGCATTGAATCACCGCCGGTGTTGCTGAAGCTGGCACGCATCAGCGGGTAACTCAAGTAAAGCTCGTTGCGCGCGCGGGTGATGGCGACGTAAAACAATCGGCGTTCCTCCTCCTCGCCTTTGTCGGTTTCCATCGAGCGCGCGGACGGGAACAATCCGTCACACAGCATGATGACGAACACGGCGTCGAATTCCAAACCCTTCGCCTGATGAATCGTCGAAAGCCGGATTTGCCCGGCGTCGCGGTTGGCGACCTGGCCATCCTCGGCTTCGACGTTTGTGAGCAGCGCGAGTTGCGTCAGAAAATCTTCGACAGAATTGAATTGGTAAGCGAACACGGCGAGTTGTTCGAGGTCTTCCAGGCGTGTGCGGTAGTTGGCGAAGTTTTCCTTGAGATAATCGTCGTAACCCGCGTCCATCACGAGTCGGAGCATCTTTGCGGCGCTCTTGCGAGCGGTTTCGTCTTCGAGTTGTGAAATGGTTTCGGCGAATTGCTTCCAAGCTGTCGCCGCCTTTTTCGGAACGGATTTCGCGCAGTCCTGCAATGCAACAGCGATTGGGGAATTGGACTTTGGGCTTTGGACTTTGGACTGAAAAACTTGCCAGAGTTTGTCCGCGCCTTTGGCGGCGATGCCGGGCAGCAATTGCACGAGGCGTTTGAAGGCGATTTCGTCGCGCGGGTTGGCGACGAGTTTCAAATATGCCGTCGCGTCCTTGATATGCGCCTGCTCGAAAAACCGGATGCCGCTGGTGATGGAGAAGGGGAGATTGCGTTTGGTGAGTTCCAGTTGCAATTCCAGCGCGTGGAAATGCGAGCGGTAAAGCACGGCGATTTGATTCAAGCTCACGCCTTCGTCCTGGAGTTCGAGCACGCGCTGTGCAATGAACGCAGCCTGTTGCGCGGCGTCAACGCAGGCGAGCAGGGCGGGTTTCATGCCGGATTTTCGCGCCGGCGCAAGGATTTTGGTGAATTGATTCCGGTTCGCGGCGATGGCGGCATTGGCGACCTCCAGAATTTCCGGTGTGCTGCGGTAGTTGGTTTCGATCTTGAAAACTTTCGCGCCGGGATAACGTTTTGGAAATTCCAGAATATTCGCGAAGTTCGCGCCGCGCCAGCCGTAGATGCTTTGTGCATCGTCGCCGACAACCATGACGTTATGGTGCCGCGCGGCCAGCAGGTCAATCAGGTCGCTCTGGAGCTTGTTCGTGTCCTGGTATTCATCCACGAGAATGAACTGGAACCGGCGCTGGTAATGTTCGCGCACGTCGGCATGGTCTTGCAGCAGCTTGAGCCATAGCGCGAGCAAATCGTCGAAGTCCATCGCGTTCGTCGCGCGTTTGCGGGCGGTGTAACGCTTCCGCATGTCGGCGATTTGCGCGGAAAATTGCGCGAAGTAATCGTATTGCTCGTCCAGAATTTCGTCGGTGGTTTTGTGCGTGTTGACCGCGAGCGAAAAAATTTCGCAGAGCACCTCGGGTTTCGGGAAATGCGTGCCTTTGGTTTCGATGCCTGTGTTGGCGACGCACGTTTTGATCAAGGTCTTCGCGTCGTCGCGGTCAAGAATCGTGAAATCGCGGCGGTGACCGAGCAGGTCGGCGTGCAGACGCAACACGCGGGCGCCGATGGAATGAAACGTGCCGCCCCAAAGCGACGGAAGTTGCCGGCCCAGCAAATCGGCGACGCGGCGCATCATTTCACCGGCGGCCTTGTTGGTGAACGTCAGCAGCAGGATACGGTCGGCGGGAATGCCTTGTTCGAGCAGATACGCGACGCGGTAGGTGAGCGTGCGCGTCTTGCCGGAACCGGCGCCGGCGATGACGAGCGCGGGGCCGGACGGCGCGGTGACGGCGGCCAGTTGTTGTGGATTCAATTCGCGCGCGTAATCAATCTGCAGATGGACTGCAGCCTGACTTGGTTCCAGAACGTAATCGCGCGACATGGGGCGCCATTCAAAACGCAAACCGACACTGGCAAAAGGAAAAAAGCTGTCAACGCGCATGATTTTTGAATAAGGAAAGCAGGAAAACATGAAGAGATTGATTCATGAGGAGTTGACGGGGCGAATCATTACCTGCGCAATTGAAGTTCATAAAGCTCTCGGTCCCGGTTTTCTGGAATCCATCTACGAGGCGGCGTTGGTGGTTGAATTAAGACGCGCCGGTTTGCGAGTTGAGCAACAAAAATCGTTGCCGGTCTATTATCGTGAAGTTTTGGTGGGTGAACACCGGCTCGATTTGTTGGTGGAAGATTTGATTGTTGTAGAGTTGAAAGCGATTTCTGCTCTGGAAGACATTCACTTTGCGGTTGTTCGCTCTTATTTGAAGGCTATTGGTTTGGAGCACGGCCTGCTATTCAATTTCGCAACCATGCCATTGACGGTGAAACGTGTGATTTACCAGCCAAACCAAAATCTGGTTCCGCCAAATTTTTCCTGACTTCCTGCTTTCCTTATTGAGTTTTCCCCATGCCGTTCCTAAATTCTTGAGCATGGAACAGCCGCAATTGGCGCAATACATTCCGGTGCTCATATTGTTCGTTGTGGCCGTCGGTTTCGCGGCGGGAACGCTTGTGTTGTCGGTCCTCCTCGGCCAGCGCGGCAAACGCACCCAGGCTAAGGACACGGCTTACGAGTGCGGCAAAGACCCCATCGGCAAAGGCAACGCGCGGTTTTCCGTGAAGTTTTATCTCGTGGCAATGTTGTTCATCCTGTTCGACATCGAAGTCGTGTTTCTTTATCCGTGGGCGGTCGTTTACCGCGACATGCTCGCGGATCACGCGACGCGGAATCTCATTCTGGGTTCGATGGTTTCGTTCCTTGCGATTTTGTTCGCCGGTTATCTTTACGCGCTGAAGAAAAAGGCATTTGATTGGAAGGATTAAAGAACGTTACGCGTTGGATTGTTGCATCGTTACAATGAGAATTCAGGATGCGCACTGAGCCGTTGATTCGCTGTTACATCGAGGCGAAGTCAAAGGGGAATTTAGAAAAGCTTCAGACTGCCTGCCGCGAATTGTTGGCGGTGTGAGATTCGGCAAGAACAGCCTTAATCCTGTCAATTCTACTTATATGGTGCGGCCAAGATGAAAAATCCCTGTTTGCCATCCGAATCTGGCGCGAGCGGGACTTCGAGGGTCCCGGTATAGTTCGTGAAATCGGTGGAATTCAAGAACCCGACAAGGCGATTTATGTTTGAGGCTGGCAGATGTTCGAGATAATAAACTTCGACAGACTGCCATTTGTTGGTTCCTGAATAACGGGCGGAAAACGAGGCGTCTGAGCCGGCCCCATCGAGTGGCAGCGCGGTGGATTGAAAAGAAACGTCGTATGCAAAGTTTGTGGTGGGCGAACTCGCCAAAACTACCGGTGTGATACCCACATTATCCGCTTTCGAGTTTGTGCTTTCACTGGTTGTATAGATGAAGCCGGGCCTCATCTCGCATCCATTTGTCAAGGCCGTGAGGTCAACCTGGAGGCTGGGTTTGTATGCTGCTTGAATGGCGCGCAAACCTTGAGCCAGCGTGTCCACTTTATTGAAATTGCCCACGGCATTGATCGAAACGTAGTTGGTGTCCGGTCCGGGGAAATGACCGGGTTGCTCCGGCGGAATCCATTGTGCCGTGCCCGTGATCGAATTATACTCGGCGAACGCCATATCGCCCGTGTCTCCATTTGTCCCCTCAATCAAAGGCACATCGTCGAGAAAATTGCTGGCGATGCGGTAAAGATTGAGATCGCCACCTGCAAGATTAAGAAGTGCTGCAAGAACGATGCGATATGTCCCGTGTGCATGCGCCGTCTTATTGCTGGCCGTGTAGGTCAAACATAAATCTGGCATGTTCCAAGTCCCGAAAGTGCTTGCCGTGTCCTTCGACACATAACCACCCACACTGACAACGATTCCTGTCGTGGTGGCGGAAATGTTGCTGACGGTTGTGTAATGGAGTGTTGCGCCGGAGATGAATGGTTGCATGTATAGTGAGCTCCCCCATCCATTCCGGTCCACACTGGGATGTGGCCGCAGGTCGAACACACCGTTGTTGGTGAGGACGCTAAGAAAGTGTTGGCTGCCAAAATACAGGCGAATCTCCGGGTTTCCATCCACCACGACATTGCTCACAGAATACGATCCTGAAGCCGCTGGAAACTGCTGCGTTTTATGAACAGATATGTTAGTGAACTGAAGCTGACCGACTGCAGTGTTTGTCGCCAGTGACAGGATCAGGAACGCGATCATCGTCATTGACGTTTTGACTACCGTTGGTGTTTTCATAATCGGTCAACTCACCTACGCGGCGGCTGTTGCCTGCAGCGCGGTTATCTGCCTCTGAAAAATAGAAGAAACAGGATTATGATCAACACGAGAGCGAGCAAGGCGGCAGCGGCTTTCTTAGACAATGCCCGCAACTCGGCACTTCTTCCACCGCCGGTCAAGGACTCTCGCATCGCACCGATTCTGGCGCGTTTGATGGCTACCTTGTCGCGGTCCAAGATTGCCCCCAGACCAATAAGAAAGTTCGTTAACTCCTCCTTGTGTCGCGCGTTCTTGATACCCTGTAGTTTGACCACTGGTGTATCCCCGACGTGGTTCTCCGCATGTAGATTAGCGCCATGCTCAACCAAGGTGTGTGCAAAGTCCTTGCACGTTTGAAGTGAACGACACTGATAGAAGTAGTGAAGAGGCGTATTCCCAAGATTGTCCCGCGAACCAATATCTGCCCCTTGCTGAACAAGTTGAATCGCCCTCCGACCATCAAAGTTGTGGAGAGCCTCAAACAGCGCAACGGTTAACTCCTCGGGCGAACCGCGAGATTGCTTGGCTTCGTCCATATATTTGAGGATATCCTGCTTGTTTTTCAGGAAGTCTTTATCTTTGGGATCAATGGCGATCGCTTTTTCAATTGCTGCCAGTGCTTCTTCATACCTGCCGGCTTCCGTCAGCGCGCCAGCCAAGTTACAGAATGCCCAAGCGAACGATGGGTTGATCTCTGTCGCTTTCCTGTAGTTGACGGCGGCATCCTCGTATCTGCCAAGTTCGAAAAGCGCGTTGCCTTTGTCGTAGTAATACTGGTAATTCTCTGCATACCGAGCCTTCAGACCGTCCTCAGATTCGCTCATGGTGTGTATCCTTTGTTGTTTTCCAATGCCACGGATCAGGCGCGCTACTTGCCATTGCCTGCATCCGTCTTATTGGAATTCTCTAGGTCGAGCCATTTCTCCGTTTTAGCACCGTGTTCTTCCAGAACTTTCTCGGTAACCGTCGATCCTGCATGAAGAGCTACGGATAACGGCGTCATCCCGTTAGCGTCGCGTGCATTCAGGTCGGCTCCAGCCTCGATGAGCATCTCGGCGATGTCGGGATGATCTTTGAAGGCCGCGCAGTGAAGTGCAGTTTGGTTACCATCATCCTTCGCGTTTACATCAACACCGTGCTCAATCAGCAGTTTGACGCCCTTGGCAAACCCTTTGTATGCGGCGATATGTATGGAGGTCCTAGTCACCTTTGAAGGGTCGAGCTTAACGGACGGCTCAAATAATTCTCTCAACCATAGGAATATCTGCATAGTCAGTCCTCCGATTCCGACGCTCCAAATGAACGACTGGAGGGAAAAATAACCGATGATGACAACCTTGTAAGCCAGCATCCGAAATGGGAGCGCGCCCGCTCCAGTTCGATCTGGTTATGCGATTTCATATTCTATTCCTTATCGGAAAAAGCCTGTAAGTTCTGGAGAAAGTCTTTCGAGTTCTTTGACAACTTCTCCGGCCATGCGAGGTTCAGGAACCATTAGCTCAGCTTCGCCGCTTGGCATGCCAAACTTGCCTATTCTTTCGACCGTTCCACGAACGAACCATGTCAAACCGAAATGAGAGCCGAGTATGACTGTACGGGCTAGGACCTCTGCTCCTTTTTCCCCGAGATCAGGCGCAACCAGAAATGTTCGCTCCAATGTCATTGAGAAGTCCCCGCCGATTGTAGGTGGCAATCCGAATGTCGGCGCGCACATTGGCAGAGTTTCGAACGACAACACTGCAGCAAGCTCGGTAGGCAGTTGCAGCACCAGTTTAAGCATCTCTGACAGTTGCCGGGGGGTGTAGGCGGTCATTATTCCGAACTTGCGGGGCGAAACACTTTGCAGTCGGGTATCACTGACTATCTTGTGAAGAAGTTGAGCGTAGTCGCCGTAATTCAGGTTGCGAAGTTGCCTCTCAGCATTGCTCTGAATTTCTCGTTTTAGCCTTGCGATTATGAGGGATTTGCGGAACATTTTATCCTCCTCTCTTCAGCGTGTTAGTATTGACCAGTTCGGGTTACACAACTTGAACACCATCAAGCTCAGTAGGAACAAACAGGTTGTCAGCGACACTACGCCCATGACCCGTCTTCGCATTAGAAAACAGTTCACCGACAGAATGAAAAGCATGAATGTGGGGAACCCCACGAAAAGAACGGCAAAAACATAATAGAGGAGAGAGCGAGCCATATCACCTACTTGTCTGTTTGGCGGTTCCAGTGCCGGTTCCGGTGACTTGCGCTTGCACCGTGGCGGGCAGCATCGCTGCACACAGCAGGCAAATTTGAATCAGGTTTCGGTTGGTTTTTATAGTTTTGTATTCCATACAATTCCTACGGGCCGGAAATGGCCTCCGTGAGGACGAGACGAAAAAAGCACGCACTAGGTACCGTAGACGTCCAATTCACCGGACAACTGAGCGTAGTGCCAATACCAGATACGGGCTGGCCGAATGGTTGCCAGCCTCCATACAGTAAGTTGGTTGCCATTTGCGGCTGGTAACTGATCCCGGATGTGGAATCCCAGACGAACTCTACCCGATTGCTGGCAGTCGCTGCAATGCGGACTTCCGCCCTTCGGTTCTTCAGCCAATCCTCGACGGCGCTTGCCCGATTGGTATTCAAAAAAGTTGTTTCTCCATCGTAAGTGTAGCTTTGATCGTCAATTTCCGGACTCAGGTTCCAGACAAGAAGGCCGGCACCGCCGTGGGACTTGACGGCCTCACGATAGTAATTAAAATCGCCACAGCCAGGATATTCCTCCAGAACCCAGGGCCTGCCCTGTGACCACGGATAGTTAATGTGCATGTTCGCCGCAAATGCATCGAGGGAACCCACCTGGTTGCTCATCCAAGGATAGTAATGAAGCGCGTAGTAGTCCAATGGGAAGCTATGAACCAGTCCCATGTTTGTGCAAGAAGTGCCAATCGTGATGAGAAGGCGCGGCGCTTCACGTCGAATCGTCGAAATGGCCTCTGAAACGTAGTTGCTGAAAGCGGCGAAGTCCACGGCGTTGGTGGCCTTCGTAGTCAGGTCGTTCACGCTTTCCCAGTCGCCGCCCTGCGCGTGGGAAATGATCCACTCCGGCTCATTCATGAGATCGACCATGCTCCATGAGCTGTTGGTTGTTCCAAATTCCCGAAGCAATGGCGTGAGGATATTCTGCATGAACTGCTGGCGGAGTGTCGCGTCTTCTATCAGTTGACGATAACCGCGAACCTGCTCACCGTTTATGTTTTCTCCCTTTCCCGCAATCAGATAATCCAAAAGGGCGAACTCGACGTTGATCCCATTTGCCTTTGCGCACTCGAGAAATGTGCCGATGTCGTTTGTCAAGGTTGTGTAGCTGACCATGTTGCCGTTTGTGTCGAAAAGGGTTCTGCCGTCGTCGAGGAGCCCGACACGAATGGTTGAAATACCGTAACGTCGGAACTGATCCATTTTTGCGGTTACAAACGCCTGGTGGCGCGACGCGCCGTTGCCCAGTGGAAACCAGGAAGTGACGCCGAAGTTCTGGCCATACTCCAATATGCGCCAGTTGCCGCCATATATGAACCATGATTCGCCATTGAAACGAAGCCTCTCACCATCGACAGTAACTATGCCAGAAGCGTTGCATGGAGGCACTTGGGGCAAATGCGCGGACTGAATTTCAAGAGATGGCGTGACGCGAAAGTGATGAAGTTTGACAGTCCCAACGAACACGAAGTTCGTTGCCTGTCTGTTCAAGCCGAGCTTCAGACCTACCACGCGCACGCTAGACGGGTCAAACCCAGGGTCAATATATCCTGCCCAATCGTTTCCTTGGCAGGGAAGGTTTGTTGATGGCGAAAGGTAAACGGTGTATGTCCCAGCCTCGCTGCAATTCATCCAACAGCCGTATTGATTGAACCAGTTCGTGTCTTTCACAAACACCTGGCTTCCATTCCATCCATTGGGGGAACCTAAGAAATTGGTCGGAACCTCAATAACAGCTTCGATCAAACTTTGACTCATGTTGACAGGAAAGTTTGTTTCCAGCCCCGAGATGTAATTCAGGTCTAAGAGAATCTCACCAGACCTTCGGTTGGTGTTGGCTCCGTCAAAATAACACTCCAGAACGAGTGCGTCCTCGTTTGTGTCGTAATACACGTTGGTGACACCTTGGCTGTCAACCCAGTCTTGTGGACGCCAGTCCGTCGCAAAAGGTGGCTTGGCCAAATCCGTTTGGCCGCTGGCTATGCGCGAAATACATAGAAATAGACAAACGAGTCGGGAAACATCAATCGGTTTCATGGTTTTCTCAGAAATGGCTGCCGAGTTATCATTTTATAATCGCGCTCATCTGTTGAGTAGCGCTTAGAAGTCTTAATAGGCTGACGAAACCAACACTTTCTGGGGGGTATGGATGATTCAGAAGATTGCGTCAAGGCCAATCCCCCAGACGATTTCATTTTGAAATTTATTTCGCTCAAAATCCATGTCCCTACCATTTTCGTTTCACGAATTGCCGATCAAAATTCCCGCCAGAAAAACCAGCGCGCCGCCCAGCCCGACTTGAAACAGTGCCGAAGCCCATGGCGTGTCCATGTATTTGTGCCGCACCCACGAAATCGCGCCCAGCTCCACCATCACCACGCACACGGCGACGGAAGTGGCGGTTTTGAAGCCGGGAATCAGAAAGGGCAGGGTATGGCCGATGCCGCCGAGCATGGTCATCAACCCGCACACGAATCCGCGCGCCCACGGATGACCGCGGCCGGTAAGGCTGCCATCATCGGACAACGCCTCCGCAAAACCCATGCTGATGCCCGCGCCGACACTTGCGGCGAGGCCGACCAGAAAAGTGTCCCAACTGTTATGCGTGGCGAACGCGGCGGCAAATAACGGGGCCAGCGTCGAAATGGAACCATCCATCAACCCGACCAATCCCGGCTGCACCACCTGCAATAGGAACATTCGCTTTCGTCGGGACGATTCCGTTTCACTCAGTTTGGTCAGGGTAATTTGTTCCGCTGTGTGCGCGTGTTTGCGTTCCTCTTCGACGAGGTCCCCGAGCAATTGACGGATGCCGGTGTCGGTCGCGCGCCGCGCCGCGACTTCGTAAAAGCGTTTCGTCTCCAGCTCCATGGTTTCAGCGGCTTTTTGCACGGCTTTGAGTCCGAGCGGTCGGATGAGCCAGACCGGGCGGCGGTCCACGAAGCCGCGCACGTCCTGCCGCCGGATAAGCGGCACGTGATCGCCGAAGCGGCTTTTGTAAAGCTCCAGCAGGCGATGACGATGGCCATCCTCCTCGCGGCGCATCTCGCGAAATTTCACGGCTTGTTCCGGGTAGTTCATCTGCAAACCGTCGGCAAAATCTTCGTAAATGCGCGCGTCTTCCTCTTCGAGCGAGATGGCCAGAGCGAGAATTTCCTGTTCGGTAAGGCTGTCGAATGTTTTCATAAATCAGGACTCGGTTGTTTTGGATCGGTAGGGACGCCCCGCCGGGGCGTCCGCAGACGGCTCGGCGAGCCGTCCCTAACCGTATGCTGGGATTTGAAGTTTCATAAATACGGTGAAAATAGCCGCGCGATGGCGTCGCGCAATTTTGCGGGCAACGACCGCCCGTCCGCTTCGGCCAGGGTCACTTCGTGCGCGCTGTGGAGTTTTTTCCCGAGGACCGCCGCCATCTCGTGCGCGAACTCGCGTCCATAACACTCCACATTCAACTCAAAGTTCAGCCGCAAACTGCGCGCGTCCCAGTTGGCCGAGCCGAGCAAAACCCAGTGTCCGTCCACAATCATCAGTTTGGAGTGATCGAACGGGGGCGGCGTGAGCCAGACGCGGCAGCCGCGTTCGAGCACCTGCCACCACATCGCGCGTGATGCCCAATGAACGTAAGGCAGATTGCTCCTGGCTGGCAAAATGATGTCCACCCGCACGCCGCGCAGCACCGCGAGGTTCAGCGCCGTGATGAGCGCCGGGTCGGGCAAAAAATACGGCGTGAGAATCTGGACGGACGTTTGCGCCTCGGCCAGCGCGGCGAGCAGTGTCAGGCGCAGCTTTTCAAAATCCCCGTCCGGGCCGTCGGTGATGACTCGCGCGATGACGCCCCGGTCGGTGGGCCGGGGTTTGGGGAACCACTTTTCGCCATCGAGCACTTCGCCGGTGGTGAACGCCCAATCGTTGGCAAATGCCGCCTGCAGTTGGGCCACAAGCGGGCCTTCAACGCGAAACTGCAAGTCCTGAACCGCATTTTTGGTGGGGCGAGCGTCCTCGCGAGCCGTCGCCGGTTTTTGGTTTGCCAAGCCCGGCTCGTCAGTAGCCTCGCCCCACCGGGCACCAAGAATATTGCCGTGCCGGATGTTCATGCCGCCGGTGAAGGCGATTTGTCCGTCCACGACGAGCGACTTGCGGTGGTTGCGGAGATTCAACGTCATCACCCGCCATGGGGCGAGCGATGGCAGAAAACGCGCAACCGGCACATTGGCGCGTTTCAATTCGTGAATGATGGACGGCCATGAATAACGCGCGCCGGTGGCATCAATCAAAACGCGCGCGGAGACCCCGCGCGTGACGGCCCGTTGGAGCGCGGCGGCGAATTGTTTACCGGATTTGTCGTTGTCGAAAATGTAGGTCGAGAGCGAAATGGATTTTTTGGCCGATTCGATGGCGGCAAGCATGGCGGGAAATGCCTCATCGCCATTCACCAGCGGTTGAATTTGGTTGCCGGTTGTCAGTGGTTGCGCGACGACGCGGCTGACAACGCGCGCGAGCATTTTCAGATGTTCCGCGCCTTCGTGTTCCGGTTCGCCGAGGTTCTTGGGAACGTGGCGGCTGAAAGTTTTGTGGACACCGAGTGAAACGGCGCGGCGGCGGATGCGGTTGACGCCGAGCACAAGATAAAAAATCAGGCCAAATAATGGCAGCAACCAGATGAAACCGAGCCAGAGTGTTGTGGCGCGGGAATCGCGTTTATTCAAAAGGACATGAATCGAAGCTAGCAGGGCGGCCAGAAAATCAAAACCCGCAGCCAAGTGCGGCCAGAATCGGGAGATTTGGTCGAGCCAGTTCATCGTTCGCTCTTCTTTATGACGAAAGCGCGCTACGATGCAAGCGCGGTGTTGGAAAAGGCAATGGATCAGTTGGTGGGACGAGACTACTGGCGAGCCGCAAATTTGGGAGTGCGCCGACATGCCGGCGCTTTGAAAAGCGGTGACGTGTCACCGCACTCCAAATCCGGCCCGCGCGTCCGCTGTTTGTTCTTCCTGTTTTCGAACGGACGGCTCGGCGAGCCGTCCCTACCTTAAAAACATAACCGCCGCAGCAGGCGCGTTTGCACTCGTGCGGCGGCTGGCTTCAATCTCGTTTGCCTGCGCTCAGGCGACAGTGATGCTCTTGTCGAGGTAAACGTCCTGGATGAGGTTCAACAATTTGACGCCTTCCTTCAACGGACGTTGGAACGCCTTGCGGCCTGAAATCAGGCCCATGCCGCCGGCGCGTTTGTTAATCACGGCGGTTTTCACCGCCGCCGCGAGGTCGCCCGCGCCTTTGGATTCGCCGCCGGAGTTGATGAGTCCCGACCGGCCGGCGTAACAGTTCAAAACCTGATAACGGCAAAGGTCAATCGGATGGTCGGTGGTCAATTCCGTGTAGATACGCTCGTCGTATTTGCCGTATTTGGACGTGTCGGTGTTGAGCGCCTTGTAGCCGCCGTTGTTCTCCGGGAGCTTCTGTTTGATGATGTCGGCTTCGATGGTGACGCCGAGGTGATTGGCCTGTCCGGTAAGGTCGGCGCTCACGTGATAATCCTTTTCCTTGGTCTTGAAGGCGCTGTTGCGCAGGTAACACCACAACACGGTGACCATGCCGAGTTCATGCGCGCGCTTGAAGGCGAGGCTGGTCTCCACAATCTGCCGTGTGGATTCCGCCGAACCGAAATAAATCGTCGCGCCCACGGCCACCGCGCCCATGTTCCATGCCTGTTCGACGTGAGCGAAATAGACCTGGTCGAACCGGTTCGGGTAGGTGAGCAGTTCATTGTGGTTCAACTTCACGAGGAACGGAATTTTGTGCGCGTATTTGCGGGACACTGCGCCGAGGACGCCGAGCGTGGAGGCGACGGCGTTGCAGCCGCCCTCGATGGCGAGCTTCACGATGTTTTCGGGGTCAAAACAGTCCGGATTTTTCGCAAAGCTGGCGCCGCCGGAATGTTCGATGCCCTGATCCACCGGCAGGATGGACATGTAACCCGTGCCGGACAGCCGGGACAGCCGGCCGCCGTTGAAGAGCGCCTGCATGCTGCGCAACGTCTGCGGATTGCGGTCGGACAGAGCGATAATGCGGTCCACGAAATCAGGTCCCGGCAGGTGGAGCCGCTCTTTCGGCACCGCTTTGCATTTATATTCCAGGAGACTTTTGGCGGAATCGCCCAGCAATTGTTCAATTTCAGCGTTCATAATTTTGTCATCTTAATGGTTTGAAACCTGCACCCCCGGCATTGTTCAGACATCAAACTAAAAGATTTTGGCGCGAGCGGCGCAAGCTCAATTTTGCTGCGGACAACGATCCAAATCTGAGCCACGGCCTGAATATTGATTTACAACCCGTTGCCCGACTCCAACAGCATTAACAGCTATATCGTGTAGCTGGGAAAACTCTTTCTCACCGCAAAGCTTTTCAGCGATCAGCCCTCCAGGTCTAACGTCACAAATAGCCGCTTCCATAAGGTGGTAAAACATGACAACGTCGTCCCGAATTTCATCTGGCAATAACCCTATCTTGGCAACGTTCGTCTTGAAGACGGGACTATAGTGCTCAGGAACCACCACGCGGTAAGTTGATCCAGTTATTTTTTTATCCCGTAGGTCCGCTAGGATTTTTCCAATTTCCTGAACGTATCTGCGTTTTTCTATTAAAAGTAACGAAACTCGAATTTCAGTCACAATAGCACTGGTTACCGCTTTTGAATCCAATTTCCGTCTGATGTGCTCTGTAAAGTAAACAGGAACGATTGAGAGGAATGAGCCAAGAATAATACCACCAAACGCGGTATATACTGGTAGCAATGAGGTCGTATCAGTCATGGTCGGTGTATCCAAAGTTTCAGAGCGATGTCTGGCCGCGTTCAGCGCGAATATGCGCCGCTCGCCGGAGATTGCAAGTTGGAAACAAATACGGAGAAACACCACTAACACAGGCACTCGCGCGAAGCATGTGGTAAATGACGCCCTTTTACTTGGCTGTTCACGCTGTGTTCAAGCATATTCGGCCATGTTGATGAAAATTAACCCCGGAGCGAGCTTGTTATTGGCTGCGTTCGTCTTGATTGCCGGCCTGATAACGCAAGCAGCAGAATTGCCTGTCGCCGAAAATCAGGACGGACCGCTGCGCATTGATGCGCCGGCACTGGCCAGGCTGAATTTCGACCTCTCCACCGGCGGCTTGCCCATCGCACCGGGGTTGGAGACTTACACCGTCTGCCGTTCGGACAAGGAACATCCCGAAACCTCCGAAGGCCTCGGCTGGACGTATCAGCATCATCCTGATATTGCCGTTTGGCACGGGCGGCTTTACGTCGGCTGGAATTCCTGCGAGCGCGACGAGGACGTGTGGCCTGCGCGCGAACTCATCAGTTCGTCCGCCGACGGCAAGACGTGGTCGAAGCCGGTCGAGATGTTTCCGCAAGGTGTGTCCACAGCGCTGCGGATGTATTTTTTCCATGCGCCGAACGGGCAGATGCTCGTCATCGCCGGCCTGCGCGAGAATGATACAAATTTGAGCGAGCAAGTGAAGGGCGGCATCGTGGTGCGCGAACTCCGCGCCGACCACTCGCTCGGTGACGTGTTCGTTTTGCGGCCGCACGGCAAAGCCGGCACAAATCAACCGCCGTTGTTTATGGCAAGTCCAGACCAGGATTTTGTCGAGGCGTGCCGGCAATTGCTTGCCGACCATCTGTTTTTGCAACAGCAAGACTACGGTGTGCTGCTCGACCCGGCGCAGCGAATGAAGTGGAATGACCCGGCGAACTGGGACGGTGACCAGGAATTGAAGAAGGACGCCAAGGATTTCGGCAAGGCGATGTGTTTCTTCACGCGCAAGGACGGAGCACTTGTGGGCGTAGCCAAAAAACGTTGGGTGACGATTTCCCGCGACGGCGGCAAAACGTGGACGCAGCCCGTGCGACCTGATTCGCTCATCACCGGCATGGGCAAAGTGTGGGGGCAGAAAACTTCTGACGGTCGCTACGCGCTGATCTACAATCCCGATTTGAAAAGACGCTGGCCACTCGTGATGTTGACCAGCGATGACGGCGTCACGTTCCGCGACCCGCACGCGTTGCACGGCGATTTGCCGCCCAGGCGTTACGAGGGCAAGGCGAAAAACCCCGGCGCAAGCTATCATCGTGGTCTCTCCAAGTGGAACAATGACGGCTCGTGGAAGGACGACGCACTTTGGATGGTTTACAGTCTTAACAAGGAGGAAATCCGCGTCATTCGAGTGCCGCTACAAGGGAGTAAAACCGAAAGCCAACCAAATTCTACAAAGTAGCCTCTTGTTTATATCGAACGCAACAAATGAAAGGAATTGTAAAATAGCAGAAACTTGCTTGCTTTTCAAGCTGTTACAGGAATCCGAAGGTGAAAAAAACTGTTTGGCGACCCTACCGGGAATCGAACCCGGGCTACCACCGTGAAAGGGTGGTGTCCTAACCGCTAGACCATAGGGTCATTGAATACGGCATTGTAGTTGTCGTTGCGTCACTGTCACGCAAATTCACTTTCCTTCGCGCTATTTTTTCAATAACCTGCGGCAAGTTCATGAAAATTTTCATTGATGGCAAATTCTACGGCGAACACGACGCAAAAATTTCCGTGTTTGATCACGGACTACTTTACGGCGATGGCGTTTTCGAGGGCATTCGCGCTTATCATGGTCGTGTGTTCAAGCTCAAGGAGCACATTGACCGGCTTTTTTGCTCGGCAAAGGCGATCCTGCTCGAAATCCCGATGTCGCACGCACAAATCATGCGCGCGGTCGTCGAGACTTGCCGGGAAAATAAAATTCGCAATGGCTACATCCGGCTCGTTGTAACCCGCGGCGCAGGCACACTCGGTTTGAACCCGAAAAGTTGCAAACGTCCGTCGGTCATCATCATCGCAGGCAGCATCCAGCTTTATCCGCCGGAATTTTACCAGCGCGGTCTGGACATCATCACCGTGCCGACGACGCGCAATTTGCACAGCGCGCTCAACCCGGCCATCAAGTCGCTGAATTATCTCAACAACATCCTCGCCAAAATCGAGGCGAACAACGCCGGTTGCGAAGAGGCGGTGATGTTGAACGCGGAGGGTTTCGTGGCCGAGTGCACGGGCGACAATTTGTTCATAGTGAAAAACGGCGAATTGTTCACACCGCCGCTTTCGGCGGGCGCGCTTTACGGCATCACGCGGCAAACCGTCATCGAACTTGCCGGGGAATCCGGCTTGAAAGTGTCCGAGCCGAACCTGACGCGCTACGACTTGTTCAACGCGGACGAATTTTTTCTGACCGGCACGGGCGCGGAAATCGTGCCGGTGGTAAAGATTGACGGCCGGGTCATCGGCACGGGCAAACCGGGAATGCTTACGCGCAAACTCGTGAAAGATTACCACGCCTTGACGAAAAGCTCCGGCGAGCCGATATACGAATAGACATGTACGAAAAAAAAATCTGCTCTGTTTGCAAAGAAAAACCGGCGACGGTGCATCTGACCCAAATTGTGGGTGACAAGATGCAGAAGCTGGATTTGTGCGAGGATTGCGCCAAGGCCAAAGGCGTCAATGATCCGACTTCTTTTTCGCTCGGGGACGCGGATGTCCTGTTCGGCCTCGGCGCGTCGCAGGAAATCGAGCAGGCCGCCGGCGGCGTGGCATTGAAATGTCCGCGGTGCGGTTTTTCGCAGGCGGATTTCAAAAAGTCCGGCCGGCTCGGCTGCCCGGAGTGCTACAATACTTTTGCGGAGGGTCTTGGAAATTTAATCAAAACGATGCACAAGGGCACGCAGCACATCGGCAAGGCGCCCGAGGCGTTGCGCCAGTCGCGCGACCTGTCCGACCGCCTGAAAACGTTGCAGAAGAAACTGGCGAAGGCGATAGAGTCCGAGGATTTCGAGCAGGCAGCCGTTTTGCGCGACGAAATCAAACAGATGACTCCTCGCGCGCCGGGTTTGAGTGTAACGTGAAAAGGTAGGGCGCGCACTCCGTGCGCGCCGTTATTTGTATTTGGACGAGCGGCGGGCAGAGGACTGCCCGCCCTACCTAAAATGATTTTGAACAGGCAACAAAAATGAAATTGCACGAGTTTCTCGTTTCTCCGTCGGAGACGGCGCGTCGTCACGGCCCGCATGACCGCATTGTCATGTCGAGTCGCGTGCGACTGGCGCGCAATTTGAGGGATACGCCGTTTCCCGGCTGGGCGAAAAAACCGGAGCGCGTGAAGATTTTGGAAATGGTTCGTCCGGCGGTCGAAAGTTTGCCGGAAATGAAGAGCGCTTTTTCCGAGGTGATGGACAATCTCAGCGTGCTCGACAGGCAGATTTTGGTCGAGCGGCACCTCATCAGCCGCGAGCACGCCGCGAAAAGTTCCGGCAGCGGTCTGGTTTTCAACCGCGAGGAAAGTTTTTGCGTGATGATCAACGAGGAGGATCATTTGCGGATGCAGGCGCTGCGTCCCGGTTTGCAATTGCGACAGGCGTGGGGTGCGATTGATCATCTGGATTCCGAGCTGGAGAAAAAGCTCGATTACGCCTTCAACAACGATCTGGGTTACCTGACCGCGTGCCCGACGAATCTCGGCACGGGCATTCGCGTCAGCGCGATGTTGCATTTGCCGGGGTTGGTTTTGGGCGAACAAATCAATCCCATCATCCAATCCGTCAACAAACTCGGCCTCGCCGTTCGCGGTCTCTACGGCGAAGGCACGGAAGCGCTCGGAAATGTTTTTCAAGTCTCCAATCAGATGACGCTTGGCGAAAACGAACTGACCATTGTCGAGCGGCTGGACAAGGTTTTGTCCCAGCTCATCGAGCACGAGGAAAATGCGCGGCAAACTTTGTTGGAGAAAAAACCGAAGGTTGTTTTCAATCACATTGGCCGCGCCTACGGCATTCTGGCGAACGCGCACAGCATTTCATCGAAGGAAACGATGAACTTGCTCTCGCTCATGCGTTTGGGCGTGGACTTGGAATTATTTCCGGCCGGGGAACGGGCGACGGTGGATGAATTATTCATCCTGACGCAGCCGGCTCATTTGCAGAAGCAATTTTCCGACAAACTGACCGCCGAGGAACGCGACGTGCTGCGTGCGGATATGGTTCGAGACAGGTTGAAGCACGTCAACCGGCCAGACACAAAAAAAGGCGGGGCAGAATTGGACAAACCTTCCGATTCATAGCACAATGCAATGGGTATGAACGATGACGCCATGAGCAATTTCACGCCGCGCGCGCAGCAGGTGCTGCAGCTGGCGCGCAGGGAAGCCGACCGGTTCAATCACAACGTGATCGGCACGGAACATCTTTTGCTCGGCCTCGTCAAATTGGGGCAGGGCGTTGCGGTGAATGTTCTTCAAAAAATGGGTCTGGACCTTGAAACCGTCCGCATGGAAGTCGAGAAACAGGTCGGCACCGGGCCGGACCAGAAGGTGATCGGCAACATTCCTTATACGCCGCGTGTGAAAAAGGTTCTCGATTTGGCCAGACGGGAGGCCAAAAGCCTGAATCATACTTATATCGGCACGGAGCACATTTTGCTCGGCTTGTTGCGTGAAGGGGACGGCGTGGCCGCGCGCATTTTAAGAAGCCTTGACGTGGACATCGAGCAGGCACGGCAGGAAATTTTAAAAGAACTGGATCCCAATTTTACCGGCGAGGAATCCTCCATTCCCGAAACAGTCGAAAAGCAAGGTTCGGGGAAAAAGGGCGAAGTCAAAACGCCGGCGCTCAAAGCCTTTGGCCGCGACCTGACGGAAATCGCGCGCAAAGGCGACATGGACCCGGTGATTGGCCGCAAGGATGAAATTGAGCGCGTCATTCAAATTCTTTGCCGTAGGACGAAGAACAACCCTGTTCTGCTGGGCGAAGCGGGCGTTGGCAAAACGGCCATTGTCGAAGGCCTTGCGCAGGAAATCGCAAAAGGCAACGTGCCGGAACTTTTGCGCGACAAACGCGTCGTGACGCTTGACCTGGCGTTGATGGTCGCGGGCACCAAATATCGCGGCCAGTTTGAAGAGCGCATCAAGGCGGTGATGGATGAAATTCGCCGCGCTAAGAACGTCATTTTGTTCATTGACGAATTGCACACCATCGTAGGCGCCGGTTCGGCTGAAGGCACGATGGACGCGTCGAACATCATCAAGCCCGCGCTCAGCCGCGGCGAGTTGCAATGCGTCGGCGCGACCACGCTTAACGAGTATCGCAAATACATTGAAAAGGACGCCGCGCTCGAACGCCGTTTTCAAGCCATCAAGGTTGAAGCACCTTCGGTTGACGAGGCGATTTTAGATTTTGAAAGGCCTTCGGCGCAAATACGAGGAGCATCACAAAACCGAGTTCACGGACAAGGCCATTGAAGCTTCCGTGAGACTTTCCGACCGTTACATCACCGACCGGTTTTTGCCGGACAAGGCGATTGACGTGATGGACGAAGCCGGTTCGCGCGCGCGCATCGGCACGATGACCCGTCCTCCGGAAATCAAGGCAACGGAAGCCGGGATTGAAGACATCAAAGGCCGCAAGGAGCGAGCCATCAAAGATCAGGATTTCGAAGGCGCGGCGAAAATGCGCGACAAGGAAAAGCAGGCCAGGGAAAAATTGGAAACGCTTTTGCGCGATTGGCGCGCCAAGGGTGAGGAAAAACGCGTTGTGGTGAACGAAGAAGACATTCTGCACGTCGTCTCGAAATGGACCGGCATCCCGCTCCGGCGAATGGAGCAGGGTGAAATGCAGCGGCTGCTGACGGTTGAAAACGAGATGGAAAAAATCATCATCGGCCAGCACGAAGCCGTTTCTGCGATTTGCAAGGCGTTGCGCCGTTCACGTGCGGACTTGAAAGACCCGCGCCGTCCCATCGGCACGTTCTTGTTGCTTGGCCCGACTGGCGTCGGCAAGACGCTTCTGGCCAAAACGCTCGCCGAGCAAATGTTCGGCGACTCGAAATCGCTCGTTCACCTCGACATGAGCGAATACATGGAAAAGTTCAATGTCTCGCGGCTCATTGGCTCGCCGCCGGGCTACGTCGGCTACGAAGAAGGCGGACAGCTTACGGAAAAGGTGCGCCGCAATCCGTATTCCGTTGTGCTCTTTGACGAGATTGAAAAGGCGCACCCGGACGTTTGGAACCTGCTTTTGCAGATTCTTGAAGAAGGGAAACTGACCGACAATGTCGGGCGCATTGTCAATTTCCGCAACACCATCATTCTGATGACCTCGAATGTCGGCTCGGACATTATCAAACGGCAGGGCACGCTCGGTTTTTCGCCGATCACCGACGAAGCCAGCTACGAAAAAATGCGCGAACGGATCATGGACGAGGCCAAAAAAATGTTCCGGCCCGAGTTTTTGAACCGGGTTGATGACGCGATTGTGTTCCGCGCGTTGACAAAGCCGGATTTGATCCAAATTCTCAATCTGGAAGTCGGCAAAGTGCTGGAGCGGCTCAAGCGCAAAAACCTTCAACTTCAGCTTGACGAAAAGGCGAAGGACTTTTTGGTCGAGAAGGGTTACGACCCGCAATACGGCGCGCGTCCGATGCGCCGCGCGGTGGAGCGTTTCTTCGAAGACCCGCTGGCCGAGGAAATTCTCAAGGGCAATTTGCATGAAGGCGAACCGATCTTCGTCACGACCGACAAGGAAAAGCTCGTCTTCAATCAAAAGGCCGCCGCCAAGGGCGCGCTGTCGGGTTGAAACATGGTCACCGCCTTTGAAGCCGCCATTTCGACCAAGGGCGCGGTGCTGGGCGCGCACGAGACCGGCGACGACTCCGAAGCCGTAAATCAATTGACACAAAAGCAAAGCGGCCTTCGGAAATGGAGGCCGCTTTTTTAATCGCGCGAATTTTCAAGGGACGGCGAACGATTCTCCTGCTCCGTGGGGAGGCTTGCATTTTGCCAGTAATTCATCCCAAATTTTCTGCGCGGTAGCACGGTCGGTGAGTTTTTCCAGATCTGGTGTCATCGGCACTTCTCTCGGCAACGTGCTGCCGCTTGTTTGGCGCATAAGAAAGCCGAGATAATGGCGCACTTGATTTTCTGCAAAACTTTCGCGTTCCAATTTTAATCGTTTTAGGATTTCCTTTTTGTCCAGACGTTCAATTTGGTGTTCTTTCACTTTTTGATTAGTTGTGAAATTCCGCAAGCTCGGGGTGACCTGTGCAGTCTGCCACGGAATTGCAAACTCTTCCTCCTTATCGGGATACTGGAGTTGAATTTCAGGCTTTTGTCCGTCCTTGTTAATAATCCGCAAAAATGCACAAACGTTATTTATAGAAGCAGAGACCAGTTCAAGAGCTAAATCTATTCGGGCGGGGTGACTGTTTACATGGTGTTCCTTCAACCAAAAATGTAGATCGGCGCCACGTTTTTTGATGGGTGACCCCTCGATGGGTTCTGGAACCAAAAAGGAACTACCCAGCTTGCTTTCACCGAGCAAGGTGAATTCATCAGGGTTGGGCACCTTCGACGGATCATCGCTAGGAACAAACGAAATTCTCCAACCTTCGAGATGTGTTCGAAATCCATGTTTGATACCGTTGTATTCATCTGTAAGAAATTGGTCAGCGTATTCATCTGCAAACCTGCGCCATACTACAGCAAATTTTTCTACCATTAGGTCTCGGTTAGGCAATCCAAGGAATGCCGTTCCATTTATGAGAGCTGAAATTCGTTTCCAATCTGGATTTTCGAGATTCAATCTTAAAGGGCCCACCTCGCCGCCAGTCCCGACTCGTTTGACTAATTCCCGAACTTGCCGTGGCTTTGCTTTCAATATCCAAGCGAGGGGGTATGCCGGAGATTGAATCGCTGCGAAAATTAAGGAAAATAGGGTTTCGAGACTATGGTAATACGCGGTTCGCAATGCGATTGTTGCCCTGTTTTTCGATTCTCCATCCAAACATTGAGAATGAGTTTTCGCCAAATATAGAAAATATCCAGGATCAATATTCCTCAAAAAATGCAAATTCTTCTCCGATAAGTTCCATCCCCAAATGCAGTATGGCTCATTACCTACCGCAAAGAAATAACGCTGCAATTCCCCTTGATTCGGGTTCATATCACTCCAGCTTCTTCGCAGTTGGTGTGTGTTGAGTTTGAGAATTAGCTGCCGCAACTACTTGACGAATCTGTTCCTGAAAAACTTTTAGAGATTCTTGCGGAATCAGATTGTCGTCAACTGGCTTTTGTCGAAGGGCGAAGTAGATGGAAAAGCGCATACGTATACCATGAGCCTTCGCAAGTAAATATAGCATGTCCTTTATCACCGGCATGTAGTCACGATCTAAAACCTCTGTTATTCGACTTGCGATGATTGGTGAGCCGGGAGATTGACTGAAATGCTGTGAAAGAAAGTTTCGGAAATCAAAATACCGCTCCTTGCCGCGAAGTCGAAATGCTAAGAAAGGATTAAACCCTGCAATTTCTTCTACAGCTTTTTTATATCGTTTTGGCAACTCATCATCCATTGGAAACATTTTTAGAATATCAATCGAATGCCATATTTCTTTTGGAATTTTATCTGCGAATTCAGGAGGAAGCATTTTTGGAAAATGCTTTGGCAATTCTTGCAATGCTCGAACCAGATGGCGCAATTCTAGTAATTCTGAAATGGCGCGCGCGATATGCTTGCGTTCTTCCACACGCCTAGCAAGCCGTAGTCTAAACCAATCTGCAAACAAACCTGCAAAAATAGCTATGGGAACTATTTTTTCGAGATTGGAAATGATTTTTTGCCAGTCCATTCAATTGCCATTTCACGCTAGCTTTTTCGCAATGTGCTCATCCAAAATCTCCTTCACTGTCAGGGCGACGATGACTTTATGGCTGCGTTTGAAGAATGATTCGATTTCCTGCAACGCATCCGACGAATAATCGAACGACACGAAGAAGCCTTTCTCGCAATCTTCGCGCATCATCATGGCTTCAAAGGAATCTATGTCCGGGCGACCGACTTTGTCTTTCTGTTTCACTTGGATGGGATACCAGCGTTCTTTCAATCCCAACTCGCCTTCCTTTAACCTGTACGGCTCGGCGGCGGATGAGACCGGATAGATGCGGCCATCCACGCCCATGTCGCCGACCTGCACCTTATTCGGGATGCCGCCGAGGGCGATGACGGCCCAATTCTCAAATTCAAACGGCGGAATGACGCGCAACTTTTCTTCGCTCCACGGCAGATCGCGGACGACGAAGCCGCGTCCGGCTTTCCAGAGCGGTTCGCTTTCCGGCAGGCCGCAAACATCGCGCAGGCGTTTGGCCATGACGCGGCAGGCGGTGGGTGAAATATCAATGCCAATCCACTGACGTTTCAAATTCTGCGCCGCCACCAGCGCCGTGCCGCAACCGCAGAAAGCATCAAGAACGATGTCATTCTCTTTGCTGCTGGCTCTGACAATTCGATCAAGAAGCGCGAGCGGCTTTTGTGTTGGATAGCCAAGTCGCTCTTTGGCTTGCGAGTTAATCGGCGGAATGTCTGTCCAAACTGTGTCAATCGGGCGTCCTTCTTGCTCATCGAGGTAACGCTTCATTCGCGGCACAGCACCGGGACTTGGCTGGACAACAATGCCAGCCTCGTAAGCTTCTTGCATCCGCTCTTTTGTCCAACGCCAAACTTTGGTATGTCCTAAAAATTCGTAGGTGAGATTGGGGCGATTTGGATTCGGGTTGGTCAAATTGTCCAACTGATAAAGCCGTCCGTCCGGGTCGCGGTGGGAATACTTCCCGGCGGTTTTCTCATCAAGATTTTCCGGGTCATAAGGATTGTAAGGACGGTTGAAAGTGATTTCTTCACCGCCGCCGTAGAGAAAAATTGTATCGTGATTATTCGGAAAGCCGGTGAAGGCTAAACCTTTTGCAAGCGTGCGATGCCAGATAATTTCACTTTGGAAATTGTTTTCTCCCAAAATCTGGTCGAGCATGACTTTGACGTAGTGGCTGGCGTGCCAGTCGCAGTGGTAATAAAAGCTGCCGGTCTTTTTGAGGACGCGGGCGAGTTGCACGCAGCGCGGCCGCATGTAGTCAATGTAGGCGCGGGTGGATTCGTGGCGGTCTTCAAACGCGCGCTTCTCCTTGGTCTCGCCCCAAAAGACTTCGTAGTTGCGGTTGGAGTTGAAGGGCGGGTCAATGTAAATCAGGTCAACGCAGGCGTCGGGCAGCTTGGCGAGCTGTTCCAGATTGTCGCCGCAATAAATGACGCGGGTGTCGAGGAGGGAAGAGGATTTCTGGTAGGGACGGCTCGCCGAGCCGTCCGGCGGAAGTTCCGCATCCTGTTTCGGACGCTTCGGCGAAGTGTCCCTACCTTTGCCAGCGGATTTCTTTGCCATGCGGCGAGTGTGCGCGGGAAATTTGGCAGCGTCAATTCTGCGTTCATCAGCGGTGGCCTTGCCCCGATTTGGTGGACAAGTGTTGGGGTGTGCATGAGGCATGGTTTAGTTGAGTTGAGTTTCGCATTTCCATTTCCGCGCGGAAGCATTACGTTTCCCCCAATGAAAGGCATTATTCTTGCCGGTGGCGCCGGGTCGCGCTTGTATCCGCTGACGCTTGTCGCGAGCAAGCAGCTCCAGCCGGTTTATGACAAGCCAATGGTGTATTATCCGCTGACGACGCTCATCGAAGGCGGCATCCGCGAGTTGTGCCTGATTTCCACGCCGCAGGATTTGCCGCGCTTCAAACAATTGCTCGGCGATGGCGGCCGATTTGGGATTTCCATCGAATACCGCGAGCAGTCCAAACCCGAAGGCATCGCACAGGCGTTTCTAATTGCTGAATCATTCATCGCCAAGGACAATGTCGCGCTGATTTTAGGCGATAATATTTTTTATGGCAGTGACGTGTTTTATCGCCAGTTTGCCGAATTTAAAAGCGGCGCGACGATTTTCGGCTATCACGTTCACGACCCCGAACGCTATGGCGTCGTGGAGTTTGATGCCAAAGGTCAGGCCATTTCAATTGAGGAAAAGCCGAAACAACCCAAAAGCGATTACGCCATTCCGGGGCTTTATATTTACGACGGCGAAGTGACGGCCATCGCGAAAACACTGAAGCTCTCGGCGCGCGGCGAATTGGAAATCACGGACGTAAATCTGGCATACCTGCGACGCGGGCAATTGCACGTGCATCGGCTCAGCCGTGGTTTCGCCTGGCTCGACGCCGGCACCAGCAGCAGTCTTCACAATGCTTCGGCTTATGTGCAAACGATTGAAAAACGCGCCGGCATCAAAATCGGCTGCCCGGAGGAGGCCGCGTTTCGTGGGGGTTTTCTCAAACTCGCCCAACTGGAGGAACTCACGGGCAAAATGCCGAAATGCGAATATCGTGATTACCTCATCGAGGTTGTCGCTGAAGCAAAGCGCCTTCGTATTTGAATTATGATTCTTCTCCTCGGCGCATCGGGTTACATCGGCGAAGCTTTCACGCGTGAGCTTCAGCGCCGCAAGCTGCCTTTCACGCCGCTGGCGCGAAAGCAAGTGGATTATACCCGGTTCGGCGTTTTGGTAGAGTTTTTGAGAAAGAACAAACCTAACTTTGTCATCAATGCCGCCGGTTACACCGGCAAACCGAATGTGGACGCCTGCGAAATCGCCAAGGCCGACACCTTGGCCGGAAACACCTTGTTGCCGCAGACCATCGCCCACGCCTGCGCGGTGGTCAGGATTCCATGGGGACACGTTTCCTCCGGCTGCATTTACAGCGGCGCGAAAATTATCATGAATGGACAGCCGCGCGTGGAAAAGGATTTAGTCAGGTCCGGCCTCCTCTCTCTGGCTGAAAAAACACCGTCGGCCATTCACGGTTTCACGGAAACCGACCAGCCGAATTTCACCTTCCGCGATCCGCCTTGCAGCTTTTACAGCGGCACCAAGGCGCTCGCCGAAGAGGCGATTGCCGGTGTAGGGCAGAGTTATATTTGGCGCTTGCGGATTCCGTTCGATGAATTTGATGGCGCGCACAATTATCTCAGCAAGGTGCAGCGTTATCCCAAGGTGTATGACAACGCGAACTCGATTTCGCACCGCGGCGATTTTGCGCGGGCGTGCCTGGACTTGTGGGAACGCCGTGCCCCGTTCGGCATTTACAATATGACCAATCCCGGCTTCGTCACTGCGCGCCGGGCTGTGGAGATGATCCAAAAAATTCTGAAACCCGGTCGCAAGTTTGAATTCTGGCCGAGCGACGAGGAATTTTATCGTTCCGGCGTCAAGGCACCGCGTTCAAATTGCGTGCTCGATGTTTCAAAATTGCTGGCGGCTGGTGTGAAAATCCGACCCATTATTGAAGCGCTCGAAGATTCACTACGGAACTGGAAGTCCGAACAACCATCAACTTTCAACTTTCAACCATGAACTTGTTGATCACAGGCGGCGCGGGTTTCATCGGCTCAAACGTCATCCATCATGTCATTGACCGGCCGGAAGTGACGCGGTTGGTAAATCTCGACTGCCTTACTTACGCCGGGCATTTGGAAAATCTGGAAAAAGTTTCCCGGCACCCCAAATATCTCTTTGAGAAGGTGGACTTGCGCGAAAAGGTTGACGTCCTTCGTGTCGTTGAGAAACACGCCATCACCCACGTCATGCATCTGGCGGCGGAATCGCACGTGGATCGTTCGATTGACGGGCCGGACGATTTCATCCGCACAAACGTCGTCGGCACTTTTAATTTGCTCGAGGTCTGCCGCGGCGTTTGGGGGAATAATTTTAAAGGCAAACGTTTTCATCACGTTTCGACGGACGAAGTTTATGGTTCGCTCGGCCCGAAGGGCCATTTTACCGAGACGACGCCTTACGCGCCAAACTCGCCTTATTCCGCCAGCAAAGCTGCCAGCGACATGCTCGTGCGGGCGTATCATCACACCTACGGTCTGCCGACGGTCATCACAAATTGCTCGAACAACTACGGTCCGTATCAATTTCCTGAAAAATTGATCCCGGTTGCGATTCAAAGCGTGCTCGCGCGCAAGCCGGTTCCCGTCTATGGCGATGGCATGAACGTGCGCGACTGGCTTTACGTGCGCGACCACGCGGAGGCGTTGTGGCAGACGCTCACGCGCGGACGCGACGGCGAGACTTACAACATCGGTGGCCACAACGAGTGGGCGAACCTTCGCATCGTGGAACTGATTTGCGATATCATTGATGAACTCGCGCCCAAACTCGGTGGTCACTCGCGCAAATTGATTGCGTTCGTGAAAGATCGCCCCGGCCACGACCGGCGTTACGCCATTGACACCACGAAAATTAAAAACGAATTGGGCTGGACGCCCGCCCACAAATTTGAGCAGGGCATTCGCGAAACGGTTCAGTGGTATCTCGACAATCAGGATTGGATCACAAAGGTGGAATTGTTGAACGTTTAACCGTTCGCATTCTCAAATTGTCTGAACATTCATGTCTCGGATGCGCCAATATGTTTTTTGCCTGCTGCTCGCGTGCAGCTTGACCGCCTTGGGCGCGCGCGCTGCGGAGACGAACTCGATTGTCTGGCACAAGGCCACCGACCGTGTGGACGCCGACATCCACGGTAAACCGCTCTGGCCGCTTTTGGAAACCATCGCGCGGGAAACCGGCTGGCGCATTTATGTCGAACCGGGCACGACGCGCAACGCATCTACAAAATTCAAGGACCTGCCGTCCGGTGACGCGCTGCGGATGCTGCTCGGCGATTTGAATTTCGCGCTCGTGACGCGGACGAATGCCGCGTCGCAACTTTATGTCTTTCGCACCGTAAGACAAAATGCCACGCGGCTGGTGCACGCGGCGAACGTGCCGGCCAAACACGTTCCCAATGAACTGCTCGTGAAACTCAAGCCGGGTGTGAACATTGACGACCTGGCCAAACTGCTCGGCGCGAAAGTCGTTGGCCGCAACGACAAACTGGGCATCTACCGTTTGCAATTCGGCGATGTGGCCACCACGGATGCTGCGCTCGGCCAGCTTCAGAATAACAGCGACGTGGCCGACGTGGATTACAATTATTATTTTGACCCGCCAACCACGCCGCAATTGCTCTCGTCCGCGCCCATCCCGCCGCTTTCATTGCAACTCAATCCGCCGGGCGATTCCGGCCGCGTCATCGTGGGTTTGCTCGATACCGCGGTGCAACCCCTCGACGGTTCGTTGAATGATTTTCTGCTCAAACAGCTTTCCGTGGCTGGTGACGCGTCGGCAAACAGCAGCGACATTACGCATGGCACGGCTATGGCCTACACGATTTTGGAGGCAATCGCGGCGGCGTCACACGGCAGCAGCTCGGTGCAGATTCTGCCCGTTGATGTTTACGGCCCGAACCCAACCACGACGAGCTGGGATGTGGCGTTGGGTGTCCAAGCGGCGGTCAATAACGGGGCAACCGCAGTGAACATGAGCCTGGCCGGGTCGGGTGACAGTTCGATCCTGGACGACGTGATTCTGGCGGCGGAAAAGGACGGCATTGTATTTTACGCGGCGGCAGGCAATCAGCCGGTGTCCACGCCGACCTATCCGGCGGCGACTCCTGGTGTCATTGCCGTGACCGCGTTGCAGAACGGCCAGATTGCGCCCTATGCCGACTTCGGCAGCTTTGTGGACCTTGCATTGCCCGGCAACAGCGTGGTTTATTGGGGCAACCAGCCCTATCTGGTCCAAGGCACTTCGGTTTCAACGGCCGATGCGACCGGCGTGGCGGCTGGGAACAAGGCATCCACGACATTGACTTGGGCACAAATCGAATCGGCCATGCAGAAAAGGTTTGCCGTTCCGGCAAGATAAAATTCGCGCGCGCGTCAGTATGACTGGCAGCCGATTTCGCCGGAACCGCATTGGATTTTTGTTCGGCACGGCGATTGCGCCAGGTGCGTGTTCGGTTTGACAAAAAAGTTTTTCTTCGCATGTTTGCCCTGCCCGGTGTAAAAGCGCGGGCAACAAATGGGCAAAACACTCATCATTGCAGAGAAACCGTCCGTCGCCGGCGACATCGCCAAGGCGCTCGGCGGGTTCAAGAAAATGGACGATTACTACGAAAGCAACGACTACGTCCTTTCGTCGGCGGTCGGGCATTTGCTCGAATTGATCTGTCCGGAAGGCGTCGAGGCCGCGCGCGGCAAATGGACGTTCAAACATCTACCGGTCATCCCGCCGCATTTCGATTTGCTGCCGATTGAGAGAACTGAAAACCGGCTGAAGGTCCTGAAAAAGCTGATCAAACGCGCCGATGTGGACGCGCTGGTCAACGCCTGCGACGCCGGGCGCGAAGGCGAATTGATTTTCCGCAACATCGTCAAGTTTACCAAGGCGAAGCAGCCCATCAAACGCCTCTGGCTGCAATCCATGACGCCGGCGGCCATCCGCGAAGGGTTTGAACGGCTGCGCGAAGACAAGGACATGCTGCCGCTGGCCGACGCCGCGTACAGCCGGTCGGAAGCCGACTGGCTCGTCGGCATCAACGGCACGCGCGCGATGACGGCGTTCAACTCCAAGCTCGGCGGCTTTTTCAAGACAACTGTTGGCCGTGTCCAGACGCCGACGCTGGCCATCGTTGTTGAGCGCGAGGTGAAGATTCGTGCGTTCAAGCCGCGCGATTTCTGGGAGGTCATCGGCACGTTTGATGCCACCGCCGGCCAATACACCGGGCGCTGGTTCGATGAGAAATTTTCCAAGCCCGACGCGAAGGATGGCGACGACCAGCTCAAACCCGAGCGCGTCTGGGAAAAAGACAAGGCCGAAGCCATTCGCGACAAATGCCTGGGCAAACCGGGCATTGTCACCGAGGAAAGCAAGCCGAGCACGTCGCTGTCGCCGTTGCTCTATGACTTGACCAGTTTGCAGCGCGACGCGAACTCGCGCTTTGGTTTTTCCGCGAAGAACACGCTCGGCCTGGCGCAGTCGCTTTACGAACGGCACAAGGTGCTGACGTATCCGCGCACCGACTCGCGCGCGTTGCCGGAGGATTACATTGGCACCGTCAAGAACGCGCTGAAAATGCTCGGCGAAACCCGCTATGCGACGTTTGCCGAAACCATTCTCAAGAACAACTGGGTGCATCCGAACAAACGCATCTTCAACAATGCCAAGGTGTCCGACCACTTCGCCATCATTCCGACCACGCAGGCGCCGCACGGTTTGACCGAGCCGGAACGAAAACTTTACGACATGGTGACGAAGCGGTTTCTCGCCATTTTTTATCCGGCGGCGGAATTTCTCGAAACCAACCGCATCACCCGCGTCGAAGGCGAACCGTTCAAGAGCACCGGCAGGGTAATCGTCAAACCCGGCTGGCTGACCGTTTACGGGAAGGAAGCGCAGGGTGAAGACTTGAATCTGGCACCGGTGAAGCCGAATGAAAAAGTCAATACCAGCAGCATCGAGGTGAAACAAAACATCACGAAACCGCCGCCGCGCCACACGGAAGCAACACTGTTGAGCGCGATGGAAGGCGCGGGCAAGTTGGTTGAGGACGATGAACTGCGCGAGGCAATGCGCGAGAAAGGGCTCGGCACGCCCGCCACCCGCGCCGCCATCATCGAAGGTTTGATTTACGAGAATTACATTCACCGGAACGGACGCGAGCTGCAGGCGACCGCCAAGGCGTTTTCGCTGATGGAATTACTCAACGGCCTCGATATCGCCGAACTGACCAGGCCAGAGTTGACCGGCGATTGGGAATTCAAGCTGCACCAGATCCAGCGCCGGCAGAAAAGCCGCGCCGAATTCATGTCGGAAATTGCCGACATGACGCGGCATATTGTCGAGCGCGCCAAAAAATTCGAGGAAGACACGATTCCCGGCGATTTCGGCGTGCTCAAAACGCCGTGTCCGAAGTGCGGCGGCGAGGTCCACGAAAAATACAAGCAATTCCAATGCGTCAACGAAAAGTGCGACTTCTCGGTCTGGAAAACGCTGTGCAGCCGGATGTTTGAAATGGAGGAAGTAGAAAAGCTCATCACGGAAAAACAAGTCGGGCCGTTGCAGGGTTTCCGCAGCAAAAAGGGATTTCCATTCACCGCCGTGTTGAAGCTGAATGCGGAGTTCAAGATCGAATTTGATTTCGGCAACGAACAGAAAAATGAAAACGGCGAGGTGGCGGCCCCGGTGGATTTCACCGGCAAGGAACCGCTCGGCAAATGTCCGAAGTGCGGCGCGCGGGTGTTTGACGCCGGGATGAATTACCTTTGCGAGAAGGCGACGGGCGCGGACAAGACCTGCAAGTTCCGCACCGGCAAAATCATCCTGCAGCAGAACATCGAGCCGGCGCAGGTGAAGAAACTGCTCGCCGAAGGCAAAACGGATTTGCTCAAGGGGTTTGTCTCCAAGAAAACCAACCGCAAGTTCGAGGCGTTCCTGGTGGTCAAGGATGGCGGCACGGCGTTTGAATTCGCGCCGCGCGAACGGAAAACGAAGGCCGAAGGGCGGCGACGTCCAAAGAGCCGCTGCCGAAGATTGATTTCACCGGCAAGGCGCCGCTGGGCAAATGTCCGAAGTGCGGCGGCAGGGTTTTTGAAACGGAGGCGGGCTATCTGTGCGAGAAATCGCAGGCGGATTCCAAGCCGTGCAGATTCAAGATCAACCGGGAAATTTTGCAGCAGCCGATTGAACCGGCGCAGGCGCAAAAACTGTTGGCCACGCGCAAGACCGATTTGCTCGACAAATTCATCTCCAAGGCCGGGAGACCGTTTCCGGCGTATCTCGTGATGGACGCCAAGGGCAAGGTCACGTTTGATTTTCCGCCGCGGGAGGCGGAATCGAAATAGGCGGTTGAGTTTCTTTGTGTCATCAGCGTATTCTGTTCAAAATCTTGAAACACCATGCACCTGTCTTCCCGAAATAATCTACTGCTGGCTTTGTTTATTCTCGTTGGCATGAACGCGTCCGGGGCCGGACCGGTTTTCAATGTTCTGGATTACGGCGCGCACCGGGACGGTTCGACCAACTCAACCGAGGCATTCCGCTCCGCCATCCAGGCGGCAAAAGCAGCGGGCGGCGGAACGGTATTCGTCCCGGCAGGAAATTATGTCACCGGACCGATTGAATTGGTGAGCGACCTCGTACTCCACCTTGATGCCGGGGCCACGTTGCGATTTCCGGCGGCCAGACTTCCATTCACCAAAGGCCGGCAGCAGGGAATCGAGTGTCTCACACCTGTTCCGCTGATTGGCGGGCACGATTTGCACAACGTCACCATCACGGGCCGCGGCGTACTCACCACGGACAACGCCGAATGGCTCAAACTCATGCCCCGGACGAAGGCCTCCGCTGATGACCCGGGATCGGCCAACGGACCCAACTGGGAGCGCTTGTTGCAGGATCTCGAAGTGAAAACACCCGCACCGGATATGGATTACCAGAAGGCGGCACCGGAACTCCGGCCCTCCTTCGTCCGTTTCATGGACAGCACGAATGTTCTCATCGAGGGAATACACTTTATCGGCTCCTCCATGTGGACGATTCACCTGCTGTACACGGACAACGCGGTCGTTCAAAACGTCATCATCGAAACCTATCCGGGCGTGCATACCGACGGCATCGCTGTTGACTCCAGCCGCAACGTGCGGATTGCCGGTTGTTACATTGACACCGGCGACGACGGCATCGTCATCAAATCCGGCAAGGATGCCGACGGACGGCGGGTCAACCGGCCGACGGAGAACGTGTCCATCGTGAATTGCACTGTGCACCACGCGCATGGCGCGGTCGCGCTGGGCAGTGAAATTTCGGGCGGCATTCACAACCTCGTGGCCGACAACATCACCTGTCAGGGAACCGCCATCGGCGTGCGCATCAAGAGCCGGCGCGGTCGCGGCGGCACGGTGGAGGACGTCCGGTTCAACCACTGGACGATGGAAGACGTCGGCGAAGCCATCAATGTGACCACCGACTACCAGATGGAAGGCGAGGTGAAAACTTCGGAGGAACCGGTCTCTGAGCGGACGCCGGTGTTTCGAAACATTGCCATCAGCGGCATGACCATCAAACGGGCGAAGCTGGCGATCGACATCAAAGGATTGCCGGAAATGCCGATCTCCGGACTGCGGATCAGCGACGTCATCGCGTCGGCCAAGACCGGCATGCGCGGCTCATTCACCGACGCGCTGGAACTGCACCACGTGCAGGTGAACGCGGACAGCGGGCCGGCCTTCCTGGTGCAGGATTCGAAGGAACTGGAACTGGACGGCGTGGCGACGCGCAAGCCGCTGGCGGATGCACCCGTGATTCGTCTGGAACGCTGCCCAAGCGCCATCGTGCGGAACAGCCGGGCGTTCGACGGCACCGGCACGTTTCTTTCCGTTCCAGCCGGCGAGTTGAAGAATCTCGTGTTGGAAGGCAACGTGCTCGATGGGGCAGAGAAACCAGCGGAAGAAGCGGAGTTGATTTTAAACAGCGACACCCGCAACCAGGATAGAGTTATTCCCTAGCCCGCTGAAAAAGCCGCCGGCGTTCCCATTTTGCTGCATATCTCCGTGAAATGGTGTATTCATTTCGCGTGACGGATGCTGCAATAACCAAGCCGACTGTAGACGACCGGTGGATCCGGAAATTTCTCACGCATCTGGCCACGGACCGCGGGGCGTCGGTTTACACGCAGCGAAATTACCGGCAGGCGTTGACGGAATTTGTTCACTGGCATCACGAGGAGCGGCAACAGCCACCGGCATGGGACAAGCTGCAACGCGATGATTTCCGCGGTTATTTGCGGTTTCTTGGCCGGCAGAATTTGAGCCGTGCGGCGATTCAACTGCGGTTCTGCGCGCTGCGGACGTTCTACAAGTTTCTGATCCGGCACAGCATCGTTGAAACATCGCCAATCAAAAATCTCTCGTTGCCGAAACAAGGCTTGCGATTGCCGAAATATCTGACCAAACAGCAAATTCTCGATTTGCTCGCTGCGCCGAAAAAACTGCTCGCCATGCAAAAACAGAAGAAAGGTCCGGGCCGGCCGATTTCGACAAGCGTGTGTTTGCGCGATGTCGCCGTGCTGGAAACGATTTATTCGTGCGGACTGCGCGTGAGCGAGCTGTGCGGGTTGCGCGCCGAGGATATTGATTGGAATGAACAGCTCGTCCGCGTGCGCGGCAAGGGGAGGAAAGAGCGGCTCGTGCCGATTGGCGAACCAGCAGTGAAGGCCATTCAAAATTATTGGCGGGCGCTGAAACAGCCGCCGTCCGGCCATTCGCTGGTTTTTTTTGCAGAGACCAGGAAATCCGCGCCGCTTCAACCAGTTCAGATTTCGCGGCGATTGAAACAGTATTTGGCCATCGCGGGACTGGATCCGGGTTTGACGCCGCACAAGCTGCGGCACAGTTACGCGACGCACATGCTCGACGCGGGCGCGGATTTACGCAGCGTGCAGGAATTGCTTGGCCACGCGCATCTTGTGACGACGCAGGTTTACACGCACGTGACGACGGAGCGGTTGAAAAAGGCCTACGATGCAGCACATCCCCGGGCCTGATGCTGGCGTTGATGCGTTTGTGTGCCGGATAGAAATTTCTTGAATGTGTGGCAGTATTGGGTGTCTAATTACTCAAACACTTGCAAAATATGAAAACATACACTTTGACTTTGGCGGTGGCGGCTTCGGCGATGTTGCTGACGAGCTGTGAGTCGCCGAACGGCACACCGGACAATACGGCATCAGGCGCTTTGATGGGTGGGGCTGTTGGCGCCATTTCAGGCGCTGCGATTGGCGGTCCCCGGCATGGCGGCGCGGGCGCTTTGATTGGCGCTGCGGCAGGCGCGCTTGCCGGCGGCACCATCGGACATTCAATGGATCTGGATCAGCAGGAACGGCTGCGCGCACAGGCACCGCAGACTTATGTCCGTGTTGAGCAAGGACAGCCATTGTCCACTGCTGACGTCAAAGCTTTGGCAAAAGCCGGAGTGAGCGACGATGTGATTATCAGCCAGATTCGGAATTCCCATACAATCTTTCATCTCAGCACGTCCGACATCATTGATTTGCATAATTCCGGCGTGAACGAGAGGGTCATTGATTTCATGATTAACACGCCAAGTTTGGTTGGAAACATCTTCAGGAACTGCGCCGGCGTCGCAGACAACGACATATGTGACAGTAGCGCCGCCTCCTCCGCCGGTGGAAAGGGTGGTTATCGCGCCCGGACCGGGCTATGTGTGGATTGATGGCGAATGGATATGGAACGGCAGATGGGTTTGGATGGGTGGTTATTGGGGTGTGCCGCCATATCCTCATGCAAGGTGGGTCCGGGGCAATTGGGAGAGAGGGCCTCGCGGTTGGCATGGAACGCGGGGGCATTGGCGGTAGTTTTAATTTACCGGACGGATTTCAGCGATTGTCTTCGCTTTTCCAAGTGGCGAGAAGGAGGCATTCCGCCGCTCCGCACTATTTTTGCGCGATCATTTTCCAACAATCGCCGCTGTTCAATTGGACGAGGTAAATATTCACTCTGGCGTTCACTTGATGAATTCCGCCTTGCCAATCAGACGCGGGGCAAGTTGAATATGCGCCACCGCCGGAGGCTGGGTAGCTCAGTCGGTAGAGCAGAGGACTGAAAAAACGAACAAGGCCAAAATCTACATTTCGAGTCTGCAAACCTCCCCTGTCGTCTTGTGCTATCAAGTGTCTGATTTTATTGGCGATTATCACTGTTTTAGCATCAGCGGTTTGTCATCCTGAAAAATCCAGCGTCGTCTGATTTTGACGCATGGGGATACAAAACAGGGATACAAAATTTTCGGGGTGAATTTTCAGACGTTTTCGGCATTAGATGTTCGGACGGTTTATCCGACAGCAAACGGAGAAAATAAAATCAGCTTTTATTCTGGATAGCGTCCATCTACAATTATTTTGTCGCTGGTGTTTAGAGTAGCGCAGCAGATACGCTCGGACGATGGGTTGCCAGCAATGCTTCAATTGCCCGTCGTCCCCTTCTGAGCGCCGTGGTGGCTGGCGTTTTGTCTGTGGCCACCATCTTTTCCAAAGCAAAACACCGGGTTCTTTTTCTGTAATAATGACGTTATCCGCCGGGACGAAAAAAATCAGCCAGTATAAATTTATTCCGGCACTGTCAATTTTATCAGATCGTAGCTATCGCTTTTAATTTCAATTGAGTCTCCAGAAGCAAATCCACGCACAAACCAAACTTTTCCGCCGTCTATAACTTGGGCAAGACTTTTATTTAAGGCTGTCGCCACGACCTCGACTCTCAAAGACGCTCTGGAAACGTTGCGAATTTGCAACATATAACCAGCGCCGTATGATTTCCTAAATTCAGTCGTAACAGGCATCTGTCGCGCTTTATTGGCCAACGGTTGTAATTGAGCAATTTGGCTTTCATCCTGTGCCAATTGCGACTGCAACTGTTCTGACTCTGTTTTGGATTGTTGCAATTGTAACTTCAAATTGTTGGCTTGTAAGAAAAACAGAAGCGCGACGATTGCCGCAGCAACGAAGCCAACACCTAGAATGAGTTTTGTCTTCATAAAGTTTGAGACTGTTTATCAATGTATTGGTAAAAAGCAAGTGTAATAAATTGTTAAATTACTATGCGGGTTCATGGGACGAAAACCTAAAG
>CAWIGO010000007.1:0-338534 GCA_963835625.1 uncultured Verrucomicrobiae bacterium
TGATGGTTTTCTCCTGTCCCACCGGCTGGTGTTCCTCGATGATTTCGTAGGTCTGGCCGGTTTCCATGACGCGCCGGTCGTCCTTCTGATATTTTTCAGCCAGTTCCTTCGGGAAAAAGTCGAAATCCGTTTTGCCCAGAATGTCCTCCAGCTTGCAGTTGTAATGTTTGCAATACTGTTGATTGGCGAATGTGAACCGTCCTTGAAGGTCTTTCCGAAAGACGTGTTGGGGCATCGTCTCGACCAGCGAGTGATACAGCGCTTCGGAATTGCGCATGTTTGCTTCGGCTTGCCGGCGTTGCGTCATGTCCTCGACTGTGCCTTCGTAGTAAAGCAATTTGCCGCGCGCGTCGCGCACCCCCCGGCAATTTTCCGAAATCCAGATAATTGAGCCGTCCTTGCGATAAATCCGCGACTCGAAATTCGTGATGGTATCGTTCTTTTGCATCAACCGGACGAACTCATCGCGCCGGCCCGGCTCGACGTAAAGCCGGGTCGCAATGTCTCTGATGCTCGCCATCAATTCCACCGGCGAGTCGTAGCCGTAAATGCGCGCCAATGCCACGTTGGCCAGGAGATAACGTCCGTCGGGCGTGGTGCGGAAGATGCCTTCGACGAGATGGTCAAAAAGATCGTAGTAATCTTTCTTTTCCTTGATCAACGCGTTCCACTCATATTGACGTTCAATCGCGCGGCGAATCACCGGCGCCAGCGCGTGTGTGCCGAGTTGCTGCTTGGCGAAGTATTCCTGCGCGCCCGCCCGGATGACTTCCACCGCGAACGTCTCGTCTTTCGCCGGGCCCAAAACCACAATCGGCGAAGTAGGGGTTTTGGTGGCGAGGGATGTGACCTGGAACAAGCCGGCGGCGTTCGCCGTTGGAAGTTCAAACAAAACGACGCCGAATGAACTGGTCGCCAACTTGGACAGTCCGGCCTCCACCGTCGGCGCGATGGCGACTTCGGATTTTTGCCTGTCGTTGCGGAAGTTGTCGGCAACCGCGCGCGCGAGGCGCTTGTCGCCGGCAATCAACAAAACCTTTAGCGATTCAGTTTGCATGATGCAAACCGGCCTCGCGGCGTGCGCGAAGGCCGGTTTATTTCAATTTGTTCTGTGATAAACATACGAATTTAACGCGCCGCCGCAAGAAAGTTGCACGCACGCCAGATTTTTGATTCAATCCGCACTCCGCGGGATTATGCGGAGCCTTAACGTGTGACATGAATTTATGAAAACCTATCAACCAGCGGATATCCGAAACTTCGCCATCGTCGGCCATGCGTCGTCGGGCAAGACGATGTTAAGCGAGGCGATGCTCGCCTGCGGCGGCGTCATCTCGCGCATGGGCCGCATCGCGGACGGCTCGACAGTGTCGGACTATCACGTCAGCGAAAAGAACCGCCAGATTTCCGTCTCGGCGTCGTTGCTCCACACGGAATGGGCGGGGAAGAAATTCAACATCATTGACACGCCGGGCTACCTCGATTTCATCAGCGAAGGTTTGGGGGCGTTGCGCGTGGGCGATTTTGCGTTGGTGGTGATTCACGCGCAACACGGCCTCGGCGTCGGCACCGAACGGGTATGGGATTACGCGACGAGCTACGGCATCCCGAAAATGATCGTCGTGAACGCCGTGGACAAGGAGAACTTTGATTTCGACGCGGTGGTGAAGCAGGCGCAGGAACGGTTTGGGCGGCACGTTTTTCCGTTGAGTTTCCCGGTGAATCCCGGCCCCGGCTTCAACCGCGTGCTGGACGTGCTGCGCAAGGAAATCGTGACTTATGCGACCGATTACAGCGGCAAATACAAGGAAGAACCGGTGACCGGCGAATGGGAGGCGAAGTTGAAGGAAATGCACGACCAGCTCATCGAACACATCGCCGAGTCTGATGACGAATTGATGAACAAATTTTTCGAGCAGGGCGGACTGTCGGAGGAGGAATTCCGCGCCGGCATTCACGCGGCGGTGCAGAAGGAATTGTTTATCCCGATCTTCTGCACGTCGGCGGAAAACAACATCGGCGTGGCGCGGTTGATGGATTTCATCGCCAAGTATGGTTCGTCGCCGGTGGATCGCCGGAAGGTAAAGGCCTTCAACGCAAATGACGCGGAGGTGGAGGTGGCGTTGGATAATCCCGAACCCGTTCTTTACATTTTCAAGACAATGTCCGAGGCGCATTTCGGCGAGTTGTCGTTTTTCCGCATCTATGCCGGGTCGGTGTCCACGGGCACGGATTTGTTCAACAGCGACCGCAAGGTCAATGAACGCATCGGCCAGATTTATGTGCTCAACGGCCAGATCCGCGAGGCAGTCAACACGCTCGGTCCGGGCGACATCGGCGCGGTCGTGAAGCTCAAGGGCACGCACACCGGCAACACGCTTTGCAACGCGAAAAAGGCCGTGACGCTGTCGAAGGTCGTTTATCCCAAACCCAACATTCACGCGGCACTGGTCGCAAAAGTAAAAGGCGAAGAGGATAAAATCGCCTCCGGTCTTGCCGCGTTGCATCAGGAAGACCCGACGTTTCTTTACTTCGTGGATTCGGAATTGCACCAGACCATCATCTCCGCCCAGGGCGAGTTGCACCTGGAAGTCGTGGCCGACCGTTTGCGCCGCCGGCACAATGTTCATGTTGAACTCGCCGAACCCCGTGTGCGTTATCGTGAAACGATCAAGGCAAAGGCGGATTCAAAATACCGTCACAAAAAACAAACCGGCGGTGCAGGCCAATTCGCCGAAGTCTGGATGCGCATCGAACCGAAACCGCGCGACACGGGCGTTGAGTTCATCAATTCGCTCGCCGGGCAGAATGTGGACCGCGTGTTCGTGCCGTCCGTCGAGAAGGGCGTAAAACAAGCCTGCACCGAGGGCATTCTCGCCGGTTACCGCGTGGTGGATGTGCTGATTGATTTTTACGACGGCAAGATGCACCCGGTGGATTCGAAGGACATCGCATTCCAGATTGCCGGTTACTTTGCGTTCAAGGAAGCGTTCATGAACGCACGCCCGTGCCTGCTCGAACCCATCAACACTGTGGAAATTCGCATCCCGGAGGATTGCATGGGCAAGGTGATGGGCGATTTGTCAAGCCGGCGGGGGAAAATTCAAGGCATGGACACCGATGGCAGTTTCCAGGTCATCAAGGCGCATGTGCCCGCCAAGGAACTTTATCACTATTCCAGCACCCTTCGTTCATTGACCGGCGGGCGTGGCGTGCACATGGAGGATTTCAATCACTACGAGGAAATGCCGCGCGACGCGGTCGAAAAGGTGATTGAAGAAGCGAAAAAACACAAAGCCAACCCCGAGCCGCACTAAGACGGCTGGGCGCGGTGTTGCAGATGCGCAACGTTCGATGAACAGGCCGTCTCGCTTTTGCGGATGGCGGCGTAAAGCACGTCCTTCAATCTTGCGCGTTTGAACTTGAGTTCATCAATTTCCTGATCCGTCGCAAACTCAATTTCTTCCTCGAAACGGCAGATCGCATCGTCCAACTGGTGATATTCCTCAAACATCTGGCGGAAGTGGTTGTCGCCAAGCCGCAGCCTGCGGATGGTTTCACGATATTCGGGAAATTCACTCAGGAACGGATGATGTATGTCCATTGGAAGCCTCTCGGTTGAAGGTTTGCGGTCGTTGCACTGCGTTCTTCGTTACCATGACCTGTGGTTAATAAAGCCCAGTGCATATCCAATGGCTAGTCTAATTTTTAAAAAAGTCAACACGGTCTTATTCATATTTTTCAGGGGCAATTTCTGCTGGTGGTGTAGCTTGGTGGGGCGAGGCTCCCGACGAGCCGCATAATTTGGAGTGCGTGGACATGTCCGCGCTTTCAAAGCGGTCCCGCATAGCGGGATCGCCGCACTCCAAGACGCTTCGCGACTTCCGCCTTCTTTCCATCTTTCCAGGTTCATCTTGGTGGATTAGTTTATTAATTCCATGCCGGGCGTTTTTATCAAAACTTACGGCTGCCAGATGAACGAGCGCGACAGCGAAGCCGTCGCCGCGCAACTCGTGGCCAAGGGCTACACACTCGCGCCGTCCGAAGCGGTCGCGGACGTGATTTTGCTCAACACCTGCAGTGTGCGCGATTTCGCGGAGCGGAAAGCCATCGGCAAGATGCAGAACATTGCAGCGGATGTCCGAAAAAATCGTCCGGACGTCGTGCTCGGGTTCATGGGCTGCGTGGCGCAGAGCCGCGGACAGGAATTGATTGACCGCCTGCCGGACGTGGATTTGGTGCTCGGCACGCAAAAATTTCATCACGCGGCGGATTATCTCGGCGAAATTATTTCCGGCCGCCGCGAAAAAATCGTGGACGTGGCGGAAGAGCAGGGGAGCGAAGCGACGATTCGCGAGCATTTACTCAACGGCAACTCGCAAAAATCCGTCACCGCGTTTGTCAGCATCATGCAAGGCTGCAACCAGCGCTGCACGTTTTGCATCGTGCCGGACACGCGCGGCGAGGAACGCAGCCGGAGCATTGCCGACATTGTGGATGAATGTCGCGAGCTCGTTTCGCGCGGCGTGCGGGAAATCACGCTGCTCGGTCAAATCGTGACGAGTTATGGGAAACGCGGCCAAAGCAGTCGAGAGACGAGGGTCGATGGTCGAGAGCCTGGAAAAAGCCAGCCCTCGGCTTTCGACTCTCGACCCTCGACCAGAAAATCCCCCTTCGTCCAGCTTCTCGACGCCGTCCATGCAATTGACGGGTTGGAGCGCATCCGTTTCACCGCGCCGCATCCGAAAGGTTATGGCGACGATTTGATTGAGGCTTATGCGCGTCTGCCAAAACTCGTCGAGCACGCGCACCTGCCCGTCCAAAGCGGCAGCGATCGCGTCTTGAAATTGATGCACCGCGGCTACACGCGCAAACGCTTCCTCGGCATCATTCAAAAATTGCGCCGCGCGAAACCGGACATCGGCATCACAACCGACATCATCGTAGGTTTTCCGGGCGAGACGGAGGAAGATTTTGAGCAAACCCTTTCGCTCGCACGTGAGGTGGAATTCGACAACGCTTATATCTTCAAATACTCGCAGCGCCGCAACACGCCGGCGGCGGAAATGCCGGATCAAATTTCGCGCGAAGTCCGCGAAGAAAGAAATCAAGTCCTGCTGCAAACGATTAACGAGATTGGCAAGCGCAAATACGATGCGTTCGTCGGGCGGCGGACACAAATTCTTGTCGAAGGGCCGAGCAGGAAAAATCCGGCGCGAATGACCGGCCGGACGCGCTGCAACAAAATTGTGGTGTTCGAGGGCTCGGACCGGCATCGCGGCCAGATTATGGACGTGAAAATTATCCGCGCAGGCTTATTTACGCTCTACGGCGACCCGGCGATCGTAAATTTGTGATGAGCTAACGATTCAAAATTGAAGGGGCAGTGACCGTTTGGCTCCAGCGCGGTGTTAGGCGGCAACTTCACCTGTATTGTGGTGGTGTCGTCAACTTCAATAGCCTGTCCGACAATGCCTTCAATGCTCCTGTATCGCCACCGTATTCGTCGCCGTCAAACTCGAATGTGGTGCCGTCCAGATAAATGGCTGTCAAATAATTCGTGCCATGATAAAATCTAAGCTCCCAATCAAAAATCGAATTACTCCGTGCCGTGGGTGGT
The DNA here is from genome assembly GCA_963835625.1 of uncultured Verrucomicrobiae bacterium. Taxonomy (GTDB): domain Bacteria; phylum Verrucomicrobiota; class Verrucomicrobiia; order Limisphaerales; family UBA11358; genus UBA11358. The sequence continues at coordinate 5,621 of CAWIGO010000007.1, forward strand.
TTTGTGGAAGAAAATGCAACCATCGAGGATACATCTTTGACAATATCGCTCGCCTCATGGCCAGAAAGGGTCAGGCTGAAACCTCGATACGCGTCTATGCCTGAAGCAAGTCTATTTGTAACAACGATACGGTCAGCCTCAGCTATCAATCTCACAAGATTTGTTGAGGTGGTTCCCGTCGCCCAATGACTAGCCCAATCAAATCTGCTCGTCGTAGGCTCACTTGTCGGATAGCTACTGCCTATCTGTGAGTGTTTATCACACCCACAGGCAAGAAAAAGAAGCACTACAATGGCGATAATATGCATGGCAAACGCCGCCTAACATTATTATTCGACCGCACTGTGCGGTGCGAATTTTTTTTGATGGTTTTGACTTTGCTCCCGGCAAAAATGCTTGTCCAGAAAAAGTTATGCGGGAAATTGGCCTGCGGGGACATCTCACTTTTTGTGCAGTCGCAGAGTGACCCAGCGATGGTAGCCGCGGCTTTCAAGCCGCGGTGGCAGGGCAAACCGGGTGTCCGTCGCGGAGCGACGGTTGAAATCAAAGCCGACGAAATAATTCAAGCGTCGCTCCGCGACGCCATCATGGGGAACCTTTCCCGTGGACTGAAGTCCACGGCTAACGTCCAAGCCTCTCCGCGAGGTTCGGGCAACTTCTCAAATATTGAGATGCGCCCATTGGCATGCGACATCGTCTGGCAAAGATTGCAATCAGGCCGATTCCTGCGTTTTGAATTTTTCGTGTCCTTCTGTATTTATTCGTGGTTTAATTCCTGAAAATGAAACTGTCGCTGCTTTCCATTTTGCTCGGTCTTGGCATGAGCGTGCCGCAAATTTTCGGTCTGGCCAAACCGGCGCAACTCGCCGCCGCTGTTCGCAAATTTCCGCGCAACCTGCCCATCGGTATCGCGCTTATGTTGCTCGGCACGGCGTGGTTTGTGTGGAATGTCAGCATCGAGCCGATTGCGGATTTCTCGGTTTTCAAACCGTATATGATTGCCGGTTTCATGGCGGTGGGAATTTTATCGTGCATTTTCGTCCGGGATTTTCTGGCCGTGCGCGGTCTGGCCGTCCTGATGTTGTTGCTGGCGAAACTGATGGTGGACACCGGCCGTCCGCATTTGGGCCAAACGCCGTGGGTGCTGGTGATTCAAGTTTGGGCTTATGTGCTCGTTGTCGCGGGCGTTTGGTTCACCATCACGCCGTGGCGGCTGCGGGATTTGCTGAATTGGGCGACGGCAACGCAAATGCGCGTGCGCGTCGGCAGCGCCATACGACTGGCATTCGCTATTTTTGTTGTGGTACTTGGTCTGACTGCTTTCCGCTCGATGTAATTCGCTTCCGGTCTGCAAGGATTTAGTGGTGTGGCAAGCCGCTTGGTTTGTCACCGAAATGTAACAATCCTGCCTCTTGTTTGTAACAGTGTTGTTCCAATTTTCTATCGTAATGCAAACAAGGATTATGAAAAAAACCAAAAAACTGAATTCTTCCAAGGCCGCGCTGTTTGCCGGCGCAGCAGCGTTAATGGCTCTAACCCCGAACACTCACGCGCAATCGTCCGTGGATGCGTTGCTCAACAAGCTGGAGCAAAAAGGCGTCCTCACAGTGGACGAGGCGAAGGCGTTGAAGACTGAAAACCAGCAGGACTTCAAAACCGACATGGACAAGGCGTTCAATTCCAAGTTCCCGATGCCGGACTGGATAACGAGTTATAAATTGAGCGGCGATTTCCGCGGGCGGTTCGATGATATGAACTCGCACAATGCCGCCATAGTGGACCGTGAACGGTTGCGCTATCGCCTGCGCGTGGGTTTGCAAGTGAACATGAAAGACGACCTTGAAGTCGGGTTCCGGTTGGCGTCGGGCGACAGTAGTCAAGGCAGTCCCAGCAGCCCGCTTTCCAACAACCAAACCATGGCGGGAAATGGGAGCAAGAAGCTGCTTTATATAGACACCGCTTATGGCAAGTGGACGCCTATTCACAATGACGATTGGAAGCTGGCGCTGACCATTGGCAAAATGGTCCAGCCATTCGACGCCTCATACATGGTGTTCGACCCCGATTACACGCCCGAAGGCGGCGCCTTGCAGGCAACTTACAAATTCAACGACAACCAATCGCTCCGACTCAATGCCGCGGCCTTTGTAATAGACGAAATCAAAACTTCAGCCCGCGATCCGTTCATGTATGGCGGTCAAGTGCTTTGGGATTCAAAGTGGACATCAAAGATTGGCACAACACTCGGCGTTTCGGCTTACGACATTGTTAACAAGGAAAGTTTCACCGCCGCGCCTTACGACACAAACCTGGGCAATACCCTCTCCGGCACCTCTTTTGTGTACAACTATAATCCCGTTGTTGCCAGTGGCAGCGTCACTTACACACTGGACAGCTTTCCGCTCTACAACGGCGCATTCCCCATCAAACTCGCCGGTGAATACATGAACAACCCCGGAGCGCCCAGCAACAATGTGGGCTGGTGGGGTGGTTTCACGCTTGGCAAGTCTGGCAAAAAAGGGACTTGGGACATTTCCTATCGGTATCAATATCTGGAAGCGGACGCTTGGTGGGATCAAGTTGTGGATGATGATAATGCGGCGGCCTTCCCGACTTCCAACACGGCTGCGGGACTGGCGGGCGGCACAAATATCAAAGGTCATATGGTCAAATTAAACTATTCGATTTTTGATTCACTGACCTTCTCATTCACATGCTATGCAAATACCTTGATCAAGAATCCTTTTCCAGTGGCGAAGACCGACGGTCTTCACGTGATGGCGGACCTCATGTGGAAGTTTTAACTGGAACGTAACGTGAACAAACAACCCGAAACTGATTAAACTCTTTTTAAATATGAAAAAAATCATTCTCTCTCTCCTCGGCGGCGGCTGTTTGCTCGCCGCGCAAACCGGCGCAAATGCGCAATTGCTCATCAACGGCGCGGGCGCGACATTCCCGTATCCAATCTACTCGAAGTGGTTCGACGCCTACACACAGGTGGATCCGTCGGTCCGCTTCAACTATCAATCCATCGGTTCCGGCGGCGGTCAAAAGCAAATCATCGCCCAGACCGTGGACTTTGGCGCATCCGACGGCCCGATGAGCGATGAAAATCTCGCCAAGGCGCCGGGTAAAATCCTGCACATTCCCACTGTTGCCGGCGCGGATGTGATCACTTACAACCTGCCTGGCAATCCGAAGCTCAAATTGGACGGTGACACGATCGTAAACATTTTTCTCGGTAATATTACCAAATGGAACGATCCAAAAATCACCGCGCTCAATCCGGGTGTGGATCTACCTGACCTGCCGATGATTGTTGTTCATCGTTCCGACGGCAGTGGCACGAGCTATATTTTCACCGACTATTTGAGCAACATCAGCCCGGTTTGGGCGGATTCGGTAGGCAAAGGCACCTCTGTGAAATGGCCGACCGGTCTCGGTGGCAAGGGCAATGAAGGCGTCGCCGGACAGGTCAGACAGTTGTCGGGAGCAGTTGGCTACGTTGAACTAATCTACGCCAAACAAAACAAAATGCCTTACGCGGATGTAAAAAACGCGGCGGGCAATTTCATCACGCCTTCGATTGAATCGGTCACCGAGGCGCTCGCCACGGCGAAAATTCCCGACGACTTCCGTTTTTCGATGGTGAATCCGCCGGGCGAAAAGGCTTATCCGATTGCCGGCACGACCTGGCTCCTGGTTTATGAACAGCAAAAGAATGCCGACAAGGGCAAAAAATTGGTCGAATTTTTGAATTGGGCTGCGACCAAGGGCGAAACACTGGCAACAACGCTCGATTATGCGCCATTGCCGGACGCCGTCCAACAGCGCGTGCTGGAGCGGATCAAAACAATAAAATACTGACTTTGCTCCGCCGCCCGGTAATTTTATCGGCGTGAGCCGGACGAAGAGCGCAGTTCCTCCCGCTCTTCGTCCTTTTGATTTCTGGATAGATTGGTAGGGACGCCTCGCCGAAGGCGTCCGCGGACGGCCCGGCGGGCCGTCCCTACCTTTGGGATGGGAAAGATGGGGAAATAGAAAGTGAACGAACCTGCGTCAAATCAGCCAATGGCCGTGCGAACGCACGGCGGCTCCCACTTTGGCGACTGCGCCTTTCGCTGGCTGACGTTGTTGATGGCGCTTTCCATTTTTGTTCTCATTGCGCTCATCGGTTTTGAGCTCGCCAATGGCTCGAAACTCTCGCTGCAGAAATTCGGCTGGCACTTTTTGGTGTCCAGCAATTGGGACCCGGTCAATGAGGTTTTCGGCGCCCTGCCGTTTATTTTTGGCACGCTCGTGTCATCGGCCATCGCCCTTGTCATCGCCGTGCCCATCAGCATTGCCACTGCGGTTTATCTCACTGAACTCGCGCCCCTGTGGCTGCGCCAGCCGTTGATCCTGTTCATCGAATTGCTGGCCGCCGTTCCAAGCGTCATTCTCGGTCTGTGGGGCATTTTTGTGATGGTGCCGTGGTTGGGCGCTCATTTGGATCCGTGGCTGCAAAAATTGTTCGGCTTCCTGCCCTTGTTCCAAGGGCCGATCTATGGCATCGGCATGCTGGCCGGCGGCATCATCGTCGCCATTATGGTAATCCCCATCATCACGTCGATCTCCCGCGAAATTCTGCGTTCCGTGCCGGGCTTGCAACGGGAGGCCGCTTATGCGCTTGGCGCGACACACTGGGAAGTCACGCGCATCGCCGTGTTAAGCTATGCAAAAAAAGGTTTGTTCGGCGCGGTGATTCTCGGCCTGGGCCGCGCACTCGGTGAAACGATGGCCGTGACCATGGTCATCGGCAACAGGCCCGAAATTGCCAAATCACTTTTTGCGCCCGGCTACACACTGGCCAGCGTCATTGCCAATGAATTCACCGAAGCCACGACTGACATGTATTTGAGCGCGCTTTTTGAAGTCGGCCTTGTCCTCCTCGGCGTGACCGTGGTGGTCAACGCGCTGGCGCAATTATTGTTGAAAACATTCGCCGGACCGGGCGTGAAACCGCAACACTAAAACAAATGAAGAAGGCAGAAGGCAGAATGAAGAAACAAAAAATAATCACGCAAAGCGCGCTGAAATGTTTCTGCATTCTTCATTTTTCATTCTGCTTTTTATAAAATGACCGCCCCAAACCATCGCTGGCGTGATTTCAAGAACGCTCTGATGCAGGCGATTGCGTTTGTGTGTGCGATTCTGGTCGTCGTTCCGTTGTTCCTGGTTCTTTATCATTTGGTCAAGGAAGGTTTCAGCTCAATCAACCTGGCTTTCTTCACCCAATTACCAAAACCCGTGGGCGAATCCGGCGGCGGCATGGCCAACGCCATCGTCGGCACATTCGTTTTGCTGGTGCAGGCCGCAGCGTTCGGCGTGCCAATCGGTGTGCTCGGAGGCGTGTTCCTTTCCGAATACGGTTCGTCACGCTTCAACAGGTGGATTCGCTTTACCGCAGACGTTCTCAATGGTGTGCCTTCCATTACCTGGGGCATGGTCGTCTACGCACTCGTCGTCGTGCCGATGAAAGGATTTTCAACGCTGGCTGGCGGCATTGTACTCGGCATGATGATGGTTCCGCTGGTCATGCGGACGACGGAGGAGGTTTTACAACTCGTGCCCGATGGTTACCGCGAGGCCGCGCTGGCGCTGGGCATCGCCAAATGGCGCGCCATTGTCCAAATCGTTGTGCGCACCGCGCTCAAGGGCATCATCACCGGCGTCCTGCTCGCACTGGCGCGCGTGGCGGGCGAAACCGCGCCGCTGCTGTTCACCGCCTTTGGCAACCACTTTTGGACGCACAAACTGACCGATCCCATCTCCGCGATGCCGTTGCAAATTTTCGCCTACGCCATTTCACCCTATGATGACTGGCATCGGCTGGCTTGGGCAGGAGCACTCGTTTTGGTTGCGTTCGTGCTGATCATCAACATCAGTGTGCGCCTGCTCACGCGCGACCGGTTCCATCGCAACGCCTGATTTTCCATCATGGACGTCACCATCAAACAACCCGCTGTCACCCTGCCGACGACACAAAGACCCGCAGATACCGTGGCCTTGACCGTCCGCAATCTCTCGGTGTTTTTCGGCGGAAATCACGCGCTGAAGAACGTTTCGCTCGACATCGCCGCCAGGGCCGTCACGGCCATCATCGGGCCGAGTGGCTGCGGCAAGTCCACCTTTCTGCGCGCGTTGAACCGGATGCATGAGTTGAATCCCGGGGCGCGCATTGAAGGCGAGATTCGTTTGTTCGGCGACGATATTTACTCGCGCAACGTCGAGCCGGTGATTGTGCGCCGTCGTGTTGGAATGGTTTTCCAAAAATCGAATCCGTTTCCGACCATGTCCATCACTGAAAACGTGACGGTCGGTTTGCGTTTGAACGGGATTGGCAGCCGCAAAATGCTTGCTGAACGCACGGAACAATCGCTGCGCATGGCCGCGTTGTGGGATGAAGTAAAAGACCGCCTTCACGCGCCGGCCATCAGTCTGTCCGGCGGACAGCAACAGCGGCTCTGCATCGCGCGCGCTCTCGCCGTGCAACCGGAAGTGCTGCTGATGGACGAACCGGCGTCCGCGCTCGACCCGCTCGCCACGTCGAAGATTGAAGATTTGATTCTGGAATTGAAAAAGGATTACACGGTTGTCATTGTGACACACAATATGCAACAAGCCGCGCGCATGTCGGATTTCACGGCGTTCCTTTATCTGGGCGAGTTGATCGAATTCGACACGACGACAAAAATTTTCACCAGTCCTGCAAAGAAACAAACTGAAGATTATGTAACAGGCCGGTTCGGTTGAACTATTATCACACCATGGAACATCATTTCGACACGGAATTGGACGTTCTGAAGCAAAAGCTGCTGCTGATGGCGAGTCACGCGGAAACCGCTGTCAACCGCGCCGTAGAAGCGCTCGTCACGCGCAACCACGACCTTGCCGTCCGGGTGAAGGACGAAGACGCCGTGCTTGACCGCTTCGAAATCGAGGTGGACGAACTGGCCATTCATCTTCTGGCAAAAGCGCCGCTGGCCAGCGATCTGCGTCTCGTCACCGTGGCCATGAAAATCTCCCAAAACCTCGAACGCGTCGGCGATGAGGCCACCAAAATCGCCAAGCGCGCCCGCGACCTCTCCAGAGAACCGCCATTGAAGCTCAACCTTGAACTTCCCCAAATGGCCGCCCTCGCCCTGGGTATGCTCAAGGCCGCGCTCGACACTTTTATGAACCATGATTCTGCCGCTGCCCGCGCCCTCATCCCGCGCGACAAGGAGGTGGACGCCCTCAACAAAAAAATCAATGGCGAGTTGACCCTGTACATGATGGAGAATCGCGACAGCATCCCGCGCTGCCTGAACCTGATTATCGCATCACGCAGTCTCGAACGCATCGCCGACCACGCCAAAAACGTGGCCGAGGAGGTCGTCTATCTCTGCGAAGCGCAGGACATCCGGCATACCGGGGTGAAGGGGCAGGGCGCACCTGCGCCGGGCGCGTAATACTTTGCCCCGGAAATTTCTCTTGCACACCGCTCTTGTTCGTGTAATAGTTGTTTCGTCATTTGACGAAATAACAAATTATGCGCGAGTTCATGGCCATCACCAAGGCGCTGTCCGACCCCAGCCGGGTGCGGATTCTCATAGTGCTCCGACGAAGGGAATTGTGCGTTTGCCAGATCACCGAACTGTTTGGCCTGGCGCCGTCCACCGTTTCCAAGCATCTCTCCGTGCTCCATCACGCCGGGCTGATTCAGTCGCGCAAGACCGAGCGGTGGGTCTATTACCGGCTGCCGGACAAGTCTGCGCCGACGGTTGTATGGGAAGCACTGAATTGGGCGCATAAATCGCTCACCAAGACCGGCGAGGTTGAAGCCGACGCGAAGCGGCTGAAAAAGATTTTGAAAACAGATTTGGCCGAAATTTGCCGACGGCAGTGTCGGCGGTGAACCACTAAAGCTAAAAAACACAAGGAACAACAAACCATGAACCCACAGAATGAGGACGGGAAACCGACCGACAATATGGAATTACTGAAACAGCAGTCCGCGACCTGCGGCCCCGGATGCGGTTGCAACGCCACCGGGAAGTCGGGCAAAACACGTTGGGTGATCGGCGCAATCGTGCTGGCCGTCGCCGGCGTGATGGTGGTGCGAGCCATGATCAAGAGCAACGGAGCATCATTTCAGACATCAGCACCAGCGTTTGCGTCACCCGCTGCGTCACAAACGCCATCTACTAACTCTGGCACGGCTGCCCCAGCGGTAGAATCGAGTGTGGTAACGAGCATCGGGGCGATTGCTGAATTGAACACAGTGGCTGCCAAGCTGGATGCCGTCTTCGTCTTCCTGCCTGGGAAGGAAGGAATTTCCGCCAATCCCCCTTTAACGCCGATGCAAAGTGCCGCGCGCACGATTGAGTCCAAAGGCCTAAAGTGCGGCCTCTTCGCCCTGAAGGCGGGTTCGCGCGATTACAACCAGATTGCGGCGCAGATGTCCGTGCCGGGCGTGCTGGCGATGGTCAAAGGACGAGGGAAGAGCGTAATTTCCGGCGACATCACTGAAACTAAACTGGTGCAGGGATTCGTTGCGGCTTCAAGTGCCGGTGGCTGTAGTCCTTCGGCTGGAGCTGGATGCTGCCCCAAGTAACGTAAACAAGAGGCATTCCACATGATGCAGTGGGTTACAGAAACACTCCAATCGGCCAGCATGGGATCGGTGGCCTTGCCACTGGCTTTTCTGTTGGGGCTGCTAAGCGCGGTAGCCAGCGCTTGCTGCACGTTACCCGCGATGGGAATGTTGGTGGCCTACTCTGGCACTCGTGAAGACACCAACCGGCGAACGGCCTTTGCGTCCGCGATCGCGTTTATGATTGGCACTACCTTGGCACTACTTGTTCTGGGGTTTGTCGCTGGGTTCGTTGGGCAGACCGCGCAGGCATTGTTGGGGAGATACTGGAAGCTCTTTACGGGCGTCATTGCTGTCGTCTTGGGATTGGCCGCACTCAAATTGTTGCCGTTGAAACTGCCTCAACTTATTCGGAAGACAAAAACGCAATCCACCGGGCAGGGAATTTTAGGCACGGTGGTTGTGGGGTTACTGTTGGGGGGTGGCGTGGCGGCAGCATCTCTGCCGTGTAATCCCGGAATCTTCATTGTCATCGGCGCGAGTGTATTGATGGGACATATCCTCTGGGGCATGATCCTTATGGCGGCTTTTGGCGTGGGTTTCAGCCTGCCGCTCGGTGCCATCCTATTCGGCGTGTCATTTGGAAAGGCGTCAATCAAAGTGCAGAAGGCGGAGGTAATGATTCGAGTTGTGGCTGGCGTTCTGCTTGTCTGCGCGGGGTTTTATTTGTTGGCAACGTTCTAAAAAGAAAGCTGTAATGACAGGCAAAGAAGACAAGATAGTAAAGCTGGAAGTATTCGATCCGCCCATGTGCTGTTCCTCCGGCGTGTGCGGGCCGAACGTGGACAAGAAACTCGTTCAGTTTAGTGCGGCTCTGGAATGGCTTCATTCCCAAGGCATCCAGGTGGAGCGATACAATCCAACCCATCAATATGACGCGTTTGCCAGCAATGCCATCGTCGTGAAAGCAATAAACGATGGGGGGTTGAATTGTCTCCCCCTCATTCTACTCAACGGAGAGATCGTCAGCCACAACAGCTATCCCAGCCGGGAGGAACTGGCAGCCCTCGTCGGCCTTGATCGCGCAGCCACCTCGGTTCCGCAATGATAAAAAACTTTATAGCTGCTGAAACCACGAACGCCGAAACGCTCCACAAGCCCGCTGGTTCCTTCAGCGCCTTTCTGGATGCTCCTTCCCGCTTTCTCTTTTTTACCGGCAAGGGCGGCGTCGGAAAAACATCTCTGGCCTGTGCTTCCGCCATCGCCCTGGCCGACCGGGGCAGCAGGGTGTTACTGGTCAGCACCGACCCCGCGTCCAATCTCGATGAGGTTCTGGGCCAGCAGTTGGCCTCGATACCCACGCAAATTCCCGGCGTGCCGAATCTTTTGGCGTTGAACATTGACCCCGAAGCCGCCGCCCGCGCCTACCGTGAGAAGCTCGTGGGGCCGTATCGCGGCAAACTGCCGGAAGCCATTGTGAGAGGCATGGAGGAACAGCTCTCCGGCGCTTGCACGATGGAGATTGCCGCGTTCGATGAGTTTTCCAGGTTGCTCGGCCAGCCCGAAGCCACTGCCGAATTCGATCACGTCATCTTCGACACCGCGCCTACCGGCCACACGCTGCGGCTTATGACGTTACCAACGGCTTGGACTGGCTTTCTGGACACGAACACCACCGGCAATTCCTGTCTGGGACCGCTGGCGGGCTTGGAGAAGCAAAGAGTGATTTACGAAAATGCGGTCGCGGCCCTAGCGGATGGCCAGCGAACGACTCTTGTGCTGGTGAGCCGCGCGCAGAAGGCCGCGCTCGCCGAAGCCGAGCGCACCAGTGGTGAACTCGCCGCTATTGGTGTGTGCAACCAACGGCTTATCCTAAACGGGCTTTTCAGGACTACCGCCTCCGACCCGATTGCCCTGGCCCTGGAAAGTCGGGGGTCGAAAGCGTTAACGGCGAGCGCAACCTTCCTCGCACGCTTGCCCGTCACCGAAGTGCCGCTGCGCTCGCACAATCTGATTGGCCTCCCGGCGCTGCGGGCGCTGGTGCAGGACGGTAACAGACTGCTTTTGGCATCTGCCAAAATCGCCCCAGCACCGTCTCTCCCCCCGCTGGAATCGCTGGCCAAGTTTATAGATGACTTTGCCCAAGCTGGTCGGGGCGTCATTATGACGATGGGCAAAGGCGGCGTGGGGAAAACGACCATCGCCGCCGCCATTGCGACCGAATTGGCGAGACGCGGTTTCAAAGTGCATCTTAGCACTACCGATCCCGCTGCCCATGTAGCGGCGGCGGCAGGGCACATTAAAGGTTTGCAGGTCAGCCGGATTGACCCACAAGCCGAGACACGCGCTTACGTTGAGCAGGTCATGGCCACGGCGGGCAAGGGCCTCGACGTCAACGGAAGGGCGTTGCTGGAAGAAGACCTACGTTCGCCCTGCACCGAGGAAATTGCGGTGTTCCGCGCATTCGCTCGCACCGTAGCGCAGGGTCAAAACGCCTTCGTCGTTCTCGACACCGCGCCCACTGGGCACATGCTGTTGCTGCTGGATGCGACCGAGGCGTATCACCGCGAAATCGCGCGCAACGCCAGCGACTTGCCCGAAGAAGTGCAGAAACTCCTACCGCGCTTGCGCGACCCGGAATTTACGCGCGTTCTCGTTGTCACGCTACCCGAAGCCACACCCGTCCACGAAGCTGCCGCGTTGCAAGACGACTTGCGCCGTGCCCAGATCGAGCCATTCGCGTGGGTCATCAATCAAAGCTTCGCCCAAAGCGGCTCACGCGACCCATTGCTCGTAGCGCGCGGCGCTGACGAGCTGCCCTATATCCGGGAAGTCAGCGGCAAATTCTCCAAGCGAGCCGCCATCGTGCCCTGGGTCGCCGATGAACCAGTCGGGCCGGAGAAATTGCGTCAGCTTTTTCAAAACCACAAAGCTGAAATGACGACAAGTTGGAAAACTGAAAAGTTATGAGCACTGGAGAGATTCAATCAACTACGATTCCCAAACGCCTCGCGTTTTTTGAGCGTTACCTGACACTCTGGGTTTTCCTCTGCATGGTTGCCGGTGTTGCGCTTGGCAAACTCGCGCCCGGTTTCACCGCTTCCTTGAGCAAACTGGAATTTGGCCATGAGTCACACGTCAACGTCGCCATTGCCGTGCTCATCTGGTTGATGATTTATCCGATGATGCTCAAGGTGGATTTTACCGCGCTCGGCGGCATCGCGCGCAAACCGAAAGGCCTCGCGGTGACGCTGTTCGTCAACTGGCTTGTCAAGCCGTTCAGCATGGCGTTACTGGCATGGCTGTTCATGCAACATCTTTTTAGTGCGTGGATTGAACCGGAGACGGCGAAGAATTATACAGCGGGACTCATCATCCTTGCCGCCGCGCCCTGCACCGCGATGGTCTTCGTGTGGAGTTACCTCACCGATGGCGACCCGGCCTACACGCTGGTGCAGGTGGCGGTGAACGATCTCATCATGCTCGTTGCCTTCGCGCCCATCGTAATGTTCCTGTGCGGCGTGGCCAACGTGGTCGTGCCGTCGAAGGTGCTCATCACGTCCGTCGTGGTGTTCATCGTGATTCCGCTGGCGGCGGGCTGGCTGACGCGCACGGCGCTGCTCAAATCGCACGGCAAAGAATGGTTCGAACAAAAGTTCCTGCCGAAATTTCATCCAGTAACGATTTTTGCGCTGCTGCTGACATTAGTGCTCATCTTCGCCTTTCAAGCGGAGAACCTCACGACGCGCTGGCTGGCTGTGCTGCTGCTGGCCGTGCCGATTGTCATTCAGGTCTATTTCAATTCCACATTGGCTTACCTGCTGATGCGGCGGTTGCGCGTGCCGCACAATGTCGCGTCACCCGGCGCGCTCATCGGCGCGAGCAATTTCTTCGAGCTGGCGGTGGCCGTGGCCATCACGTTGTTCGGACCCGGCTCCGGCGCAGCGCTGGCCACCGTCGTTGGCGTGCTCGTGGAAGTGCCGGTGATGCTGTCCGTCTGCCATGTCTGCAACCAATCACGCGGCTGGTATCAGCGCGGATTGGTTCAGACATCATCTCTTTGACCCGGCGGGGTGAAGCGTTGCGGGGGCTGGGGCATGCTGCCATTCACGAGGCGCCCGACCACATAAGAACCGGCATGCGCATTAATGCCTAATTTTGCCAAATGCGACTTGACACCGCCCGCTAAAGATTAATTCTGGCGCCAGGAAGTATTGTGCGACAAATTATTCGGCAATCAGATCTCAATTCTCGCTGCGTGCGGTGGCTAGCGACAGCAGCAGACAGGTTGCCTGTCATTTCAGCAGTCATGTGAAGTTTTAAAAACTATGGCAGTTCAACCGAAAACAAGAAAAGGAACCTCGGATATGAAAACGAATGCAACAATGGAAGGGCGTGACGGACGGAACTTGCGACATCCAAGCGCGGTGGGCTTGTTGTTGTTGACGTTGCTGGCGGCCAACCCTCTGCAAGGATTCAGCCAGCAGCAGGGCGTGATTAACACGGGTTCCACCACTGGCGTCGTTCTGACCAACCTTTTCGGCCCGACCACCAATTTCGTGACCGTGACGAATGGCGTTACCATAGACAACAGCATCAGCGGAAGCAACGCCGTCTTTGGCAACACCTATTTTTGGAATCTGACTAACGCCGCCACGCTCAACGGCAATACGAATGGCGTTTACATGGATGCCGGCGGCAGCGTGAACAACCTGACTAACGGAACCATTACGGGAGGTCAATATGGCGTGTATATCACCGGCGGCACCAACTCCGTGGTCTCCGTGGTCAATGCCGGCTCAATCAGAGGCACGAACAACGATGGTGTTTACATGGGTACTAATGGCAGCGTAAACAATCTGACTAACGGGATCATTACAGGAGGTGCTAATGGTGTGTATATCGCCAAGACAGGTTCCGTAGTCAATGCCGGCTCAATCATAGGCACGAACGGCGACGGCGTTGTCATGAATGCCGGCGGCAGTGTGAACAACCTGACTAACAGAATCATTACGGGACAATATGGCGTGTATATCACCCAAGGCGCAGGGACTGTCATCAATACCGGCTCGATCACAGGCACGAACTACACCGGCGTTTTCATGAATGCCGGCGGCAGCGTGAACAACCTGACGACTAACGGGATCATTACGGGAGGTCAATATGGCGTATATTTCGGCGGCAGCACAGCAGGCTTTGTGACCAATGCCGGCTCAATCACTGGCAAAACCAACGACGGTGTTTACTTGGGTAACGGCGGTAGCGTGAGCAACCTGTCGGGTGGAATCATCACGGGAGGCTATGATGGTGTGCATATCATCAACAGTACAGGTTCCGTGGTCAATGCCGGTTCGATTATTAGTCAAGACGACAGTGCCGTTTACATGGGTGCTGGCGGTAGCGTGAACAACCTGTCGGGCGGGAGTATTTTGGGGGGCACCGATGGCGATTGCGTGTTTATCATCGGCGGTGCAGGAACTGTTATCAATGCCGGCTCAATCACGGGCAGCAGCTTCGACGGTGTTTACATGGGTGGTGGCGGCAGCGTGGATAACCAGTCGAGTGGAAGTATTTCGGGAGGTAGTGGTGTGGAGATCTTCGGCGGCACAGGTTCCGTTGTCAATGCCAGCTCAATCATAGGTAGCGACCACGGTGTTCATTTGGGCCAGGGCGGCAGCGTGGACAACCTGACTGGCGGACACATTACGGGAGGTCAATATGGCGTGGAGATTTCCGGCGGCGCAGGCTATGTGACCAATGCCGGCTTAATTTCGGGTGGCATCCACGACGGCGTTTACATGGGTACTAATGGCAGCGTGAACAACCTGACGACCAACGGGATAATTTACGGAGGTCAATATGGCGTGGAGATCTACGGCAGCACAGGTTCCGTGGTCAATGCCGGTTCGATCATAGGCACAACCAACCACGGTGTTTTCATGGATGCTGGCGGCAGTGTGAACAACCAGTTGACCGGAATCATTCATGGAGGTGGAAGTGGCGTGGCCATCGTCGGCGGCACAGGTTTAATAACCAATGCCGGCTCGATTATTGGTCAAACCGTCGAGGGTGTTTACTTGGGTGGCGGCGGGAGCGTGAACAACCAGACGACCAACGGAATCATTATGGGAGGCATCGATGGCGTGGGCATCTTCGGCGACACAGGTTCCGTAATCAATGCCGGCTCGATTATTGGTCAAACCGGCGACGGTGTTTACATGGGTAATGGCGGCAGTGTGAACAATCAAGCGGGCGGGACAATTTACGGACATGTATCTGGCGTGTATATCACCGGCGACGTGGCTTCCGTGACCAATGCCGGCACGATCGTCGGCAGCAACGGCATAGCCATCAGTCTGGGGAATTACAGTAACACGGTGGTGCTTCAGACCGGCTCGCTCGTTCAAGGCAACATTGTAGGCGGCACCAGCACCGACGCGGCGTTTCTCCAGGGGCATGGCAGCTACAGTAACAACTTCCTCCACTTTGAAACCCTGACCGTGCAAGGGGATTCTCCCACGAACGGCTGGAATCTGACTGGCAACAACATATTCTCTACAAACACCACTGTGGAAAGCGGTTTGCTGCAGATCAACGGCAGCCTGACCAGCCCGTTGGTGACCGTGTCCAACGGCGCGAGCTTGGGCGGCACGGGCACCGTTTTTAGCATAGTGAACAGCCATGGCGTCATCGCACCGGGCAATTCCATCGGCACGTTGTACTTCGTGGGCGGGCTGAACATGACCAATTCGATCTATAATGAGCAAGTGGATGCGGCGGGGCATTCCGATTTAATTAACGTGAGCGGTTCACCAGGCACGGCAATCATCAGCAACGCCTCGGTTGTCGTGCTGCCCGCCCGTGAAATTTACGGTGTCCGAACAGTCTATACGAATCTTACGGCCACAGGCGGAGTCCTCGGGACGAATGCCGGCGTCAGCATCACGCCCACATGGGGTACCTTCCCGTCCTGGTTGGGGTTCGCCGCGTCGCTGGATTATTCCAACGCGGACATGGTTATGACGATTCTGAATCGGAATGCCTTCGTTACCGTGGCCAACACGTATAACCAGCATTCTGTCGCGGGCGCATTGGACGGCATAGTGGGCTCGCCGGGAGCCATGTCCAACCTGGTCGGCAACTTTTCCTACCTTTCCACGGCTGCCGAAGCGCGGGCAGCACTGGACAGCATGAGCGGTGAGATTCATGGCAGTCTCGGAATGCTCGACGTGCAGCAACAGGATGCGTTCAATAATTCAGTTGCACTGCGCACGGGACGCATGAGTGCCGGTGGTGAGAGCGGTGGATATGGTTCGGCGAAGCCCGTGCAACTGGCCAGCGCCGGTTCGACGCTGCCTCCCATGCAGCAGCAATCGGGGGCAGACCAGCTTTTGGACAACGCCTGGCTTCAGGGTTTCGGCACGTTCGGGCATTTGGATGGGGATGGCAACGCGTCCGGCGGCAACTTCACCATCAGTGGCTTGAGCGGCGGATTGGACTATCGCCTGTGTCCTGAAATGCTGGTGGGTTTGGCGGTGGGCTACTCGCATGACGACGCGAGCGTTGGCGGGCCTGGCGCATCCGGGAGCGTGGATGCCATCCAGTTCGCCGGCTACGGCGGCTATGTCAATGGCCCGTGGCATCTGGACGGCATCTTCAGTTACGGCTACCTCCAGACGGACACGAAGCGGTTCATCAACGTGGGGTCCATCCATCAGGAAGCCGATGGCAGTTATAATGGCAATGTATTTTCATTGTCCACCGAAGGCGGTTACGCTTTCGAGGCTGGTCCGGTGACGATTGAACCCACAGTGGGGTTGAACTACACGCACTTGTCGCAGGATAGTTTCCAGGAAACAGGCGCCGGGCCAAATGGCTTGAATGTGCACAGTGTGGAGATGGACAGTGTTCGCACCGCTTTGGGCGTGCGGCTGGCCGCGCAGTTCGGCGAGAAGGATGGCGTGCAATTCATTCCTGCGTTGCGCGCGAGTTGGGAACATGAATTCATGGACAAGACCGCCGATGTGAATGCAAGCTTCATTGGCGGGAGCGGCGACTTTGTTGTTCGCGGTGTGGAGTTGGGGGCTGACAGCGGGGTATTGGGCGTCGGCCTGACTGTGGCGTTCAACAAGGCGATACAGGGGTTTGTGAACTATGACGCCCACCTGAATACGCGGATGAGTTCCCATGCCATCTCCGGTGGATTGAGCTATTTGTTTTAGGAATCAAAAAGCGACGGCGTTATACCGATTGCCCAAATTGATTTCCGATTGACGCGCACTTCTGCCTTCCTCCCATCCGATGGGGGGAAGGCGTTTGGTTTGTCGCGCTGCCAAGCGTGAACATTTTCTCCAACGGGTGTTCAGGTGGGGAGGAACCGCGTAAACCTGAATGTCCATGAAACAACCCAAATGTTCCATGAACAATCCACATAAGAACCGGCATGCGCATTGATGCCTAATTTTGCCAAATGCGACTTGACACCGCCCGCTAAAGATTAATTCTGGCGCCAGGAAGTATTGTGCGACAAATTATGTGAACTTGGAAACGACGGCAGTTCGACCCAAAGTAAAAGAAAACTTGGATATGAAAGCGAATGCAACGATGGAACGGCGTGACGGACGGAACTTGCGGCATCCAAGCGCGGTGGGCTTGTTATTGTTGACGTTGCTGGCGGCCCACCCTCTGCAAGGATTTAGCCAGGGCGTGGGCGTGATTACCAATAATCCCATCACCACTGGCACCAATTTGTATTCCGGCTTCGGCCCGACCACCAATTTCGTGACCGTGATGCCGGGCGTTATCATAAACAACAGCACCAGTGGGAACAACGCCGTCTCTGGCATCACCCATTCCTGGTATCTGACAAACAATGCCGCCACGCTCAACGGCAAGGGGAATGGCGTTCACTTGTATGACGGTGGCAGCGTGAACAACCTGACTAACGGAATCATTACGGGAGGCGCTAATGGCGTGAACATCGGTGGTGGCACCGGTTCCGTGGTCAATGCCGGCTGGATCATAGGCACGAACAACGACGGTGTTTACATGAGTACTATGGGTACTAATGGCAGCGTGAACAATCTGATTGGCGGAATCATTGCGGGAGGTCAGTATGGCGTGGAGATTACCAACGGCGTGGCTTTCGTGACCAATGCCGGCACGATCATCGGCAGCAACGGCATAGCCATCAGTCTGGGGAATTACAGTAACACAGTGGTGCTTCAGACCGGCTCGGTCGTTCAAGGCAACATTGTAGGCGGCACCACCGGCACTAACGCGGCGTTTCTCCAGGGGGATGGCAGCTACGGTAACAGCTTTAGCAATTTTGAAACCCTGACCGTGCAAGGGGATTCGATCACGAACGGCTGGAATCTGACTGGCACCAACACATTCTCTACAAACACCACCGTACAAACCGGCTTGCTGCAGATCAACGGCGGTCTGACCAGCCCGTTGGTGACCGTGTCCAACGGCGCGGTTTTGGGCGGCGCGGGCACCATCACCGGCATAGTGAACAGCCATGGCACCATCAGCCCGGGCAATTCCATCGGCACGTTGACCATCGTGGGCTCGCTGAACATGACCAATTCGACCTACAATGAGGAAGTGAATGCAGCGGGGAATTCCGATTTAATTAACGTGATTACTAACGTGAGCGGTTTGCTGGGCACGGCGATCATCAGCAACGCCACGGTCGTCGTGCAGCCCGCCGCCTCTGGGATTTACGCCGTCCAAACAGTCTATACGAATCTTACGGCCACGGGCGGAGTCCTCGGGACGAATGCCGGCAGCAGCATCACACCCTCCGTCTTTCCGTCCTGGTTGGGGTTCGCCTCGTCGCTGCATTATCCCAACACGAACACGGTTACACTGACTCTGACTCGGAACGCCTTCGTTAGCGTGGCCAACACATACAACCAGCATTCCGTCGCGGGCGCATTGGACGGCATAGTGAATTCGCCGGGACCTGGCATGTTCAACCTGGTCAGCAACTTTTTCTGGCTGCCCACTGCCGACGCAGCGCGGGCAGCGCTGGACAGCATGAGCGGTGAGATTCATGGCACCCTCGGGATGCTGGATGTGCAGGAACAGGATGCGTTCAACAATTCAATTGCACTGCGCACGGGACGCATGAGTACCGGTGGTGGGAGCGGTGGTGGATATGGTTTGGCAAAGCCCGTCCAACTGGCCAGCGCCGGTTCGACGCTGCCTCCCATGCAGCAGCAATCGGAGGTGAACCAGCCTTTGGACAATATCAATGCGTATCAAATTGAGCCAAACATCTGGCTGCAGGGTTTTGGCTCGTTTGGGCATTTGGATGGGGATGGCAACGCGTCCGGCGGCAACTTCACCATCAGTGGCTTGAGCGGCGGATTGGACTATCGCCTGTGTCCTGAAATGCTGGTGGGTTTGGCGGTGGGCTACTCGCATGACGACGCGAGCGTTGGCGGGCCTGGCGCATCCGGGACCGTGGATGCCATCCAGTTCGCCGGCTACGGCGGCTATGTCAATGGCCCGTGGCATCTGGACGGCATCTTCAGTTACGGCTACCTCCAGACGGACACGAAGCGGTTCATCAACGTGGGGTCCATCCATCAGGAAGCCGATGGCAGTTATAATGGCAATGTATTTTCATTGTCCACCGAAGGCGGTTACGCCTTTAAGTTCGACCAGGTAACAATTGAACCCACAGTGGGGTTGAACTACACGCACTTGTCGCAGAATAGTTTCCAGGAAACCGGTCAAGCGTCCGATGGCAATAATTATGGTTTGAACGTGCACAGTGTGGAGATGGACAGTGTTCGCTCCGCCTTGGGCGTGCGGCTGGCTGCGCAGTTCGGCAAGAACGATGGCGTGCAATTCATTCCTGCGTTGCGCGCGGCTTGGGAACATGAATTCATGGACAAGACCGCCGATGTGAATGCAAGCTTCATTGGCGGGAGCGGCAACTTTATTGTTCGCGGTGTGGAACTGGGCGCTGACAGCGGGGTATTGGGCGCCGGCCTGACTGTGGCGTTCAACAAGGCGATACAGGGGTTTGTGAACTATGACGCCCACCTGAATACGCGGATGAGTTCCCACGCCATCTCCGGTGGATTGAGCTATTCGTGGTAGGAATCAAAAAGTGACGGCGTTATACCGATTGCCAAAATTGATTTCCGATTGACGCGCACTTCTGCCTTCCCCTCGTCCGATGGGAGGGGGAGGCGTTTGGTTTGTCGCGCGGCGGGTGTCAGGCGCGACCTACAACCCATCAAACAATCCCATGAAAACAACGAACAATCCCGAAGAAACATCCAACAACCACCAGTCTTCGCTGCGCTTCGCCTCGGCAAGACATCAAACACCAAACGCTCAATTATCTGACGGCAAAACTCAATTGGATGTTGGAAGTTCGATGTTGAGTGTTCGGTGTTTTCCGATTCTATGAAACCCGTCGTTCTCATTCTTTGCACCGGCAATTCCTGTCGCAGCCACATGGCCGAAGGTTTTTTGCGCGCGGCGGCAGGTGAACTTGTGAATGTTCAAAGCGCCGGCTCGGAGCCGACCGGCTACGTTCATCCGCTCGCGATCAAAGTCATGGCCGAGGTAGGCATTGATATTTCCGGCCATCGTTCGAAACACCTGAAGGAATTTCTCGGCCAGCCGGTTCAAACCGTCATCACCGTTTGTGACAATTTGGATCAAGCGTGCCCGATTTTCCCCGGCCAGGTGAACCGTCATCATTGGCCGTTCGTTGACCCTGCCAAAGCGACCGGCACCGGGGAGGAAATCCTGGCGTGCTTCCGTTGTGTCCGCGACGAAATGCGCCGCGTCTTTGAAGCTTACGCCGCCGGTTTGCACGACACGGCAAGGAAACTTTAACAATTACAAGACCGCCAAATAAACGGCCACGGCCAGTCCAATCAGCGCGAGCAATCCCGCAAGCGACAGGGCGAAACCTGACCCGAACGTCGGCCGGAATTGTCCCCGATCAATGGCCCGGACGCAGCGACGATGACGAATGGCCGCAACGACATTGACAACGATGCCGATGGCGATGAGCACAATGCCGACTGGCAGCGAAAAACCGGCGTGATGCAGTTGGGTCGGTTCGCTGCTCGCAGCCAGCTCGCGAAGAAACAAACCAAAGCGCGCCACGACAAAGCCGAAACCCATGAGCGCGATGCCTGTCCGAATCCACGCAAGGAACGTGCGCTCCGCCGCCATGTAAATGCGCGGGTCGCTTTGAGAAGCAGGGGATTCAATCACACACAAAATAGGCGCGAAAAAACCGGCTTTGTCAACAAGAGGTCACTCAAACTTTCCGCCGCACTTCAATGGATTGCCGGCCAGAAATTCCGCTGCGCTCATCCGCCGTCCGCTTTCGCGCTGCAATTCAAGAATCCGCAGCGCGTGTTCGCCGCAACCGACGACAATACCGGTTTTGTCAGCCGACAAAATCTCCCCCGGCCTGCGCCCTTTCGGAGCGTCAGCGCGGCAAGCCGCTTCAATGACTTCAGCTTTCCAAATTTTGATCAACTGCGGCTTCGGTTGCGTTGAACCGATTTCATCAGGTGGGGCGAGACTACCGGCGAGCCGATCCGAACGCATAGACCCGGACGACCCGGCTCGCGGGGACGCTCGCCCCACCAATGGCAGATTCGGCAAAAACGTGAACGCGCCCGGCCATGGCGTGAACGCGCGCAGCCGGTTCAAAATGGTTCGCGCGGGCTGGTTCCAATCAATGCGACCGTCTTCTTTTTTGATTTTGGGCGCGTGGCTTGCGCCTTCGGCGGGTTGCGGCACCGGCTGGATTTTTCCGGCGACGTAATCGGGAATGGTCTGCGCAAGCAGTTCCGCGCCGAGACGCGCAAGCCGGTCGTCGAGTGTGACTGAATCGTCTGCAGGACGGATGGACGTGCGGCGTTGTGCAAGAATGTCGCCAGTGTCCAATCCCGAGTCCATTTTCATAATGGTGACGCCGGTCTCGGTCTCGCCGTTGGCAATCGCCCATTGAATCGGCGCTGCACCGCGATATTTCGGCAGGAGCGAGGTGTGAATGTTCAGGCAGCCGAACCGTGGCAGATCCAAAATGGCCGGCGGCAAAATGTGCCCGTAAGCGACGACAATAATCAAATCCGGCCGCAGCGCGCGGAGTTCGGCGATGAATTTTTCGTCACGGGCGCATTCCGGTTGGAGTACGGGCAATTTGAGTTTAAGCGCGAGTGATTTGACGGGTGACGGTTGCGGCTTGAGTCCACGGCCTTTGGGATGGTCCGGGTGCGTGACGATGGCGGCGATTTGGAATTTTGCGTCGTGCGCCAGGGCCTCGAGGCCGGCGCAGGACAATTCCGCCGTGCCCATAAAGATGATTCGCAACGCCGTCATGCGGATAGCGAAAGGGAAATGGCGCGCGAGCGAAAGGAAAAATTTCGGAGGGCCGGGTTCCACGAGGCCCTGAATAAAATCAGTGCGCCGAAATTTAGGGACTCGCAGGGTTCGCCCCTCCGGGGAAGGGATTGATGACGACTTGACGGCAATGCGCAAAATGTCGGCGGGGACTTTGGCTGGCGTTTGATTCGCGTTAATTTCACGCGCCCTTGTGCCTGATCTGAACTTCCTGAATGTCGGCGAACGGCATTATGATTTCCCGCCGCGACGTGCCCTCCAAAACCTCGAGATGCATTTCGTTGGCGGTAATGCGCGTGATGCGTTGCACGATAATCTGGGCGTACGCAGTTTTGACGATGAACACCAGATCCTTTTCGGCCTCACGCCGAAACGAGCCGAAGAAATTGGCAAACTTGGTCTCAAAAAACCGGCGGTTGAACATAAACTGTCCCCGTTGAAAAATTTGAGGCTCTTGAGCCGCCGCTTCCTTTTGCCACGACGACTCGGTAATGTGAAGTTCATCATCCGCCGCGCCGGGCAAGGCGAAAGTTTCCGCCTTGACTGCGGAATGTAATATTGCAGGTTCGGCGGTTCCCCCCCCCTCGGCATGGAAAGAAAAATGATCGGCCCTAAAATCGGCAACACCACCGCCACACTCATCACCAGTCCAAGCGGATGCGCGCGCATGGCGGCAATTTCGTAAGCCGCATACAGATTCGCCACATAAATCAACAGCACGATGATAAAGCCGACCGATGAGAAAAAAAAGGAGAGGGATATGGATTGTTTTGGTGGAAGCTCCAGACGCGACACCTCTCGAATTGTTATTTCCGGTTTTGGCGGTCGTTGCGAAGTCGGGGATTCAATGAACGGCTCCACGAGCGGTTTGAGTTTCGGGTTTTTCTCCAACTGCACGAGCGCGTCCCGCGAAAAATTTATCCACAAAAAGTTGGTGTAGCTGTCATTCGCCATGTGGAGCATCAGGCCGTTGTCGTTGAAGGTAACGATGTCGCCGGATACCGATGAACCGTCGGTCAATTGAAACGAATCGGCGCGGGCGACGACGAGCAGCCCGCAAAACCACAAACCAGGAATTGTCCGGAAGATTTTATGCACGAGGTTTTTTAACAAATGCAAGCCGCCAGCGAAAGAAAATTCAAACAGCGGGTTGCAGTTTGAAGTGTTCCGCGCGGATTTCCTTCCCGCTGCAATGTAAAATCGCCGCGCTGCGCTCCAAACCAGGCTTGGGTTTCCCGGCGTAACCGGGATTTCAAGTAAAGCACGCCGCCAATCGTCTCGACTCGCTTGCCGCGCCGTAGCGCGGCGAAGGCGGGTCACGCCTTCGCCTCCTCCGACGCTTCCTCGTTTTCGGATTTTTCGTCGCGGATGCCCGCCTCCTTTTCGACAGGCGATTCAGCGGCGGCGGTGAGTTTCATCGCCCCGACAAACAAAGCGGTGAACAGCCCGCTGCTGAGAAGCGTGTTCCGAAGGAATTCCCAGGTTTGCGGCCAGCCGTTCGTGCCTTTGATCAGCGCGATGAGCCATCCGGCGAAATTTTTCGTGTATTCAGGATTGTTGAACGGATTCAACAGCCATGATGCCGTGTTCGTGATGAGATAAAACAGCAATGCGCCGAGCACACCGCCGCCGAGCAGCGGTAAAAACGATGATTGCGGTTTAAACCGGCGACCCAGCCAGATGAGCGCAATATAGGCGACGTAGTTGGCCAACTGATATTTCAGGACGGAAAAGTCCCAAACGTCCCAGCCGTGCAGCCGGTAATATGCGTTGAGGGCGATATCCGTGAGCGCCAGCGTCCCGAGCGGCAGCCACCAAGCCATGCGGCCGGTGAAATACACGCCCGCGCAAAACATCAGCGCATAAACCGCGCTGAAACTCGGTGGAAACAACCCCGGCCAGCGGCTCAACGCAATGAGCGCCAAAAACACGAACGGCAGCCAGCGATTCCCATTTTCCTTCACAGCGCGGATAATACCCCGGTCGCGAAAAGATGACAAGTTGGCGGGCGATGGCCTGTTCTGGGGAGGCTGCAACTGCAGTTATAATTCTGTCGTTTCGTGATACGGATGCCCGGCGCGATAGAGTTCCAGCAACTGGCGGTTTTTGTCGAGCAGATTCTTTTCACCCAGGGCGGTTGCCGAGGCAATGGCTCTTTCCGCCGTTTTGATGGCATCGGCGTATTGTCCGGCCTCGGCGTAAGCCGCCGCCAATGTGCCGATGCAAGCCGTCTTTTGGTAATGCGTTACTGCACACGCACGCTCGGCGAGCCGCACGGCTTCGGCGCCATTGCGGAATTTGGGATCCGGACAGGTGGCCAGCAGCCACGCGAGATTATTGAGGGTTTCCAATTGATCGGGATTGTAATGGAGCGCTACACGGTATTGGTTGATAGCCTCTTGGATTTTTCCCTGATGTTCTAGGACCCGGGCGAGCTCACAGCGGCCCTCGGCGAACCCCGGTGCGATTGCCAATGCCTCGTGCAATTGCACGAGGGCCGCGTCGTTTTTTCCCTCATCAACCAAAGCAATGCCCAGACTGTAATATGCAATAACATTTCGGGTAGTGACGTCGAGCGCGTGCCGGCAAAGGGTTTCGCTGTTCCGCCAATAACGCAATTGCCGGCTGGTCGTTACGAGGCAGGCGGCCAGTGCCGTCGCCATGACCACGCCGCGGATGAGTTTCGCGGCCGGTCGGCGACCACCAAGTTCTTTCCCACCCCAGATAATCATTACGAACACCCCGATCAGCGGCAGGTACGTGAAACGATCGGCCATTGACACATCGCCCACCTGCACCAGACCAATGACCGGCACCAGCATCCCCAAATACCACAACCAGCCCGTCAACAAATATGGTCGGGACACCCGCACCCACCAGACCAGCCCCGTAATTACCGCCAACACCAGGACGGCCCCTGCGACCTGCCCCCACACAACTTCCCGGGGAACCGGATAAATCACCGCCAGATTCACCGGATAGACACTCTTAAACAGATACTTCACGTATGTCACCGCCACGTTCCCGAGGCGGGCGGACAGCGGATACGCTTCCAGTGGGGCGACCGCCCCGCCGCGCTTTTGCGCGATAAACGTCACCACACAAGAAGCCGCCGCCAGGACAAAGAACGGCCACTTCTCCCTAACCAGCCGCAGCCAATGGGAAAACCGGAGTTCGAAATGAGGCACCCGTTGCAGCGGCCAGTAATCCAGCAACAGCAACACAAACGGCAACGTCACCAGCATCGGTTTTGACATCAGCCCCAGCGCAAAAAAAAGCAGTGCCAGGAAATAATCGTACATCCCCCGGCGGTTATTAGAATGCAGCTCCGGCATTTTCGCCGTCGGCTTTCCCTCTTTGACTGATTGCCTTTGCGCGTAGCGCGTGTAGGCCCAGAGGGTGAGCAGTCCGAAAAAAGTGCTGAGCACGTCCTTGCGCTCGGAAATCCACGCCACGGATTCAACGTGCAGTGGATGCCAGGCAAACAACGCCGCCACCAACGCGCTCAGCCAAAGCTCGCCGGTCATTCGCCGCCAGACGAGAAAAAGAAGCAGGGTATTGGCCATGTGAAACAGCAGATTGACCAGATGATGCGCCCCGGCGTTGTTCCCGAACAGTTGACAGTCCAGCATCAGCGACAGGCATGTCACCGGATGCCAGTTGGCCACCACCACCGCCCGGAAGGCCCAGGCGACGCCCGCCAGCGTCAGACCTTGTTGAATGTGGGGATTTTCCGCTACATAGGCCGGGTCATCCAGATTGATGAAATCATAATGACCTACGGGCCAAAACACAGCCGCTGTGATCAAAAGCAACGCAAGATAAATTATCCAGTCACGGCGCATGGGCTGATTTGTCAGAAATGGCAAAATGTAAACGGCAGTGAGTATTTATCTCTCACGCGCACAGTATAAAGTATAATTTACCGCAAAATAATGACAAGACGCGTTGAAGTATCGCAGCATTGAAGCAGTGCAACGTCTCAACGCACCACGCATTACCCATTCAAAAAATCCGTGTTTCATCTATGGCTCATCTGTGGCTAAATGTTCCGCGTGTTCGACATCCCCAAAACCATGCGCGCCGTCGTCTATCGCGGTGTGAACGACTTGCGCGTCGAGACCGTGCCCGTCCCGCGCATCAGCGCGGATGAACTGCTCGTCAAAGTCGCCGCCTGCGGCGTGTGCCCGACCGACATCAAAAAAATCCAATACGGCGCCATCGCGCCGCCGCGCATTTTCGGACACGAAACCGCCGGGACGATTGTCCGCATCGGTGGTGGGGCGAGCGTCCCCGCGAGCCGTTTCAAACCCGGCGACCGCGTCGCGCTGCACCATCATGTTCCATGCTTGGGTTGCCATTTTTGCCGTCACCGCGCCTTCGCCCAATGTCCGCAATACAAACGCACCGGCATCACCGCTGGCTTCGAGCCGGCCGGCGGCGGTTTTGCCGAATACGTTCGCGTGATGAATTTTGTTCTGCCCGGCGTCGTGAAAATTCCGGCGCGCAATTCCTTTGAAGAAGGAGCCATGCTCGAACCTGTCAACACCGTCCTCAAGGCCGTGAAACGACTTTCCATCTTGCGCGGCGATGTCGTGCTCGTGGCCGGGCAGGGACCGATTGGCCTGATGTTCACGCGGCTGCTGCAATTGCAAGGGGCGAATGTCATCGCGACGGACTTGCTGGAACCGCGCTTGCGGCTCGCAAAAAAATTCGGCGCGAAATGGACGGTCCAAGTCCAAAGTCCAAAATCCAAAATCCAAAGTCGAACATTGGCAACTTTGGACTTTGGACATCAGACTTTGGACGCAGTTGTTGTCGCGGTTCCCTCCGACGCCGTCGTGCAACAGGCCCTGCAACTCGTGCGCGGTGGAGGACAGGTGCTCCTCTTCGCCCACACCAAACGCGCTGTGTCGTCCTCCCTCTCCGCCGCTTGCGGGGGAGAGGGCCGGGGTGAGGTGGTTCAAAATTCCACACTCAACCCTCAACACTCAACCTTCAACCTTGATTTCGCCTCCGTTTGTCTGGACGAAAAGGACTTGCTCGGCAGCTACTCGTCCGATTTCACGCTCCAGCGCGAAGTTGCGCGCCTCGTCTTCTCGCGGCAACTCGACATGCGCCGTTTGATCTCGCATCGCTTTCCGCTCGAACAAACCGCTGCCGCCGTCGCCCTGGCTGCTCATCCAAGACCAGACTCATTGAAAATTCTTGTGACGCAGATTGGGTAGGGACATCTCGCCGAGATGTCCGTCCAAATGAAACCGGACGGCTGGGCCAGCCGTCCCTACCTTAAATTCGCGGGGTAGGGTCGTCCCGCAATGCGGGACCGAGGCGACTGGGGTGGGAGGCGGAACTTCCGCCGGACGCATGAGGCCAAGCTTCGCCAAGGCTACGCCGAGGCAAGCCATGCGTCCCTACCTGATGTTTTATGCCACCGGAGCGACCCGCCGCTCAAACACGCCAAATCCGGCCTCTGCGACCCTAACTCTCAACTTTCAACCCTCAACTCTCAACCTTCAACCACCAACCTGCCCAATTCCCTGCCTTTCCTGCTCAAACACGCCAAATCCGGCCTCTGCGACCCTAACTCTCAACTTTCAACCCTCAACTTTCAACCACCAACCTGCCCCCTGCCTTTCCGCGTAACCTGCTGATGTTCAATGACAAACCGTCATCCGTTCCGCCGGTCTCAACCCTCAACCCCCAACTTTCAACCCCCTAATTCAACCCCCTAAAAAAACGTTCAAAAAAAAATCAAAAAAATGTTGACATCCCCTTGGGAATCTGGGATATTGACGTCACACACGGTAATAACAAACAAAAACACACGGTAAAAGAGTAAAAAAATGTTGACATCCCCCTGTGAATTTGGGATATTGGCGTCACACATGGTAACAACCAACTAAAAATATGAGAACAAAAACACTACTGATTGCAGGTGCCGTGCTCGCGCTCAGCCTCGCCACATCGCAAGCGCAGTCTGTCTATTCAAAAAACGTCGTTGGTTACGTCCAGTTGAATCTAACGAATGGATTCAACTTTGTTGCAAACCAGTTGGACCTTGATCTAACTGGAACCAACAACAACTTGCGCACTGTTTTCGGAACCAACAGCCTGCCCAATGCAACCAAGGCGTGGGTGTGGATTAGTGGTGGATGGCAGGCAGCGACCTATTCTGCCAGTGCGGGAAAATGGTCGGGAAGTTACACCAATGCCGTCAATACCGCTTTGAATCCGGGCGGTGGCATAATGGTTCAGATTACGACAGCATATCCCACCAATGCCAAGGTTACGTTCGTGGGCAATGTTCTTCAAGCTGCGATAACAAACACGGTGACGGCTGGTTTTCAAGTCATTTCCACGCCATTTCCGCTATCGGGCCAAGTTGATACGAATTTCGGTTACAGACCTTCAAAGTTTGACAAGATTTACACATGGAATCCCGTAACACAGAACTACAATAGCCCTGTCGCGACTTATAGCGGTACAAAGTGGAATGTGGATCCCCAAATAGCGGTGGGGCAGCCTATATTCCTCAATGCATCCAGCAACAATGTGTGGGGACTTAATTTCGTCGTTAACACCAATTAATATTAATGATTTGATGCAGTTAAAATTTAGTAAACAACAAAACAACAAAACCTAAGCAACAACCTATGAAAAAATTAGTACTTACTCTATCCTTGGTTACCGGCTTGGCGGCCGGGCTTTATGCCCAAGGCGATCTCGGCTCCCAGGGTGTAACAAGCAGTCCCGCCTATCCGAGCAACCTCGGCTCATTCACATTTGACAATGATGCCAATACTAGCGTGAGCGATACTGCCACTGCTAATGGTCTGGTATGGATTGGCGCTGATATTCCCTCGGCGACGCTGTTAAATGACGATATCAACATGTCGATCTCCGATGCGAACGGTACGATTGTTTCACTCCTCTTGAGTGACAGTACGGCAAGTGGAGACATCACCTTTTTTGGCTCCGGCTTGGCCTATGATAATTCCGGATATGTCTATTATATCCTTGGTTCTACTGGCGGTGGCTCAGTGAACGTCACGTTGTCTGCTTGGACAGGTAGCGGTAATACCTATGCGGGAGATTTGATTGATCCCAGTCAGTATGCTGGCAGTGTTGCATTTAGTCTAGTGCTGGGCAATTACACGACGGGTGGCCCATCGAGCACAGCGACCGACTTTACGGCCATGCCCGCGTTGGTTCTGTTGCCCGGGGTGGCTCCTGTTCCGGAACCGGCCACGCTGGCGTTGGTGGGTTTGGGCAGCCTCTCGCTGATGCTGTTCCGTCGCAAGAATAGTTAAAGTTGATTTTGTTGTTTTTGTTCACCCCGCTCTTGCGCGTGCAAGAGCGGGTTTTTTATTTCCCTTGGGTAGGGACGCTTCGCGCTTTTCGGTTGCCATCGGATTGTGCGCCAGCGTTTTGGAGTGCGCCAGCCTGCTCGCGATTCATCGGAGTCCCCTGGCGCTTTGCCAGCAGCCGAAATGTCCGCGACATTTCCGCATGAACTTCTGAAAAGCGGTGGAGGGCCGCCGCAGTCCAAAACGCTGGTGCGCGACACGATGATTCCTGAAATACGCGAAGCGTCTTGGAGTGCGCCAGCCTGCTCGCGATTCATCGGAGTCCTCTGGCGCTTTCCCATCACCAATCCACATCCGGTTTAAATTCACCCGCCACCGAAACTTTATCCGTTTTGAACCGATAAATGGATTTCACCATCGCCGGTGAAGCCGTGCGTTCAAACCACGCCGCCGAACACCACGGATACTGGCAGGCCACCGACACCAACCCATGTTTCACCGCGTTCTGATGCACATAATTCAACCGCGCCAGATACGACCGTTGATGCGTTAACCGTGTGTCCCAAAAATTGAACCACACTTGTCGTCCCGGTGCGTTGTCGAGTTTGTTCACCCATCCAGAAGTCTTGACGTGCAACACTCTTAACATCGTGTTCAAGCTGGAAGCATCTTGCGTATCGCCTGGTGAATGGGCGACCAAGTGATAATGATTCGAGAACACCGCCCACGCCTCCAGTTGCCAGCCAAACCGTTCCGCCACCGTCAGCAAACCACGATGTAAAACCCGCAGTCGTTTTGCGCCGCGAAAATGATGTGCCTTCTGGTAAGTTGAGCCGGTGACAAAATAAGTGCCGCGTTCGGCAAGCTGATGGATGGGTGCGTGTGGCCAGGGCATTGGGGGTTCCGGCATGAGCGCACGATGCCTTTGAATGAAACCCAAGTGAAGCTTGAATTTGATAATGTTCGCGGGAAAGCGGTCCCGATGCATCGGGCCGCCGCAGTCCAAAACGCTGGTGCGCGACACGATGATTCCTGAAATACGCGAAGCGTCTTGGAGTGCGCCAGCCTGCTCGCGATTCATCGGAGTCCCCTGGCGCTTTGCCAGCAGACGAAATGTCCGCGAGATTTCCGCATGAACTTCTGTGCGCCAATGATAATATGAACTGCAATAATTGACAGCCGCCCCCGCTTCGATAGGATGGTTTTATTGGCGTGTTCGTCTATCGGTTAGGACGCTGGATTCTCAATCCAGAAAGACGGGTTCGATTCCCGTACGCGCTACCACTTTGGGGAAGTTGAGGGTTGAAAGTTGAGGGTTGAGGGATATGCAAAAGTTGAGGGTTGAGGGTAAAATGGTTGAGGGTTGAGGGATATGCAGAAGTTGAGGGTTGAAAGTTGAGGGTTGAAAGTTTAGAAATCCGCTGTTACTCAACCAACAATATGTTCAACTTTGAAAAGCTGGAAGTTTGGCAGGAGGCAATCAATTTTGCCGATTCAGTTTATGCCATTACCCGAACTTTCCCTGAAACGGAGCGGTTCGGCTTGACGAGTCAATTGCGGCGAGCCGCTGTTTCCATTTCGTCAAACCTTGCCGAAGGCAGCTCGCGATCTTCACGATCGGATTTCGCACGCTTTGTCGAGATTGCGACCGGATCGTTATTCGAGGTCATTTCACAGGCGACCATCTCAAAGCGGCAGGGGTTCTTATCCGAGGCCGGCTTCAACCAAATGTATTCTGCCTGCGAGAAGCAAAGCAAAATGTTAAGCGGCCTGCGCCGGTCATTGCTGGAATCGCCTTCTTAACCCTCAACTCTCAACAAAAAACCATCAACCACGGCTTGACTCTCAACCCTCAACCCTCAACCTTCAACCAATGTTTCAGATCATCTTTACTCCGACCAGCGCCGCTGAACTGGCGAAAATGCCCAAGGAACTTCAGTTGCAAATCCTCGGGGAGTTTCGCGGTCTGCCGCAGCAGGTGCGCGGCGCGGAATTGGACGCGTTCGGCAAGTTGGAGCGCGGGGGACGGATATTGCACCGCTTTCGTGTGGGCGACTACCGCGTTTATTTTGAGCGGCATGAATTGGGCGTGCTGGTGCATCGGATTCTCAGCCGCCACACGTTGAAGGACTTTTTGTTTCGTTCCGGCTTGAAAACCGGCGAAGACGAGGCGCTTCAGGAAAATCCGAAGTTTTGGGAAATGATCGAATCCGCAAAAACGTCCGCCAAAATGTAAAGGCCGGGAAATGATTACGGTGATGGCGGAGGAACAACTCCAGCATCGGCGTCCATTGGAGTGGGTGGATAGATTATGGCCACGGGATCGCCCTCTTGCTGGGCTTTGGCGTGTTGGGCTGCAATCATAATCATCTGCACTTCCGGCGTCATTGTATTCCGAAGCAGTTGTTGGCCGGAATAGCCGGCGCCCGTCTGAACAGTTGTCAACGTTGAATCATCACCCCCGCCGCGATTTCGTGCCGCGTCGGGACCGCCGGCGGAACGGTCGCCAAAACGCCCTCGGCCACTATTATCGCCATTGGGCATTGGAACATTGGGCATTGGAACGAGCCTGCCCTGTGCCGGCGTCGTGGTGGAGACCTCCGGCGTTTTGACCAGTGGAATTTCCTGCACCGTGCCGTGGTTGTTGAAGGTCACTACGCCGGATTTTTCGTTAATGCGTGTCACCTCAACATCATCCTGTCGCTGGCCCTCGCTGAGAATGTAAGACTCGGGCTTGCCCGGCTGCCCGGGCTTGCTCATGCCGTCAACCGTGAACAACGCCTGGCGGGTGCCGAAGATGGTCATGATGCCCGTGGGCGTGATTTTAGGCGGTGGAGTGGCGTTGGTTGCGGCGTCGGCGGCTTGCGGCGGATTCAAATGGAAAATATTGTGCGCGACAATCGGCGCGTAAGGATTGTTCGGCAACACCACGTTGTCCGCGCCCGCGCCGGCATTCAACACCAGCCCGCTCGCAAGGCAAACAACGATTTTTCCCAGGCGCTTCACGGCTTAAATATAACAGCCTGCTGCTCAAAATTCAAACCCCAACGACCGGCAAAAGTTGCGGGGGGGAGCGCATCTCATCTTTTGTGCGGGTTCCTGTCTGACTCTTATTAACACCCTGCTTTGGCGGGGTGTTAATGAAAAGGCTGCAAAGGCTGCTATTCCACATCTTCGCCCAACTCAACGTTCCAGTAGGCAAGATCAATAAAGTGTTTCCAACTGTCGTGCCGGTGCAGGCTGAAGTTGATCTGCACGAACGGCCGCCATTTCGGCCGCTTCGGCTTGCGAATGAGGTGCAGACCAGCCTCCTGCGGTTTGCGGTTGGCTTTCTGCGTATTGCATTCAACGCAGGAACAAACAATGTTTTCCCATGTCGTCGGCCCGCCGCGGTCGCGCGGGATGACGTGGTCCAGATTCAAATCCTTCCGGTCGAACGCGCGCCCGCAGTATTGGCAGGTGTTTTTGTCGCGCTCAAAAATGTTGTGACGGGTGAACTTGACTTCCTTTTTCGGCAATCGGTCGTAGACAAGCAGCAAAATGATTCGCGGCACGCGGATGCGAAACGAAATGGTGTGGACCGATTCCTCGTGCGGCGCGTCTTCCGAAAGGTCACGCCATTCATCGAAGTCAAATGTGCGGAACGACCCGTCGTCGGTGTTGACAACGACCTGCGCCTGACCTTGAAACAACAATGCAAGGGCGCGCCGGGTGGTGCAGACGTTGACTGCCTGCCACAACCGGTTCAACACCAGCACGTGCTGATTCAACGTGGTATTCATGGCGCGTTTCAGGCTGTCGAACGGTAGCAGAAGCGTTGGGTCAGGTCAACGCGCGAGTCGGCATTGCCAAACCACAGGCTGTTGGGCTATTGTGCGGGCATGAAACGCCTTGTTGTGTTTATGAGTTTTGTTTTGGCGCTGTCGTTGTTGCCGGCGCGCGCCCAGCAGAATCCCGACGACCAATACCTCATTATTTACGCCCTGATGCAACAGGCGGACACGCTCGAAAATTCCGGCGACTTGCATCAGGCATTGGCTGATTATGTCGAAACGCGAAATGAATTGGAAAAATTCCGGAAGGTTTTTCCCGATTGGAATCCGAAAATCGTCAACTTCCGGCTTGATTACCTTGCCGAGAAAATCGCCGCGGTGACCGCCAGGCTGCCGGCGGCTCCGCAAAGCGAGACACCTTTGTCAGCGGCGGCGCCGGCCCCTGTTCCGCCTGTTGCGGCGGCTTCGGCCACTGCCGGGCTTGAATCCCAGCTTGGCGCGCTGCGCGACCAGATCAAACAACTGCAGGCGGACAACGGGACGCTCCAGGCCAAGCTCAAGGAAGCGCTGGCGGTGCAACCGGCGGCGGTGGATCCGCGTGAAGTGGCTCGGATACGGGAGCAACTCCGGTCATTGATGAAGGAAAATGATTTGCTGAAGATGAGTCTGGCGCAGGGGCATGGCGGAACGCCGGTGGGTGTTGACGCAAAATCTTTCGAGGAATTGCAGCAGGCCCTGGCCGGGGTGAACCAAAAACTGGCCGACCAAACGGCGCGCGCCGACAAACTGGCGCTGGAAAACCAGGCGTTCCAGGCGCGCCTGCAATCGCTGCTGGCAAGCGCGGATGCCAGCGGGGTATTGCGCGAGGAAAATGAATTATTGAAGAAAGAGGTGGCTGCTTTGAAGTCCACGCCGCCGGCTTCGCTTGAAAGCGGCAATGCAAATTCTGAATTGGCAAAGGCGCGGGCGCAAATAGCCGGGTTGCAGTCGGACGCGGAGATGAATTCGCTGGAAAAAATGGCGTTGGAGAATCGCATCGAGCGGTTGCGGGCTTCAGCCATGGCGGGCCGGAATGAAAACGAGGCGCGCATTCACGAGTTGGAGCGTGAGCGCGATGATTTGCTGGCGAAGCTGGACAAAGCCGGCAAAAAACTTAACGAACGCAAAGGTAGGAACGCAGCGGCGCAGATTGAAGCGCTGGCGCGGCAGGTGGACACGCTGCGTGCGCGCCTGACGGTGGACGAAGCGCAGGCGATTCCTTACCTGCCGGACGAACTGGCTTTGTTCGAGCCATCGGCGCCGGCATTGCCCGTAAATCCTGCTGCTGGAAATAAATCCATTCGCGAATTGCCCAACGGCTCGGCTTCGCTGGTGGCAGAGGCGCAGAATTATTTTGCCATGAAACAATACGACAAGGCCGGGGATGATTATCGGGAAATTTTACGGCGTGACGAAAACAACCCGCCGGCGCTGGCCAATCTTGCCATGATTGAGCTGGAACAAAACAAACTCGACGACGCGGAAAGGCACATCCAACAGGCGCTTGCGCAAAGTCCGAATGACGCTTACAACCTGGCGGTTTTTGGCCGCATCAAATTCAGCCAGAAAAAATACGATGAAGCGCTCGATGCGTTGAGCCGCGCGGTAAAACTCGACCCGCAAAATCCGGACATTGAAAATTACCTCGGAGTGACGCTGGCCCAAAAGGGTCTGCGCGCAGAGGCGGAAACGGCGTTGCGCAAGGCGATTCAGCTGGATCCCAATGATGGCGCGGCGCACAACAATCTGGCGGTGATTTACATCAGCCATCAGCCGCCGCTGGTCGAACTGGCGCGCTGGCATTATCAAAAGGCGCTCGCCGCAGGCCAGCCGCACAACTCGGATTTGGAAAAGTTACTGGGTGGAAAAAACGCGCCGGAAAATTCGCAATAAAAACGCGCCGGCGGGGACCCTTTCAAAATGTTGCGCCGGGTTTTCTGCGGGCCGGCCGTTTCAACACGCGGCCGCGGGCTTTGCTTGTGAGAACACCACAAGCATGGATACACTCACCGTATCCTGTTGCATTTCGCAGGTGAATAAACTCGCCAGGCGCCCCGGCGAATGGCAGTTTGCGGGTGATTTATGCAGGGCATGAAATTTTTACGTTGCGCCATTTTGTCGGCGTTGTTTTTCAGTTTTCATTTCGTTCTTCACGGCGCGGGCGTGACGAACAGTTTCGGTTTCGCCCTTCATGAATCTTATCCCATTGACAATCAAATCGGCCAGTTGCACGCGGCGGATTTGGACGGTGACGGTTTGAACGACCTCGTTGTCGTCAACAATCTGCGCTCAAAAATCAATTTACTTTACAACCTGACGGGCAAAACAAACCTCACTGCCGCCGCGAACCCGCCGCAACCGCTGGACATCAATCAATTGCCGCCGGACGCCCGCTTTCGCATTGATTCACTTCCCGTTGACGAACACATTGGCTCAATGGTGGTGACCGATCTCAACGGCGATGGTCGCCCTGATATTGCTTTTTATGGTGACGGCAGGGACCTCGAAGTGCTCTACAATCAGGGCACTAATGGCTGGAGTGATCCGAAACGCTGGCACATCGAGGACGGACAGATGAACGCAAACGCGCTGGCCGAGGGCGATTTGAACGGGGATGGCCGCACGGACCTGGTTTTGCTTGGCGACAACGGCTCGCTTTATTTTTTGCCGCAATTGCCGGACCACACACTGGGCGAGCCGCAAAAAATTCCATACTCGGGCACCCCGCAGGCGGTGCAAATTATTGATGTAAACGGCGATGGACGAAAGGATCTGCTGCTGGTGGATTGGGACAGTCCGACACCGTTTCATTTCCGGTTGCAGAACGCGACCGGCCAGCTTGGCTCGGAGATTTATTTCAAAACACAACCGATCCGTTCGTATTGTGCGGACAATTTGGAGGGCGACGCAAAGACTTATATCGTGACCATCGCGCAAAATTCCGGCCGCGCGGAAGTTTCACAATTCGTCCGCAAGCCCGCGGAAGTTTTGTCCGGCGCATTCCGGCGGGGACAATTTCAAATTTTGCCGCTGAGAAAAGCGGAAGGCACACAACGCGGTTTGCTTTGGGCCGACGTGAATGGCGATGGCCGGCCGGATTTGCTCGTTGCCCAACCGGACAGCGGCCAGATCTCCGTTTATCTGCAACAGCCGGATGGTTCGTTGGCCGAGCCGCATACGTTTCCGACTTTGGCCGGTGTGAGCCAAATCGCGGCGGCGAATGGGGACATGAACGGCCGACCGGATATTTTTCTGTTGAGCCAGAGTGAAAACGCGGTGGGAGTGACCCAGTTTGATAAAAATGGCCGGCTGCCGTTTCCGACGCTTCTTCCGATTGACGGCAAGCCGCTGGTGATGGCAGTCGGCGCATTGCGTCCCGGCGCCAAGCCGACCCTTGCGATCATTGTGGATCGAAATGGACAGCGTTTTCTTGTGACGCGCGCGGCTGACGGCAAAACACGGACGCAAAAACTCAGCGAAAAATTCACATCCAATCCGACCATGATGGCCGTTCAGGATGTGAACCAGGATGGGCTGCCGGATTTGGTGGTGCTGATTCCCTATGAAAAAATCAAAGTCCTGCTGCAGAAAGCCAGGGGTGATTTTGATGAAGAAGATGTGGACCCGCCCGGCGGCGTGATCGAACAGCCATGGCTGGCATCGGCGGACGTGGACGGCGACGGCAAGCCGGAATTGCTGCTGCCGCAGAAAAATTTCGTGCGAGCCGTCGTGCTCGAACAGGAGGCCAAAATATCGGGTTCAACCAATCAAGCAGATTGGGTTTTTCGCGTGAAGGATCAAATCAACGGCGCGGCGGGCGATTCGCGCATTGCCGGGGCAACGGCGGTGTGGAACGGCATCCCGCAAAGCGGGAGCACGCCGGCGATTTTCCTGCTCGACGCGGAGCACAAACAATTGACATTGTGCGAGCGTGATGCGACGGGCGTTTGGAATGTGACGCGCAACGTGGACTTGCCAGTTTCCGATTTCAGCGGTTTGCAAACGGTTGCACTCGGTAACACAAACACACCCAACATTGCGTTTCTGGGCCAAAATGCCGTTGCCTGGCTGTCGTTGACGGGTGAAGTGTGGGAACTTGAAGCGCTCGATGGCTACGACACACCGGTTAAAGACGGCAATTTGAATGACGTGACGACTGGCGATTTGAACAATGACGGGCGCAAGGAACTCGTGTTTTTGGAGGTAGCCAAAAATTATCTCGATATTGTCAGCTTCAACTCACACCACAAACTTGTGCCCGCCACTCGCTGGCAGGTTTTTGAGCAGCACACGTTTCGTGGAAACTCGGATGTATCGCCGGAACCGCGCGAGGCACTGGTGACGGATGTGACTGGTGACGGGAAAAATGATCTGATCGTGGTGGTGCACGACCGGCTCCTGGTTTATCCGCACGAATGAATGGTGAATCGTTGAAGCGTTGAACCGTTGCGTCGTCAACGCCGGGGGATTAAATCCGATTCAACAGTTTAACGATTCACGTTTCAACCGTTATTTTTCCATCTGCGGCGGGCGCGGGGCAAAAACTTTGAAGGAAAGACTGTCTGTCGTGACAGCGCCGCTACACACGGTGAAGTAAAAGTATTTGGCAACCCTGTCATAGTCCGGCAGAAGCGAGAAATCCAGCCAGTCACGGATGCCTTTTCCCAAACCACCCAAAAGAGGGCCGGTGCCGATAAGCGTCGTGTCCGGCTCGTTTTTCAAGGTGGTAAAAACCGCACGCATGAGTTCACGCTGATTTTCATAACCAAACAGGCCGTCGCCCGCGCCACCGACATGCCGGATGGCGTCGGCCAAACCGGCGGTTTCACGCAATGGCTTGGTCTTGCTGTTGGCGCTCCGCAGATATTCTTCAATCATGGAAACATCCGTGGTCAGGGCGACGTAACCGCCGCTGGACGCGCAGTAGAACGAATGTGATGTGACTGCATTGGTTCCCGTCGTGCGCCCGGATGGCAGGGGGATCGTATAAATTTTTCGGCCAAGAAAATCGCGCGTCTGCGACTGATTTTCCCGTGAACCGGCGAGCGCCAGGATGTTTTTGGCCGCAATTTTTATCGCAAGGGCGGTTTGGTCGGGATTGGACGCGGCAAAAATGAGAATGGACGGCGCATTGTTCAAATCGGCCAGGGTCGTTCCGTCGGCTTTTTTTTGGTAACTGATCCAATCATCGCCAAGATTGCCGATGATGTTTTTGCGAACATCAAAATTGGGGTCTTGCTGCTGCGCAGCGTTGTTGGCGATGTCGAGAAACGAGTTAAGGCTGTTGAGCGCCACAGGTGAAATGTTGCCGAGCATTTTTTCAAGCGTGGCCCACGATTTTCGGCCGTCCACGCGCCAGCGCCAGAATTTCACCGCGTCGGCGGGCACGAACGCGGGCGGGTTCGCGTCCTTCGGCACGGAGGTGATCATTTTGATGATTCCCTCCCGACTCGTGTCCGGCGCGGAAATGAAGAAATCAGCCAGCGCGCCGTCACGAGATTGGTGGTAGGAAAAACTGACGGTTTTCAAGCCGGTGAGTCCTGACGCGCCAATGACTTTATTCCATGGAATTTGCGGCATCGGGCTGGGCGCTTCAGGATCCGGCTGCGGCTGCGGAATGTGAACGAGCACATCGAAAAGGGTTTTTGCGTTGAACCATCCGTAATACAGCGGCGCGTCGCGAAATTGCGCGAGCCGGTCGGCGGCAAAAAGCGGATTGTCGCTCAATGGCGGCAACGCACCGCCGGTCAGCCGTGTGGCGACGGGTTCGACGGCTTTGATTGAACTGCCGACAATCAGCAGCGATTCAAACTGCCCGACGACGATTTCGCCGTATGGCGGCGTTTTGGTTTTCCCGCCCGGTTCTTGAACAGGCTTGCGTTTGGGGAATACGCCGGCAAGCGCCGCTGGAATGTCATTGCTGGAAAGGGGCATAACGGAAAATGAGATGCCGCGGATGGTTTCGTCGTGCATCAGCCTGCCCATGTCCGTCCATTTTTTACGGAGGCTGGTCAGGTTGGTTTTAAGCAGATCGCTTTTGTCTTTGGCGTCGAGCAGCAACAGCACGCCAGGTGCCGGGTCGTCACTGCCCGTCCATCCGTTTTGCGTGACGGCGAAGGTCAACTGGCCTTGCGGCAAATTGGTGAAATCGCTGAGCTTGACGCCGAGGTCGTGTTCCAGCGGAGCAACGAATTTTTCGTTCCACCTGGCCATGAACTTGTCGTGGAACGGCTTCATCGCCGGGTCATTCCAGAAAAGCCACTGCGGCGATTGCCTGCCGGCGGCGCGCAGCGTTGAAAAATCGGGCACGCTGATGAGCAGAAGCGTGTCCGACGGCAGCAGGTTTTCAGCGGGCGGAATCGCGGCGTGAACGGGCGGTGTTTGTGGAGTCGTGCGACACGATGTGCACAGCAAAATCGCGGCGAGCGTTGCAAAGGAAATTCCAGCCGCGCGTTGGGGAATCAGACGAAAAATTCGCGGGATCATGATGAATCAAAGTTCAACGGCGGTAAAACTTTGCGCCGAAACTATTGCTCCGCCGGTTCGTGCCTGGTGCGGCTGGGCGGTTCGAGGTAGCGATACGGATTGTTCGGGTTGTCGGTGGAGTAGGCGAATGCGTCGCGGTGGTCGAGAAAGTTTTTCACCAGTTCAACGGGAATTGCAAAGCCCAGGCCTTCGCCGAACATGATTTTCATGTTCGTGACGCCAATGACTTCCCCGGCCATGTTAAACAGCGGGCCACCGCTGTTGCCGGGATTGATCTGTGCGGTCGTCTGCAAATAAAGCTCGCCCTCCAATTCGCGCGTCTTGGTGCTCAAAATACCCGAAGTCACCGTGCGCTCCAGTCCCATCGGACTGCCGATGGCAAACACCGGGTCCCCAACGCTCAACGCATCCGAATTGCCGAGGGTGACGTATTTAAACTTCGGCGCGTTCTTGTCTTTAATTTTCAGCAGCGCGAGGTCCTGGAATTTGTTGATGGCAACAATATACACCTGCTTGTAGGTCTCGCGGTCGAGCTGGCCGTCATGGCGATGATAAACCTCGACGGAAATTTCCGTCTCGCCCTGGATGACATGAAAATTCGTAATCAAATAACCGTCCGCATTGATGAAAAATCCCGAACCCAGACCACCGGGCGTGCGCACCTGCACGATGGCCTCGCCGATTTGTTTGACAAGGTCTTGCACATCGCGCGCCCCCGCCGCGCGCCCGTCAGTGTAATAGAATTGTGCCGGCGCATTGACATTGGGAAGCGAACTTGTGGTTGATGCCATTTGAGTGACTGCGTCACTGGTTCTGGAAATGTTGGCGATGACGCTGCGCGGCACGACGAGCGCGGCGTAACCCACGTCCACGATGACGGAATCAGGCTTTTCGGCGAGGATTTTGCCGGTGACGGCGGCGTGATCCTTCAATTGAATCACATCGGCGGACGCGGGACACAAACCGCAGAAAAGCAGGACCGGCAATACAAAATGTTTCTTCAACGACATTATCAAATCATAACGGAGCGAGGGGCTTTTTACAAGCCGTGCGCGTGTAAAAAATCCAGCGTGGGTCAGGCGCTATTGTCGGTGACTCCGGTGTAACGCCAAATGGCCCAAACATAACATTTGGCTTCGTCGCGGTTCGGGTAGCGTTGGCGCAAGGTGTCGCGAATTTCAAAGGCTCGTTCCCGCGACATAATAAGTCCCGACTCCGGTGAAAGCTCCGAGACATCGAATACTCCGGGAAAATGGCTGCTGTTGAGGAGCGCACTGGCGACCAATTGAACATCGACAACATCAAAACCTGCAAACTCGAAATCGGTGCGCGAGAAACCGGAGACATCGGCTGCCGAAGGATTACGGGCGACTGCAACCACCACCGAGGGACGATGGCTGGCAACGCGCTGCAGGACGAAGTCGAGGTCGGTAAAGAAATCGAGCATGAACTCCTCTTTCGCGACGAACTGCCAGTCATCACTGGACTCAACATGGACGACCGGAGGGCAGAGGATGCTGTCAAGCGTGACGATGCGTATCAGGTCAGTGCGGTCCATGCGTCGGATATATTCCACCCACCGCTCACCGTTGTTGCGGTCAAATCGTTCAATGGCGGCATAATAATACATGGTCGAACGCGAGGAAAATATGCCCTAAACCTGGGCCACGTCACGCCCGTAACGCAAGAACTAACACGTGCTGACTGGAA
This sequence comes from uncultured Verrucomicrobiae bacterium, assembly GCA_963835625.1. Lineage (GTDB taxonomy): Bacteria > Verrucomicrobiota > Verrucomicrobiia > Limisphaerales > UBA11358 > UBA11358. The sequence goes on from CAWIGO010000007.1 coordinate 46,954, forward strand.
CCAGGCCTGAAAATAATGATTGCCATCGCATGTTTCTTTGCTATTTTCCCGCCCCCTTGCAAGACGCTGAATCAGCCGGTTTGCAAGGGAAAACGGCCTTAAATTTTCGTATTCGAGTGGATGCGAAAGGCCACAACAACATTAAAATTAATCCCGTGTTCCGCGGGATGGTTCGTCGCCGCAGTGCGGGACGGGCTCTCAACCAAAGGAAACTTGTGCTTGGCATTGGCATCAAAGAATTGTTGGAATCGGGCGTCCATTTCGGACACCAAACGAAGCGTTGGAACCCCAAGATGAAGCCGTTCATCTTCGATGCGCGCAACGGCATTCATATCATTGACCTCAGCAAGACGCTCGCGCAGCTCGAAACTGCGTGCGACTTTTTGTCTGAAACGGTTCGCAAAGGCGGGAAAGTTTTGTTCGTCGGCACCAAAAAGCAGGCGCAGCAATGCGTCAAGGAAACCGCGAAGGAAACCGGCCAATTTCATGTCACCGAACGTTGGCTCGGCGGCACATTGACGAATTACAACACGATTAAATCGTCCATCAAACGGTTGAAGGAAATTGAGAAGATGGACGCCGACGGCACACTGGCCAATTACGGGAAACAGGAGCAATCCTCCATTCACCGCGAAGCCAGCCGGTTGCATAAATATTTCGACGGCATCCGCGCAATGGACAAGATTCCTGCCGCGCTGTTCGTCGTGGACATCAAGCGCGAGCACAACGCCGTCGCCGAGGCGCGCAAACTCAAGGTGCCGCTCGTTGCACTCGTGGACACCAATTGCGATCCTGATCTCGTGAATTTTCCCATCGCTGCGAATGACGATGCCATCCGGTCTGTGCGCATGATTCTGGCCACTGTCGGCCAGACCATCACGCTGGCGCAGGCGGAGTTTGAGTCCAAACATTCGCGCCGTCCGGCAGCAGAAGAAACCGCTCCGGCTGAAGCGCAAACCGCTGAAACCGCGCCAACAGAAACCGCCCCGGTTCTTGCCGAGGCCGCTCCACAGGCGCCCGCTTAAAGCCTTCTGCGATTTTTCCAGGAAGTGCAAATGGCTTTTTCTTTCAACATTTAACTCTCAACGAATGACAATTTTATATGGCTGAAATTACTGCTGCTGACGTTGCCAGGCTCCGCGAAATGACCGGCGTGGGCATGATGGACTGCAAAAAGGCGCTGACCGCGGCGAAGGGCGATCTCGGTGCCGCCGTGGACATTCTGCGCAAAAAAGGCCAGGCCACCGCCGCCGTGAAATCCGCACGCGAAGCAAAGGAGGGTGCCATCACCCAATACATCGCACCGGGTGGCAGGGTCGGGGTTCTCGTGGAAGTGAACAGCGAGACGGACTTTGTGGCGCGCAACGAAACCTTCCGCGTGTTTTGTGACGACGCGGCGAAGCGCTATGCCACTGAATCCAATCCGGATTTGGAAGCCGGGCGTCAGGCGCTGGTTGCCAAGGTTCGTGAGAACATCAAAATTGCCCGCCACGCACGCATGGAAGTCAACGGCAACGGGCTGATTGCCGGTTACATTCACACCGGCGCGAAAGTGGGCGTGCTTGTCGAAGTGGGCGCGGGCAGGACGGAAACTGCCGGCAGGGACGAATTCAAGCAACTGGTCAAGGACATCACGCTGCAAATTGCCGCGGGACATCCCCACTCTGTTTCGCGTGAGCAAGTGCCGGACGAAGTCATCGCGAAGGAGCGGGAAATCGCCGCGCAGTCCGACCGTCTCAAAGGCAAGCCGGCGCAGGCAATGGGAAAAATTCTGCAAGGCGTTCTGGAAAAGTTTTACCAGACCTACTGCCTCGTGGATCAAGGCTTCGTGAAACAGAATTCCGAGGTGAGCGTAAAAGAACACGTGGCGCAAATCGCCAAACAACTCGGCGACGAAATCACAATCCGCCGGTTTGTGCGTTTCCAGGTCGGCGAAAGCGCCGCTTAAGACCAGCGAATCAATTGCGCGAAAGGCGTCCGCGAGACGCCTTTTAGGGAAAAATTCTGCTTGCAGTTTTTTTAAAACCCGCTCCTTTAGTGGAGTTTGGAAAATAAAGAAAGGCGTTTATGAAAACAAAGGTGTTACTGGCGGTATTAATGGCGGCGGCCTTGCCCTTTGGCAGCGGTTGCGCGTTGTTTTTGGTTGGCGGCGCCGCGGCGGCGGGCGGGGGCACGGTGGCCTATGTGAACGGTGAATTGAAAGAGACCGAAGCCGTGGCTTATGACACAGCCTATGACGCAACGCTGGCCGCAATGAACGACATGCAATACGCGGTCGTGGACAAATCGAAGGCCGGGGTTGAGGCGAAAATTCTCGCCCGCACGAGCGGTGACAAGAAAATTCAGATAACTCTGAACAAACAATCCGCCTCCGTCACGGAAATCTGCATTCGCGTGGGCACGTTCGGCGACGAAAGTCTGTCACGGCAGATTCTCGACAAAATCAAAAGTCACTTTTAACGCTGACTTATAAATAGCCACGCTGGCGGTGACTTACTGACAAGTCCCGATGATGTTTGTCGGGAGTGGCTGTAACGTGGTGTTGGGAGGCCGTTTGTATCCCTGCGAGTTGACTTTGATTTGACGTTTCACCGGACAGTTGTTAGAAGTTTTGCGTGAAGTTTCACGCGCTCCAACCCGTATGACCGCCGCCAAACGACCTCAATTTTACCGCATTCTGCTCAAGTTGAGCGGTGAAGCACTCGGCGACGAACGTGGTGTCGGCATTCGTCCTGAGGCAGTGCATCACATGGCCGCGCAAATTCGCGAAGTGCGCGAACTCGGCGTGCAGGTGGTGGTGGTGGTCGGCGGTGGGAATATTTTTCGCGGCGTGTCTGGCAGCGAACACGGCATCGAGCGCGCCACGGGCGATTACATGGGGATGCTCGCCACGGTCATCAACGCGCTGGCATTGCAGGATGCGCTGGAGAAGCTTGGCGCGCCCACACGCGTGCAAAGCGCCATCGCCATGTCGCAGGTCGCCGAGCCGTTCATCCGCCGGCGCGCGGTGCGGCATTTGGAAAAGGGCAGGGTGGTCATCTTCGGCGGCGGCACGGGCAATCCGTATTTTTCGACCGACACGGCGGCGGCCCTGCGCGCCAATGAAATCGGCGCGGAAGTGATTTTGAAGGCGACAAAGGTTGACGGCATTTACGACAGCGACCCGAAGAAAAATTCCAAGGCAAAACGCTTCACGCAAATCACGTATCTGGAAGCGTTGCAAAAGCGGCTCAAGGTGATGGATTCAACCGCGTTCTCGCTTTGCATGGACAACAAGATGCCGATTATTGTTTTCGATTTATTTCGCCCGCATAACCTGCGACGTGTCGTCATGGGCGAGAAAGTAGGCACGCTCGTCGCCGGTTGATTTTTCAAACGGGCGGATTCGTGTATCATGAGGTTTGCATCGCGCCAGGATGCGGGACGCCGGCTTGGACAACATCTGAAGGAGCAAGGTGTGGATGTTGATCTGGTTCTGGGGTTGCCGCGTGGCGGTGTGGTGGTCGCTGCCGAAGTGGCGCGGCTCTTGCAATGCCCGCTCGACGTGCTGGTCGTCCGCAAGATCGGACATCCAATGCATCGTGAATTTGCCGTTGGGGCGCTCGCTGAACCCGATGTCGTCATTTTCGACAAGGCTTCTTTGTCTGAAATTCCCGTGGCGCGTTCTCAATTGGACGGGGTTGTGGCGGAAGAAATCGCCCGTTTGCGGGAGTACCGTCAGCGATTTCACGGTTCCAATGCACCGACACTTTACAACAAAATTGTAATGCTTGTGGACGACGGCCTGGCAACGGGTGCGACGGCCGAGGCGGCGGTGCTTTCCGCCAGGAAACAAGGAGTTCGCCGGACCATCATCGCCGTGCCGGTGGCTTCAACGAATGCAGTCGAACGGCTTCGTCGTGTTGCAGACGATGTTCTGACGCTGGTCGTGGACCCTGATTTCGCAGCGGTTGGCCAATACTATGATGAATTCTCACAAACGAGTGACGAGGAAGTCATCGCGTTATTGCGGGACGCTGCGCGTAATGAATCCGTTTGACGCGATGCAAGGCGGTTTGTAGATTGGGCTCCCTTCTGTTCCAGAGTAGCTCAATGGTAGAGTCCCGACATGTCGGGATTAACCGGCGGGTGAAAATGGGAAAGACATTGATGATTTGGGTTCCAGAGTAGCTCAATGGTAGAGTCCCGACAGGTCGGGGTTAACCGGCGGGTGAAAATGGGAAAGACATTGATGATTTGGGTTCCAGAGTAGCTCAATGGTAGAGCAGCCGGCTGTTAACCGGCGGGTTGCAGGTTCGAGCCCTGCCTCTGGAGCCATTTTTTTAAGTGCAAATGCAGTCCATTCTATGTTTTGGGTCTATATTCTCCAAAATCCAAGGGGTCGCTTTTACATCGGCCAGACCGATGATTTGCAGATGCGTCTGTTTTCGCACAACCGCACGGATAAAGTCGTCGGGAAATTCACCCGCAAGAACGGTCCTTGGGAGCTGGCTTGGAGTGAAGAACATATTACTCGGGCCTCGGCGATGGCGCGTGAACGTCAAATCAAGAGTATGAAATCAGCCCGCCGGATCCGGGAAACGTTGCTTGAAGGTAAAGTCCCGACATGTCGGGATTAACCGGCGGGTTGCAGGTTCGAGCCCTGCCTCTGGAGCCAACTGGCCTGCCGTCTTTAGGTCACCGGGACACCGTTCATTCTCACACAAAACTGGCGAGAGGCAGAAAAAGGGACGTGAACAAGCTGGATTTTGAGATTTTTGTTCCGGCGATAATCCTTGATAGAAATTCACAAGTCCGCTTTCATAGAAGCATGATAACAGGCAGGGTTATAAAACCCAATCGTGCACGATATTGTACACGACCAGTCGTATAACCACAGTTAGGCGGCATTGCGCGTGCGCATCGAAAAAATCAATGACTGGAGATAAAATATCAATTAAGGCATTCGCCCATGTCATGATAGAGTGGCGGGTATGAATACAACACACAACAAAGCTATCGGATGGTTGCTGATTCTGCTTGGGGCTCTGGTTGTCATCTTCAGCGGAAAGATTAAGATTTTTTTCCCCGGATTGGCGCCGAATACTGGTACGGTGGTGCGGTGGATGACTTTGGTCGCCGCGGTTGGAGTTCTGATTTGTTTGTCGGGCATCTGGGTATTATTACCTAGAACAGTAAAAACGGTTCGGTGGATTGCTCGGATACTCAGCGTTCTGATTATACTTTTCTGGGGCATTTTTATCGTGGGGAGCTTTTTAGATAGCATCCGGGGAGGGCATCCATCTGGGCCACTTTCCATGCATGACCGCATGGGCTTGACTCTGATGTTTGCTTGGCTTCTGGGTCTAGCTCTTGCGTGGAGATGGGAACTCGCAGGCGCAGCCTTAACGCTTGCGGCGTTTTTGATTGAGGCATTTTTTATCAATTGGAAAGTGGTGGCGGGACTGGGTATGTTGCCGCCGATTACCGCCCTTTTGTTTTTGCTCTGTTGGTGGATGGGCAGACAATCGCACCAAGTCAAGCATGACGCCTAACCAGTCACTGGAGCCAACGCCGGTTGGCGCTTTCAGTTTCTGCTTCGCGGTTGACATCGCAACCCCGTCGTGGCTCAGTTCTCGTCGTTAGGCGGCACTATAAGGTTTTCCACGCATCGAATTGCCCAGCGATATTCTTAAGGAAAAAGTTCTTTCTATGGAATGAGCAAGGGAACCAATCCTTCGGTCGAGGTTGATATTTTGGGTTTACGCCCGTTATGAATTGGTAGGGGGATGCCTCAAAAAAAGAACCCTCCCGGCATGAATCGGGAGGGTTCTTTGAGATTCCAACGGTTATTTTTTCATCTGCTGGTCTGCGGGAATCCGCATCGCATAAAACGAGCGATAGACGAAGATCAACGCCACCAGGAAGAAGGCCGCGCCGATGATGGTTTTCAATTCCTGGCTTTTCATCGTCACGGCGATTTCCGCCGCGAGCAGGCCGAAGAGCGTGGTGAACTTGATGATGGGATTCATGGCCACCGAGCTGGTGTCCTTGAACGGATCGCCGACGGTATCGCCGACGACGGTCGCGGCATGAAGTTCGGTGCCTTTTTGTTTCAAATCCACTTCGACGATTTTCTTGGCGTTGTCCCACGCGCCGCCGGCGTTGGCCATGAAGATGGCCTGGAACAAGCCGAAGAACGCAATGCCCACGAGGTAGCCGATGAAGAAATAGGGATTGAAAAATGAGATCGCCAGCGCCATGCAGAAGACAACGATGAAAATGTTGATCATACCTTTCTGTGCGTAGATGGTGCAGATTTCAACGACCCTTTTGCTGTCAGCGATGGAAGCCTCCGCTTTGTCGAGTTTGAGATGTTCCTTGATGAACACGACCGCGCGATACGCGCCGGTGGCGACAGCTTGTGTGCTGGCGCCGGTGAACCAGTAAATCACCGCGCCGCCCATGAGCAGGCCGAGAATAATTTCGGGCTGCACGAGGCTCAGATGGGCGATGACGCCGCCATAGACTTTTTCGAGCAGCATGATGATGCCGAAGATCATCGTGGTCGCGCCGACGACGGCGGTGCCGATGAGCACGGGTTTGGCCGTGGCTTTGAACGTATTGCCCGCGCCATCACCTTTTTCCAGTTCGAGCTTGGCATTTTCAAAATCGGGTTTGAACCCGAAATCCTTTTCGATTTCCGCGCGGACATTCGGCACGGCTTCGATGCGGCTCAATTCATAAATGGACTGGGCGTTGTCGGTCACGGGACCGAAACTATCCACGGCGATGATCACCGGCGCCATCGCCAGAAAACCGAATGCCACGAGGCCGAAGGCGAAGATTGGCGCGGCAAACTCGAATTGTTCGGGCATGAGCGCCAGCACGGCCGGATTTTGCGACAACAGATAGGCTGCGAACATGAGCGAAAGAATAACCAATCCCATCCAGAACGCGCAGAAATTGCCAGCGACGAAGCCGGACAGGATGTTCAACGACGCGCCGCCCTGGCCTGACGCGGTGACGATTTCGCGCACGTGCCGCGAATGAGTGCTGACGAAGATTTTGGTGAACTCCATGATGAGCGGACCAGCCAGCGTGCCGCAGGAGACGATGCCGGCCAGCACCCACCAGAGATTTGGGTCCGCATTGCCCGCCGCATCCGTAAAATCACCCAGCAGCAACTTGCTTGCGATGAAGGCACACACGATGGAAACAATGGAGGTCAGCCACACCAGATTTGTCAGCGGCTGTTCCCAATTGAAATTCTTTTTATTGTCGTAAAGTGAGTGGCTGACGGTTTTGTTGACGTAAAATGAGCCCAGCGACGCCAGCACCATCAGGCTTTGAATCGCAAAAATCCAGACGATGAGCTTGGCGCCAATGGCCGGCACTGCGGCCAGGGCCAGCGACAGAAACGCGATCAACGCCACTCCCGTCACGCCGTAGGTCTCGAAGCCGTCGGCGGTCGGGCCGACGGAGTCGCCCGCGTTGTCGCCGGTGCAATCGGCGATGACACCGGGATTTTTCGGATCATCTTCCGGCAGGTTAAAAACAATTTTCATCAGGTCCGACCCGATGTCGGCGATCTTGGTGAAGATACCGCCGCCAATGCGCAACGCCGCCGCGCCAAGCGATTCGCCGATGGCGAAGCCGATGAAACAGGGACCGGCCAGCGTCGGCGGAATGAACAACAGAATGCCGATCATGCAAACCAGTTCCACGCAGACCAGCAGCAGACCGATGCTCATGCCTGAACGTAGCGGGATCAACAGCGTTTGGAGCGAATTACCCCGGAGCGAGGCGAACGCGGCGCGGCTGTTGGCGAAAGTGTTGATGCGAATGCCGAACCACGCCACGCCGTAACTACCCAATATCCCCACCACGGAACTGGCCAGAATCACCAGCACCGAGCCGATGGTCTTTTCCTGCAGAAAATAGAAGTAATAAACGATGCACGCGGCAATCAACGCCCAGAGCAGTGTAAGGAATTTGCCCTGCTGCCACAGATAGGTTTTGCATGTCTCCCAAATCATGTTGGAGACGCTGCTCATGGACTTGTGCACCGGCAGTGCGCGGCACCGGCCGTATTCCCAAAAGCCGAACGCCGCGCCGATTGCGCAGGCGACCAGCCCCAGATACAAAAGGGCATGGCCGCTCAGGCTACCGCCAAAAAACGTCACGTCTTGCAGCGGCGGCAAATTAATGTCCGCATCTCCGGCCATGGCGGTTGATGAAGTTAAAGTGGTGAGCAGGACTGCGCACCAGCCAACGAGTTTGTTTTTTTGCATAAGCTTCTGTAACGGCTGACAGTTTATATTTTTCGATTTTTTACTTCTTCTTTGAGGTCTTCGCGGCTTCTTCTTCCAGCGCGGCTTGGGCGGCTGCGAGGCGCGCCACCGGGACGCGGAACGGTGAGCAACTCACGTAGGTGAGGCCGAGCTTGTGGCAGAACTTCACGCTGGCCGGGTCGCCACCATGTTCGCCACAGATGCCCAGCTTGATATTGGGACGCGTGCTCCGGCCTTTCTCAACCGCGATTTTCATGAGCTGGCCGACGCCGGCCTGGTCAATCGTCGCAAACGGATTCGTCTTCACAATTTCCAATTCCGCATACGGGGGCAGAAAGCTTCCGGAATCGTCGCGGCTCATGCCCAGACACGTCTGTGTGAGGTCGTTGGTGCCAAAGCTGAAGAACTCGGCGGTCTCCGCGATTTCGTCTGCCGTGAGCGCACCGCGCGGGATTTCAATCATCGTGCCGACCATGTAGTCCAGCTTCACATTCTTTTCGGCCATGACGGCCTTGGCCGCGCGATGGACGACTTCGACCTGGAGATCGAGCTCCTTCTTAAACCCGACGAGCGGGATCATGACTTCGGGCTTCACCTTGATGCCGGCCTTCTGCACTTCGGCGGCGGCTTCAAAGATGGCGCGGGATTGCATCTCGGAAATTTCCGGATAGACAATGCCGAGACGGCAGCCGCGGAAACCGAGCATGGGGTTGAACTCGTGAAGTTCCTTCACGCGCTGTTTGATCTTCGCGACGGGCACGCCCATTTTCTTGGCAAGGTCCTGCTGCGCGGCGTCTTCGTGCGGGAGGAATTCGTGCAGCGGCGGGTCGAGGAAACGAATGGTGGCCGGGTAGCCCTTCAATGCCTTGAAAATGCCGACGAAATCCTCCTTCTGGTAGGGCAGGATCAGCGCCAGCGCTTTCTTCCGGTCCTCGACGTTGTCGGCGAGGATCATTTCGCGCATGGCGTCGATGCGATTGCCTTCAAAGAACATGTGTTCAGTGCGGGTGAGGCCGATGCCGGTTGCGCCAAATGCGATGGCGTTGGCCGCCTGTTCCGGCAAATCCGCGTTGGCGCGCACTTGCAGACGCGAGACCTTCGAGCACCAATCCATCAGCTTCTTGAACATTTGGTAGGTCGCGCTGTCCTTCCCGTCGAGCGACTTCTCGACGAGCACCTGGATGATCTCGGACGCGGCGGTCGGGAGCCGGCCGGCATAGACGTCGCCGGCGGTGCCGTTGATGGAAAGGAAATCGCCTTCCTTGTAGGTCACGCCGTCCACGGTCATCGTCTTGGCGTTGTAATCAATCTGCAATGCGGCGGCGCCACAGACGCAGACTTTACCCATCTGCCGGGCCACGAGCGCGGCGTGCGAACTGACGCCGCCTTTCGCGGTGAGGATGCCTTCAGAGGCGATCATGCCTCGCAGGTCTTCAGGTGAAGTTTCATTGCGGACGAGCAATACTTTTTCGCCCTTTGCCGCGGCGGCCTCGGCGCGATCGGCATTGAGATACATTTTGCCGCAGGCGGCGCCGGGGCCGGCGGGGAGACCTTTGGCGATGCACCTGGCGGCCTTCATCGCATTGCGATCGAAGACCGGAGCAAGCAGTTGGTCGAGCTGATCGGCCGGAACGCGGCGGATGGCGGTCTTCCAGTCAATGAGTTTTTCCCTCTCCATTTCGATGGCGAAGCGGACAGCGGCGAGGCCGGTGCGTTTGCCATTGCGGGTCTGGAGCATAAACAGCTTGCCATCCTGAATCGTGAACTCGAAGTCCTGCACGTCTTTGAAGTGGGACTCGAGGGTCTTGCGAACCTGTTCCAATTCCGCGAACGCTTTCGGCAGATGCCCCTTGAGTTGGGCGACCGGTTCGGGTGTGCGTACGCCGGCGACAACATCTTCGCCCTGGGCATTGATGAGAAATTCGCCGTAGAAAACTTTTTCACCGGTTGCGGGATCGCGCGTAAACGCAACACCGGACCGGAATTATCGCCTGTATTGCCATACACCATCGCCTGGATGTTGACGGCGGTGCCCCATTCGGCGGGGATGCCGTATTTGCGGCGATAGACGATGGCGCGGTCATTCATCCACGAGCCGAACACGGCGCCGGTCGCGCCCCAGAGCTGCTTCCAGGGATCCTGCGGAAATTCACTGCCAGTGCGTTCTTTGATCAACGCCTTGAACCGATTTACCAATTCCTTGAGATCGGCCACGGTCATCTTCGTGTCTTCAATGTCGGCGTGGTGACGGTCGTGTTTGAGTTTGTGGATGGCCACTTCGAACGGCTCGTGATCTTCGTCCTTGCTCTTTTGGACGCCCATGACGACGTCACCATACATCTGGATGAAACGGCGGTAGCAATCCCACGCGAAACGCTCATTCTTCGTCGCCTTGACCAGCGCCGATACGGTCTCATCATTCAGGCCGAGGTTAAGAATCGTGTCCATCATGCCGGGCATGGAGTCGCGCGCGCCGGAGCGGACGGAAACGAGCAACGGCATGGCGGTCTTGTCACCAAACCTGGTGCCCATGATTTTCTCGATGAAGGCGACACCTTCCTGGGCCTGCGCGTCCAGAACCTTCGGGTAGGTCTGCTTGTTGGCGTAGTAATAAGTACAGACCTCGGTGGTGATGGTGAAGCCCGGAGGCACCGGAAGGCCAATGCGGCTCATTTCAGCCAGGTTGGCCCCTTTGCCGCCCAGCAAAGGCTTCATGCCGCCATTGCCATCGGCTTTCTTGTTTCCAAAAAGATAAACGTATTTTTTCGACTTCAGTGCTTTGCTCATAAGCTGTTTTTAATCATTCGTGTGGTTCTGTTGCCGGAACAAATTTTGTTCGCGGGTAAATCTGATACAATCATTCAATGTCTCTCCACATATCTTGGCAATCCCTTCGCTTTTTCTGACAGCGAGCGGGAAAACTCCGTAGCCTACGGGAAACCCGCATCACTTCCAACAATTTTCTTCAGTTTTTTGCACACACACAACTGAACACCGCCACCCACCCGAAACGCGAATCAACCGCACGTTCGATCCAACCCGCCCGCTGGATTTTTTGTTGCGCCGGATAAAAATGAAGGTCGAAGCGAGATTGTCATCCAGCCGGACAAAGCACGGTGATAGTTTGACAATTTTTGCGGAGTCGTATGCGCCCGCCCGCGTGAAAATTTTATGGATGCCAGTGCGGGTTTTGGCCGGCATAGGGGTGGATTGAGCAGGTCTCGAGTCATGAACGCCACAATCAAAAAAAACAATGGAACGCCCCCGATGACCATTCTTCAGCATGGCGCCGGCAACAGGCGTTCCGGGATTTTGGAATGCCATCCGGGATTGACCGCTGGCGCGGCTGTGGCGCATAGTGGGGTGGCGATCATACTGGGTGACAGCACGGTCGCCGCGACTATGTCTGAAGGGCCTTCGACCGAAATCGGCATGACAGTGGGCAAGCCGCTCAAGGTTTCCGTTGCCCAAGTCCTGGTTTACGAGCTGCGCGTGCGCGATGCCATGACCCAGCCCGCGGTGACTGCCGCGCCGGGTGATTCGCTGCGCGCGATCCAGCATTTGATGAAGACCCATTGCATATCGGGCGTGCCAATCCTCCAGAACGGCGTTCTGACAGGGCTGGTCAGCATTGAAGACATCATCAATGCCCTTGATCAGGGCTATGTCAACGACCCGGCGGAGCGGTGGATGACGCGGAATATCGTCACACTTCGCGACCACTTTTCGCTCGTGCGCGCGGTGGCGGAATTTGACCGGCACGGCTTCGGGCGTTTTCCCGTGCTGAACAGCAGCGGCAAACTCGTGGGTATCCTCACCCACGGAGACATCACCGCCTGCCTGATGCAACATCTGGAGAAACGCGCCGAGGAAGCCGCCATCCACGAGGCCGCGTTGTTCTCAGGCCAGATGCACGACTTGGAACGCACAAAATCGGTTGTCATGCGGACGAAGGTGAAGGCCGGCAATTACGACAACGCCGGCAAGATTTCGCAGCGCATGCGCCGGATTCTGCGGATGCGCGGCGTTGATCCGGACATCCAGCGCCGCGCCGCAATCATCACCTACGAGGCCGAGATGAACATCATCATCCATTCCGTTGGCGGTGACATCTCGGTTGTCGTTTCGCCCGGGAATGTGGTCATTGAAGCTGTGGATCGCGGGCCTGGAATCGAGAACGTGGATCTGGCCATGCAGGAAGGGTGGTCCACTGCCGGGCCGCTGGCGCGCGAACTGGGTTTTGGTGCCGGCATGGGCCTGCCCAACATCAAGAAATGTTCCGATAAATTTGAAATCCATTCTGAAATGAGCGTCGGCACGCGCCTGCATTCCGAGGTGCTGTTGAGCAAGGTCAGCCGACCACCCAAGCAGGAGAAACACCAATGAAAACCGACAAACTGATAAAACTCTCGTCTGTGATTGCCGCGATGAAGGCCGAGCCGCTGACCAATCGGGCGGAGGCGGATCTTGCGGGCTGCTATATCAGCGACCTGCTCAGTGACGTGCTGGCGCACGCCAGCCCGGGAGTGTTATGGATCACCGTCCAGACCCACCGCAACGTTATCTCCTGCGCCCTGGCCAAGGACATCAGCGCGGTGCTGTTCACCTGCGGCCGCAAACCCGATCCGGGAGTCGTGGCCGAGGCGGACGCGGAGAACATTGTGTTGTTGTCCACGAAACAAACGGCCTACGAGGCCGCCGGCAAACTTTGGGAGGCGGGATTGCGATGAACCCAAAAGCCATCAGCGGGACCGCGCGCATCGCGGCCATGGAAACGACCCATCCAAGCGGCGATCCGCGCTTTGCGGATCTCGACCGCACGATTGAAAACTACAACCACGAACCGACGGCGTTAATCCAGGTGTTGCATGCGGCGCAGCAGATGTTCGGTTACCTCGGCGCCGACGTGCTCTGCTACATCGCCACCGCGTTGAAGCTGCCCATCTCACACGTGTATGGCGTTGTCACTTTCTACCACTTTTTCACCACGGTCCCGCGCGGCAAGCACCTGATCATGGTCTGCCGCGGCACCGGCTGCCACGTGCGCGGTTCGGATGCGATCCTCACCGCGCTGGAGAAGGAACTGGGGATCAATGAAGGGGAAACGACCAAGGACGGCCTTTTCAGTTTGACCACCGCCCGATGCATCGGCGCCTGTGCGCTGGCGCCGGCGTTGTCGGTGGGTGACGATGTTTACGGCAAATTGACAGCCGACAAAGTTCCGCAGTTTTGCAAGGTGGGACTGAAGAAATATGTTTGAAGAGTTGTCACAACACGTCCTGGACATTGCCATGAACTCGCTCTCCGCCAACGCCAAGAAGGTGCAAATCAGCATTCTGGAGAGCCGCAAACGGGATTGGCTCATCCTGCGCGTGCGGGATGATGGCCACGGCATGGACGCAGCCACGCTGAAGCAGGTGCTCACGCACCGCTGGAGCAGCAAGAAGAAACGCCGCAAGTCCGTCGGGCTGGGTCTCGCCCTGTTGCAACAAACTTCCGAGATGTGCGATGGACACTTTCATGTGCGGTCTGTCCCCGGCCGGGGCACGTCGGTCACCGCCTCCATGCGGCTCAGTCACATTGACCGTCCGCCGCTGGGCGACTTGAACACGACGATCCTGGCCCTGTGTGCAACGGATAAAAAGATGGATGTGCAGTTAAACTATCGCTCCGATGAGCAGAAGTTTTCCTTCGACTCTCGGGAGCTGGTCACAAGAGGAGAAGTCATTCTATGAACCTGGAACAATTGAAACAACTCAAAGAGAAGGCCCAAAAACAAATCGCCCTGCGCGAAGGCGGCAAAAAATACCGCGTGGTCATCAGCATGGGCACCAGCGGCATCGCCGCCGGCGCACGCGAAGTCATGAAGACCATGCTCGACGAAATCGAAAAGCAGCGGTCTCGACGACGTGGAAGTCCGCGTCACGGGCGAGCATGGGTTGGAGAACATCGAGCCGGTCGTTCAGGTCGAGGAAGCCGGTGGCGAAAAGACCACCTACGCCCAGATCGACACCGAGAAGGCGAAAAAAATCGTCTCTGAACATCTGCAAAAAGGCCGGAAGGTGGACAACCTTGCCGTCGGCAGGGAAAAGAAGACGGAGTAATCCAGCATGATTCGTTCTCACGTATTGGTTTGCGGCGGCGCCGGTTGCCTCAGTTCAGGCTGCCATGCCGTTCAGGACGTCCTCGCGTCCGAATTAAAGAAGCGCAAGCTGGACAATGAAGTCCAGGTGATCGTGACCGGTTGCATGGGGCCGTGCGACCTTGGCCCGGTCATCCTCATTCACCCCGACGGCACCTTCTATCAGCGCGTCACGGCGTTGGACGTGCCGGAATTGGTGGAGGAACATTTTATCAAGGGCCGGCCCTGCAGGAGATTGCTGCCCAAGGGAGAACTCGGCGACAACGTCATCACCACCCAACGCGACTTCGCGTTCACGGCCAGACAGACCAAGATCATCCTCGAAAACTGCGGCCTGATTGACGCCGAGAAAATCGAGGAATACGTCGCCCGCGACGGATACGCCGCCCTCGGCAAAATCCTCACCGGGATGACGCCCGAACAGGTCATCGGGGAGATCAAAGCCAGCGGCCTGCGCGGTCGCGGCGGCGCGGGTTTCCCGACGGGATTGAAGTGGGAGTTGATGGCCAGGTCGCCGGACAAGCCCAAGTATATCATCTGCAACGCCGACGAAGGCGATCCGGGCGCGTTCATGAACCGCGCCGTTCTCGAAGGCGATCCGCACCGCGTCATCGAAGGCATGGCCATCGGCGGTTACGCGATGGGCGCCAACCGCGGGTTCATTTACATCCGCGCCGAGTATCCGCTGGCCATCAAACGCCTCCAGATTGCCATCAACCAAGCCTACGAACACGGCCTGCTCGGCAAAAACCTCTTTGAGAAAGGATTCGATTTCGACCTCGAACTCCGCATCGGCGCCGGCGCGTTCGTTTGCGGCGAGGAAACCGCGCTCATGCGTTCCATCGAAGGCCGGCGCGGCCAGCCGATGCCGCGTCCGCCGTTCCCGGCACAACGCGGCCTTTGGGGCAAACCCACCAACATCAATAATGTCGAAACCTGGGCCGCCGTACCGGTCATCATCCGCAAAGGCGCTGCGTGGTATTTCACGTTCGGCACCGAGAAGACCAAGGGCACCAAAGTCTTCGCGCTCGCCGGCAAGATCAAGAACACCGGGCTGGTTGAAGTCCCGTTTGGCACGCCATTGCGCGATATCATTTACGAAATCGGCGGTGGCATCCCCGACGGCAAACAATTCAAGGCCGTCCAGACTGGCGGTCCTTCCGGTGGCGTCATCCCCTCGCAACACCTCGACACACCGGTCGAGTATGAGACGCTTCAAAAACTCGGTTCCATCATGGGTTCTGGCGGCATGGTCATCATGGACGAGGATTCCTGCATGGTGGAAGTCGCCCGGTTTTTTATGGAGTTTTGCTGCGACGAATCCTGCGGTAAATGTCCGCCTTGCCGCGTCGGCACCAAGCAGATGTTGATTCTGCTGGAGAAAATCTGCCGCGGCGAAGGCGGGCT
This sequence comes from uncultured Verrucomicrobiae bacterium, assembly GCA_963835625.1. Classification (GTDB taxonomy): domain Bacteria; phylum Verrucomicrobiota; class Verrucomicrobiia; order Limisphaerales; family UBA11358; genus UBA11358. The sequence goes on from CAWIGO010000007.1 coordinate 62,776, forward strand.
CGCCGACCTCGACAAACTCGAGGCTCTTTGCACCGTTGCCCGCGATGCCAGCCTCTGCGGTCTCGGCCAGACCGCGCCGAACCCGGTGCTGACGACGTTGAAGTATTTCCGGCACGAATACGAGCAACACATCCGCGAACACCGTTGCGTGGCCGGTGTGTGCGGTAATTTACAACTCTCGCCGTGCGAAAACACCTGCCCGTTGAACATGAACATCCCCGGCTTCCTGCAATTGTTGAAGGAGGACCGGATTGAGGACGCGTTCGAGCAGGTGGTGATGGACAATCCGCTGCCGTCCACGACGGGCCGTGTCTGCCAGCGCCCGTGCGAAATCCGCTGCCGGCGCGCTGGCGTGGATGCCCCCGTCAATATGCGCGAAACCCACAGGTATATCGGCGACGTGATGTACGAAGGCGGCGGCGCCAAGCGGGTGTTGCAGCGCATTCTCAAACGCAAGAAGGCCGCCACCGGCAAAACGATTGCCGTGGTCGGCGCCGGTCCGGCGGGTTTGAGCGCGGCGTTCTACCTCGCACTGCTCGGCCACAAGGTCACGGTGTTCGACAGGGCGCCCAATGCCGGCGGTCTGCTCCGCTATGCGTTGCCCGAGTATCGGCTGCCCAAGAAAATCGTGGACAAGGAACTTTCCTTCATCCGCAGCGTGGGTGTTCAATTCAAGTTCAAGGCGGAACTCGGCAAGACGCTGCAACTCGACAAGCTCGCACAGGACAACGATGTTGTCTTCCTCGCCCTCGGCACGTGGGAGGAACAGGCGCTTGCTGTCCAGGGCGGCGACGCAAAAGGTTTGCTCTCCTCGTTGTCGTTCCTCAACGAGACCGCATTCGGCAGGAAACCGTCCATCGGCCCGAAGGTCGCCGTCATCGGCGGCGGCAACTCGGCGATTGACGCGGCGCGCACCGCAAAACGGCTGGGTGCCGACGTGACCATCGTCTATCGGCGGTCGCGCGGGGAAATGCCGGCGATTCCGGACGAAACCGGGCAAGCGCTTGAAGAAGGCGTCAAGCTCATCACGATGGCCGCGCCGTTGCGCGTCATTACCGACAAAACCGGCAAAGTCACCGGGTTGGAAGTCGTCAAAACCGTTCCCGGCAAATACGACGCCCGCGGACGCCGCGCCCCGGTCATGACGAAGGACACATACGTGGTTCCATGCGACACCATCATCAAAGCCATCGGCGAGAAACCTGAATGCCAGTTGAGTGAGTCGCTTGGTCTGACCATGACCTCATGGGGTTCAGTCAAGGTGGACCCGTGGACGTTGCAGACCAGCAATCCGAAGATTTATGCCGGTGGCGATTACGCTACTGGCGCCGCCAACGTCGCCACGGCGATGGGGTCCGGCAAGAAGGCCGCTAAGATGATAGACCGGCAGTTGACCGGACTGGATCGTTTTGAGGAGTTGTGGCCGAAGTTCGACTACGACCACACGATCCCGCCGCCGTCCCAAGGCGGACCGCGCAACCCGGTGCGGCTCATTCCACCCGGGCAACGGCGCGGCAACGTGGAGGTGTCACCCACATTCACCGAATGGCAGGCCAAGGCGGAATGTTACCGCTGTCTGCGTTGCGACATCAAAACCAGCGGCAACGAAGGGAAGTCACATTGATGCGGAGTGAAACCATGATGACGACCAAGAAAATTTCTCTCACCATCAACGGCAAAGCCTGCAGTGGCGAACCGGGACAGACCATCCTGAAAATCGCCCGCGCCAACGACATTTACATCCCGACGTTGTGCTATCTGGAGGGACTGACTGCATGGGGCGGTTGCAGGATGTGCATCGTCGAAATTGAAGGCAGTGCGAAGGTCGTGCCGTCTTGCGCCACACCGGCGATGGATGGCTCGAAGATTATCACCAACAGCCCGCGCTTGCAGGACCTGCGGAAGGCCACGCTGGAGCTGCTCTTCAGCGAACGCAACCACATCTGCCCGATGTGCCCGTATAACAAGGGCGACTGCGGCCTGCAGCATCAGGGTTACATCCACGGCATCAGCAACATCCGGTATCAGTATCTGTATCCCGCGATGCCGGTGGACCTGACGGCAAAGTATTTCGGGCTGGACCACAATCGCTGCATCCTGTGCACGCGTTGCGTGCGAACGTGCGACGAAATTGAGGGCGTGCACACGCTTGATGTCGCCTACCGCGGCATCAAGAACCAAATCATCGTGGACATGCTGAAGAAATTCGGCGAGTCCGAGACATGCACATCCTGCGGCGCGTGCGTCGCCAATTGCCCGACCGGCGCGTTCTTCGACAAGGCGACGGCGTTCCGGGGGCCGCTCGCGAGTTGCCGGCAGGTGTTGACAACCTGCACCGAGTGTCCGGTGGGCTGCGGCTTGAAGGTGTTCATCAAGGAAGACCGCATCGTGAACGTCTGGGGCGATCCCGATTCACCCGTCAACCGCGGCCACCTCTGCGTGAAAGGCCGGTATGAGACGTGGGCTGAACCGCGTGAACGCATCACCCAGCCGATGCTCCGCGATAAAGACGGCAAATTGCAACCCACCACTTGGGACAAGGCGCTCGCCGCAGTTCGCAAAGCCGGCAAGGAGGCCAAAAAAACAGAAAAAGCGATGCTCATCGCCCCGCGCGTGACCAACGAGACCGCGCAGATGATTATGGCGCTGGCCGGCAAGATCGACCGGGTCGGCATGTATGTAGCTGCCAACGAGGCGGCGCTCTGCAACGAGCCGTCTTTCAGCGCCGACGCGTTGCGGAACCTGGAGGACGCAGACGCCATCATCGTCATCGGTGCCCAACCGTCCCGCGACAACCCCGTGCTCGGGGCTCGCATCCGCACCACGGTTCGCAAACGCGGTGCGAAGTTGCTGATATTTAACTCTCGCAAGAGCGACCTCGATCAGTATGCCGATGTCTGCGCCTATGCCGTCAGCTTGGAACACCAGTTTTGGGATCGGGTGGCGGCGACTCTGGAAGGGGCAAAGCGACCGGCCATTGTCTATGGCCCGAACGCAATGACCCCGATTGGCGTGACTGTGATGGAACATCTCATCCAGATTTTTGAACGCAATGAGGGCGGCCAGAAACCCGCGCTTATCGGCTTGCCGGTCAGCAGCAACGGCCTCGCGCTGGCGGGCACCGGCATTGAGGCGATTGAAGACGTCGGCCCGTGGTTGGACACCAGGCCATTGAAGTTCCTGCACATTGTTGCCAGCGACACGCCTGATGGCGGTGCGGGGATTTTTAATGAGAAATATGTGCCTGCGCTGTTGGAAGAAATTCCCTGTGTGGTGGTGCAGGCCAGTTACCGCTCGGCGCTCACCGAGAAGGCGACGGTCGTGTTGCCCACAACCATCTGGTGCGAGAAGTCCGGCACAATTACCAATTTGGAAGGACGCCAGTTGTCTCTGCGGCCCGTGCTGCCCGTCAGCGGTGAGGCGCGCGAAGACGCGGCGATTTTGGAGAGTGTGTTTGCATGAACAAGACGACCCGCAATAAAACAACGAAGAAATCCACCCGTCCGCCGGCCACGAAGACCTCGGCCAAGGTGCGCGTCGCGACAATGTGGCTGAGCGGCTGCTCGGGTTGCCACATGTCATTCCTCGATCTGGACGAGCGCCTGGTGGATTTGTTCAAGCTGATTGACGTCCTGTTCAGCCCCATCGTGGACACCAAGGTGAAGGACATGCCGCAGGTGGACGTCGGCATTGTCGAGGGTTGCGTGAACAACACCGACCAGGAACATGAATTGAAGATGATGCGCGACCGCTGCAAGATTCTCATTGCGATTGGCGACTGCGCCATCAACAGCAACATCCCGGGATTACGCAATCAGTTTCCGTTGAAAGATTGCCTGGCGCGCGCCTACGAACAGGCCGAAAGCAACCGGATTTCCTGCATTCCCAACGACCCTGTTGTGCCGGAGCTGTGCCCGAAGGCGCGGCCGCTTCAAGAAGTGGTGAAGGTCGATTTCAGCATCCCCGGCTGCCCGCCGGATGCCGACATGATTTGGTATGCCCTGACGGAATTGCTGGCCGGTCGCACGCCGCAGTGGAACGAAAAGAATTTGAGATACGACTGACATGACGACCAAAACCATCATCATCAACCCGGTGACCCGCATCGAAGGTCACGCCAAGATCACCATCCATCTCGACAGTCAGGGCGAGGTGGACGACGCGCGTTTCCATGTCGTGGAGTTTCGCGGTTTTGAAAAGTTCTGTGAAGGCCGGCATTTTACCGAGATGCCGCAAATCACGCCGCGCACCTGCGGTATCTGCCCCGTCAGCCACCTGCTCGCCAGTGCCAAGGCCTGCGATGCCATTGTTGGACGCGAGATTCCGCATACGGCGAAGATGCTGCGTGAACTGATGCACATGGGACAAATCATCCAGTCCCATGCGCTCAGCTTCTTCCATTTGAGCGCGCCCGATTTGTTGCTCGGCTACGACGCCGACCCCGCCATCCGCAACATCGTCGGTCTCATCCAGCAGAAACCCGACATCGCCATCAAAGGCGTGCGGTTGCGCAAGTTCGGCCAGGAACTCATCAAGCTCGTCGCCGGCCGCAAGATTCACGCGGACTTCACGGTGCCCGGCGGTGTGAACAAGGTCCTTACCGTCGCGCAACGCGACGAAATTTTGAAGGGCCTGCCAGAGGCGTTCGATCACACAAAGTTCGCGCTCAATCTGCTGAAGGGCTACCACAAAGGGCACCTCGCTGAAGTGGAAGATTTCGCCAATTTCGATTCCAACTACATGGGCCTTGTCCAACCCGACGGCGCACTGGAGTTGTATGACGGCAACCTGCGCTTCTGCAGCGCCGACGGCGGGATTGTGCATGACCAGGTTCCCCCGTTGAAATATCTCGATTACATCAGCGAAGCGGTTGAGCCGTGGTCATACATGAAGTTCCCCTTCATCTCGGCGCTCGGCTATCCGCAGGGCATGTATCGCGTAGGGCCGCTTGCGCGCGTAAACCTCTGTAGCCACATTGCCACGCCGCAGGCCGATGCGGAATTGAAGGTCTGGCGCGCCAAAAGTCGCGTGCAGACCAGTTCGTTCTACTATCATTGGGCGCGGTTGATTGAAATACTTTACGGACTGGAACGCGCGCAGCAATTGCTGGAAAGCCCCGACATCACCAGCACCGACATTCTGGTGCCGAACCGGCCGACCTGCCGGGAAGGTGTGGGCGTGATTGAAGCCCCGCGCGGCACGTTAATCCATCATTATTGGGTGGACGCCGACGGCCGGATTGAAAAAGCCAACCTGATTGTTGCCACCGGCCACAATAACCTGGCGATGAACCGCGGCGTGCAGGCCATTGCCAGAAAATACGTCAAAGCGAAGAAACTCAAGGAGGGGATGCTCAACCGCGTTGAGGCGGTCATCCGCTGCTACGATCCCTGCTTGAGTTGCGCCACCCACGCCGTCGGCCAGATGCCGATGAAAGTCCAGATTGTCGGGCCGGATGGCACGGTGATCAACGAAATCATACGTGATTAATTCGGTAGGGCCGTGCTGCCGCGCGGCCAAAAGTCAGGGACGAGCAGCAGCTCGTCCCTACCGAAAATGAAAACGCTCATCATCGGCTACGGCAACCGCAGCCGTCGCGACGACGGCGTCGGCTGGTTCGTCCTCGAACAACTGGCCGCGCTGAACCTGCCCGGAGTAGAGTTGGAGACCGGTCAACAGCTTGAGGTCGAAGCCGCCGAAACCGTCAGCCGTTTCGACGCCGTCATTTTCGTGGACGCCGCCATTCCTGAAACTCCGGAACCAATCCAACGCGACATCGTAACGCCGAACTTCCAAAGCCACGCCGTAGCACATTACCTGACGCCGGCAGATGTGTTGTCGCTGTGTCAGACGCTCTATCACCGGGAGCCGAAGGCCGTCCTGTTCAGCATTCGCGGCCGCGATTTCAATTTCGGCACAATCCTTTCCCCGGAAGTCGAACAAGCCGCGCGCGAAGTCGTGAAACAAATCGCTGAAATCATCCGCAGCGGCAAATTTTGATTTATTTTCAGTGCAAAGACGCTCCGAGTGGCGATAGCGCTGGTTTTACCCGTCTCTTCCGCTTTGAATTCGAAGCCGCTTCAGACAAAATCCCCGCGTGAACAAAGCCGGACAAACCAGCCGATGCACACGCCTGAAACTCTCCGTTCGCGGCGCGGTGCAGGGCGTCGGCTTTCGTCCGTTCGTCTTCCGCCTCGCTACCGAACTCCACCTTTCCGGCTGGGTCAACAATTCTTCGCAAGGTGTTTTCATCGAAGTTGAAGGTCCGCGTGCCGCGCTCGAACAATTTTTTCTCCGTCTCGACACCGAAAAACCGCCGCGCAGTTTCATCCAAAGCCTCGAAGTCTTGTGGCTCGACGCCGCCGGCTATGCCGGGTTTGAAATTCGCAAAAGTCAAACTGGCGGCGGCAAAACCGCGCTGGTGCTGCCCGACATCGCCACGTGCCCGGATTGCCTGCGCGAAATCTTTGATCCGAACAACCGCCGTCACCGTTATCCATTCACCAATTGCACCCATTGCGGCCCGCGCTTCAGCATCATCGAATCGCTGCCTTACGACCGCGCGAACACTTCGATGCGCAAGTTCACAATGTGTCCGCAATGCCAGGCTGAATACGATGACCCGCGCGACCGCCGCTTTCACGCGCAACCGAATGTGTGTCCGGTCTGCGGCCCACATTTGGAATTATGGGAACATAGGACAGGCTTCCAGCCTGTCTCTGACTCGAAAAAATTGAGAGACAGGCGGGACGCCTGTCTTACCAGCAATGAAGCCCTGCTGGCCGCAGCTGAAGCCATACGTAACGGTCGGATTGTCGCGGTCAAAGGGCTGGGCGGATTTCATTTGATGGCCGATGCACGCAGTGACGATGCGGTCCGCCTTTTGCGCGAGCGGAAGCACCGCGAGGAAAAGCCGTTGGCGCTCATGTTTCCCTCACTTGAAAGCGTCAAAAGCGTCTGCGAAGTCTCGCCGCTGGAAGAACGACTGCTCCGCTCGCCCGAAGCGCCGATTGTTTTGCTCCATCGCCTCAAATCCGCAATCCGCAATCCGCGATCCGCGATTTCTTCGCTTGTGGCTCCCGGCAACCCTTATCTTGGCGTGATGCTGCCTTACACGCCGCTGCATCATCTGTTGATGGCCGAACTCGGTTTTCCTGTCATCGCCACGAGCGGCAACTTGAGTGATGAACCGATTTGCACGGATGAACACGAAGCCTTGAAGAGGCTCGGCGGCATCGCGGATTTATTTTTGGTCCACAACCGCCCCATTGTCCGGCACGTGGACGATTCGATTGTGCGCGTGATGCTCGACCGCGAATTGGTTTTGCGCCGCGCCCGGGGTTATGCGCCATTGCCCATCACGCTCAACCCTCAACTTTCAACCCTCAACCCTCAACCAATTCTGGCCGTCGGTGCGCATCTGAAGAATGCGGTGGCACTTTCGGTTGGCGAACAGGTTTTCATCAGCCAGCACATCGGTGATTTGGAAACCGAACAGGCGCACGCGGCCTTCCGCCATATCATCGCGGATTTTGAAAAACTTTACGAAACCAAGCCGCAAATCATCGCTGCTGACCTGCATCCGGATTACCTCTCGACAAAATACGCACAGGAAATAGCAGGTATGGCGGGCTCTCCGCCGCCCGCCGCCGACGGCGCGATGGGGACATCGCGCCCTACCAAATACATTGGTGTCCAGCATCACATCGCCCATGTCCTGTCCTGCATGGCCGAAAATGAAATCGCGCCGCCCATACTCGGCGTGTCGTGGGATGGAACGGGTTATGGTTTGGACGGCACGATTTGGGGCGGTGAATTTTTCCTCGTCACCGATAAAGACGCCGAACGCGTCGGTCATCTGCGCCCGTTCCGGTTGCCCGGTGGCGACAAGGCGGTCAAGGAACCGCGCCGCACCGCGCTAGGATTGCTTTGCGAAATTTTCGGCGACAAGGTTTGGGAAAAGGAGAAACTTGTGCCTCTCGCCGCTTTTTCCGCATCGGAACTGGCCGCGTTGAAGACCATGCTGGCGCGCGGGCTGAACTCGCCGCCAACTTCGAGTGTGGGCCGGCTTTTCGACGCCGTCGCCTCACTCGTCAACCTCCGCCAGCAAATCCGGTTTGAAGGTCAGGCGGCGATGGAACTGGAATTCGCGCTGGATGGAGTCAAGACAGATGAAGCCTATCCAGTGCAAAGTGCGGAGTGTGAAGTGCGGAATGCGGCTCGCGAGGACGCTCGCCCCACCAAAACTTTAAAATCCGAAATCCGAAATCCGCGATCCGCAATTATTTTAGATTGGGTACCGATGATTGAAGCCATTTTGGCGGATGTTAAGCGCGGTGTTTCGGTTGGCAAAATTTCCGCAAAATTTCACAACGCATTGGTCGAGGCCATTATCACCATTGCAAAACGAGTTGGCCAAGACCGGGTTGTGCTTTCCGGTGGTTGTTTTCAGAACCGTTATTTGACGGAGCGCGTGGTGCGACGTTTGCAGGCGGAGGGTTTTCGTCCTTATTGGCATCAGCGTGTGCCGCCGAACGACGGCGGGATTGCGCTGGGACAAGTCGTTGCTGCCTTACGGCAGAAGGAGTAGAATAAAAGACCATGTGTCTGGCAATCCCGGGAAAAGTTGAGAGCATCCGCGGCGACGATCCGTTGTCGCGCACGGGCAGGGTCAACTTTGGTGGCATCCTCAAAGAGGTCAGTCTGGCCTATGTGCCGGAGGTGAAGGTGGGCGACTACGTCATCGTCCACGTCGGCTTCGCCCTCAGCCGGCTTGATGAGGATGAGGCGCACAAGGTTTTCGATTATTTGAAAGAGATGGAGAAGTTGGGCGAGTTGAAGGAGGCCGGACCGTGAAATACCTTGATGAATATCGTGACGCGGAACCCGCGCGGCAATTCGCGCGTGAGATTCACCGCATCACAACCCGCCCTTGGAACATCATGGAGGTTTGCGGCGGCCAGACGCACGCCATCGTAAAGTTCGGTATTGACGAACTGTTGCCCAAACAAATCACGCTCATCCACGGACCGGGTTGTCCGGTCTGCGTCACTTCTGTCGAATTGATTGACAAAGCGCTCGAGATTGCCGCCCGGCCAGACGTCATTTTCACCTCGTTCGGCGACATGTTGCGCGTGCCCGGCAGCACGACGGATTTGCTCAGCGTCAAAGCCAGAGGCGGCGATGTGCGCATTGTTTACTCGCCCCTCGACGCGATGAAACTCGCGGAACAAGACCCAGCCAGGGAAGTTGTCTTCTTCGGTGTCGGGTTTGAAACGACGGCGCCCGCCACGGCGATGGCCATTTATCAGGCTGCACACAAGGGATTGAAGAATTTTTCCATGCTCATCTCGCACGTGCTCGTGCCGCCCGCGATGGAGGCGTTGCTGTCGTCGCCGAACTGCCGCGTGCAGGGTTTTCTCGCCGCCGGCCACGTCTGCACCGTGATGGGTTTCGAGGAATATTTTCCAATAGCGGCGAAATATCACGTGCCGATTGTCGTCACCGGCTTCGAGCCGCTCGATATTTTGCAGGGCGTGCTGATGGTCATGCAGCAACTGGAATCCGGCCGCGCCGAGGTCGAAAACCAATACGTTCGTTCCGTGCGGCGCGAAGGCAATCAGCCGGCGCAGGAATTGATTCGCAAGGTTTTCAAGGTCGTGCCCCGCAAGTGGCGCGGCGTCGGCGAAATTCCGCAAAGCGGCCTCGGTTTGAACGACGCCTATGCCGCGTTCGACGCCGAAAAGAAATTCGGCCTGGCCGACCGTCATGTTGACGAACCCGCCGAATGTCTCAGCGGCCTCGTTTTGCAGGGAAAAATCAAACCGCACGAATGTCCGATGTTCGGCACGCGTTGCACGCCGGAGCACCCGCTCGGCGCAACCATGGTTTCATCCGAAGGCGCATGCGCAGCTTATTACCTCTATCGCCGGCGTGCGCCCGCAGAGATCACCAAAACGACATGAGTAAAAGTCCTGCCAAAGATTTCGCGCCGGTTTGCCCGATTCCGATCCAGCAATATCCGCATGTCTTGATGGCGCATGGCGGCGGCGGCAGGTTGATGCACCAGCTCATCGGCAAAATGTTCCTGACTGCGTTTCGAAATCCCATTCTGGAAACGCAACACGATGCGGCAGTCGTTGAATTGACCGGAAAACGGATCGCATTCACAACCGATTCCTATGTTGTGCGGCCATTATTTTTCCCCGGTGGCGATATCGGTTCAATGGCTGTGTATGGGACAGTGAATGATTTGGCAATGGCCGGCGCGCGTCCACTTTATTTAAGTGCGGCGTTCATTTTGGAGGAAGGGCTACCGATGGAAACGCTCTGGAAAATAGTTACTTCGATGCAGAAAGCCGCTGTGAGCTGCGGCGTGCAAATCATCACCGGCGATACGAAAGTGGTGGATAAAGGCAAAGGCGACGGTCTGTTCATCAACACTGCGGGCATCGGCATCATCGAACACGAACAGAAAATCGCGCCGCAAAATGTGCAGCCCGGCGATGTGATTTTGGTCAATGGCGATTTGGGCCGGCATGGCATGGCCGTCATGGCCGTGCGCGAGGGATTGCAATTCGAGAGCGCCATTGAAAGCGATTCCGCGCCGGTTCACGAAGTCGTTTTGCAGTTGCTCAAGGCCCGGATTGAAATTCATTGTCTGCGCGATCTCACGCGCGGCGGTCTGGCCAGCGCGCTCAACGAAATTGCCGAAACGTCGCGCATGCGAATTGAGGTCGCGGAAAAAGCCGTGCCGGTGCGCGAAGACGTTCATGCCGCCTGCGAGATGCTGGGACTCGACCCGTTGCACGTCGCGTGCGAAGGACGGTTCATCGCGTTTGTCGCGGCAAAGGATGTGGAGCGCGCATTGCAAATCATGCGCGGCCACGCGATGGGTGCGGGCGTGGCGGCCATTGGCAAAGTCACTGAGAGCGCTTCGCCGCTGGTCACGTTAAAAAGTGCGATTGGCGTGAATCGGATTCTCGACATGCCGAGCGGCGAGCAGTTGCCGAGGATTTGTTGATTCGGGTCAGGCCGCGATGACACCGTCGAGTTTCTTCATCGTGCGCCGGTAAATTTCCTCCGGTGAGCCTTTCGCAGTGATTGAAATCAGCACATCGCGCTTTTGGTAGAATTCGATCAACGGCCGGGTGCTTTTTTCATAAGCTTCCATTCGCACACGGATGGAAGCCGGGCGATCATCTTCACGCAGGAAAAGTTTGGCGCCGCAAAAATCACAAATGTCTTCCACTCGCGGCGGCTGATTTGTGACATGAAAGACCGCCTTGCAGCCGGAGCAAGTGCGCCGTCCACCGAGCCGTGACAGGATTTCTTCGAGCGGCAACTCGTAGTTGAGCACCGCGGTCAACGGCAGTTTTTCCTTTTGCAGCATTTTCTCCAAAGCTTCGGCTTGGGCGACGGTGCGCGGAAAACCGTCGAGAAGGAAACCGTTGGCGCAATGCAGGCAATGCAAACGCTCGCGTACCATGTCCAGCACGGTTTCGTCGGGCACGAGCTTGCCGAGCCGCATATATTCCAACGCGTCATTTAACGCGGGGCTTCTTTCGCGGTCTGACAAGATTTTGGCCGCGCGAAAGATGTCGCCGGTGGACAGGTGACAGGCGCCCAATCGTTCGTGTAGCAATTTCGCCTGTGTTCCCTTGCCGACACCCGGTGAACCCAAAAGCACCAGTCGCCAGACTCGGTCCGGCGTTGTGCGCGGCGGATTTGAGCAAAGCGCGTTGCCACCTTTAATCCAGGCCGCCCGATCGTTTTTTTCACTCATGCCTGCAGCTTATGGCAAATTTTTTCTTTCTCCAACAATGATAAGCGATTTTCCCAAAAGAAGTCTCTACTTTGCCAAAATTTACGAAACGGAGCCGCTGTGGTTAGGGATGTTGAATCGCCTTGTAAAATCGTGCTTTTGCGCCTGCAAGGCATGTCGAATTTTTGACAATAACCGTGTAGTGCCCTGGTCGGTGTGCGTTTAATGTGCTGGCGGGAATTATGGGAGAGATTCATGTCAAAACCATGACTGCAACCGGACTGCCGGAAAAGAAAAGGCACGCACCATCGCGCGAAGCCGTTTTTGACCGGCCCCGTGATTTTCTGAACAACCGCTTTGTCTATGCGGTCCTCTCGTCGCGCGCGCGTGGCCTGTCGCTGGGCGTGAACATGAACCCGGACAAACACTGTAACTTTGACTGTTTATACTGCGAGGTGGATCGGCGCACGCCGCCGCTGGAGATGACACTGGACGTGGGCGTCATGGCGACGGAACTGCACAGGACCCTGGGGTTTGTCCTGCAAAACCGGTTACACGAACGTCCGCAATATCAATCGTTGCCGAATGAATTGTTGCAGTTGAGCCACGTGGCGTTGAGCGGCGATGGGGAGCCGACGTTGTCGCCGAATTTCGCCGAGGTGGTGCAGGCGGTGATTCACATCAGGGCGATGGGCGGGCTCCCGTTTTTCAAAATTGTGTTGATCACGAACGCCACCGGACTGGATCGTCCGCAGGTTCAGGAAAGTTTAAGGCATTTTACCAAGTCCGACGAAGTTTGGGCCAAGCTCGACGGCGGCACGCAGGAGTATTTGCACAAGGTTTGCCGTTTGAAAAATGCGTCGCTGGAAAAAATCCTGTCCAACATTCTTCAGCTCGCCCGCCAGCGTCCGGTGGTCATTCAAAGCCTTTTTCCCGCCATTAACGGCGAAGAGCCGTCGCCGGAGGAAATCGGGCAATATGCGCAGCGGCTCAAGGAACTGAAGGACAACAACGCGCAAATTCCGCTGGTGCAAATTTATTCCGCCACGCGCCCCATGACTCACGCGGAATGCGGGCATCTGCCGTTGAAGACGCTTTCCAACATTGCCCAGACCGTAAGGCAGGTCGCTGGTTTGAAAGCGGAAGTTTTTTAAAAACGCGCCTGAACGCGTCCTTCCGAATCTCCCTTGCCGCAAGGGAACACAAAGAATTGAACCGCGGATTTCCGGGAGGGACGGCGTGTCGCCGTTCCCTGATTTCAGGCACCTTCAGCGCGGTTGCGCTTCGTGGTTCACTCGGCATCTCCACGTCTTTGCGTTGAGAAAACCCGTGTTTTTCCGCCGGGCAGACTTGATTACGACACAGAGTAAGTGGAAATGGACCGCATGTATTGTGCGCGTTCGAAGGCGCTGGGTGCGGGGCACTTTTTCTGGCTCAGACTGCCCTTGAGTTGCGTGACGGATTCATATTCGTGCTCCTCCATCCACGCGACGAGTTCGCGTTCGATGATGCTGATTTGCCCAACGCCGTTCCGGATCAGCACGGAGCAGAGCATTGTCACGTCCGCACCGGCCATGAGCATTTTCAAAACGTCGGTTGCGCGATGGATGCCACTGGTGGCCGCCAGGCTGGTCTGGAGACGACCGTAAAGGATGGCAATCCAGCGCAGAGGAAGGCGCATGGCCATCGGCGTGCTCAACAAAATGTTGGGTTTGACCTCAAGCGTATCCAGATCAATGTCCGGCTGGTAAAACCGGTTGAACAGCACCAGCCCATCCGCGCCGGCCTCATTAAGCCGCTTGGCCATGTGGGCAAAATTGGTGAAGAACGGACTGAGTTTCACCGCCACCGGAATCGTGACTTCGGATTTCACCGCTTTCAGAATTTCAAGATAACCTTCTTCAATCTTTTCCGCCGGAACACCCATGTCAGTGGGAATTTGGTAAATGTTCAATTCCAATGCGTCTGCGCCCGCCTGCTGGATCAGTTTCGCGTAGTGCGTCCAGCCGCCTGCGGACGAGCCGTTCAAGCTCGCGATGATGGGAATGCGCGTGGCTTTCTTCGCCTTGGCAATGTGTTTGAGGTATTCCTCTGGACCAAGGCGATATTCCTCGGATTTCGGAAAGTAGGAGAGCGCCTCCGCGAAACTTTCAGTGCCTTGCTCGAGATGGTGGGCCAGTTCAAGACGGTCCTGGCGCAGTTGCTCCTCGAACAGGGAATAAAGCACCACCGCCGACGCGCCGGCGTCTTCCATGTTTCTGATGCCGTCAATTTCCTCCGATAGCGGCGAGGCCGACGGCACCAGTGGTGTGCGCAGTTTCAAACCGAGATAAGTCGTTGTTAGATCCATAAGCTATTTCCAATGTAGAAGGCAGAAGATAGAATGAAGAAATAAATGCTGATCTCTCCGCCCGCTGGCTGGTTTCTGCATTCTTCCTTTTTCATTCTGCCTTTCGGGTTTACGGTTGTTGATCCTCCGTTGCCGCGGGTTGGGGTGACGCGGGCTGGCCATTGCCGGCCTTGGTGTCGCGTTCCGCCAGAAATTGATAGAATTTCCAACGGCGATCGGCATCCACCTGGGCCTGGGCGAAAAGTTTTTTCGCCTCTTCCGGTTTGCTCTTGGTCAGCATCTTGAAACGGTTTTCCGAGAGCAGATAATCCCGCACTTTTACTTTTGCCGCCGGGGAATCCGTTTGCAGCGGATTTTCTCCGCGTTGAGCGCGGCGTGGATCGAAGCGGTAAAGCAGCCATTGGCCTGAATCCACCGCGAGTTTCTGCTGGCGCGCGCCGACGCCCATGTCCACCGCGATGCCATGCGCGATGCAATGGCTGTAGGCAATGATGAGCGAGGGACCGGGATAGGATTCCGCCTCCACGAACGCGCGGAGGGTTTGCTCATCCTTCGCGCCCATCGCGACACTGGCCACGTAAATATTGCCATAGGTCATCGCGATCAGGCCGAGGTCTTTCTTGCCCATGGCCTTGCCGCCGGCGGCAAACTTGGCCACCGCGCCGCGCGGCGTGGACTTGGACATCTGTCCGCCTGTGTTGGAATAAACCTCCGTGTCAAGCACGAGCACGTTGACGTCGCGTCCACTCGCCAGCACGTGATCCAAACCGCCGTAACCGATGTCGTAGGCCCAGCCGTCGCCGCCGACAATCCACACGCTCCTTTTAACGAGCATGTCGGCAAGTCCCGACAGCAATTTCGCCCCGGGTGAATCGAGCTTCTGCAATTTTTGTTTTAATGCCGCGACACGCTCGCGTTGGGCGTAAATACCCGCCTCATCACCTTGGTCGGCGTTGAGAACGGCTGCCACCAAATCGTCGCCAAGCTGCGGCGCGAGTTTTTTCAGGAACTCGTTTGCAAATTCCCTTTGCTTGTCAATGGAAACGCGGAAACCAAGGCCGAACTCCGCGTTGTCCTCGAACAACGAATTGCACCATGTGGGCCCCCGGCCCTCGGCATTTTTGCAATAGGGCGTCGTGGGCAGGTTGCCGCCGTAAATCGAGGAACAGCCGGTGGCGTTGGCGATGACCGCACGGTCGCCGAAAAGCTGTGTGAGCAGTTTGATGTAAGCTGTCTCGCCGCAACCGGCGCACGCGCCGGAAAATTCGAACAACGGTCGCATCACCTGCTGTTGCCGTAGGACAGTGGATTTAATTTTTCGCCGATCCATTTCCGGCAGACCAAGGAAGAAGTTCCAGTTCTCGTGCTCCGCCGCGCGCAGCGGTGCCTGCGGCTGCATGTTGATGGCCTTGAGTTTTGCTTCCGTTTTGTTGCGGGCAGGACAAACATCCACGCACAACCTGCAACCCGTGCAGTCTTCCGCCGCGACTTGCAATGTAAATTTGAGACCTTTCCATTCCGGCACGCGCGCGTTCGTGCTCTTGAACGTCGCTGGCGCGCCATTCAGGGCCGCAGGTTCGTAAACCTTCGCCCGAATCGTCGCGTGCGGACAAATAAACACGCACTTCAGGCACTGGATGCAAACCTTCTCGTCCCAAACCGGAATTTCCAATGCGAGATTGCGCTTTTCGTATTGGGCGGTGGCCGTCGGAAACGTGCCATCATTCGGAAAGGCGCTGACCGGGACTTCGTCACCTTGTCCGGCAACCAGTTTGCCGAGCACGTCACGAACAAAAACCGGCGCGTCCGGCGTCACCGGCGGCAGCAAGCTGCCCGCGCCGTTCGCCTTGCAATTGGACAACGGGACTTCATGAAGGTGCGCCAGCGTATTATCCACCGCCTTGAGGTTCATTTGAACCACTTCCTCGCCCTTTTTGCCGTAGGTTTTCTGTATGGAATGCTTGATGGACTCAATTGCTTCATCCTTCGGCAGTACGCCGGACAATGCAAAGAAACAAACCTGCATGATGGTGTTGATGCGCCCCCCCATGCCGCTGTCGCGCGCGACTTTGGTGGCGTCAATCACGTAAAATTTCGCCTTCTTTGCAAGGAGCGCTTCCTGCACCGGCGTCGGCAGCTTCGACCAAATTTCGCCCGGTGCGAAAGGCGTGTTCAATAAAAACGTCCCACCGGGCACAAGACTGGAGAGCATGTTGTAACGTTCCAGAAACACCGGCTGATGGCACGCGACAAAATTCGCCTTTGAAATCAAATATATGGAACGAATCGGTTGCGGGCCGAACCGCAAATGCGACACGGTCATTGAGCCGGACTTTTTTGAATCGTAAACGAAGTAACCTTGCGCGTAATTGTCCGTTTCTTCGCCGATGATTTTGATGGAATTTTTGTTCGCGCCCACCGTGCCGTCGGATCCCAATCCGTAAAACAACGCTCGAATGACTTTGTCCGACTCGGTCGAAAAATCCGGATCGACCGGCAGGCTCGTGCCTGAAACATCATCATTAATGCCGACCGTAAAATGATTTTTAGGCTTGTCCAAGGCAAGATTGTCGAACACGGCCTTGATCATTGCCGGCGTAAATTCCTTCGAGGACAGACCGTAGCGGCCACCCACAATTTTGGGCGGCGTTCTCAGGCGTCCCCATCCGTTGGTCATGCCTTCGAGAACCGCCACCATGCAATCTTGATACAGGGGTTCGCCCGCCGCTCCCGGTTCTTTTGTGCGGTCGAGAACGGCAATGGACCTGACCGATGGCAGCAGCGTTTCAACGAATCGTTTGCTGTCAAATGGGCGATACAACCGGACTTTGAGCAGGCCGAATTTCCCGCCGCGAGAGTTCAAATACTCAACTGTTTCGTGGGCAGTTTCACAACCCGAGCCCATGAGCACAATGATGTGCTCGGCGTCCGGAGCGCCGACGTAATCAAAAAGCCGATATTTGCGGCCTGTGTGCCTGGCGAATTCATCCATCACTTTTTGCACGATGTCAGGGCAGACGGCGTAAATCGGATTGATGGTCTCGCGGCCTTGGAAAAAAACATCGGGATTTTGCGCTGTGCCGTGCAACACCGGGCGGTCGGGCGTCATGGCGCGCGCACGAAATTCAGCGATCGGCTTTTCACCCATCAGGGCGCGCATGATGTCGTCGTCAATCAATTCAATCTTGGAAACCTCATGCGAGGTGCGGAAACCGTCGAAGAAATGAATGAACGGCAGGCTCGAACGAAACGCCGCCGCTTGTGAAATCAGCGCAAAATCCATCACCTCCTGCACCGACGCCGCGCCAAGCATTCCCCAGCCGGTCGAGCGCGTGGCCATGATGTCGCTGTGATCGCCAAAGATGGACAGGGCATGCGTTGCAACGGTGCGGGCCGAGACGTGGAAAACCGCCGGCAGCAATTCGCCCGCGATTTTGAACATGTTCGGAATCATCAACAGCAATCCCTGTGACGCGGTGAACGTCGTGCTGATGGAACCGGTTTGCAGCGCGCCGTGCACCGCGCCGACCGCGCCGCCTTCACTTTGCATCTCCAGGACGGCGGGAATGGTTCCCCAAAGATTCAGTTTTCCTTCCGACGCCCATTGATCACACCACTCAGCCATGTTCGAGGACGGCGTGATGGGATAAATGGACATCACTTCATTGAGCCGGTAGGCCACGTAAGCGGCGGCCTCATTGCCGTCAATGGTTTCGAAAACAGCCTGTTTGGGTAGTTTGAGGCTTGCAGAACCATCTGTTTTTTGCGTGTGAATCATAAAATTAAAGAACGTATTCAGCGGTGGAACCGTGATTGTCAGCGTCCTGTGCGACTTTGAACCCGGCTTCTTTGCTCACGTGAATCATCGCGTGGTTGTCAGGGGGAATGTGCGCGAAAATGCGGTCGAGCTTTTCATCGCGCCCAATTTGCACGAGACGTTTGAGCAACTCGGTGCCGAAACCCTGTTTCTGCCAACGGTCACTGATTAAAAGCGTGAATTCCGCCTCGTTCAGACCGCGCGCCTTGCTCAACCGACCCACGCCAAGAATTTCCAATTGGCCGGTTTGCGGATCCTTGCGTTCGACAACGAGCGCGATTTCGCGGTCGTAATCGTTGAAGCAAATGCGCGTCAACCGTTCGTGCGCGATGCGCTGGTCCAGTTTGAGCGGGTTGGAAAACCGGTTGATAAACACTTTCTTCGGAAAGTGTTTCGTGAAACTTCACCAGCAACGGCTCGTCTTCGGGACGGATCGGACGGACCATGACCGCCGTGCCGTTTTTCAATTTCCACGGCGCCATATATTGCGTCGGATACGGACGGATGGCGAGCCGGGGCAGTTTATCTTCCGTCGTCTTCAAGTCGTGCAAGATGACACGGGCGTCCAGCGCGACGAGGTCCTCGGCGGAGGCGAACATCGGATTGATGTCAATTTCCTTGATCCAACGCTGTTCGGCAACGAGCTGGCTGAAGCCGACCATCAGTTTTTCCAGCGCAATGAGATCTACTGACTTGCGGCCGCGAACGCCTTTGAGCGCTTGATAAATTTTGGTCGTCTCCATCATGCGGCGGGCGAGCGTGGTGTTCAACGGAGGCAGGGCGAGGGCTTTGTCCTTGAACACTTCGACGAGCTGGCCGCCCATGCCGAAGAGAAGCACCGGCCCGAACTGCGGGTCAATGCTGCTGCCGAGGATGATTTCGTAGCCTTCGCTCAGCTTGATCATCTTTTGCACGGTCACGCCCTGGAAGTGCTGCGCGCCGGCCTTCTCGGTGCAGGCGGTCTTGATTGCGTTGAACGCCTTGCAGACCTCGGCCTCGTCCTTCAAGTTCAACTGCACGCCGCCCACGTCGGTCTTGTGGGTGATGGTTTCGGAATAAAGCTTCAGCACCGTCGGGAAACCGATTTCCCTGGCCAGTTTGGCCGCCTGGGCTTCCGTCTTGGCAACCTTCGTGATCACCGTCGGAATATTGTAGCAGGCGAGCAATTCCTTGGATTCGGCCTCGGTGAAGATTGTGCGGCCAGCTTTCTTCACCGATTCAATCAAGGTTGCGGCCTTGGCACGGCCCGATTCGAGATCGGCGGGATGGGCGGATGGCACCGGGGTTTCGTAGAGCGCCCGGAGGTTGTCCGCGTAGCGCCACATGGAAGTGAACACTCGTGCGGCGGTGTCGGGATACAGGAAGGTCGGAATACCCGCGGCGTTGAGGCTCTGTACACCTTCGGCAACGTCCTTGCCGCCCATCCAACTGGCGAGCACGGGCTTGCCTTCGATGTGGCCGAACGCCTTCAATTTTTCCGCAGTGCCGGTGCAGTCAGTCATCGCTTGCGGCGTCAGAATCACAAGCAAGCCGTCGCTGTTCGGGTCTCGGCCCGCAATTTCCAGCGTCTTGGCGTAAACCTCCGCGCTGGCGTCGCCGAGGACGTCAATGGGATTGTTGTGCGACCAGGCAAAAGGAAGAATTTTATTCAGTTCTTCGATGGTGCTTTTGGATACTTCCGCCAGCGCGCCGCCAGTGGTCAGGAGCGCGTCGGTGGCGAGCACACCCGGCCCGCCGGCGTTCGTAATCATGGTCATGCGGTTGCCCCGGGGCCGGGGTTGTCGGTCCAACACTTCCGACAGGTAGAACAGGTCGGAGATGTCGTTCACGCGCAGCACGCCGCAACGCTTGAAAGCGGCTTCAAGAACGTCGTCGCTCCCGGTCAGCGAACCGGTGTGAGAAGCGGCCGCCTTGGCGGCGCCTGCGGTGCGGCCGGGTTTGATGACGATGATCGGCTTGGTCAGCGCGACTTCGCGGGCGGCGGACAGGAACGCGCGGGCGTCGCCGATGGTTTCCATGTAAATGACGATGCTCTTGGTGTTTGGATCGTCGCCAAGATAATAAATCAGGTCGCCCCAGCCGACATCCAGCATGGAGCCGATGGAGATGAACGCGCTGAAGCCGACGTTTTCCTTCAGACTCCAGTCGAGAACCGCGGTGCACAGCGCGCCGCTTTGGCTGAGGAACCCGACATTGCCGGGCTTGGCAATGGTGGCGGCGAACGTGGCGTTCAACCCGATCCCCGGCATCATGACACCGAGGCAGTTCGGGCCGACGATGCGCATCCCGCCCCGTCGCGCCTCGGCGAGAATCTGTTGTTCAAGCTTGGCGCCTTCCGCACCGGTTTCCTTGAAGCCGGCGGAAATAATGACAGCGCCCGGCACACCCGCTTCGACGCACTCATGGATGAGGTTCGGCGCAGTTTTCGCCGGCGTGCAGATAACCGCCAGGTCCACCTTTCCCGGTACGGAGGCGATATTGGGATACGCCTTTACACCCAACACGGAGGAACGCTTCGGGTTGACCGGATAAACGACCCCGGCAAACCCGCCGCGGCCGAGGTTTTGAAACACCGTGCGTCCGACGGTGCCCGGGTTTTCCGTCGCGCCGATGACCGCGACGACTTTGGGTGCAAAAATGGAATCCAGCGGATGTTTGCGGGCCCGCAAAATGTCATGAGTGGGTTCGGAATGTTGTAAGGTCGGGCTTGTTGTTGCGGTCTGCATGAAATATCAAAGTCTCAAAATTGGTTTAAATCGTAATCTCAAATTTATCAGCGGCAACCAAACTCATCCAGCTTTAATAAACTGCTGGTTCCAGACCGTTTCGGCTTCGCTGACTTTGGCAAATCCTTTCCCTTTTTTGTGTTGATGGCATCCATCCCGGCGCAACAAGAGAATTTTTCAGACTGCCAGTAAAATAGGCATTTTTGCAATTTCCGGTTTTCGCCAGTTGATACGCTTGCCGGATCATGTTCCCAACATGAAAGCTGTCACACACGATTACATACTCGTGGGGACCTGCATATGGACGCGGAATTCGCCGGCGTTGGTGGCTGAAAAATCACGTTCCGATTTCAATCTCAATCAAATCATTGGCCGTCCGCTTCTTGCGGATGCCCGCCATTGCCACCGCGTTCAATAGGCGGGCAATTGCGCGCGGTAATCGGTGGGGGATTGGCCTAGAAGCTTTTTGAACACGCGGTTGAAATGCGTGAGCGATTGGAATCCAACTTCAAATGCGATTTCACTGACGCGCAGGTTGGGATTGAGCAGCAGATTTTTCGCTTTCTCGATGCGCACGCGCGAAAGATAGTCGGTGAAATTGACCCCGGTGACTTTTTTGAACATTTTGCAAAAGTAGAAGGCGCTCATGTTGACCGCTTTGGCGACCTGGCCGAGCGAAAGTTTTTCAGACTGATGTTCGCAAATGTAATCCTTGGCGCGCATGATGACCGGCGATTCGGCGTTTTCCTGCTGGATGATGACCTGATTGCTCACCATTGCCAGGTGCTGGGCAAAAATGGCGAGCAGTTTCACCACCGACTCCTGTTGTTTGGGCGACAGCACCTTGCCGGAAAAGTAGGCCTTCTTCAAAACATCCCGTTCCACGTCCGAACCCCATTCGGCGACTTGTTTGGCGACCTGCTCAAACTGCGCTCTGCCCGGTTTTTTGCGGAAGACCTGTCCGGTTTGGAGAAATCCAATCAACCGGTCGCTCAATCGCACCGGCACGGCCGTTTCGCAGAGCCCGGCGAAACAAATGATGGTCCACGGTTCGGTCGGGGCGTTTTCACAAAGCCGCTCGCGCACCTGCAAACACGCCGCGCAGGCGCGGCTTTTCCGCGCCATCAAGGCGCAAAACGGATTTTCATTCCGCCGGCCATGGTACGGCAGTTGCCACGTTTCAACCGGCTGCAACGACACCGGCAGTCCAGTCATGTCGCCAAAGGCGCGCTCGTATTCCTGGTAGATTTTTGAACCGAGGAGCGCCTCGATCAACGCGTGGTTGCCGTTGCCGTTACCACTGCCATTCGGAGCGACAACGGGGGTTTTGTCTTTGGAAACAAATCTTTTTACTGGAACAAAGCCTGTGGTTTCCGTCCGAAATCGTGGTGCGGCGGAAAAACCCCGGCGCAAAGCAGGTGAAGCAGAATGACCGCCCGGGCCTTGCTTAGCAAATATTGTCTGCACGACAGCAATTTAACCGAAGGACACAATTATCGCAATTATTTTTTCATCCGATTGCATGTAAGGGAAAACCACCAAATAACGGGGAAATCCGGTGGCAATGCATGATTCTTTTCCGGTAACCGGTGTATTTTAACATTTCGGATTTTGCGTGTTCGTTTTAGGGTTTGCATGTCCACGCTGGGCAAATGTGAAAACATTGCATAAATATCTGACGTATCAGGTGATCGCTTCATTGTTGTTGACCGTGGCGGTATTCACCTTTGTGTTGTTGCTCGGCAACGTGCTCAAGGAAATCCTCACGTTGATTATCAACGGTCAAGTGCGCCCTGGCACAATGTTCGAAGCAATCGGCTTGTTGATTCCATTCGTCTGGGTATTTGCGCTGCCGATGGGTTTGCTCACCGCGACACTGCTGGTGTTCGGTCGTTTCAGCGCTGATCAAGAACTTACCGCTGTGCGCGCCAGTGGCATCAGTTTGTTGTCACTGATCACGCCCATTTTGCTCCTGAGTTTGCTTTGCTGCTGCATGAGCGCCTGGATCAACATGGACATTGGCCCCCGTTGTCGCGTCGCTTACAAAAATTTTCTCTTCCGCGCGCGTTCCGAACTGGTGAACGTCCGATTGCCTGAAGGCCGGTTCATCCGCGATTTTCCGGGTTATATTTTTTACGTGGAAAAAAATCGCGGCGGCAATTTGCAGGGCGTGATGATCTTCAAACTCGAGAATGGAACAAACGTGGAAACAACCTTGCGCGCGCCGCGCGGCCAGTTCGAGACGGACGCGAAAAACAAACAACTCGTTTTGCATTTGTTCGACGCCCGCAGTGTGACGTTAAGCGGGTCACATGTGGGAATTGCCTCATTCCCGATGTTGACGTTGAACTTCGACCTGAACGCGGCGACGAACCAAATTTCCAAACCCAAAATCAGCGACATGACGTTCTGGCAATTGCAGGATGAACTGCGCGACCTGGAACAACGATTCCACCTGCCGCCTGTCGCTTCTGCATCGCCGCCGGAATTACAAGCGCAACTTCGCGAGGTCGCGAAGCAACGAACCGATTTGACCGAGCCGATTCACGTGGAAATGCATCGGCAAATCGCGTTTTCCTTCGCATGTTTCGGGTTTACGCTCATTGGCATTCCGCTGGGCATTCGCGTGCACCGGCGCGAGACGAACGTTGGCGTTGCCATGGCGCTCGTGCTGGTGCTGATTTACTACAGCTTCGTCATCCTTGGCGAATCATTATCCGCACGTCCGGAATTTGCGCCGCATTTGATTTTCTGGGTGCCGAATTTCATTTTTCAGGCCGTCGGCGCGGTGCTGCTCTGGCGCGCCAATCGCGGGATTTGAATGGCGAAGTTAGAAACCGACGCTTTTATTTTATATGAACAACCAAACGGAATTAAACTTGTGCCAATACTCGGGACTGACTCCTTTACAAGTGGCGGAACATGGAAAGCTCCAACCACCAGCGTTGCGGCCGCCAGAGTGAGGGCCAGTAACGGCGGGCGTGCTTTTTCAATTCCCGATAATAACCGGCGTAGTTATCGCTGGTCTTTGCCGCAGCATGGTAATTAGTGCAAGCCAGCACACGATCAATGTTGACGAAGTCGAAGTGCCGGGCGATCCGCACCCAATAATCGAAGTCCATCGTGAGGTGCAGCGATTCATCCAGCCAGCCGGTTTTTTCAAAGACTTCACGCCGCCAGAAAATTGCCGGTTGATGCATCTCGTAACCTCTCCAAAATTGTAGTAATCGGCACCGATTCTGGTAACGCCCTTTTAACAGAACCGGCGGTGTGCCATCCTCATGCACTCGATAACAATGTCCGACCAAGACATAATGGCCGCAGCCTTTGGCCAGCGTCTGTTCCACGGTCAACAGCGCGCCGGGCAAAAAATAATCATCGCTGTTTAACCAGCAGAGGATCTGCCCAGTGGCCTTGGCGAAACCTTTGTTGATGGCGTGGTTCTGTCCGCAGTCTTTTTCGCTGCACCAGGAAGCGAGCCACGGTTCATACTTGCGGATGACTGCGACGCTCCCATCCGTGCTGCCGCCGTCAATGATGATGTATTCAATATCGGGATAGCCTTGCAACAGAACCGAGCGGATGGTCTGTTCCAGAAAACTTCCCTGGTTGAACGAAGGGGTGATGATGCTGATTTTCGGCAACTCCGAAACATAACCGCTTGATATGGAGGTGGCTTCCGTCCACGGCCATCCGGTTTTACCGGCGGGCGCGGGCGGAAGTTCTTCGAGCGTTAAGACCGGGTTGGATTTTTTGGGCATGAGTTGATTCCAATCCAATATTTGAGTCAACAGTTACGTTTTATCCTCGACGTTGAAAGGGTCAGTCCTAAGTATTGACACAAAAGTGCAGCAAACTGATCCGTCGCCAAAAATCGTTGTTTACTTATTCTTTCGATAGACCTTGCCAATCGCCGCTTGGTCAATGGGTTTGACAATCAGTTCATCAATGTCCAAATGCGGCAGGCGGCTACGGAGGACACCATCCTATGCTCGAACCCTTCAAGTGTCGGTTCCGAGCGAAATTTTTCCAGACCGGCCTGCCATCCGTAGCCCGGAACATCAGTTCCGAGCGAAGGATGGTGGAGCCGAGGGGATTCGAACCCCTGACCTGCTGATTGCGAACCAGCCGCTCTACCAACTGAGCTACGACCCCAGCCCTGCCGTTCGTGCGACAACAGCTTTTGCACAAAAACGCGCGCCGTGCAATTGTTAAGTGAATCCCGACAGACAATTAACGACTCCGTTCCGCCCGGCGGAACGTGAGCACGCGATCCCGCATTGCGGGATCGGTGTTGGCAATCGCCGCTGCGTCTGTTACTTTCCGCGCGCATGTCCGACGCAGCTGCGGCAGCGCAAACGCCCTCAAAGGCGCAGGTTTTTCTCCGCCGGTTAATCACCTCGGTGATTCTCTGGACGGTGATCATCGCCGCTTTGTTCTCCGGCAACGCGTTGATTTCAAATGGCGTATTCATTCTCATCATTGTCTTTCTCGCGCTGGCCGGTCTCATGGAATTTTATGGACTCGCCGAAAAATGCGGCCTTGTTTGCTTCAAATGGTGCGGCCTGCTCGGCGGCGTGCTGCTGATGGTCGGGACATTTTTGAATTTGACCGGCCATCTTGGCACTTCGGGTTCGCCGGCGCGCGTCAACGATTTTGAAACGGGCTTTCTCATTTTATTCGTGCTCGGTTTGTGTCTGCGACAATTATTGTCAAAGTCCAACGCGGTGGGAATTGCGGCCATTGCGACGACGCTCTTCGGTCTCATGTATGTGCCGTGGCTGTTGAACTTCATCCAAAAAATCAATTTTTTCCCCGGCGTGGACGGCAAATTCTTTCTGCTCTACTTCGTATTGGTCACAAAGTTCAGCGACACCGGCGCGTATGTCGTCGGCTCGCTCATCGGCAGGCACAAGATGATGCCGCGCATCAGCCCTGGCAAAACCTGGGAGGGCTTTGGCGGCGCGATTTTATTTTCGACGGTGGCGAGCATCGTGTTCGTGTTTTTTTTTGGCGATAAAATGGCGGGCATGAATTGGTTTCACGCCGTTGTGCTCGGCGTTTTGTTTGGTTTGACCGCCGTCGTCGGCGATTTGATTGAGTCGCTATTCAAACGCGAAGCCGGCGTAAAAGATTCAGGCAATTTTTTCCCCGGCATCGGCGGCATTCTCGATTTGCTCGACAGTCTTTTGTTCAACGCGCCCATCATGTATCTCTATTTACGGCACATCCTGATCCAATGAAGAATGCAGAATGCAGAATGCAGAATGGAATTCCCGTACTGCGCGGTGAAAAATTTCTTCATTCTTCATTCTGCCTTCTGCCTTTATGAAGAATGTCGTTTTACTCGGCTCGACCGGTTCCATCGGCACCAGCACCGTCAAAGTCGCCGAGGATTTGCCGGATCGCATCCGGCTGCTTGGCCTGGCTGCGGGCAATAACGCCGAGTTGCTTCTTGAGCAAACCCGCAAGCACCGGCCCGAGGCAATTTGCATCGGTAATCCGGAAAAAGCCCGCAAGCTGGGAAAATTCTTCGGCGCAACAACGCAGGTTTATTCAGGCGATGAAGGTTTAATCAAGCTTGCCACGTTGCCGTCGGCGGACATCGTGTTGATTGCGATCGTTGGCACGGCGGGATTAAAACCTGCGCTCGCCGCGATTCGCGCCGGCAAGGACATCGCCGTCGCGTCCAAGGAAATCTTGGTCATGGCCGGTGAAATCGTCATAGAAGAAGCGCGCAAACACGGCGTCCGCGTTCTCGCCGTGGACAGCGAACATTCGGCGATTTTTCAATGCCTCGATGGAAAGCCTTCGAGTTCGGTTCGCAGACTTTGGTTGACTGCTTCCGGCGGGCCGTTCCGCGACAAAAAAATCTGGCCGAAGGAAAAATTTCCAGAAATCACGGTCGAGCGCGCGCTCAAACATCCGTCGTGGGTCATGGGCCGCAAAGTCACCATTGATTCGGCGACGCTGTTCAACAAAGGGCTGGAGATGATCGAAGCGCGCTGGCTGTTCGATGTTGGCATCGAGCGCGTCGGCGTGCTGGTGCATCCACAGAGCATCGTTCATTCAATGGTCGAGTTTGTGGACGGCTCGATGCTCGCGCAGCTTTCAACGCCGGACATGTGTTTGCCGATTCAATACGCATTGACGTATCCCGATCGCGCGCCGAGTGAGCGGGTGCAGACCAATTTCGCAAAACTTGGCAATCTGACGTTTGAAGAGCCGGATGAGGAACGTTTTCCGGCGCTGAATCTGGCGCGCAGGGCAGGGGAGGTGGGCGGCACGTTGCCGGCGGTGTTGAACGCGGCGAATGAGATCGCAGTCGAAGCATTCGTAAATCACAAAATCAATTTCCCGCAAATTACGGAAACCGTCCGGTGCACAATGAACCGGCACAAAACCGTTCTGCATCCGACACTCGGACAAATTTTGGAGGCCGACGCGTGGGCGCGGCGCGAAGCGGCGGCGGTTTGACAGTCGCGCGCAAAGATTGCAGGTAAGGTTTTCCCTGATATATTTCTTCTGCTTTAACATGACTGTTTTAAGATACGTTTTTATCGCGTTTGAAGTGGTGTTGCTTTTCAACCTGCTCATCGGCGTCCACGAGTTGGGACATTTTCTCGCGGCGAAATGGCGCGGTTTAAAAATCGAGCGCTTCGCCATCTGGTTCGGCAAGCCGGTTTGGAAACAGAAAATCGGTGGGGTCGAATATGCGCTGGGCTGGATTCCGGCGGGCGGTTACGTCGCATTGCCACAAATGGCGACGATGGAAGCCATCGAAGACAAAAGCGAAACACCTGTCGAGACGCTGCCGAATGTTTCCGCGCTGGACAAAATCGTCGTCGCATTCGCCGGGCCGCTATTCAGTTTTTTGCTGGCGATTGTGTTTGCATTTGTCGTTTGGGGGGTTGGTAAGCCGGGCAATGAAGCAGACAATTCCACGACGATTGGCTGGGTTGACCAAACCGGTCCGGCGTGGAAAGCGGGTTTGCGTCCGGGCGACACGATTTTGGAAATTGACGGGCAGCCGGTAAGACATTTCACATCGTCCACACAGGACAGCGTGCCGTGGCGCATTATGACCAGCGAAGGCACAAACATTGCCATTAAATATCTTCGCGATGGTAAAGAAGCAATGGCTTACGCAAAACCATATCATCGCCCGACCAAATGGTATGAACGCAAGGCGCTCCGGCAAATTCTCGTTGCACCTGTGGTGAAGGCAATTGTCTATGAAGTGGCGAGCAACAGTCCGGCGGCATTGGCCGGCATAACCAATGGCGATGAAATCATCGCATTGAACGGTGAAAAGATTTACAGCCCATGGGCTGTCACCTCCGCGGAAGATTCCATGAGCAACAGTCCGGTGCGGCCCATTGCATTCACCGTGAAGCGTGACAACAAGCAGTTTGATCGCACACTGCTCGCCGTAAAACCGATTCAGCCCGCGAATAGCGCTCCGATGCTTGGCATCTTGTCATGGCAAAGTGACACAAAAGTTTCGCTCGTTTATCCGAGTCCGTTGGAACAAATCAAAAGCAGTGCCGGAATGATTTATAATACGTTTAGCGCATTGTTCGCGCGTAAGAGCGAGATTGGTGTGCAGCAACTCGGTGGCGCGGTGATGATTGTTCGTATCTACGGCAATCTTTTTGAAAGCGAAAACGGATGGCGTCGTGTGTTGTGGTTCAGCGTCATCCTCAATGTAAATCTTGCGCTGATCAATCTGCTGCCGTTGCCGATGCTTGATGGCGGCCATATTTTACTGTCACTGCTTGAGGTCATCCGTCGGCGCCCTATCAGCGCGCAAACTTTAGAGTCCATTCAAACCAGCTTTGCCTTGCTGTTGATCGGCTTCATGCTTTACATCGCATTTTTCGATACAGGCGATTGGCTGCGCAGCGCGCGGGACAATCACGAGCAACCAATCATTTTTGCGCCAGCCAAATAATTCCATGCGCTACTGCGAATCCCCGTTTTTTTACCACCGGCGAAAAACCCGTGGAATTGTCATCGGTGATCCCAAGAACGGCGGTGTCATCATCGGTGGCGATCATCCGGTCGTCATGCAGTCCATGATTACGTGCGACACGATGGACACCGCCGAGTGCGTGAAGCAAACGCTCGACCTCGTCGCCGTCGGCTGCCAAATCGTCCGCATCACCGCGCCAACCGTGAAGGACGCGGCGAATCTGCAGAGCATTGTCGCCGAGCTTCGCAGGCGCGGCTGTAACGTACCAATCGTTGCCGACATCCATTTCAAGCCCGAAGCCGCCATGGAAGCGGTGAAGTGGGTCGAAGTCGTGCGTGTCAATCCGGGCAACTACGCCGATTCCAAGAAATTCGCAATCAAGGAATACAGCGATGAACAATACGCCGCCGAGTTGAAGCGCATTGAGGAAAAATTCACGCCTCTGGTCATCGAGTGCAAACGATTGAAGCGCGCGTTGCGCATCGGCACCAACCACGGCTCGCTTTCCGACCGCATCATGAACCGTTACGGCGATACGCCGCTCGGCATGGTCGAGAGCGCGTTGGAATTCGCCCGCATCTGCCGCAAGCACGACTTCCATAACTTCAAGTTCTCGATGAAAGCGAGCAATCCCAAGGTGATGATCGAATGTTATCGGCTGCTCGTCGCGCGTCTGAACGAACTTGGCGCGGACTGGAATTATCCGATTCATCTCGGTGTGACCGAGGCGGGCGGGGGCGAGGACGGGCGGATCAAGTCCGCTATCGGCATCGGCTCCCTGCTGTGCGACGGTCTGGGCGACACGATTCGGGTTTCGCTCACGGAAGATTCACCGCGCGAAATCGAGGTCTGCCGCGATTTGCTGGCACAAATACCCGCATTGTCGAATTCAGAATTCAGGATTCGGGATTCAGAATTTCCATTCGACCCCTTCCGCTTTGAGCGTCGAAAAACGCCGGAAGTTTCTCTGAACGAAAATTTCAAATGCGGCGGCGAACAACTCATCCGCGTCGTCGTTGCCCGCGCCACGTGGGACAAGGTTGCCTCGAAGATTCGCCCGAAGGACGACGTGAAACCGGAGGCAGTCTATGAAGACTTGAATGTCGCGGAACTCGACCCAACAAAAGATTTCGAAATTAACCCCGACTCTGCGTCGGGGCTCGTCACCGTCAAAGACGGTGTCTCGCTGCCTGTGATTACTGCTTTTCGTCTGCTCGCTGCGAAGCTAAAACGCCTTGGCCGGAACAATCCCATTCTGCTCAAGGATTGCCTCAACTTTGAGCCGGCGCCGCTGGAGCCGAAGATTGCCCTGTTGCGGACATCGGTCGTCATCGGTTCGCTGCTGGCGGACGGCATCGGCGATGCGATTTTGATTCGCGTGGAATCCGGCGGAGGACAATCACTGCGGCTGACTTACAACATTTTGCAGGCAGCGGGCTGTCGTTCGTTCAAGACCGATTATGTCGCGTGCCCGTCGTGCGGACGGACACTGTTCAACCTGCAGACCGTGACGGCGCGCATCAAGGCGCGCACGGAGCATCTCAAGGGCGTTAAAATCGCCATCATGGGCTGCATCGTGAATGGCCCGGGCGAAATGGCCGACGCGGATTTCGGCTACGTGGGCGGCGCGCCCGGCAAGATCAACCTCTACGTTGGAAAAACGCCGATCAAATTCAACATCCCCGAAGCCGAAGCCGTGGAACGCCTTGTGGATTTGATTCGCGAACACGGGAAATGGGTTGAGCCGGAAGCTAAAGTTGAATCACTAAAATAGTGAAATCATAGTAATTTCGGCAGCCAAAACGCTTGCTCCAATGCACCTGCTTTCATAAAGTGAGCGACCGTTTTTCAATTTATGCACCTAAACGAAATTCTGGCACAGACGGCATCGTCGCAATCCGGACAATCACAACAGCCAACAGGCTTTCAAGCTCTCTTTGGCAGCCCCCTTACCTTGTTGGTTTTGATGGGGGTAATGATGTATTTTCTTCTGTTTCGGCCACAGCAGCAGCAGCGCGCCCGGCACGCGGCATTGCTCAAAAACCTCAAATCGGGCGACAAGGTGGTCACAGCCGGCGGCATCATCGGCATTGTCATCACCGTGAAGGACAGCACCGTTTCGCTCCGGTCGGCTGACGCCAAAATGGAAATCACCAAGTCTTCCGTAGTGGAAATTATTGAATCCGGCGGCACGACTGAATCGTAGGCTGACGATGAAAAAAAACGATTTCTGGAAATTCATCTTTGTTGTCTTCATCATTTGCTGGTCGCTTTATCAGATTTACCCGCCAACGTCGCGCGACCTGGTGCAGCAATTTTCATCGCGCGCGGTCAAGCGGGACGCCGCGTTCAAGGACATTTTGCAACGGCTTGAGCCGTTGCAAAAGGCGCGCCCCGACCGCGAGTTCGCCAATTTGCGCGAGGCCATCGGCACGAATGACATTCGGCCCTACTTTCCGTTCGTCAACGCGGAGAACGAGTTGTATCCAACGACGTTCGTTTTGAACCAACTTCAGCGCGATGCATCCGGACGCATCAAACTCGGGCTCGATTTGCAGGGCGGCACGTCCTTTCTCGTCGAGATGGAAACGAACAAGCTGTCCAATCCGTCGGACGCAGGCGGGGCGCTTTCGCAGGCGGTCGAGGTATTGCGCAAACGCATTGACCGTTTTGGCGTGGCCGAGCCGGTCATTCAACCGGCGGGCGGCAATCGCATTTTAATTCAGTTGCCCGGCCTGTCCGAGGCCGACAAGGAAAGCGCCAAGGAACAAATCCAAAAAGCCGCGTATCTCGAATTCCGGATGGTGAAGGATGACAGCGATGAGATCATCAATAACAATGAACCGATTCCGCCGGGTTACGAACTGCTCAAGCACGTGGAATTGCAACCAAATGGTCCGCCTCACATCGAGCAGGTCATCGTAAAGAAAAAGCCTGAGAATGGTCTGGCCGGCGACATCATAAAAAGTGCGATGGTGGTGCGCGGCAATTTAGGGGAACCGCAAATTGATTTCACGCTCAATGACAACGGCGCGAAAAGATTTGCAGAGGTCACGCGCAACAACGTTAACCACCGGCTGGCCATCGTTTTGGACGGCCAGTTATATTCAGCGCCCAATATCAAGAATGCGATCGAGACCGGCAACGGAATGATCGACGGGACGCTATACCATCCAGGCGGCATTGGAACTGGCGAACGTCCTCCAAAATCCGCTGCGCGCCCCGTTGAAAATCGATTATTCCAGCGACGTTGACCCGACGCTCGGCAAAGACTCGATTCGCAGCGGCGTTCGCGCGTCCATCGCCGGCGTTGTTTTGGTTTCCGCGTTCATGCTGTGTTATTATTTGCTCTCGGGCATCGTCGCAAACATCGCGCTGGTCACGAACATCATCATCCTGCTCGGCGTCATGTGTTCCATCGGCACGACGCTCACCTTGCCGGGCATCGCGGGCGTGGTGCTCACCGTCGGCATGGCGGTGGACGCGAACGTGCTGATTTACGAACGCATCCGCGAGGAACTGGCCAAGGGCAAATCCCTGCGGGGCGCAATCGCCGCCGGTTACGCCCGGGCGTTCAGCACGATTTTCGATTCGCACGTCACCACGCTCATCGCCTCGGTCATCTTGATTTTTATGGGCACCGGTGAGGTCAAAGGCTTCGGCGTGACGCTGACCATTGGTGTGGCGGCAAGTTTGTTCACCGCGCTCGTGGTGACGCGGCTGATTTTCAACTGGCTGCTCGACCACGATTGGATCAAGTCGCTCCGGATGTTCCATCTCATTCGCGCCACCAAGCTCGATTTCATGAGACTGGCCAGGCCCGCATTCGTTTTGTCGTGGGTGATTATTCTCGTCGGCTTGATCTACGGCTATCATCGCGGTTCGAGGGTGTTCGGAGTGGACTTTTTGGGTGGTGACAGCACGACGTTCAGTTTCCAGCAAAGAATTGACGTGGAACAGATCCGCGCCGCGCTCGTGCAAACCGGTGAAAAGGATTCGCAAATCCAATATCAAAAGGACGTGGCCGGCGGCACTGAAACGCTCCGCGTGACAACCTCAATCGGCTCTGCCGAAAAAGTCGAGCAGGCGCTCGCCGACAAATTTCCGCAGGCGAAGTTCAAAGTCGGTAGCCAACAGCGCGTCGGCGCGGTTGTCGGCAGGGAGATTCTGCAATCGGCCATTGTTGCTTGTTTGCTGTCGCTCTTCGGTATTTTGGTTTATGTCGCGTTCCGTTACGAATT
Source organism: uncultured Verrucomicrobiae bacterium (assembly GCA_963835625.1). Taxonomy (GTDB): domain Bacteria; phylum Verrucomicrobiota; class Verrucomicrobiia; order Limisphaerales; family UBA11358; genus UBA11358. The sequence continues at coordinate 95,649 of CAWIGO010000007.1, forward strand.
TTCGTTCGCTGTCGGCGCGGTCGTCGCGGTCATTCACGATGTGTTCATGACCATTGGCTGTTACTGCATTGCCAATGGTGTTTCGGGCCGCGAATTCAACGCCACCGTCGTTGCGGCGGTTCTGACCATCATCGGCTTCTCCACCAATGACACCATCGTGATTTTTGACCGCATCCGCGAAGATCTGAAACTCGGCGTGCGCGGCTCGTTCAAGGAAATCATCAATCAAGCGGTGAATCAGACCTTGAGCCGAACACTGATCACCAGCGGCACGGTGTTTTTGGCCACGATGTCGCTCTATCTTTTCGGCGGCGGCGTCATCAACGACTTCGCGTTCACGTTCCTCATCGGCATCATCACCGGCACGTATTCGAGCATCTACATCGCCAGCGCGTTCGTGTGGTGGTGGCACAAAGGCGAACGCCCGAATATCGGCGCGTCGCAAGTGACGATACAAAACGCGGCACCGGCGAAGGTCTGATGATTCAAAACCATGCCCGGTTTCATTGAAATCACCCCGTGGCATTGGGCGGGCTTCATTCTTTGTGTCCTGGTTTTTCTCGCGCTCGACCTGGGCGTATTTCATCGCCGCGCGCGCGTCATCGGATTTGGCGAAGCACTTGCCTGGAGTGCGTTGTGGTTCGCGCTGGCCATGCTTTTTGCCGGGGCCATGGCGCATTGGCGCGGTCGCGAGGAAGCGACTGAATTTGTCGCCGGCTACGTCATCGAACTTTCACTTTCGCTGGACAACATTCTATTCATCGCGCTCATCTTCGCGTGGTTTCGCGTGCCGCTGGAATTTCAACATCGGCTGCTCTTTTGGGGTATCCTCGGCGCGCTGGTGATGCGCGGCGCGATGATCGCCGTCGGCGCGGCGCTCATTCACCAATTCGACTGGGTGCTTTACGTGTTCGGGGCATTTCTCATCTTCGCCGGCGCAAGGATGTTTTTCTCAAAGCAGGAAACGGTGCATCCGGAAAAAAATCTCGCGCTGCGACTGGCGCAAAAACTCTTTCCCGTCTCTCAAAATTTCGACGGCCAGAGGTTTTTCACGCGATTTAATGGCCGTTTTGCGCTCACACCGCTGGCCTTGGTGCTGTTGTTGGTCGAAACAACCGATTTGATTTTTGCAACGGATTCCATTCCGGCGGTGTTTTCCGTGACGCGTCAGCCTTTCATCGTTTTTACCTCGAACATCTTTGCGATTCTCGGCCTTCGCTCGCTGTATTTCCTGCTCGCCGGTGCGCTCGGCAACTTCCGCTATTTGAAAATTGGACTCTCAATTGTGCTCGCTTTTGTCGGCGCAAAAATGCTGGTCGAGCCGCACGGCCCGCCGTCCCGCTGGTTTCAAATTGAAATTCCGACAAACATTTCGTTGCTCGTTGTGGCTGCAATCCTTTTGATTTCTATCACGCTTTCCGTTTCCGCCGCGCGTAAAGAAAAGTTGAATCGTGAATCGTTAAACCGTTAAATCGACGCAAACGATTCAACGATTCAACGTTTTGACGATTTAACGCATCAGATGAAATTTCACTGGTCGCTCGCGCCACCGCAACCTCTGCTCGCCGGTCAACTGGCCGCGCAACTCAAAATCCCGCCGCTGCTTGCCCAATGCCTGCTGAATCGCGTCCCGCAGATGGCGGGAGAGCCGGTTGCCATCCGGGATTTTTTGCAGCCGCGCCTGAAAAATCTCGCCGACCCGTTTTTGCTGCCGAACATGAACGCCGCCGTCGGGCGATTGCTTCATGCTCGCGGGCAAAACGAACCACTCGTGATTTTTGGCGATTACGATACGGACGGCGTCACTTCCACTGCGCTGCTCGTTGAAGTTTTGCGCACGCTTGGCTGGAAGGTGGATTTTTATTTACCGAACCGCATGGACGAAGGCTACGGCTTGAGTCAGGACGGCGTCGAAAATTGCCTCAAAAAATTTCCTGTAACACTCCTGCTGGCCGTGGACTGTGGTTCCACCGCCGTTGGAACCATTTCATGGCTGCGCAAACGCGGCGTGGATGTGATTGTTCTCGATCATCATCAAATTTCCTCGCCCGCGCCGGAGGCCGTTGCGCTGGTCAATCCACAACTCTCAACTTTCAACTCTCAACCATCAACCGTTTTTGCCGAACTCTGCTCCGTTGGTCTCGCTTTCAAACTCGCGCACGCCCTGGTCAAACGCGGACGCGAAATAAATCTGCCCGGCGCGGCGGAATTCGATTTACGCCCGCTGCTCGATTTGGTCGCGCTGGGCACCATCGCCGACCTCGTGCCGCTCATCGGCGAAAACCGCATTCTTGTTTCCGCCGGTTTGCAGCGGCTGAACACGACAAAACGGCCTGGTTTGATTGAGCTCAAACGGGTCGCGCAGTGCCCGCAAATACTCGGCACTTACGAAGTCGGTTTTCAACTGGCACCACGCTTGAACGCCGCCGGTCGGCTCGAATCAGCCGAGGAATCGTTGCGCCTGCTCCTGGCGCGCGATCTGGCCGAAGCGATGCCCATCGCCCAAAATCTGGATTCGCGCAATCGCGAACGCCAAAAAATCGAGCGTGACATCGTCGAGGAAGTTGTCGGCATGGTACGCGCGAAGTTTGATCCGGAAAAAGACTTCGTCATCGTCGAAGGACAATTGCTCTGGCACATCGGTGTTGTCGGCATCGTCGCGTCGCGTGTGTTGCAGGAGTTTTACCGGCCCACCATCATCATCGGTGGCGAGGGTGACGAATGGCGTGGTTCGGGACGCAGCATCGCGGGTTTCGATCTGGCCGCCGCGTTGCGCGAATGCGACGATTTGCTCGTGCGACACGGTGGGCACGCAATGGCCGCGGGCTTGAGCATTCATCCGGACAAAATTGACGCGCTGCGGGAGCGATTGAATGAATTGGCGCGCCGCGCATTGAAACTGGAGGATTTGCAACCGTCATTGCGCCTCGATGCGGAAGTCGGCCTGGACGAAATGAATTTTGAAACGCTGAACGAGCTGGCGCGTTTGAAACCGACGGGGCAGGGGAATCCCGGCGTGCAATTCTGCGCGCGCAATCTCACCCACGCGCGTCCGCTCCAGCGCATCGGCGCGGACAGGCGGCATGTCAAGATGTGGGTTACGGAAGGCGCAGCCACACTCGAGGCTGTTTGGTGGAACGGCGGTGAAGCATCCTTGCCGGTTGGAAAATTTGATCTGGCGTTCGCGCCGCAAATCAACGAGTTCAATGGCCGCCGCACGGTGCAATTGAAAGTTTTGGATTGGCGGGCGGCGTGATGGTCCAGGGTCCGAAGTCTGAAGTCCAAAGCGGTCGCGAACATTTTAGACTTTGGACTTTGGACTTTGAACTTTAGACTGGTTCCCATGGTTTCAGCCATTCTGGTCGCTGCCGGCAAAGGTGTCCGCATGGGTGCGGATGTGGACAAATTATTTCTGGAAGTCGCCGGGCGTCCGGTCATGGCGCACACGTGGCTGCGGTTCGATGAGGCAAAGTGCATCGATGAAATCATTCTCGTCGTGCGCGACGGAATGCAGGTGGCTTTCAAGGAACTGGCGGCGAAATTCCTTTTTAAAAAACCGTTCCGCATCGTCATTGGCGGAGCGGAACGGCAGGATTCGGTCTGGAACGGTTTGGAAGCATTGCCGCCAACGGCGAAAATCGTGGTGATCCACGACGCAGCGCGGCCTTGCACGAGCGGAGAATTGATCGCGGCGACGGTCAAGGCGGCGGACGAAACCGGCGCGGCGGTGGCGGCGCAGCCGGTAACGGACACAATCAAGGAATCCGCCGACGGCAAATTGATTCGGTTCACGCTCGACCGTTCGCTATTGTGGGCGGTGCAAACGCCGCAGACGTTTCGTGTGGAGGTCATTCGCCGCGCGCTGACGGAAGCGCGCCGCCGCAAGCTCGTTTTCACGGATGATACGGCGGCGTGCGAATTGATCGGCCAGCCAGTCCGGCTTGTGTCGAGCATCGCGCCCAATCCCAAGATTACGATGGCGGGTGATTTGCCATTCGTCGAAATGCTGCTGCGAAATAAAACTTGATTCGAAATTTTGCGCGCCTGTGCTAACTTTCCTCCCTTTATGAAACGACGTTTGATTTACGGATTTGTGATTATGGTGCTGACGGTGAATGTGATCGTCGGCGCGCGAATTTATTTGAGTTCGGCCCACGCGGCGGAACGGAAAGATTCGGCTGAACCAAACCTGGAACTTTTTGCCGGCGTGCTGGAAAAAGTCCGGACGGAATACGTGAACGGCCAGAACTTGACGTATCGCGACTTGGTTTACGCGGCGCTCAGGGGCGTGACAGGTTCGCTCGACCCGCACAGCGAGTTCATGGACCCGGACGAATATCGGGAATTGCAAAGTGACACGGAAGGCGCGTTCGGAGGACTCGGCCTGATGGTGACGATGAAAGACAATTTTGTTACAGTAGTCACGCCGATGGAGGATACACCGGGATTTCGCGCGGGTATTTTGTCCGGCGACCGCATTGTCAAAATCAACGGCAAGAGCACGGAAAGAATGTCTTTGCAGGATGCGGTGAAACAACTCCGCGGCGAACCGGGCACGCAAGTGACCGTGACCATTCAACGGCCTTCGTCGGGCATGGTGAAGGATTTCACGCTCACCCGCGCGACTGTCAAGATGGACATGGTCAAGGACATTAACGGCAAAAAGGAGTTTCCGCTGGGTGGTGACAAAATCGGCTACGTCCGCATCACGGAATTCGGCGACAAGACAGACGACGAACTCGAAACCGCGCTGAATAAATTAAAAGAACAGGGCATGAAGGCGTTGATTCTTGATTTGCGCTGGAATCCCGGTGGTTTGCTCGACGAGGCGGTTGAGGTTTGCAGCGAATTTTTACCCCGTGGAGAACTTGTTGTGACCACCGAAGGACGCGATCCGGGTCAAAATACAATCCGGCGCGCCGTGGGTCACGGCGATGTATTGAAAGGCATGCCGATTGTCGTGCTCGTGAATTTGGGCAGCGCGAGCGCGTCGGAAATTGTCGCCGGCTGTTTGCAGGATTTGCGTCGCGCCGTCATTCTCGGCGAAAAAACCTTCGGCAAAGGTTCTGTGCAAAGCATTTTCCCTTTCGACGATGGTTCCGCGCTTAAGCTGACCACAGCCAAATATTACACGCCCAGCCACAAGGTCATTCAGGAACACGGCATCACGCCCGACATCACCGTCCCCATGAGCGATGAAGAAGAAGCCGCGTTGATATTCAAACGCGCGCCCGGCGGTCCTGAGTCGCTTCGTCCGGAAGCTCGCGCCCGTGTCGAAAGCATTCAAGACGTGCAACTCGAACGCGCCGAGGATTTGCTCAAGGGCATGTTGCTTTACAGTGCGCTCAATGACGCGGCCAAGCCCGGGAAAATCGCGGTGAAATAGCGTGAATCATTGAATCGTTGCATCGGCTTGCAGCTCATGACCGTTCACGATTTAACAATTCTACGATGTAACGACATGACAATCCTCGCCTTTGAAACTTCCTGCGATGAAACCAGCGCCGCCGTTGTGCGCGATGGTAAAATACTGTCCAGTGTTGTTTCTTCACAAATCGAATTACACGCCGAATACGGCGGCGTGGTGCCGGAGCTGGCCGCGCGCGAACATTTGCGGAACCTGATTCCCGTCGCGCAAGCCGCGTTGCGCGAAGCAGGCGTGCAGCCGGAACAACTCGACGCCGTCGCCGCCACGCAAGGGCCGGGATTGCCGACCGCATTGCTCATCGGGTTCAAAGCCGCGCAAGCCGTCGCGTTTGCCTTGCGGAAACCATTCGTCGGCATCAACCATCACGAAGCGCATTTGTATTCGCCATGGATTTCCACTTCCAAAGTGCTGCCGGCATCCTGCCGGCAGAACAATTCAGTCTGCCAGCAGGATGCTGGCAGCATGCTTGGCTTCGCCGATTTCGGCTCCTTTCAACCCAATATCTCGCTCATTGTCAGCGGCGGCCACACGATTTTGGCTTTGGTTGAATCCGAATTAAAACATCGCGTACTGGGTTCGACGGTGGACGATGCCGGCGGCGAATGTTTTGACAAGGCCGGAAAGTTGATGGGGCTGGCGTATCCCGCCGGCCCGGAGATTGACCGGCTGGCAGAGCAGGGGAATCCCAGGGCATATGACTTCCCTCGACCGTTGCTGAATGATGCCAGCGACGACTTCAGTTTCAGCGGATTGAAAACGTCCGTGCGCTATTTTTTGCGCGACAACCCGAATTTATTGAATGACAAACGGCGGCTATGCGATTTGTGTGCGAGCGTCCAGGCGGCAATTGTGGACGTTCTCGTTGCAAAAACAATTCGTGCAGCAAAACGAAACCACGTTCGTTGTGTGACCGCGTCCGGTGGCGTGACGTGCAATCGCGCATTGCGACGTGAGTTAGCGCGAGCTTGCAAACGCGAAGGTTTCGCGCTGCGGCTTGCAGAGAAAAGTCTCTGCACTGACAATGCCGCGATGATTGGTATTTTAGCCGAGCGAAAATTACTGGCCGACGTCGAGCCGACATCACTCGATCAGGAAATCAATCCAAGTTGGGAGTTGGCATGAGGCAGAGGGACGCGTGTCCCTACCTGTTGAATTTCACAGGAGAGGCCTGTGTTACTTTTTTAGACTGCGCACAAATTTCTCAATTCGTTCCAGGCCTTTTTCGATGTTTGCCATGCTCGTCGCGTAGCTCAAACGGATGTAATCATCCGCGCCGAACGCGATGCCGGGCACGGCGGCGACCTTTTCCGCGTCGAGGAGTTTGGCGCAGAAATCGGACGATTTGAGGCCGGTCCGGGAAATGTTCGGGAACAGGTAAAACGCGCCCTTCGGATTCACGCACGAAAGGTCGGGAATGGAATTTAATTTCGCGTGCGCGAACCGGCGGCGCCTGTCGAATTCGGCAAGCCACGTCTTCAAATGCTCCATCGAACCGGTGATCGCGGCCAGCGCGCCCTTCTGCGCGAACGAAGTCGGATTGCTGGTGGTGTGGCTTTGAATCGCGTCAATTGCTTTCGCAATCGGTTCCGGCGCAGCGAGGAAACCGAGACGCCAGCCCGTCATGCTCCAAGCCTTGGCGAAACCGTGAACGATGACGGTGTGCGCCTGATGCGCAGGCGAGAAGCTGGCGACGCTCTTGTGCACCGCACCGTCGTAAAGCAGGTGCTCGTAAATTTCGTCGCTCATGATAAGCACACCCTTTTCGACGCAAACGTCGCCGAGTGCCTTGACTTCCGTCGGCGAATAAACGCTGCCGGTCGGGTTGCTCGGCGAATTCAAGATGAAAAGCCGCGTGTTGGGCGTGATCGCAGCGCGGAGTTGCGCGGGTGTGACTTTGAATTCGGTCTTGTCGGTGGTTTGCAGGATCACCGGTTTCGCGCTCGCGAGCTTCACCATTTCCGGATAGCTCAGCCAATAGGGCGCGGGAATGAGCACTTCATCGCCCTCCTGGCACGTCGCCAGAATGACGTTATAACACGAATGTTTGCCGCCACAGGAGACGATGATTTGCGACGGTTTGTAAGTGAGACCATTTTCGCGTTTGAATTTGTCGGCGATGGCTTGTCGCAATTCCGGGATGCCGCTGGACGGCGTGTATTTTGTGAACCCGGCGGCGAGCGCCTTGGCGGCGGCGTCCTTGATATGTTGCGGCGTGTCGAAATCCGGTTCACCGGCGCCAAAGACGACGACGTCCTCGCCCGCTGCTTTCATGGCCTTGGCCTTGGCGTCAATGGCCAGCGTGAGCGAGGGCGATAGCGACGCCGCGCGCTGAGAAATACGATAATTCATATTAAACCGGCGGAAAGGTTACGAAGGGGGCGCTGAAGCACAAGAACGGAAATTGAAACAGACGCGAAGGCAGGCAGTCCGCAGAGGGCGCAAATTTTACCAATGGAAGCACGCCCCCCTCATCCCGGCCTTCTCCCCCAGGAGAAGGAGAACCATTCACCGGCCCATGGAATGTTGTGCGGCGGAGCCGGCGGGAGAGTCGTCAAGCAAACAGAGAACGGCTACCAACTGTTCCCTCTCCTTGGGGAGAGGGTCAAGGCGAGGGAGGTCGTAAAAACTAATTCAACGGTTCCCTGTCACATTTTTTTCACTTCGCCAGGTAATATTTCCGGGTGTATTCCTTGACCATGCGGTCGGTGGTGAATTGCGACACGAGCGTGACCATTGCGCGGCGGATGCGCTGAATCCACTGGCGCGGGATGCCTTGTTCGTCGCGGTCGAAAAACATCGGAATGACCTGTTCGGTGAGCGTCTGGTAAAGATGGGCGCTGTCCACGCGATCCTGTTCCCTGACATTATTTGGGTTTGAATCGCCGCCGATGGCAAAACCATTTGTGCCGTCGTAACCTTCGCGCCACCAGCCGTCGAGGATGCTGAAATTCAGGCAACCATTGCAGCCGGCCTTCATGCCGCTGGTGCCGGACGCTTCCAGCGGGCGGCGCGGGTTGCTCAGCCAGACGTCGCAGCCGGAAACCATCTGCCGCGCGACGTGGACATCGTAATTTTCGACAAACACGAGATAGCCCGCCAGCTCGCTGCGTTTGCTCAACTCAATGATTTGTTGGATGAACCGTTTGCCTTCGTCGTCGCGCGGATGCGCCTTGCCGGCGAAAATAAATTGCACCGGACGCTGTTTGTCGTGCACGAGTTTCACGATGTTGTCGAACTGCTGGAAAATCAGCGGCGCGCGTTTGTAGGTGGCGAAACGCCGCGCGAAGCCAATGGTCAGCGCGTCAGGATTCAGCAGGTGTTCGAAGCGAATGAAATCGCCCGATCCCAGCATCCGGCTCTGGTGCGACAGACGGCGGCGGACGAATTCAATCATCTCGCGCCGCAGTTTGTAGCGCAACGCCCAAAGCTCCTCATCGGAAACGAACGACGCATCGGCCATTTTTTTCCAGAATTCAGGGTGGTGAATCGCCGATGCCCAATCGTGTCCATATTTTTCGTCCCACATCTTGACCACGCCCTCTCTCTTGTTCTTCATTTTTTCCCGCCAGAACTGGCGCACCGAACCTTTCATCCAGCCGAGCAGGTGAATGCCGTTGGTGATGTGGCCGATAGGAACTTTTTCGACGGGTGTGCCGGGGTAGAGGCCCTGCCACATGTGGCGGCTGACCCGGCCGTGCAGTTCGCTCACGCCGTTGGCGGCGCGCGACATTTTGAGCGCGAGCACGGTCATGCAAAATGGCTCGTGCGCGTTTTCGGGATGCACGCGGCCCAGCGGCATGATGTCCTGAAACGGCACGGGCAATTGCTGCTGGTAAAGCAGGAACGCGTAATCCATCAATTCGGGAGCGAAGCTGTCATGTCCGGCTTCCACCGGCGTGTGTGTGGTAAAAACACACTGTTCCTTCGTTGCGGCAAGCGCGTCGGTAAAATTTTGTCCGGCGGCCAGTTTTTCGCGGATCAATTCCAGCGTCAGGAAGGCCGCGTGACCCTCGTTTATGTGAAAGACCGACGGTTGCACGCCAAGCTTGCGCAGCAGGCGGACTCCGCCGATGCCGAGCAAAATTTCCTGCATGACGCGTATTGTGTTGTCACCGCCATAAACGCGCGCCGTCAAATCGCGGAAATGCTCGGCGTTTTCCGGAAGATTCGTGTCGAGCAAATACACCGGCACGCGCCCGACGTTCACGCGCCAGGCCTGAAAGAAGACGCGGTTCATGTCAATTTCCACCTCGCACACGAGCGTCTGGCCGTTGGCGTCCAGCACGGGTTCGAGCGGCGCGTTTTGGGGATGAATCAATGAATAATATTCGGTCTGCCAATAGTTCGTATCAATGGTCTGTTGAAAGTAACCTTCGCGGTAAAACAAACCGACGCCGACGAACCCAAGGCCAAGGTCGCTGGCGGATTTCGCGTGGTCGCCGGCCAGGATGCCGAGGCCGCCCGCCGAAATCGGCAGCGACTCGTGAAAACCAAATTCGGCGGAAAAATACGCGACGGGATTTTGGAGCAATTGCGGTGCATTCACGTGCCCCCACGTGCTTTTGCAGGTGAGATACTCCTCGAAATCATGCAGCACCGCGCGCGCGTGCTGCTCAAAATCGGCGTCCTGCAGGAGCACGCGCAGTTCGTATTCCGAGACTTCGCGCAAAATGGCGGCGGCGTTGTGATAAAGATTTTGCCAGTTGCGCGGCGAGAGTTCCTGAAATAAATCCTGCGCCTCCTGATCCCAGCTCCACCACAAATTGCGGGACAACTTGTTCAACCCAGCGACCAGTTCGTCCAATTCCGCAAGCGCCAGCGGTTTTTTCGTCATAGTTTTTGAAATTCCTTAATGGGCCGGCTCAATGGCCGGTTGCTGGCGATGACAGTAAGGGCGCGTGTAAAATTCAGCAAATGAAATTTTCATTCGCAATTTGATTTTACATGGATAAATTCCAACCACAGTCGGCGAATGAAAAAATACTGGCACGTCATCGGCATCGGGATTCAAAACAACCTGACGTATCGCTTCAATTATCTGACGCGGACGCTGTTCGGCTTCATCCCGCTATTCGCCATGTTGTCGCTCTGGCGCACGATTTACGCGGCGAAGGGCGCGGCGATTTCCGGTTACACGCTGTCGGAGATGATTTCCTATTATCTGCTCGTCGCCGTTGTGGACGCGCTCACGGCGGTGAACGAGGACGACTGGCAGATCGCCGCCGACATTCGCGAAGGCAACATCAGCCAATTCCTGCTCAAGCCGATTGATTATTTGTGGTATCGGCTGTGTCTGTTTTTTTCCGGGCGCGTCGCGTATATGGCCGTGGCCGTCGTGCCGCTGGCGATTTTCGTTTTTTGTCTGCGCGATTATTTTATTTTCCCGCCAGACGGCCCGGCGCTGGCGGCCTTCCTGATTTCGCTGGCGCTGACGGCGCTGCTGCAATTTTTCATTTCCTACGCGATGGCGATGCTGGCGTTTTGGGTGCTGGAAATTTCCACGTTCATTTTCATTTTGTTCGCCTTTGAATACATCGCCAGCGGGCATTTGTTCCCGCTCGATTTGCTGCCGGCGGCGTTGCAACACGCGCTCTTCTTCACGCCATTTCCGTCCATGCTTTACATGCCCATTGGCATTTACATGGGTAAAATCGCCGGTGCGGACCTTGCGCGCGGCCTGTTCGCGCAACTGGGTTGGGTGTTGATTGGTTATGCGCTCGCGCGATTCGCATGGCGGCGTGGAATCAAGAAATACGCCGCGTTTGGAGGGTGAATGAGTCCAAAGTCCAAAGCCCAAAGTCCGAAGTTATCTGATGTGCCCCCTGCCACGTGTCACACGTCACTTATCACGCGCTATCTCACGATTTATGCCGCGCTGTGGAAAACTTCCGTGACGCGCGAAATGTCATTCAAAGGCAATTTCGTTCTCTGGATCGTGGTCGAATTGCTCTGGTTCGGGCTGCAACTCGCTTTCGTCGGTGTACTTTTCAGCCAAACCAACACCATCGGCACATGGACAGTGTGGCAGGTGGTGCTGCTCACCGGCACGAGCAATTTCATCCAGGAAATTTACCAGGCGTTCCTTCTCGTGAACTGCACGAACCTCTCGGAACTCGTCCGCACGGGTAAAATGGATTTTTTACTGCTGCTGCCGGTCAACACGCGCTTCCTCGTTTCGACGCGGCAGGTGGACCTGCCGTCATTTGCCAATGCGGCGTTCGCCGTTTGCGTCATGTTTTTTGCGGCGGGCAAACTGCATTTGCACCCAACTACCGCGCAGTTGCTCGCCTTTGCCGCCTTGTGTGTCATCGGTCTTTTGGTGCATTACTCGCTGATGTTCATGCTCGCCTCGGTGAGTTTTTGGACCGTGCGCGCGCAAGGCATCGTGTGGGGCTACTACAATCTGTTCAACATCGCGCGGATGCCGGATGAAGCGTTTCGCGGCGCGTTCAAGGCCGTGTTCACCTTCGCCCTGCCGGTGTTGCTCGTGTCCAACGTGCCCGTGCGCGTGCTGGCGGACAAATTAACTTCGCCGTCCGCATGGCTGGTGCTGCTCGGCCTGGCTGTTGTCTGGGCGCTCATCTCCGAATGGTTCTGGCGCTTCTCCATCCGCCGTTACACCAGCGCGAGCACGTGAAACTTCGCATTCCGCAGGAGTCGAGGTGACGAGACTTAAATCCAGAATTCGGAATTACCAGAGCGAGCCTCCCCACGCCGACTCCTGCAAACGGGTCCAAAATTTAAAATTGTCTTCGCCCTCATCAATTTTTATTTTTCGCCCATGAAACGAATCTTCCCGTTGTTACTTCCCATTGTCGCGGCATTCGCCTGCTTGACCGTGCCGGAATCATTTGCCCGGAACACGAATGAAACCGGCACAAATACTTCATCGGTCCAGGTCACAAACGAAGTTGTCCAAAACACCGCCATCATTCCCGTGCCGCGCGATCCGAAATGGGTGGCCCGGCACGAAGGTTTTGTGCGGGAAGCACAGAACGGCGGCGTGGATATTTTGTTCCTGGGCGATTCCATCACGGACGGATGGCGCAACCGGGGTTCGAATGTCTGGAATAAATATTACGCGCCGCGTCACGCCGCCAACTTTGGCGTCAGCGGCGATCGCACCCAGCACGTTCTCTGGCGCATGGACAACGGCGAACTCGACGGCATCAAGCCCAAGGTGGTCGTGCTTATGATTGGCACCAACAACACCGGCAAGGAAAAGGACACCGGCAAAATCCGCAACACCGTCCCGGAAACCATCGCCGGCGTGCAGGCGGTCGTTCGGGAATTGCGCGCGAAGCTGCCGGACAGCAAAATCCTGCTGTTGGCCATTTTCCCGCGCGGCACGCTGGACGATCCGCAACGCGCCCAGGTCGCCTTGGTCAACACCGTCATTGCCAGGCTCGACGACGGCAAGATGGTGAGGTATCTCGACATTGATCCGAAATTTCTCGAAGCCGACGGCACGCTGCCAAAGAATATCATGCCGGATTTGCTCCACCCCAACGAACGCGGCTACCAGATCTGGGCCGCAGCGATGGAGCCGACCTTGGACGAAATGTTGAGGTGATGGGGAGGGGTTATTTGTTCGCCAGCGCCTTGGCGACAGCTTGCTCCAATTCTTTACCGCGCAAATCCTTGCCGATGATTTTCCCTTCGCCGTCGAGCAGGAAGGTCGCCGGGATGCTTTCAATCCCGTATTTCATGGCCAGTTTATTGTCCCAGGCCTGTCCATCGAAGTATTGCTGCCAGGTCATGTTTTTCTGTTTGATAAAGCTTTCGAGCTTTTGCTGGTCTGCATCCAGGCTGACACCGATGATCTCGAAGCCCTGCGCATGATGTTTCTGGTAAGTTGCCTGCACATTAGGCAACTCAGCCACACACGGCCCGCACCAGGTCGCCCAGAAATCAATCAACACCACCTTGCCCTTGTAATTGGCGATGGAAAGCGGTTTGCCCGCCGTGTCCTTCTCGTTGAAGTCGGGGAATTTCGTCCCCTTCACCAAGCCAGCTTGGATTTTTTTCGCCGCCTCTTCTTTTTGCCGCATTTCCGGCGTGACGACAGGCTGTGTCATCAATTTGTAATCCTTGGGAACGTCGAAGGCCGAGGCATCAACAGATTCTTCTTTGACTGACACCAGGGTGGAAGTAAGTTTCTGTCCGTTCACTTCCATTTGTGTTTTTACCACCATGCCCGGCAGCGCGCAGACGGCTGGCGACGTGTCTTTGGACATTTGGGCGACGGGCGAATTGCTCAGCTTGTCCATTTGAACCTTGATCCTGGCGTAATTCGGAAAGTTCTTTGCCACCCAAACGGTCTGGTTTGCGCCATCGGGACTCGACCAGGTGTAAATTTCCGTGCTGTAATCGCCCACCTTCTCGGTTTTGCCCGTGTCATGGAATTTTGGCGGTTCGGCGTTCGCGGCGGCGCCATTAGCCCGCGCCTTTTTCATGTTCTCGGCCGTTTGCTTGATCTCCGCGCCGGAAATTTTTATCATCACCTTTTGTCCATGCATCAGTGTGACCGAATCGCCCGTGTTCACATCCATGATCGTGCTGATGGCGCCTTGCGGAGTGGCGGGCATGTCCACGCGGATTTTGTCACCTTTGATTGTGGTTGTGGTATTGCCGTTAATCATCGCGCTCTCAATCTTTTGCTCCAGAACAAGATCAGCGCGCGCGGTAACAATGGTAAAGACAAGGGCAACGAGGACAAAAATTCGTTTCATGATGAGACAATGTTGCTTCAGCTTTCAGTGAAAGAAAAGCAGAAAATAAGGTGAAAGGAAATCATAGCTTCCGCGATTCCATTAGTGCGTTTCGTCGCCATTCTCCAATAATCGGGCGAAGTAAAAACACCCAAGCGTGATGAGAATTGAAATCGTTGTGATGAGAGTTGCCTGCGTGCCGGGACGTTTAAGCTCGTTGGACCAGTCCTCAATTAAAAGGCCCATTTTGCCGTAAAGCATCCCCATCTGCCGCGTTTGGGCCTTATTGTATCCCAGCATGGAGAGGTCATTCGACACATCCGGAGAACGCGTCCCCGTCCAATAAACAAGGCACGCACTGCTGATTCCGAGCACCAGCACGATAACGCCAATCATCTTGAGCCGTCGCGCACGCCGCTTGGACGATGAATCCGGACCGGATGTTTTGTCATTCACGGACATATTGCAAAGTGTTCCGGCAACGCGCTCAATTGGTCGAGGATAAATTCTTTGAAGGAGGCGTCAGCCATGTTTGGCAGAATCTACGTAAATCTGGCGGGCATCCAATGATATTCCGTCTCTCCGAACAGCGCTCGCAGCGCTCACCCGCGGCTTTCGGTTGAGTTTGAATCAATTTGTGTTATGCTGCCTTATTATCACACCCATGAAACTAACGGCTGTCTTTATTTCAGCCTGGCTGGTTTTGGCCGGTTGGGTTCACGCCGCCAATCCGGCGATGCCAACCATTTCGACCAATATTTATAATGTCACTAATTATGGCGCCATCGGCGACGGGGTGAAGGATAACACGACCAACATTCAAAACACCATCAACGCGGCGAACGCGGCGGGCGGCGGCATCGTCGAGATTCCAGCGGGCACGTTTTTGAGCGGGCCGATCACGCTGACCAACAACATCAATCTGCAGGTGGACACCAACGCGATGCTCCAGATGCTGCCTTTGGGAACTTATCCCGGCGGCACAACGAACGCGCAAACTTTCATCTATTGCAATAATGTTCATGACGTGGAAATCAGCGGTTGGGGCAAGATTGACGGTCAGGGCGCCGCTTGGTGGACGTATTTCAACACTAACAGCACAATCGTTCGGCCCATGATGCTCAACTTGTATTCCGCCAACCGGCTTTTTATTCATGACATCACCTTCCAGAACCCGCCGTATCATCATTGCGGCCTGCGGAACAACGGCGGCAACATCACCATCAGCAATTTGACCGAGAACACTGTTTCACCTTCGCCCAACACCGACGGGCTTAATTTCGTCGGGACCAATTGCATCATTGAGAATTGCCACATCAGCGTTGGCGACGACAACATCGCCATGGGCTCAACCGGCCCGATCAACGACCTGCTCATCACCAATTGCACTTTTGGCACCGGGCACGGCGTTTCCATCGGCAGCGGTATTTCCGTGGGCATATCGAACCTGACCGTCATCAACTGCACGTTCAACGGATCGGATTATGGCATCCGCATGAAGTCCGACACCAACATCGGCGGCATGGTGCAGAACCTGAATTATCTCAACCTCGGCATGACCAATGTCAAAGATGGGGCGATAACCATTTACAGCTACTACAACGAAACCGGAACGCCCACCGGCATCACTCCGACGACCGCCGCCGGGGAAGTCATTAGCCCCGTCAACAGCGCGACCCCCGTTTGGCGCAACATCACCTTCAGCAACCTGACTGCGACCGTGAGCAGCAGCGGAGTTGCGGGCATCATTTGGGGACGAACGGAATTGCCCGCCACCAACATCATCATGAGCCATGTCAACATCACCGCCTCGAAAACCTTCGACATTTACAACGCGCAAGGCATCCAGTTTCTGGATTCGAAAATCACCACCGGCAGTGGCAAGACCTTCACCATTTGGAACGCCAACGTCACCGTCAGCAACACCGTGCCCGCGACCAACCTCGTCACCTTCGACGGGCTGGGCGGCAACACCAACGACTCGCTGGCGCTTTACAACGCCAGCGCTTCCATGACCAGCACCGACGCGTTTGGCGCCAACCCCATCACGTTGAGCGGGAGCGTGCTGACCAACACCGGCAACCTGACCTTCTCCAGCAAAGAAGCGATAAACTTTGCACTGGGGACGAACAACTCCGCCATTGTGGTTGCCGGCAATCTGAACCTGAGGGGCACGCTCAACATCACGAATGCCGCCGGCTTCACCGCCACCAATTACATTCTGTTCACCTACACTGGCAGTTTGACCAACACCCCGGTTCTCGGCGCAAAACCAATCATCAACAGTTACCTTTACCGCCTCGATACCAACACCGCCGGGCAGGTGAAGCTCGTGGTCACCGCGCCGTCGCCACCAAACTTTGGGAACATCCAGGTTGCGAACGGCGGCGGAAGTTTTGTGATGAGCGGCACCGGTGGCGTGACCAACGGCACTTACTATGTGCTGACCTCAACCAATGTTGCGTTGCCGTTGAGTCAATGGACGCCTGTTGCTACCAATCCATTTGACGCCAGCGGCAACTTCACCTTCACCAACACGCCCGCTGCAAACGCCCCGCAGATGTTTTACCTATTGCAACTGCCGTGAACCTTGGCGCGCAACTCCGGCAACGCGCTCGTTGGAACAGAATCCGCACGCGCTGAACATCGCCCGCAGTCTTTGGTTGAGTTGGAATCCACTTTTGCTATATTGTCGGCTCCGATTACGCCTATGAAACAAAAGATTGCCTTGATTTCCGCCGGGCTGGCTTTGGCCGGTTGGGTTCACGCCGCCAGTCCGGCGATGCCGACCATTCCGACCAATATTTATAATGTCACAAATTATGGCGCCATCGGCGACGGGGCGAAGGATAACACGACCAACATTCAAAGCGCCATCAACGCAGCGAACGCGGCGGGCGGAGGCATCGTCGAGATTCCGGCGGGCACGTTCCTGAGCGGTCCCATCACCCTGCTCAGCAGCATCAATCTGCAGGTGGACACCAACGCGATGCTTCAGATGCTGCCTTACGGAACTTATCCCGGTGGCGACACCAACGCGCAAACTTTCATCAGCTGCAATGGGGTTCATGACTTGGAAATCAGCGGCTGGGGCAGGATTGACGGTCAAGGTGCCGCCTGGTGGAAGGAGTTTCGCACCAACCACGTAATCGTCCGCCCCATGATGCTCAACTTGTATTCCGCCAACCGGCTTTTCATCCACGACATCACTTTCCAGAACCCGCCCGGCCACCATTGCGGGCTGCGCAAGAACGGCGGCAACATCACCATCAGCAATCTGACCGTGAACACTGTTTCACCTTCGCCCAACACCGACGGGCTGAATTTCGTCGGCACCAATAGCATCATTGAGAATTGTCACATCAGCGTTGGCGACGACAACATCGCCATGGGCGCCACCGGCCCCATCAACGATCTGCTCATCACCAATTGCGTCTTCGGGTTCGGCCATGGCGTGTCCATCGGCAGCGGCGTGCGCGATGGTGTGTCGAACCTCGTGGTTGCCAACTGCTCGTTCAATGGCGGCACGTTCGGCATACGTATGAAGGCCGACACCAACAGTGGCGGCCTGGCTCGGAACCTTTTCTACCACGACATCACCATGACCAACGTGCAGATGCCCATTCTCATTTACAGCTATTACAAGACCGCAGGCGGTGCCAGCAAGATCAGCCATTTCACCCCCACCCAGGCCGCCGCTTTCGCCGCTGAGCCTGTCACCGACACCACACCGGTCTGGCGCGACATCACCTTCAGCAACATCACCGCCGCCGCCACCGTCGCCGGCGGTGCCATCTGGGGACGCCCCGAAATGCTCGTGTCCAACGTCAGCTTTGTTCATGTGGACATCACCGCACCCGGCCCCTTCAACATCTATAACGCGCGTGGCATCCGGTTCCAGGACTGCCATATCCGGCTCAAGGACGGCGATACGTTCACGCTGTACAACGCCGACGTCGTTGTCACCAACACCGTGAATCGTCCGTCTGCCGCCGGGCAAAAATAGGCACGCCGTCCCGGCAACGCGCCCAACAGGTCAGGACAAATTCTTTGAAGGAGTCGTATGCATGCTTCGGTCAAGTTTTAGTTAAAACTTATTTATTGGTGCTACTGAATTGATCAAATGCCGCACCAATCAATAATTCTTCACCGTCATCAATAACCTTTTTGTAGTCCATAATCGGCTTGTTTTCGTTGGGAATAGTTTCGCCTTCGGGAAGGTGCACATAAGTATTAATTAATCCCACTGCAACTGAAGCCGATATCTCCAAAGAGCCGCATTTATTTTTAATTATTAAATGCCGCCGTCCATCCACTTGAATGCCCTCAAAAAAAACTTTAAAATCCCAATCAGCATTTTTTTGAAATTTAACTTCTGCGACATTTATTTCTCCTACATCGAGACTTATCATTGTTGGCAGGCCATGGTAGTCTGAAACAACTTTGTCAGCATTTAGCACTGCTGCATTTCCCAGTTTTCTAGTAAGTGATGTGATGGCATAATCATAATAAACTATGTTGTCTTGATACCCAGATTGCAGAGCATTCAAATGTTTTTCACGTTGAAGTTTCGATTGAATTCTGGACGTTGTAGCTCTGCGTCTCAAATTGTCTGCCCAAGCGTTCAAATCTCCAACCTGCGAATCAACAACTTCAAATTGTCTATTGTTGTCGATGATCCGCTGCCTCAAATCTAAACTAATAAATGAATTTGTTGCTAATTCATTTAGAAGACTTTGATGCTGTCGCTGAAGAGTTGATTGGTTGGAGTTGACAGTTGAGAGCTGATTCGTCAGGTAATTGATTTGTCTTGTGAGCTCTTGTTTGTCTGATTTGGCCTGATTGTCTTTCTGAAGACTGTTGATTTGATTTAACACAAACAGTCCTAACGTCAGCCATAAAACACGTTTTCTCCAATTTTTGTGGGTAATAGTTCTACCATCATCGAAATGATATTTGAGCCGGTATTCCCACCAAATTAAAACGACCGCAAGAATGATCAGCGAAATACCGAGAATGTAGGAAATCCAATTCATTTAACTTTTCTGCGCTTCCTTCGCCCAAGTGTCCTTGAGCGTGATGGTGCGGTTAAGCACCAGTTGAGGGTTGAGAGTTGAGAAGTTGAGAATCTTTGTCCAACGCAAAATATCCCAAACGCTCAAATTGGTAACGCAACTCCAGCTTTGCGTCTTTCAGACTGGGCTCGCATTTTGCTGTCACGACTTCCAAGGAGTGAGGATTAAGGTGCTTTTTAAAATCACCTTCAGAGTCTGGCTCGGACACGGTGAAAAGCCGGTCATACAACCGCACTTCGGCGTCAATCGCATGAGCGGCGCTTACCCAATGAATCGTCCCTTTGACCTTACGATTTGCCGTCGGGCCGCCGGTCTTGCTGTCGAGGTCGGCAGTGCAGCGTAATTCGATGATGTTGCCGCTGGTGTCTTTCACCACTTCGTCGCACTTGATGATGTAGGCGTATTTGAGCCGGACCTCGCCGCCGGGTTTTAACCGGAAGAATTTCAGCGGCGGCACTTCCTTGAAATCGTCCTGCTCGATGTAGAGTTTGCGGTTGAACGGAATCTTCCGTTTGCCCGCGTTTTCGTCTTCGGGATTGTTGACGGCGTCCAGTTCCTCGGTTTTGCCTTCAAGATAATTCGTGATGACCACCTTGATTGGCCGCAACACAGCGAGTCGGCGCAGGGCGCGTTTGTTCAAATCTTCGCGGATGGCGTGTTCGAGCACGGCCACGTCGGTGATGCCGTTGTATTTGGTGATGCCGATGTTGTAGGCGAAGTTCCGCAGAGCTTCCGCGGTGACGCCGCGCCGCCGGATGCCGCAAATAGTCGGCATGCGGGGATCGTCCCAGCCGGTGACGAGTTTTTCGTCCACGAGTTGCATGAGCTTGCGTTTGCTCATCACGGTGTAGCCGAGGCTCAAGCGGGCGAACTCGTATTGATGGGGCAGAGGACGCGGCAGGTCGAGGTTCTCCAGAATCCAATCGTAAAGCGGGCGATGCACCTCGAACTCGAGCGTGCAAATGCTGTGCGTGATGCCTTCGATGTAATCGCTCAAGCAATGCGCGAAGTCATACATCGGGTAGATGCACCATTTGCCGCCAGTGTGATGATGTTCAGCGTGGCGGATGCGATAAATAAGCGGGTCGCGCATCCAGACGTTCGGCGCGGCGACATCAATCTTCGCGCGGAGCGAACGCTTGCCGTCGGGGAACTCGCCGTTTTTCATGCGCACAAAGAGGTTGAGATTTTCAGCGACGGTGCGGTTGCGGAAGGGCGATTCCTTGGCGTTGCGGCGGTATTCGTCGGTTTCGTCCGGTGTCAGGTCGCAGACGTAGGCGTTGCCTTTTTTGACGAGCGCGACGGCGTATTCGTAAATCTGGTCGAAGTAGTCGGAGGTGTAGAAAGGCTCAACGATTTTGGATTTCGGATTTCGGATTTCGGATTTTAAAACCGGGCCAAGGTAAAAATCAGGTTTGCCGTTGCTCATGACGGTTTCAGGCATTTTGCCTTTGGGCTTCAAACCGAGTTTATCATCCGCCCAGCCGGCGATGAGCCAGTTCACGTCTTCAAAAATGGAATCCACGTATTCGACCTCCTCCTTGGTGGGATTCGTGTCGTCATAACGCAGATTGCAAATGCCGCCGAACTCGCGCGCGATGCCGAAGTTCAGGCAAATGCTCTTGGCGTGGCCGATGTGCAGGTAGCCGTTCGGCTCCGGCGGAAAGCGCGTGTGAATTTGCGGATATTTCTTTTCGGCGACATGAGTGGCGACGATGTCGCGAATAAAATCAGACGGCGCAAGCTCGCCTTGTTTTGGGCTGGTGCTCATTTTTCAGTGCGCGCTTCAGCCTTTGAGGTTTTGATTTTTTGCGCGTGATTCCAGAGCGAGCTTTTTTTTGAATTTCAACAACGCCGCCTGAAGTTTTGAATCCGCGACCGCGAGAATTTGCACCGCCAGCAGTCCGGCGTTGCGCGCCGCGCCGATGCCGACCGTGGCCACCGGCACGCCCGGCGGCATTTGCACGATGGACAGCAGCGAGTCGAGGCCTTTCAACGATTTGCTTTCAATCGGCACGCCGATGACGGGCAGGGTGGTGAACGCCGCCGTCACGCCCGGCAAATGCGCCGCGCCGCCCGCCCCGGCGATGATGACGCGGAGGCCGCGTTCGTGCGCTTTGCCGGCGTATTGCTCCAAATCGCGCGGTGTCCGATGCGCGGAGACGACTTTCGATTCGCAGGGAATTCCAAATTGCGCGCACACGTCAGCGGCGGATTTCATCGTCGGCCAGTCCGAATCGCTGCCCATCAGAATGCCGACCAGAGGTTTGCCGGATTTGCTTGCTTTCATTCGCCGGGAGTCTAGCGGATTCAAAGCCGGAAGTCATCACTTCTTGTCTTTTGCGGCTTTGCATCTTTGCGGCTTTGCGTTAAAAGTTCGCGCTGGCTGTACTATGACCACCGCAAATAAAATCACAATTCTGCGAATTCTGCTGATCCCGTTTTTTGTCGTCGAACTGATTTATTACATCGAGACCGGCAACGAAATTCATCACTTGTCGGCGGTCCTTTTGTTTGCGGTCACGGCAATTTTGGATGGTGTGGACGGTTACATCGCGCGCCGTTACAACCAAAAAAGCGAGCTTGGCGCCATTCTCGATCCGCTTGCGGACAAATTGCTGCTCATGTCGGGCATCATCACGTTGAGCTTCAATCATGGGCCATATCTTACCCAGATTCCATTGTGGTTCACGGGCACCATCATCGGGCGCGATTTACTGGTGCTCATCGGCATTGTCGTGGTTCGATTCACCGTCGGCAAAGTCATCGTGCGCACGCGCATCATCGGCAAAATCGCGACGGTGCTGCAGATGACCGTCGTGATTTGGATTTTGATGAAATGGAATGAAGGCCGGGGCGCGCACTGGCTCGAGGTTTGGATGATTGGCGCGGCGGTGTGCACGGGGGTGTCGGGACTGCTTTACGTTTGGGATGGTGTGAAACAACTCGGCTCGCATCCGGCGAGTCTGGCAAGCGAGCCATAGATGAACACAGATCCCGCAATGCGGGACGGGTGAATGTTTTCCAGAAAAGTGCACAATGGAACTTCCCATTTGACAGGCGCAATGTGAAGGCGGAGAGTCTACCTGCAATAAAGGCGAATTAACCAAATAACCAATAACGATTATGGCAATTCCAGTCGGCTCAAAAGCTCCTGATTTCACTCTCAAATCCAAGCAGGCATCCGGCTTGGTAGACGTGAAACTCAGCAACAACTTCGGCAAAAAGAACACCGTGCTGCTCTTTTTCCCGCTCGCGTTCACGAGCGTTTGCACAAAGGAAATGTGCGACCTCACCGCCGGCCTCAAAGCGTATGCCGGCCTGAATGCGGACATTATTGGCGTCAGCGTGGACAGTCCGTTTGCGCAGGAGGCATGGGCGCAAAGGGAAAAAATCGGCATCACACTCACCAGCGATTTGAACAAGGAAGTGAGCAAAAAATATGACGTCATGCTTCCGATGCTCGCAGGCATAGGAGACGCATCGGCGCGCGCGGCGTTCGTGATTGATAAAAACGGCGTCGTTCAATACAGCGAACAAACGCCGACGCCGAAAGACTTGCCTAATTTCGAATTAGTCAAGAGAACGCTGGCGAAGTTGAAGTAAATTGGGGGGGCGAAGGGCCTCTGTCCTGAAAATCAGGGTCGCCGACACGGTGACCTTCCCATGTTTTTACAATTTTGGTGGAATCGCTGTGGAAGAAATCCACTCACTAATCGGTTGCAGGCTTCCACATTCCGGGCAGGACGTTGCGGAATACTGAACTCCGCAGTTGGGGCAAACGCCCTGCGTTTGGAACGTGTCAAAAGGTTTCCGGCATTTGCCGCATACCCAGAATGTACCTTGCGGCGGCGGAGTTTTGCAGTTTGGACAGGCAAATCCGTCGCGGCGCGGTGCAGCGGCCACGCGGGCCAACCCGCGTGCGTGCATCAAACTGCCCCAACAATTCAGTAAAATGAAGGTGCACAAAATGCCGAGCCAGACGCCTTGGGTTGGATCACTCGAAAAAAATAGAAGCAACACTGCCATCCCGATCAGCACTGCCACTCCGATGAATCCGATGATGCTCGCCACCAAAAGACTATTGGCGCGCCCAAACATAAACCAAAGCAGTGACCGCAAAATCTGCCCGCCATCAAGCGGATAAACCGGCAGCATGTTGAAAACGAGCAAAACGGTGTTCATGGTACCAAAGCATCTGGGCAAAAATATAGGCATTAGGTATCGTTTCCTGCCAACCGGCTGAATGCACCAGCCACCAGATGATTGAAAGAACGGGAAAGAGAGCCACGTTTACCAACGGTCCCGCGGCGATGCTCCAAAGTTGTGCGCCGGGACGTTGCGGCGGAGAAACGTAAGCCACGCCACCAAGCGGCCAGAGGATGATGTCACTGGTTTTTCCACCCACCTGCCGGCATGCCAGTTGATGGCCGAATTCGTGTATTAGCACAATCAGGAACAATGCCAGACATTCCAGCACGCTCCAGATCGGGGAAGAATAACCTTCTGCCTGTTTGAGGAAATACACGACGGCAAAAAACCACGACCAGTGCAGATACACATCAATTCCGAAAAGCCGGAACAAACGAATGGAACCCTGGCGCGTTGGCATTGTTGCTGAAAGATACAATAATCGTCCTCACGGAACAAGTTTTGGCGCATTTTTGTTTCCGATTCGTCACACAGCTTTAACCGAAGTGTCATTGTATTTAGTGGAAGCCCATTTTATAAAAATAGGCATGGCATCTTGTGTTTTGATTGTGGACGACGAGTGCGATTTTGTTGAACTGGTGCGATTTCGACTTGCCGGGCTGGGTTGCGAATTCATTGTGGCCAACGATGGCGTGCATGCACTCAGCCAGGCGCGGCAGTTCAAACCCGATCTGATTTTGCTCGATATTCTCCTGCCAGACCTCGACGGCCTGTCCGTCTGCGAAATTTTGCGCCGTCAGCCGGCCACGCAAAAAATCCCCATCATTTTCGTAAGTGCGCTTTCCGGCGACGTGACCAAACGCACCGTGGCGATGCACGCCGAGGATTTTTTCACCAAGCCGCTCGATTTCGTGCGACTCGAGCACCGCATCACCGACTTGTTGCGCTGCGAACCTGTGGCAAAATAATTCCCGTCGAGTCCAGTTATTATTTGGTGGGTGCGCCGTTGCTGCGGCGCACGGCAGTGCGGCAGCACCGCCCTACCAACCAGACACTGTGCTTCACTTGACACGTTCATGCTTCATCTTCATTTTCATTGCTGGTTGAAGGAATTAAATGAACGCCCTGCACAATTTGTTTAGCGCGCTTCAGAAATTTGACCTTGGTGGCGGGAAACAGGGTTGGTTTTATTCGCTGCCTGCCTTGGAAGCAGCCGGCATCGGGCCGATTTCCAAATTGCCGGTCTCCATCCGTCTCGTGCTCGAATCGGTGTTGCGGAACTGTGACGGTAAAAAAGTGACTGAGCAAAACGTCCGCGCGCTGGCGAATTGGAAACCGGCCGAAACCCGCACGGAGGAAATTCTGTTTATCGTCGCGCGCATCGTGCTGCAGGACTTCACCGGTGTGCCGTTGCTGGTGGATTTGGCGGCGATGCGTTCGGTGGTGCAGCGGCTGGGCAAGAACCCGAAAATCATCGAGCCGCTCGTTCCGGTGGACCTCGTGGTTGATCATTCGGTGCAGGTGGATGTGAACGGCACGACTGACGCATTCCAACGCAATCTCGAAATTGAATTCCAACGCAACCGCGAGCGTTATCAATTTCTCAAGTGGGGCATGCAGGCGTTCGACATGTTCAAAGTCGTCCCGCCCGGCATCGGCATCATCCATCAGGTCAATCTCGAATACCTCGCCCAAGGCATGCTCGCTCAACCCTCAACCAACAACGCTCAACTCTTTTATCCCGACACCCTCGTCGGCACGGATTCGCACACGACGATGATCAATGGCCTGGGCATTGTGGGCTGGGGCGTTGGAGGCATCGAAGCCGAAGCCGGAATGCTCGGCCAGCCGGTTTATTTCCTTACGCCGGACGTCGTCGGCGTGCACCTGACCGGCTCGTTGCGTGAAGGCGTTACCGCCACCGACCTTGCGCTGACCATTACGGAAATGCTCCGCAAAGCGAAGGTGGTCGGCAAATTCGTTGAATTTTTCGGGCCGGGCGCGGCGGCGTTGCCGGTGGTGGACCGCGCGACCATTGCCAACATGGCGCCCGAATACGGCGCGACGATGGGCTTTTTCCCGATTGACACCGAGTGCGTGAATTATCTCCGCGCGACCGGCCGCAGCGGGGAGCATTGCAGGCTTTACGAAAATTATTACAAGGCGCAGGGCTTGTTTGGCATTCCCAGAAAGGGCGACATCACCTACTCGCAGGAACTGGAACTCGATCTGGCCACTGTCGTGCCGAGCGTCGCCGGACCGAAACGCCCGCAGGACAGAATCGAATTGCCGAAGCTGAAGCAGGAATTTGTTTCGGCGTTTTCGAAACCCCTCACTGAAAATGGTTTCGGTAAATCGCCGGATGAATTGAGCAAATCTTTTCCCGTTTCCGCCAATGGCAAATCTGCGATCGGCGGCGGCAGTCAGGAACCGGTTTCATTGCAGGCCGCAAAATCGCAAGACACAAATCCGTTCGCGGAACTCGAAATGGCAAACAATCGTCCGACGCCCGATTTGGTCACAACTCCGGTGTGGACGGGGGAAGGCGAAATTCGTAATGGTTCGGTTTTGATTGCCGCCATCACGAGTTGCACGAACACGAGCAATCCCGGCGTGATGCTCGCCGCCGGTTTGCTTGCGAAAAAAGCGGTCGAACGCGGACTCAGTGTGAATCCGCTCGTGAAGACTTCACTTGCGCCCGGTTCGCGCGTCGTCACCGATTATTTGAACAAGACCGGGCTGCAGCCCTATCTCGACAAACTCGGTTTCAATCTCGTCGGTTATGGCTGCACGACGTGCATCGGCAATTCCGGTCCGCTCGCCGCGCCGATTGAGGATGCGATTCACAAACACAATCTGATCGCCGCTTCGGTATCGTCTGGAAACCGCAACTTTGAGGCGCGCATTCACCAGAGCATCAAGGCGAATTTTCTCATGTCGCCGCCGTTGGTTGTCGCGTTCGCGCTCGCCGGGCGGGTGGACATTGACATGACCAACGAACCGATTGGCGCGGGCAGGGACGGCAAGCCGGTTTTCTTGAAAGACATCTGGCCCACCCAGCGTGAGATTTGCGACCTCATGCAGGCCGCATTGCAACCGGATGTGTTCCGCAAACTTTACAAGGATTTCGCCGCGCAGAATCCAAAGTGGAACGAAATCCAGTCGAGCGCCGGCAACGTGTATGAATGGGATCATAAATCCACTTACATCCAGGAACCGCCGTTCTTCCAGAACTTCTCAATGAAGCCCGGTGAAATCCGTGAAATCAAAGGCGCCCGGGCACTGGCCATTTTTGGCGACACTGTGACGACCGACCACATTTCTCCCGCCGGTTCCATCAAGGAAACTTCACCCGCAGGCAAGTACCTGATGGAGCACGGCGTTCAGCCGGCGGACTTCAACAGCTACGGCTCGCGCCGCGGCAACGACCGCGTAATGACGCGCGGCACGTTCGCCAACGTCCGTATCAAAAATTTCATGGTGCCCGGCGTCGAAGGTGGAGTCACAATGTATTACGGCCCGATGAAAGGGGGTTATGCCTCCGGCCTCGGAGAACACGGGAATGTTCAGAACTCACCCGGTCAACAATTTATCCAGGAAAAAAGTTACACACAGCCAATGAGCATCCATGACGCGGCTATTGAGTATCAGGAGAGCGGAATTCCCTTGATTGTTATGGCCGGCCATGAATACGGCGCGGGCAGCTCGCGCGATTGGGCGGCGAAAGGCACGGCGTTGCTCGGTGTGAAAGTTGTCATCGCGCAGAGCTTTGAACGCATTCACCGCAGCAACCTCGTCGGCATGGGCGTGCTGCCGTTGCAATTCAAAGAAGGCGATTCCGCACGGGCATTAAAGCTGAACGGAACTGAAACCTATGACGTTGTCGGCCTCGGCGTGAACCTGAAACCGCAGCAAGACCTCACGCTTAAAATCACGCGCAAAAACGGTAAAGTGGAAAACGTGCCGGTCCGTTGCCGCATAGATACGCCGGTTGAAATTGATTACTACCGGCACGGCGGCATTTTGCCTTTCGTGTTGCGGCAATTAGTTGCGAAGGCGTGAGCAATGGGAACGCCGGAGGCCGGCGCTCCAATCAGCCCTAAGTTTTCTCCGGCTTCACGATGGAAACCACGAACGCATCCGGCTTGAGGTATTTCTGCGCGGCGGCCTTGATTTGTTCGAGCGTGACGGCTTCGTATTTCGCGTCGTCCAGTTCCGCGCGCCGGTAGCCGAGGCCGTAAAGTTCGTCGAGCGCGGTCAGGGACGCGAGATCGCCGAGATCCTGCCGCGCGATTTTCTTCTGGCCGATGATTTTGGCCTTCGCACGTTTGAGTTCCCCGGCGGTCAAGCCTTCGGTGCGGAGCAATTCAGCTTCCTTGAGCAATTCCGTTTCGACCTGCCCGGCCTTCGACGGTTCGGTGCCGGTATAAAAAGCAAAATAACCGGGCACGAGTCCGGCAAAATTCTGCGCTCCGACGTAATATGCCAGGCCCAATTTGTCGCGAACACGCAGAAACAGCCGCGAGCCGAGGTCGCTGCAGGATTCCTGGATCAATTCCAGCGCGTAACGGTCGTCGCTGTGCATCGTTGTTCCAGGAAACCCGATGACGAGCACGGCCTGTTTTTTGTCACGAACTTCTTCGACGCGTTTCGGTGAATTCAAGGTAGGGCGCGTTGTCCCTAACGCGCCGCCGGACGGCTCGCTGGGGACAGCGAGCCCTACCTGTTTCCAATTCGCAAACGCCTTTTCGACGGCGGCTTTGACTCCCGTCGTTTTTACGTCGCCGTAAACGGCAAGAACGCAATTGTTCGGCGCGGTCAATTTTTTGTGAAACAATTTCAGGTCGGAGGCCTGGAATTTCGAGACGGTTTCTTCCGTGCCGAGCGGGTCAAGGCCGTAACCGACATTGCCGAACATTGTGCGGCACATGGCGACGCTCGCGCTTTTGAGCAAATCGTCCTTGCGCGCGCGGATGCCGGCGATTTGCACCTCGCGTTCGCGTTCCAAGTCGCCTGCGGGAAAAGTCGGGTTCAGCAAAACGTCGGCGAGCAAATCCAGGCCGGTGGCGAAATCGCTGCTCAACACCTCGACATTCACGCCAAAGCTGTTGTTGCCGCCGTAACTGTCAATGCTGCCGCCCACGGATTCGATTTCCGTGGCGACTTTCCCGGCGGTGCGGCGCTTGGTGCCCTTGAGCAGCATTTTGGCAAGCAATTGCGTGATGCCGTTGTTCCCGGCGGTCTCGGCCAGCACGCCGCCTTTGAACGCGGCTCGAAATTCGACGAATGGCAGACGATGATCCTCCTTTACGAGCAGGCACAAACCGTTCGCCAATTCAATTTTTTGAATCGCTTGGTCACTGCTCACCTCAACGTCAGCCGAAATTTTCGGCGCGGCGCCGTCCGGCAGCAGCGCGTAAAGCGTGCGGTTTTCCGGCGTAAGATATTCGCGCGCAACACGTTGAATGTCGCCTGGCGTGACTCGTTTGACGGCGGCAAGATAGCGCTCGGAAAAATTCAAATCATTTGCCGCCATCCAATTTGCGCCGAGGTTTTGCGCCTGGCCTTCCATCGTCTTGCGCATGGCAAGCGTGGCGGAAATGAACTGTTTGACGGCTTTGCCCAGTTCTTCAGATGACACGGGCGACGATTTCATTTTTTCGACTTCAACGAGCATGGCGTCGCGCGCGGCGGGAAATTTATCCGCATCGGCGATGGCGCTCATGCCAAACAATCCCGAATTGCCGGGATTGTAAGTCCACGCGTCAACGTGATGCACGACGCCTTGTTTCTCACGCACTTGCTGGAAAAGCCGCGAGCTGCGGCCGCCGCCGAGCAGCACGGCAAGCACGCCGAGAATCGGCACGTCGGGATGGCGTAGTTCGGGAATGTGCCACGCAAAATGCAGATGGCCAAGTTCAATGGGCGCTTCCTCAACGATTTCGCGCGGCGCGGTTTGTTTTGGTTCGCTGGGTAGAACCATTGGCGGAGTCGCGCGCGATTTGGTTTTCGCATAAGACTCGCGGATTTGCGCGATCACGTCCTCGTTTTTCACATCGCCCGCGACGACATAGAAAACGTTGTTCGGCGCGTATTTTTCGCGGTAGTAGCCGTGGATGTCGTCGGGCTTCAGTTCGTTGAAAATGTCGGGATAGCCGATGACGGTGAAACGATACGGACTGCGCGTATAGGCGGTCTCGAACAGACGGCGGCTCGAACGAAGTCCAGGATCGTCCTGGCCCATGTCCATTTCGCGGCGGATGACATCCATTTCCTTCGCGAGTTCGTCCGGCGGCAGCGTCGCGTGCTGCATGATGTCGCAAAGGATGTCGATTGCCGTGTGCGCGCCGGTGTTCGGCACGTCAATGTGATAGACCGTGCGGTCGAAGCTCGTGTAGGCGTTCATGCAACCGCCGGCTTCCTGCACTTCCTGATCAATCCGGCTGCCGGGTCGCGTGGTCGTGCCCTTGAACAGCATGTGTTCGAGCACGTGCGACAGTCCCGCGCCGAGCCATTTGCCTTCGTGGATGCTGCCGGCCATGCACCACGCCTGCGCCGACACGACCGGCGCACTGTGATCCTCGCGCACGATGATGGTCAGGCCGTTTTCGAGCGTGGTGAGCGTGATACCGGGTGGAAACGAGGGGATTTCACTCATAGAAACGAATGCAAAAAATCCGCGGTGTGCGCGTGAGTTTATGCACTGGTAGGCTTGGGTTCGGCAGATTCACTTGCCAGTTTGCCCTGCGGCCAAAACGGTTTGCGGAAGGCATCGGTAAAATCGTAGCCGTTCTGGAAATCATCGCGGCTGTCCTTCTCGGTTTTGGCGAGCAGGCCGATTTCCACCATATTGAAAACGATTTCGCCGAAGTCGCGGCAATTGCGCACACCCCATTCCTCAAACACGGTCATCGTCATCGGGCCGAATTGCTGAAGCGCAAACTGCCGGATGCCGTCGAGCAATTTCTGGCCGCTGACGTGGCGGATTTGCCCTCGAGTTGCCTTGCCGACGAGCTTTTGCGTGTAGTCCAGCGCCTCGCGGACGAACGTGTAGGCATCGCGATGGTAACGCGAATCCTTCGCCAGGATTTGCTCCACGGCTTCGTCAAAATTGATTTCTTGCATTTTTAAGATTTCCAACTTGGTGGGGCGAGCGTCCTCGTCCCGCATTGCGGGATCGGTAGCCTCGCCCCACCAAAATTATTTTGCCTGTTGAACAATTGCCGCTGGCGGATGGGCGGTGCGATATGCCTTGACCATCCAACCTGTCAGCAACAGCCCTAAAACGATACAGAGAACCAGTTGTTCCTGTTTCGTCAGGCGATTCACCAGAAGAAGGTAACTTAATAAGGGCGTTCCGGCAAGCGGGTGTTGCTGTGGCGGTGGTCTGTGACCGCCGCAAAAAATGACGGCGCTCATAGAGCGCCGCCACGATGAAAACGGCTTTAATCTTGCGACGGCGGCTCAATGTTTGTTAGCCTGCGCCGCTTTATGGCAGCGATTGGCCGATTTCAGAAGGGCAACGAGATTTTTTACGCCAAAGTCGTGGACGGTGAATTATTCCGGCTGCGCGGCGATGTTTTTGGTTCGCCGTCATTTGACCGCAGACCCACTTTACGCAAAGGTGTGAGGACATTGGTTCCCGTCGTGCCGTCCAAAATCATCGCCGTCGGACTCAATTATGCCGATCACGCGCGCGAAATCGGAAAACCGCCGCCCAAGGAGCCATTGTTTTGGTTCAAAGCCACCACGTCGTTGATTCCCGATGGCGGGAAAATTGAGATTCCCTTTTCGCATCATCGCACGGATTACGAAGCGGAACTGGCCATCATCATTGGCCGCAAGATTCGCAACGTCACGTCCACGTCGGCAACGCGCTACATTTTCGGTTACACCACGGCGCAGGACATCAGCGATCGCACCATTCAGAAATCCGAGGCGCAATGGGCGCGCTGCAAGTCATTCGATACTTTCACGCCTCTCGGTCCGCTTGTGGAAACGAATGTTGATCCGCGCGATTTGACCATTCAACTATTCCAAAATGGCCAGTTGCGCCAAAACTCGAGCACGAACCAGATGATTTTCAAACCCGCCGAGCTTGTGAGTTTTGTTTCGACAAAC
The DNA here is from genome assembly GCA_963835625.1 of uncultured Verrucomicrobiae bacterium. GTDB lineage: Bacteria > Verrucomicrobiota > Verrucomicrobiia > Limisphaerales > UBA11358 > UBA11358. The sequence goes on from CAWIGO010000007.1 coordinate 127,136, forward strand.
ATGACCTTGCTGCCCGGCGACGTGATTCTGACCGGCACGCCGGGCGGCATCGGGCCGATTCAAAGTGGCGACCAGCTCGAAGTGCGGATTCAAGGCTTGGCTCCTCTCGTCAACACGGTGAAATGATTTTGAACCGCGGAGACGCCGGGACGCAGAGCAAGAATAAAAATCTTCATGTCTTGGTGTCTTTGTGGTTAAAATTTGAAGAACATGAAGTGGTCACAAACCCTGATTCCGACTCTCCGTGAAGCGCCGGCTGACGCGGAAATCCTTTCGCACAAGCTCCTGCTTCGCGCCGGGCTGGTTCGCAAACTTGCCGGCGGCGTTTATACTTTTCTGCCGCTCGGCTTGCGCGCCCTGCGCAAGGTGGAACAAATCGTCCGTGAGGAAATGGACCGTGCGGGCGCGCTTGAACTGCTCATGCCCGCGCTCCAGCCGCCGGAAATCTGGCAGCAAAGCGGCCGTTACGAAACTGCACGCAATGTTTTGTTCAAGGTGAAAGACAGCGCCGGCCGCGAATGGGTTCTAAGCCCGACGGCTGAAGAGGTCATCACCTTGCTGGCCGCCGCCGAGATCAATTCCTATCGGCAATTGCCGAAAAATTTTTATCAAATCAGCGTCAAGTTCCGCGACGAAATTCGCCCGCGTTTTGGGCTGATGCGCGCGCGAGAATTTATCATGAAGGACGCGTACAGCTTTGACGTGAGTGATGAGGCGGCGCAGGCCACCTATCAAAAAATGTACGAAGCTTACTCGCGCATTTTCACGCGGTGCGGGCTGAAAACGTTTCCCGTTGAGGCCGACACCGGCGTCATCGGCGGCAAATTCTCGCACGAATTCATGGTGCCCGCCGAGACCGGCGAGGATGAGGTTGTTTATTGTGAGGGTTGTGGTTACGCGGCGAACATCGAAAAGGCGACGAGTGGTGTGCCAGAGTCCAAAGTCCAAAGTCCAAAGTCCAAGGTCGAAAAGTTTGCCACACCGGGTGTGACAACCATCGAAGCGCTTGCAAAAGCACCTTACAACGTTCCCGCCGAATGCCAAATCAAGACACTCGTTTATATCGTCGAAAGCAAACCTGCGCTGATTTTGCTTCGTGGTGATGATCAATTAAACGAAGCCAAGCTTGCGGGCGCGCTCGGCACGCCGACGTTTCGCTCGGCGACGCCGGAGGAAATTAGTAATGCGATGGGCGCGCATCCGGGCAGTTTGGGCGCAGTTACGAGTACTTTAAAAAAGTCGGACATTCCGATTTACGCCGACGAACATTTGCGGGGCGCAAATGGCATGACAACGGGCGCAAACGAAGATGGTTTCCACCTCCGCAACGTTTCCATCGAACGCGACATCAAAGTGACGCAGTGGTTTGATTTGCGCGTCGTGCAAACGGGCGAACCATGCGCGAAATGTCCCGATAAATCGGGACTGAAAATCCGCCGTGCGATAGAAGTCGGCCACGTGTTCAAGCTCGGCACGAAATACAGCGAGAAATTGGGTGCAACATTTTTGGACGAATCCGGCGCGCGCAAGCCCGCCGTCATGGGCTGCTATGGCATCGGTGTCACGCGGACATTGCAGGCGGTCGTCGAGCAATGCAATGACAAGGACGGCATCATCTGGCCGGCCAGTGTCGCGCCCTACACGGTTTGCATCACGCCATTGAACGTTGCGCCGGACAGTCAGGCAATGAAACTGGCGGAGAAAATCCACGATGAACTCACCACGCGCGGCGTGGATGTGATACTGGACGACCGCGATGAACGTCCCGGCGTGAAATTCAAAGATTCCGAACTAGTCGGCTTTCCCATTCGCATCGGCATTGGTGAAAAATCACTGGCGAAGGGCGAAGTGGAAATCAAACCGCGCGGCGGTTCGTTGCAATCCGTGAAAGCCGGCAGCGCGGTGGAAGCGGTGATGAAATTACTCGGCGAAAACAGCCGGGGTTAAACCGCCTTCCTTTTATTGGTGGTGACGGTTTTATCGAGACAGTCGCGGACAATTTTGACGAGTTCGGCGTGGGTGTAGGGTTTTTGGAGATAACGCGCGTTCATTTTTGCGAGCAATTCCGGGCTGACTTCGTTGGCGGTGTAGCCGCTGGTAAAGATGATCTTCAGATGCGGATGATTGACGAGCAATTGTTCCGCGAGGTTCACGCCGGAAATGCCTTCGGGCATCACGATGTCAGTCAGAAGCAAATCTATTTTGTTTGCCCGTTGCCGCCACTGATTGAGCGCTTCCTTGCCGGATGAGGCTTCGAAGATTCGGTAGCCGCAATCTTTAAGGATGTTGCGCGCCATTTCGCGCAAAACGGGTTCGTCTTCGACAATGAGAATGGTTTCCGTGCCGCCGGGTGTGGACTTCGGCGGAACGGTTTCTTCTTTTTGGGACGCGGGAGTTTTTTCGCGGGCGGGAAAATACACGTCGAACGTCGCGCCTTTGTTGGGTTCACTGTTCACTTCGATCCAGCCTTCATGTTGTTTGATGATGCCGTAAGCGGTCGCAAGGCCGAGACCCGTGCCTTTGCCGACGTCTTTTGTCGTAAAAAATGGCTCAAAGATGCGGGGCAATGTGGATGAATCCATGCCGATGCCCGTATCGGTGACGCGCAGGCGGACGAATTGGCCGGCACGCGCGTCGGCATGTGACTTGACATAATCATCATCAATGGTCACGGTGTTGATGCCGATGACAAGCTTGCCGCCGTCTGGCATGGCGTCGCGGGCATTGACAGAAAGATTCATGATGATTTGTTCGATCATGCCTGTATCGCCTTCAACCAGTGGCAATTCAGACGGCGGAAGGAATTCAAACTTGATGGTTTCACCGAGAAGATCTTCCAGCATTTTGGTCATGTTGCCGATGACTTCGCGTAAATCGAGCAACTTGGATTGAATCACATTTTTGCGGCTGAACATCAGCAGTTGACGCGTCAAGCCCGCTGCGCGTTCAGCGGCAAAATAGACAGCCTGAAGTGGATCCAGCATGTCATGGGGCAACGTTGGTTTGGCCAACAGTGCGCCGGAATGTCCCTGGATGATCGTAAGCATGTTGTTGAAGTCGTGCGCAACGCCTGCGGCAAGCTGGCCGACCGACTCCATTTTTTGTGACTGGCGCAATTGCCCCTCAAGTTTCAGACGTTCAGTAATGTCCTCGACGTAGCAATGCACGACGCGGCTTGGCAACACAGGATGAAACAACCATGAAAAAGTGCGGCCATTTGTTTGTGTTTCCAAACGCATTTCACTCCGCCCGATTGCGAGACATTCGCGAATGATGCCGTTGATTTCAACTGGCAAGACATCACGCGGATGATTTTTTCGTACAGACGACGCGAGTTGCTGCGCGGCATCATTGAAATAATTAATCGTTCCATTTGCGGCGAATTCCATTGTCGCAGCCGGACTCAGTTTTGCGAATGCAGCAAGTTTTTCCATTTCAGCTTCCGCGCGTTTGCGTTCAATCGCTATGCCCAACGTTGTCGCCATGGCCGTGAGAAATTGCATCTCGTCCGCCGTGAAATCGCGTCGGCGCGGTGTGTGAACTCCGATCACGCCGAAGGGCTGCCCGCGTGTTGGAATGGCGGCAGTAATGCCTCCAATAATACCGTGCTCGATGAACAATGGTGTCGCTGCGAATTGTGTTTCGATGCGGAGATCGGGTACGACAACCATTTCGCCAAAATTCAGCGTCAAGCTGGGCTGCGAGTAATTGTCGGCGGGTATTTTGGTTTCGCCCACGCAGCCGCGTTTCCAGCCGGCGCCCGCCCGCAGCAACAATTCACCATCGGATAACCGTTCCCAAATGGCGCTGTATTCCGATTCGAGGGTGTGTGCGACGAGCAGGGCGGCCTGGTTCAGCAAAGCCGTCAAATCATTTTGGGTCAGCGCGAATTGTCCGAGTGTGGCGATGGCCGTCTGTTGGAGCGCGCGTTTGAACAAGACTTTTTCCGCCTTTTCGCGCTCATTGATGCGCTGTTGGAGCGAGTCGGCCATATTGTCGAAAGCTTCCGCGAGCTGGCCGAATTCGTCTTCTGCAGGCTCCAATTCGGTGCGGGCACTTAATTCTCCTTTTGCAAAACGTTGCGCGGTGTCAGACAGCATGCGCACCTGCCGCAAAATGAAGTGTTCCCCGCCGAACCATGCCGCTCCCAGCGCCAGCAAACCCACGGCGAAACTGGTCCATGGCACACTTGTGGCGTACGGTTTCAGCCAGTCTGGCGCGAATTGCCAGAACCACGACTGGTTGACGATGTATGTCAGCACCAGCGCCGGCGCGATGGCGATAAACACACTGGCCACCAACTCCATTCGCACGGTGGAAAACTTTTTTCCAAATTTCTTTGTCATTTGTTCGGCTCTGAAACTGTGTTGAGAGTGTAGTGTAGCCGCGTCCTTTCAAAAAGCCATTTCATCTTGGGGTGGTTTGATTTTCGTTCAGCAACGCCTTCGCCCGGCCTTTTGGCAACCGGCCAAGGTGGAAAATCAAAAAGCCGTGCAAAAACTCCCGCAGTTCGATGGTTTGGGCGTCGGTCAATTTCAATCGCGCACACGCAGGCCAATGACCTTGAACCAAAACTTGAATGATTTTTTTTGCACCGGGCGAGAGTCTGGTTTTTTCCAAATTCGGCTTCAAACCGAGTTCGTGGAGCAGTTTCAATTCAAAGGTGAAAACCGTTTGCGGCTTTGCGGGTTGTTCACAAAGATGGCAAAAAAAACCGAGCGTTAAATCGTAAACGGCGGGCAAGGGCGTCTCGGTTTCCGTCGCTTGTTCGACAAACGCCGTGGCGTAGGCAGCTTGATGCAGCAGCAGAACATTCCGCCGCAACGCGCTGTGCGTTTCGCGCAAGCTGACTTCGCGGAGTATGTGCAAATCGGAACGCCGGCTGCGGCTGAAGGAAAAATCGGCGAGATAGAACAAATCCAGCCTGCCGAGAAACGGTGATTTGGGGCGATGCGCACCCTTGGCAACGGTGGCGATTCGGCCAAAGTTCGGCGTGAGCCAGTGGACGATAAGGCTGGTTTCTGTGAGTGATCGCGTGCGCAGAATCAAGCCGGTTGCAGATTCAATCATTGAATTTTTGGTGGCGTCCCGTGTTCCGGAAAAATCGAACCGAGACTGACAATGTATTTGATGCCTTCGGCAACGGACATGTCGAGTTTGGTGACTTTTTCCTCCGGTACAAGAATGAGAAAACCGGATGTGGGATTCGGTGTTGTAGGCACAAAGACGCAAACCACTTTTCCCTTCATCTTTTGCTGCACTTCGTTGTGCTGTTCGCTCGTAATGAAACCAATGGTGTGCGTGCCTTCGCGCGGAAATTCCACAAGCACGACGGTTTTGAACGAGCCTTTTTTGCCGGTTGTGAACGCCTCGTTGACCTGCCTGATGGCGCCGTAAAATTTATTCAGCAACGGCACGTGCATCAACACGCGTTCCACCCATTCGATCATTTTTTTACCGAAATAATTCCGTGCCAGCTGGCCCGCCGCGCTGATCAGCAAAATCGCCACCATCAAGGCAACGAGACTCCAATACCAATGCATCGGACCCTCGCCGTTATTTCGATGCGTGATGGTTTTGGGAATGAAAATAAGCAACGTGTCAGTGACGTTGGAGATGGTGAAGAACAACCAAACCAAAAGCGCGATTGAAATCACTCCTGGCAGGACAATAACCAAACCGGTCGCGAAATTCGCCCGCCAACGGGCGAAGAAGCTTTTCTGTTCCATGCGCCAAGTTTAAGGTCGCATCAGAGTTTGCTCAAGGGAAAGCGGCGGGTGATTTCACGCAACAGGCGGTTTTCTTCGCGCTTCATTTTGCATCGCGCGGTGGCGCGCAAATCATCGTGGCCAAGCAGGTGCAGAACCCCATGAACGATATAACGCGCGGTTTCCGATTGCCAGCTCACACCAAACTTTCGTGCCTGCAAAACCGCCTCGTCCATGCACACGAAAATTTCGCCGTGCAAGGTAGGGCGCGCTCTCCGCAGCGCGCCGGACCTGGCGGCGGGCAGGGGACTGCCCGCCCTACCTTCCGTGTGGTAATCAAATGTAATCACGTCCGTTGAACCTTTGTGATGGAGAAATTTTTCGTTCAACCGTGTTATTTCCTGGACGGCAACGAGATGGATGCCAAGTTCCGCCTTTTCGATCTTCAAATCAGTGAGCAATGCAGTGGTGATCTGTTTCAGCAAACGCCGGTTGATTTTCCGCACGCGCTGGCGGCTGGCGATGGTGACGTTCATTTTATCGGAGGGCGGAGTTCCACGGCGCCCTGCTCATTCATGGGCTCGCAGCTCGTCCCTCCTCCGGAGTTTTTCCCGTGCGATGCTCTTCGTAAGCCGCGATGATGCGCTGTACGAGCGGGTGGCGGACGACGTCGCGTTTGCCGAGCTCGACAATGGCGATGCCTTCGGTGTTTTTGAGCACACGATGCGCTTCGAGCAGGCCGGAATGTTTGTGCGGCGGCAAATCAATCTGCGTTTCATCGCCGGTGATGACTGCCCTTGAGCCGTGGCCGAGGCGCGTGAGAAACATCAACATTTGCTCGGTCGTCGAATTTTGCGCCTCGTCCAAAATGACGAAGGCGTTGTTGAGCGTGCGCCCGCGCATGTAAGCCAGCGGCGCAATTTCAATCGTCCCGCGCTCGGTATGCTTTTGAATTTCCTCGGCAGGCAGCATGTCGTGCAACGCATCGTGCAGCGGACGAAGATACGGCGTGATTTTTTCGTAAAGGTCGCCGGGCAAAAATCCGAGTGCTTCGCCGGCCTCAACCGCCGGGCGCGTCAGAATCAACCGGGAAACTTTTCCGTCACGCAACGCGGCGAGCGCCATCGCCACCGCCAGATACGTCTTGCCCGTGCCTGCCGGGCCGACGCCGAACGTAACGTCATGCTTCCGAATCGCGTCGAGATATTTTTTTTGGCCGACGGTTTTGGCCGTGACACCAGGCTTGCGCTCGTGCGTCAAAATCCGGTCATTGACCAATGCCTTGAGCGTTTCGGCGCCCTCGTGTTTCACAACGTTGAGCGCGTGGATGAATTCGCGATTCCGCACCGGAGAGCCGGTTTCAAGCAAACTTTCGAGCGAAACGAAAAGCTGTTTTGCGCGTTCAATTGCGTCAGCCGGACCTTTCAGTTTGATCCAGCCTTCGCGCGCCGTGGCTTTGACGCCAAGTTCGGTTTCCAGCGACTGAAGATTGCGCGGTTCGTGATTGAAAAGCCGCTGTGCGGCGCGCGCATTCTCGAAATGAAGAGTTTCGGATGCCATCAAAAATTATTTTGCCAGTTCCGCGCGAAGTTTCCCGGCCAGTTCATTCAACGCCTGCGGCAAAACAGTCGTGTTCGCGATTACTGGCATAAAATTTGTGTCGCCGTTCCAGCGTGGCACGACGTGAACATGCAAATGTTCTGTGACGCCTGCGCCGGCAACCTTGCCGAGATTGATGCCGATGTTGAAACCGTCGGGCTTCATCACCTGTGTCAGCGCATTGACGCAACGGCGCGTGAGTTTCCATAAATCGCCGAGTTCTTCATCCGTCAAACCGTTCAAGTCGGCGACTTGTTTGTAAGGCACGACCATCAAATGCCCGCCATTGTAGGGATACGTATTGAGCAATGCGAAACAGGTGCGGTCGCGCGCGATGACACGGTTGGCCTCGTCGTCCGAGGACTGCGCGATGCGCGTGAACAGGCTCGCGTCGGACTGCGGCTTGGGCGCGAGGATGTATTCGATCCGCCACGGTGCATGCAGTGATTCCATGAGGAAAAGTTAAAACTCGCGGCGAATAAGGAAAGCAAGAAAACAGGAATCTTTTCCCAACTTCCTGCTTTCATTATTCAAATCCGTTTGTCATGGGAACAAACTCAAAATCGCCGCTGCCGCACGTTCGCTTGCGCCCGGACCGCCGAGCTGCGAAACGATTTCCGCCAGCCGTTTCTTGATTTGAGCGCGTCGTGATTCGTTTTGCAGAAGCTCCAGTGCGGCGTGCGAAATATTTTCCGGCGTGGCGGTATTTTGGACGAATTCGGGGAAAACTTCCTCGTTCGCCAGCAGGTTCGGCATCGTGAGTGATTTCACCGTCACAATGCGTTTGCCGATTTGATAAGTGAGCCAGGAAGTTTTATAAAGTGTCACCGTCGGCACGCCAAAAAAGGCGCACTCCATCGTCACCGTGCCGGTGGAGGCGATGGCCACGTCGGCTTCGGCCAATGCCTTGGGCAGTTCACCGACTTGAATTTCCACGTCCGGTTGAAGCATGGACAGCCTGTTCGCGATGATTTTCAAGGCTTTATTGGGCAAAACCATTTTCACACGGCTCGCTGGCAATTTTTCTTGAATCAATTTCAATGCGCCAATCATCACCGGCAAATGCCGGCGCAATTCATCGGGGCGGCTGCCGGGCAAAAGTAAAATTGTCGGGGCTGTAGCTTCGACTTTGGACTTTCCACCCTCCGTAGCAGAGCTACTGCGGAGGACGGGTGGGCTTTGGACTTTGGACTTGTCGAATCGCCCGACCATCGGATGTCCGACAAATTCCACGCGCAACTTCGGCACCCGTTTCGCATACCAGTCTTTTTCAAAAGGGAAAATGCTCAGGAGCAAATCGTAATCCGCCGCCATTAAATTTGCCCGCCCTGGTCGCGACGCCCAAACCTGCGGCGAGACAAACTGGATGATTTTCGGGTTCCATTTCGAAAAGAGATTGTTGCGGACATATCCCTTGATTGCGTGGCCGAAGCGCAGATTGAATCCGCCGAAATCCACGCCGATGAAGGCATCCGGCTGGCGTTCAATCGCCAGCGCAAGCAGTTGGTTGAACAACCGCCGGAACTTGAAATAATTTTTCAACACATCGGACATGCCGATGACCGAGTGCTGTGTCAGGTCAAACGCCAACTCGACTCCCGCCGCCGCCATGCGTGAACCACCCGCACCAAAGAATTTTGCGTCCGGCAACTGACTATGCAGCGCGGAAACCAATTCCGCCGCGAGCAAATCACCGCTCGCCTCACCGGCGATGAGCATAAATTGTTTTGGCTTCACGCTTGATTTTGTAGCGGAATTATCCTCTTCGCATGTAGATCAACTCAATTGGCATATTCTCCAATATGTTGCCAAGACGGATATTTGAAAATTGGTTTTGCCCACGGGAAAACCAATTCGTTTGTGGTTGGCAATTTATAAAAATGACATTGTCCATTAAATGCGGACATTACAAAATTCGTGTCACTAAAAAATCCATTTACCACTATTTCTTCAGGACGCCTGTAAAAAACCTGTAAGATTGGAATGTTGTTTTTTGAAACAATTTCCATTGCGTTAGAACTATAATTCCTATCCCAATCTAAAGGAATTTTGCCATCAATGTCGCTATTCATTTGAAACACTTCCGAATTAGATTGCATCAGAAATGTTTTGGTCTGCTGTTTATAATAAAGACCAGCTCTAATATAAAGACGATGGTTTTTAAGAAATGGGTTAAAAGGTGGCCATTGCATATCATTTATGACCAAAGTTAGTGAAGGATGAATACGCCCTTGTTTCAGATCAGCTACTTGATACGTAAAATTTTGAGAGCCAAACAAGATGTGAACTTCTTTACAACCTTTTGAAAGTTCAGGAGGTTCCCAAGTTTGATTTGAGGACTGATTTTTAAAGTGTTCAAAAGTAAGCCATCCTCCAAATGAAAAAACGAGTCCAAGAAGCGCCCAAATAATTGCCAGTTTTTTTGGATATTTTTTGAACCGGCAAAACGATAACACCGCAATTGGCAATAAAGCTAAAGAGCCAAATAGGGCCCATTCCCAATGTGCTAAAATCCAAAATCCAAACCCAATAATAGTAACAATACCAGGGCCGATTTCTCCAATAGTCTTGAGAAAAGGGATTACTTTGCCAGTGGGAAGATTTTCGATGCTTCCTTTTTCAACGTCTCTCTTAAAGTTGCATTTCCCTTTTTTCATTTGCTTTGCTGAACCTGCCGCGTGATTTCAAAGGCCAGGTCGAGTGCGCGTTTGGCAGATTCGCCGCTGACCATCGGTGTTTGTTTTTCGCGGACGCAGTTGACGAAGCTTTGCAGTTCGAGTTTGAGCGGTTCGTCTTTGGCAATCGGCACCGGTTCGCGGACGATGCGTTTGCCGCTGAATTCGCTGACGATGGTGGAATTCTTGCCGACGCCGAGTTTCGCGGCCAAAACTTTTTTTAGAAGCGAGCTTTCCTCCTCACTGTCGCGGGCGATGCGATAAATGAAACCCTCCTGTGCGCGATAATCGAGCGAGATGTAGCAGGGATTGGTCGGGCCGCTGAACACGCGGATTTTCCGCATCCGCTCCGGGCTGACGCGGCTAGCCGTGAGGTTGGCGACGCAGCCGTTGGCGAAACGCAGCCGCGTATTGGCAATGTCCTCGGACTTGCTCAAAACTGGAATGCCGACGGCGTCCACGCTCGTCACGGGCGATTTGACGAATGCCAGCACGACATCGAGGTCGTGAATCATCAGGTCGAGCACGACACCGATGTCGGTCGAGCGGGCAGGGTAGGGCGACAGGCGGTGTGCCTCGATGAAGCGCGGCTCGGTGGCGACCTGCTCGAGATATTTGAATACGGGATTAAATCGTTCGACGTGTCCGACTTGCAGGACGCAATTTTTTTGCCGGGCCAGTTGAATCAATTCAGCAGCTTGCGTGGTGTCGTCGGTCATCGGTTTTTCGACAAGGACGTGTTTGCCCTGCGACAATAAAGTTTTTGCCAATTCAAAATGCGTAACGGTCGGCGTGACAATGTTCAGTGCGTCGCTGGCGGCGGCGGCTTCGGCGACGGACCTGAAAATGCGCGCGTTGTGTTTGGCGGCGATTTTGCGGGCCGTGTCGGTATTGGCGTCAAAAATTCCGGCGAATTCGATCTGCCCTGTTGTAGCGAGTTCGGCGTAAATGCGGGCATGTTCCTTGCCGAGCGAGCCGACACCGAGGACGGCCACGCGAAGTTTGTTCATGGTTGCCACAGGGCGAGTTTGCCATTGAAAACGCCTCACGCCAAGAGCGCAAAGGGCGCAAATAACGCAGGTTTCTAGCCTGTCCGTCGCCGTTGCGGTTGTTCGCTGACAGCCAGGCTGGCCGGCGTGCAGGCGAGACGCCTGCGCTACTTTATATTTGGACTTTGAACTTTGAGCTGTGTGCCCATAAAGTGTTGCCGTGCCGATTTTGAGCTATTTCATCATCGTTGTCGGGGCTTATCTGCTCGGCTCGATTCCGACGGGTTATTTGGTCGGGCGCGCCAAGGGCATTGACATTCGCACTGCCGGCAGTGGCAACATCGGTGCGGCGAACGTCTTCCGCAGCGTTGGCAAAACAGCGGGTGTGTTTGCGCTCATCATTGATGGATTAAAAGGTTACGCCGCCTGCACCTGGCTTTGTGATTGGATACTGACGCTTCTGGGCGTTTCAACAATGGACATGGAACTTTACCGGATTTTCGCGGGCATTGCGGCGGTGCTCGGTCACAATTACACCTGCTGGCTAAAATTCAATGGTGGCAAGGGAATTTCGACCAGCGGAGGGGTTTTCTTCGCGCTTGCGCCTCTGGCGACAGGCGTCGCGTTGGGCGCGTGGATTGTTGTGTTCGCATTGAGCTGCTATGTATCAGTGGCTTCCATCGCGGCAGCGGTGGCATTGCCTGCGATAATTTGGTTGATGCCGAATAGTTTGACATTGCGAATCGTCACGACAGTCCTCGGGTTGCTGGCCATTTTCAAGCACCGTGGAAATATCAGACGCTTGCTGAACGGAACAGAACATCGCATCGAATTTAAAAAGAAGGAGGCCGCACCATGAAAGTTACCGTGCTCGGCGCGGGCTCATGGGGAACGGCACTGGCCAAGGTGCTTCACGAAAACGGCAATGGCGTGACGCTATGGGATATTGACACTGCCTTGCTGGACGAAATCCGACGCGGGCGCAGTGAGCGTTACCTGCCCGGCGTGCCATTGCCAACAAACTGGAAGGTTGAAGCGGATTTTGAAAAGGCGGTTGGCGGGGCTGAATGTGTGGTGATGGCAGTTCCGTCGAATGTCTTCCGGCAGGTGGCCGTGAAGTTGAAAGGCCATCCAGCCATTTTCGTAAGTGTTACGAAAGGCATTGAATTTGAGACTGGGGAGACGATGAGCCGCATCCTGTGCGAGCAGGCTCCGGCGAATCGCGTGGCTGTGCTTTCGGGGCCGAGCTTCGCGCGCGAAGTCGCATTGGGTATTCCAACTGTGGTGGTTTGCGCCAGTGAAAACGATGGCACAGCGCGAACGGTTCAGGGACTTTTCCATCGCCCGGAATTCCGCATCTACCGCAGCATGGACATTCTTGGTGTGGAATACGGCGGCGCGTTGAAAAATATTATCGCCATCGCGGCTGGCGTGAGCGATGGCCTTGGCTACGGCGACAACACAAAAGCCGGCCTTGTTACCCGGGCGTTGTCTGAGATGCGGCGGCTGGGTGTGGCATGCGGTGCGCAACCGGAAACATTTTCCGGATTGAGCGGTCTGGGTGATCTCGTGCTGACATGTTTTTCGAGACAAAGCCGCAACCGTGATTTGGGTGAACGCTTGGGGCGTGGTGAAACGGTGGCTACGATTCAGGCATCGCATCCGAAACTGGCCGAGGGTTATCCAACGACGCGCTCTGCACACCAATTGGCGCAAAGGAAAAAAGTACCCACGCCGATTATTGATGAGGTTTATGCGCTGCTCTACGAGGGCAAGGAGCCGAAGCGGGCGGTGCGTGATTTGATTTCCCGCGCGTTCAAGGCGGAAGACTGATCAAGTGCGGAGTGCGGAGTGCGGAATGTGGAGTAAAGAGTGAGAGCTGTCGAATGGCATACTCATTTCACGCCATTGCCGCTTTGATCAGCCTCATCAAATCTGCGTAAGTCTCCACGGCTTTGAATTGTGGAAATTGTTTTTTCACCGCGTCCGGTGCGTGGAAAAGCAGACCAATGTTCGCTTCCTTCAGCATGGCGGTGTCATTGAACGAATCGCCGACGGCAACCACATGGTAATTAAGTCGTTTCAGCGCGGCCACAGCCTCGCGCTTTTGTTCGCGGATGCGCAGTTGGTAATTCACAATCCGATCGTTTTCAACCACGAGCTGATGACAGAGCAGGGTGGGCCAGCCGAGTTGGCGGAGCAGGGGAGTGGCGAATTGCTCGAACGTGTCGGACAAAATGATCAACTGCACGAATGAACGCAGTTCATCCAGAAATTCCCTCGCGCCGTCCAGCGGACGCAGCGTGCCGATAACTTGCTGAATTTCGGAAAGTTTCATGCCGTGCTTGTCAAGGAGCGCAAGACGACCGCGCATGAGCTTGTTATAATCCGGCTCGTCGCGCGTGGTGCGGCGCAGTTCCGGGATGCCGGTCTTTTCGGCGACGGCAATCCAGATTTCGGGCGTCAGCACGCCTTCCATGTCCAACGTGACGATTGATTGTTTCACAATGCAGAAGTGTTTCAAAACGTCTTGCAAAGTCCAGTATTAGAACGAAGCAAAATCGCGCTTTCGTTCTGCGAAACGACAACTTTTCTTGTAGCCAACTTCGCGTGCGAGTTGGACGGCGTCGGCAAAATTCATACCGACTTCCTCCGGTGCGTGAGCGTCCGAACCAAACACAATGGGCACGCCTTTTTGGAAGGCGAGTTGGAGGATTTCGCGGCCCGGATAAATCTCCCTGCAATCCTTTCGCAGACCGGCAGTGTTGAGTTCGATGGCACAATTGTGCTTTTTCGCCGCGTCCAGGAACTTTTTGTAAAGTGGTGCGCAGTCACGTGTCGGGCGGTGGCCGAATTTTTTCGGCAGGTCGGCATGGCCGATGATTTCAAAAAAGCCGGTTTCAGCTGCTTTTGTGAGCCGCTCGAAGTAAATGGACCAAACCTCGAAGACGTCGCGATTTTTCCATTCGGAAATTTGTTGCGGATTATCTACAACCCAGGAATCGGAGACGTAATGCACCGAGCCGATGAGATAATCCCATGGGTGGCGCGCGGCGAGGTCGCGAATCCAGCCTTCGTGGCCGGGCAGATAATCCACTTCGAGCGCGAGGCGGATGGTCAGTTGCGGGAAATCCTTCTGTGCCTTGCGGATTTTCCCGACGTATTCGTCCAGTTGATCGGCGCGCATTCGCCAGTCGTCGAAGTCGTCGCGCCGCATTGGCGAATGGTCGGAGAAGCCGATTTCCGTGAGGCCGATGGCCACAGCGCGCGCGGCATATTCGCCTGGCTCGCCGCTCGCATGCCGGCAAAGCGGCGTGTGCATATGGTAATCGGCGGGCAAAGGCATGCGGTGAGTTTCAAGTTTCAAGTTTCAAGTTTCAAGTGTTGAATATCGGAATGATGACGGCTGAAGGTTTAAGCCAGCGATTTCGCTTGTTTGTCGCGATTCCGATGCCGGAAGCGGTTCGGAATGAAATCACCGGCGTCCAGCAGGAAATGCGGCAACTGGTGTCGCGCGACGCCGTTCGCTGGACGAAGCCGGAACAGTTTCATCTCACACTCAGATTTCTCGGTGACGTTTCGTCCGACCACGTGGCGGCTTTGAAGGAATCCGTTCACACGGTTTGTTTCGGCGAGTCGGCGTTGCGTTTGCGTGCGCAAGGCGTCGGCTTTTTCCCGAATATTCATTCGCCGCGCGTGATTTGGGTCGGAATCAACGATAGCGAAGGGCGGCTGGCGGATTTGCAAAAAAAGATTGAAGGTGCGGTTCAGCTGTTCACGAAGGAGCCAGGAACGGAAAGGTTTGCCGGCCATGTGACACTGGGTCGGGTCAAATTTCTGAAACGGCCTGAAATTGAGAAACTGGCGGCGCACGCACAGACCGTCAAAGACCGTCTGCTTGGCGAATGGACTACGCAGGAAATCGAAATCATCCGGAGCGAGTTGTCGCCGGAGGGAGCGCGTTACACTTCACTTGCAGTGTTTCAATTGGGCGCAGAGATTGAACCGCTTCACTTGGTTTGACCGGAAACTGTTTTCGGTGGCGCAGTGCTTTTGCGTTCGATGAGTTCGGCGGCCAGACGTTTGACTTCAACGGGCTGGCCATGCAGCAAGTCCACCATTGTGTCCATGGCGGCGTTGGCGAGCCGGAATTTCGGCTGGCGGACGGTCGTCAACGGCACGCAACAGTGCTCCGCCATCAGCACGTTGCCGAATCCGACGATTGAAATGTCTTTCGGAATATGCAGGCCTTTTGACAACAAAACTTCCGCGCAGCCGATGGCAACGAGATCATTGACCGCCTGCACGGCGGTCGCATTGCACGATTCGTTGAGCATTTGCGTTGCGGTTTTCATGCCTTCTTCAATCGTGCTGCCGGCCTGAAAAACCAGCTTGTCGTCCACATCGAGGCCGGCTTCGCGCAGCGCATGGCGGTAGCCTTCAAAACGTTCAAGCGCCCACGGCGCGGTCGGCGGCCCGGTGAAATAAGCGATGCGTTTGTGGCCGAGCTTCAGCAAATGTTGCGTGGCGCTCCGACTGGCTGCGACTTCCTCGACTTCCACGCTGGGAAACGACTTGCAAAATGGCGCGGGCGGACCGATCAAAACCACCGGTATTTTGCGCGCGAGCACTTCCTGATAAATCCGCGCCTCGGCTTCAAAACGGTAAACCGGCGAAATGAACAGCCCGTCCACCCGCCGTGACAACAATCGCCGGATGCAGGTTTCTTCGCGCGCCGGCATGTTGTGCGTGTGCGCGAGCAAAATATCATAACCCATCTCGTGCGCGCGTTCCTCGATGGCAAAGACGATCCGCCCATAAATGGGATTTGTAATTGAAGGAATGACGAGACCGAACAATTTTGTCGTTTTTGCGCGCAACCCTTGCGCCAGCGAGTCGGGCACGTAGCCCATTTGTTGCGCGAGTAATTTGATGCGCGATTTGGTCGCGGCGGAAACGTCCGCTTCATCGCGCAACGCCTTCGAAACCGTCATCACCGAGACACGGGCATGTTGGGCGATGTCCTTGAGTCGAACCATGCGAGATTAAACGTAGGCGCCGCGCCATTGCAGTTTGCGGCGCAACGTTTCCATAAACGAACCATCAGCCAGGTGCATCAAACGGATCGTGCGGCGGCTGCGGCGAATCGTCACTTTATTGCCTGCGTCCAGGTTGGCGATGACCTGTCCGTCCGCGCTTAAAATTGTCGCGGGTAATGGATTCATGGCTTTGATGCCAATGGTTGAGGCCAGCGGCAGAATGATTGAGCGATTTGACAGCGCGTGCGGGCAAATGGGCGTGAGCGCGAACACTTCAGCCGTCGGGAAAACCACCGCGCCGCCCGCCGACAGCGAATACGCCGTTGAACCGGTTGGAGAACTGATGATGAGGCCATCGCAGCGATAGCGCGTAAGGGGTTCGCCATCCACAGTCACATCGAGTCCAATAAGCCGCGAAACCGCGCCGCGGCTGACGACGATGTCGTTGAGCGCGGGTGCTTGAATTTGACGGCCATTGCAACATCCGCTTGCTTCAATCAACGTGCGGGATTCGTATTTGAATTCGCCATTCCAAACATGATTCAGCGCGCGAGGCAGCTCATTCGATGGCACGGCGGTGAGGAAACCGAGGCCGCCGATGTTAATGCCGAGCATGGGAGTCACGGAACCGGCGATGTCGCGGGCGACGCGCAGCATCGTGCCATCACCACCGAACACGAGGAGCAAATCCACATCGCGCGCGAGCGTTGCGGTGTCAGGGTCAATTAAAGCTTTGCGACCGGCGCGTTGGATAAGCCGCGCGGCTTTGCGGATGATGTCGGCGCAGGCGGCCTTTTCGGAATTGCCGATGAGACCAACGCGTTTAATTTTGTCAGCAAGTTTTTTCAATCAGCACCAAAAATTCCTTGTTGCCCGCCGGGCCGAGCAGGGGGGATTCAACCACATTCCGCCAGCAAAGGCCAGACTGCGCGGCGACAAAATTTCGCAGCTCCTCCAGCACCCGTTCGTGGACGGCGGCATCACGAATCACACCGTGGCCCCTGTCGGCCTCGGCTTTTCCGGCCTCAAATTGCGGCTTGATGAGCGCGACAATTTTGCCATCCGCCTTCAACAAGGGAACGGCGGCGGGCAAAATTTTTCGCAACGAAATGAACGAGCAGTCAATCACAGCCAAATCAGCGGGGGCGAA
Source organism: uncultured Verrucomicrobiae bacterium (assembly GCA_963835625.1). Lineage (GTDB taxonomy): Bacteria > Verrucomicrobiota > Verrucomicrobiia > Limisphaerales > UBA11358 > UBA11358. The sequence goes on from CAWIGO010000007.1 coordinate 144,296, forward strand.
CGGCTGCGGAAATTGCGCGGCGGTCAAATAGCGGGCATTGGTCTTTTCCATGACAACGATGTGACGGTCGTGGCGCAGTTTCCATGCGAGTTGGCCCTGGCCGACGTCCACGGCAAAAACTTTCGCGGCACCGTGTTGAAGCAGGCAATCGGTGAAACCGCCGGCGGATGCGCCGAGGTCGAGCGCGACGAGGCCGGTGACATTGAGTTCAAAATGGTGCAAGGCATGTTCGAGTTTGTGGCCGCCGCGGCTGACATATTTTTCGCCGGCGTCCAGTGTAAGCGCGTCATCCGATTCAATAAGGTCGCTGGGTTTGTGCGCGCGTTGAGCGTTAACGCGAACTTGTCCGGCGAGAATGACGCGTTTGGCGCGTTCGCGGCTTTCGCAGAGGCCGCGGTCAACCAATGCTTGGTCGAGGCGAATCATGAAGGATGCTGCGAAAATTCATCAAAAACCCACGGGCATCACAAGTGATTGCCGGTGGTGTAAAGGCGGTTTTGGACTTCCCGGAAACTGTGGAGGAAAAGCGCATTGTCGGTCACAGCCTTTTCGATGAGTTGTTTGAGTATGTATATTTCAGAACTATTGATGACCGCGTGGACACCGTGTTTGAAAGCTTCCATGGGCGTGAAAGTTTGGAACGAATTGCCCAACAAAATGATCGTGGCGTGGCGGCGCCGGTTGACGGACATTGTTCGAATGGCCTGCAAGGTTTGGTTCTCTTCAATCGTGTTTGCGCCAAAAAGTTCCTCGATGATGACAACTTGATAACGCACTTGGGAAAAGCGCGTTAAAAAATCACCGTGCGTGGCTGCCGTGTGGACTTTGTAACCAAGTTCAATCAGGGCGGCCTTGGCGGTCTCAAGCCACTCCGGCGTGGAAAAGGCAATCAAGGCCGGTTTATCCTCGGTGCTGATAAAATCAAAAGAGTCAGGCATACGTCATTTCGATTTGGATTTGATTACCGGCGGAACTGATTTTTCACCCGATTTCATGCGCAGAGTGCCGGCGGTGGTGCTCATTTCTCCGCGGGATTTCTTGATGCCGTCAATGCCGCGTGTGACGACGCTCCGCTTGGTGCAATAAAGCATGGCGGTTTCCTCGGCGATAAGACCTTGTTCGTATGTTTCCAAACAAGTTTGATCAAATGTGCGCCAGCCGAACGGAGAGCTGGCCTCGATGATTTCGTAGAAGGTCTTGCCTTCGCTTTCGCCAATGCGGATGGCTTCCTGAGTGCGGAGATTGGAGCCCATGATTTCGAGAAGCGCGAACCGTCCGCCGCCATTTTTGGGCACCAGCCGCTGGCTTACAACCCAACGCAGTGAATCGGCCAGTCGAATGCGGACTTGCTCCTGTTCCTTCGGTTCAAACATGCCGAGGATGCGGTTGATGGTTTCACCGGCGTTGATCGTGTGGAGCGTGCTAAGGACCAAATGGCCGGTTTCCGCCGCGCTCAAGGCGATTTTGACAGTCTCTTGATCGCGCATTTCGCCGACGAGAATGACTTTTGGCGCCTGACGCAGCGCCGCGCGCAAACCGTTGGCATAACTGTCGAAATCAACACCCAACTCGCGTTGATTAAAAGTTGCTTTCGTGTGTTGGTGGACATATTCGACCGGGTCTTCCAGCGTGACGATATGGACAGGCTTGGAACAGTTTATCTCTTCGAGGATGGCGGCCAGCGTGGTGGATTTGCCGGAACCGGTCGCGCCGGTGATGAGCACGAGGCCGGTTTTTTCTTTTGGGATTTCCTTCAAAACCGCCGGGAATTTCAATTTTTCCAGCGTTGGAATCACCGCGTTGAGCTGGCGGCAAACAATCGAATAATATCCACGTTGCGAAAAAATATTAACCCGGAAACGCGCTTTGTCTGAAAGGGCATATGAAACATCGCAAGAACCGTGTCGCAGCAAATCTTCAATATGCCAGAGGTTTTCCCCGATGATATTCAGCGCAATTGTCTCGGTTTGGAACGGTGTGAGTTTGTCAATCGGCGGGTCAAGAGTCACCGGCTTGAGTTCGCCGTAGGCTTCAACTTGCGGTGGGCGGTCCACCGTGAACAACAAATCCGACACCTCCGGCTGGGAGGCCAGCATTGTCGTCAACATTTGGTCCAGTTCGGGGCGTCGCATAATCAAAAGGCATCTTCATCTTCCGGTGGATGGGCGAGCAACGCACGGAATTTCTTTTTGTCCAGCGCCTTTTCATAAGCCTCTTCGGGTGAAATGCGCTTCATGCGCACGTGCTCCATGATGTGATCGTCCAATGGCTGGTTGCCGATCTTCTTGCCCACTTGAATCATGCCTTGGATTTGGTGCGTCTTGCCTTCACGCACAAGATTGGCAACGGCGGTATTGAAAACCAAAATCTCAAACGCCGCGATGCGCCCCTTTTTGTTCATGCACTTGAACAGAGTTTGCGCCACAATACCTTTTAATGCTTCAGAAAGCGTCTGGCGGATTTTGTTTTGTTGCTCGGCCGGAAATACGTCAATGACCCGGTCCACCGATTTTGCGGCGCTTTGCGTGTGTAATGTGCCGAACACCAGGTGACCGGTTGCCGCAGCGGTGATTGCCAGTTCAATGGTTTCCAAATCGCGCATTTCCCCGACGAGAATGATGTCCGGGTCTTCGCGCAACGCGCCGCGCAGTCCTGCTGCAAACGATTTGGTGTGAAGGCCGACTTCGCGGTGGTTCACCAGACAATTTTTGCTTTGGTGGACGAATTCAATCGGGTCTTCAAGCGTGATGATGTGGTCTTTGCGGTTTGTATTCGCATAATCCACCATCGCCGCCAGCGTCGTGGATTTGCCGGAACCGGTCGGGCCGGTGACGAGGATCAAACCGCGGTTCAACATGACAAATTTTTTGAGCACGGCAGGCATCGGCGCTTCGAGCTTTTCAAAATCGTCAAATGAGAGCACCTGGCTGGGGATCTGCCGGAACACCGCGCCAATGCCGTTTTTCTGATTGTAAAAGTTTACACGAAAGCGCGAAACATTCGGAATCTCGTAGCCGAAGTCCACGTCGCCGGTTTCCTCGAAGAGCTTGATTTTGTAGTCCGGTGCGATTTCGTAGAGCATCGCCTTGAGTGAATCATTTTCCAGCGTCGGATAATCCACGCGTTGAAGCTCGCCGTCGATGCGCAACATGGGTGGATTGCCGGAGTCCATGTGCAAATCCGATGCTTTTTGCTCAAACATCAGGTTGAAAAACGCATCAATTTTGGCCATAAATCAATCCCCGTTCTTGCGTGCATCGTAGCTAAAGCCGCGCCAAACGCAAGTCAATGAAAACGCTTGTTGAAATTATTCGCCGTGAAATGGCCGCGCGTGGCATTTTGTCCTTCGCGCGTTTCATGGAGCTCGCCCTTTATTGTCCTGTTTATGGATATTACGAAACAAAAAAAGACAATCCTGGACGACGCGGCGATTTCTACACAAACGTCAGCGTCGGCGAACTTTTCGGACAACTGCTCGCCTTCCAATTCGTCGAATGGCTGGAGGAAATTAAAACCCTCAACCCTCAACTCCTTGGCGCGGCGAAGCGAAGCGGAGACGGCTCAACCTTCAACTTGATTGAAGCTGGCGCGCACGACGGCCAATTGGCCAAAGACATTTTAAACTGGCTGCAATCCAGACGCCCAAAACTTTTCGGGCAAATCCAATATGCCATCATCGAACCTTCGGCACGCCGGCAGGAATGGCAAATAGAAAAACTGGCGGAGTTTACACCGCGCGTCCGCTGGTTCACCGACATTGAAGACTTAAAACTCAAAACTCGAAATTCAAAACTGTCTGGAATTGTTTTCTCAAACGAACTTCTTGATGCCATGCCCGTTCGCCGCTTTGGCTGGGACGCCGCAAAAAAGGAATGGTTTGAATGGGGTGTGGCTGTTGACGGCGAAAAATTTGTCTGGGCGAAAATTCATAATTCGCAATTCGCAATCCGCAATCCGCAATTGGAGGCGGTTTTGCCCGACGGTTACACCATCGAAACCAGCCCCGCCGCGCAAAACTGGTGGCGCGAAGCCGCGAGCCTTTTAGGATGCGGACGATTGATAACCATTGATTACGGCTTCACCGCCGATGAAATGTTTTCGCCCAGCCGCACGCGCGGCACACTCCGCGCTTATTTTCGCCATCGCGCCGGCGACGACCTTTTGGCCAACGTCGGGCAACAGGACCTCACCGCCCACGTCAATTTTTCGGCGATTCAAACTGCCGGTGAATCCGCCGGGCTGACGACTGAAAGTTTTCTAACGCAACCGCAATTCCTGACGCGGATTTTGGAAAGAACACCCAAGGACAAATCCTTTGGCGAATGGAATGCCAGTCGCACGCGCCAGTTTCAAACCCTCACGCATCCGGAACATCTGGGCCGCGCCTTCCGCGTTTTGATACAATCGAGGTAAATATGGCCGGTTCGACTGCTCGCCTCAGCATGAAAGTCTATTTGGCAGTTACCATTTATGCTTTACCACTGCAGGAACCGGGGGTATTTCGTGATTTTTACTTGGATGGTGAGCAGAAAATCAGATTCCGGAAAGGCGGGCGCGCCTAAAGGCGATATTCGGTGGATGCACCACGCCGTCTTTGGCATGGTTTGCGCCTTGGTCATTGGAATATTTGCCTGGAGCGCTGAACCCGGCTTCTTGGAATTGACAAGTCCACATGCGAAGGATGCCTACTATAATCTGTTGGTGCAGGGTTTTCGCGCCGGGCAACTCAACGTGAAAAGAGAAGCATCACCCGGACTCACCCAACTCGCCGATCCTTACGATCCCGCTGTCAATGCATCATATATATGGGATGAGCGTTATCTATCGTTAGACATGAGTTATTACAGAGGGAAGTTATACCTGTATTTTGGAGTGACGCCTGCTTTGGTGCTTTTCTGGCCGTATGTGGCCCTCACCGGCCACTATCTCCTGCATAAGGATGCGGTCGTGATCTTTTATGCGTTGGGCTTCCTGGTTGCTGCGGGCCTGTTACGTGCGGTCTGGCGGCGTTACTTTCCAGAGGTAAGTGTTTGGGTGGTGGCGGCCGGCATGCTCGCACTGGGCGTGGTTACAGGCACGCTGGAAGTTTTATCGCGGTGTGATGTTTGGGAAGTTGCGATGAGTTGTGGGTTTGCGTTCACCATGCTGGCGTTGGCGGCGATCTGGTGTGCATTGCATGGGCCGAAACGGCAGGTTTTGTGGTTGCTAATGGCCAGTCTGGCTTATGGATTGGCGATAGGGTCACGACCATCATTGTTGTTTGGAGTAATCATCCTTTTGATGCCGGTGGCTCAGGCATGGCGTGCGGCGACTGAACCAGGTTCACGTCGGCGGGTTGGGTTGTTATTGGTGGCGGCGGTCGGTCCGGTGATGCTGATTGGGTTGGGGCTGATGCTTTACAATATCCTGCGCTTCGACAGCCCATTCGAATTTGGCTGGCACTATCAGTTGGCAACAGGCTACCGGCAGAATGCTGCCCAGCAATTCAGTCTGCATTACCTCTGGTTCAACTTTCGGTTCTATTTTTTAGAACCCATGCGATGGAGTGGTCATTTCCCTTTTTTGCAGGCTGTTCCGCTATCGCCTTTGCCATTGGGTTACTGTGGGACGGAAGAACCTTACGGTGGGATACTGAGCAACTATCCACTGGTGTGGCTGGCCCTGGCCGCGCCGTTGGTGTGGAGAGGCAGGCCAGTGGAGATGGTTTCCGTCTTACGCTGGTTTGTGGCGGCTGTATTTTTGCTTTTTGTGATTTGTGCGTTGACCATTTGTCTCTATTGTTTTGCCAGCAGCCGCTATGAGTTGGATTTTCTACCGGCTCTGATGCTGCTGGCCGTCATGGGTATTCTTGGTTTGGAGCGTGCACTGGTGGGTTCGCCGGTCTGGCGGTGTATAGCCCGCTGGGGTTGGTGCCTGCTGCTGGCCTATTCGGTTGTATTTAACCTATTGGCGAGTATTGAAGCCCATGCGGAGGCCAACTACTTTGTCGGTAATGCTTTTCTCAATCAAGGGCGGGTGGACGAGTCGCTTGAACGTTTTCAAAAGGCCCTGGCACTTTGGCCTGAATCCGCGACTTCCCATGGCGGTCTTGGTAATGCTCTTTTCCAAAAAGGGCATATGGATGAAGCAATTATTCAATATCAAAAAGCTTTGGAAATCAAACCGGACTTCGCAGAAGCCCATAACAATCTTGCTTATTGTTTTCTCCAGATAGGGCGGGTGGATGAAGCGATTGTTCATTATCGAAAGGCCATTGAACTTCAGCCTGAATCCGCGACTTCCCACGGCGGTCTTGGTAATGCTCTTTTCCAAAAAGGGCATATGGATGAAGCAATTATTCAATATAAAGAAGCTCTGGTACTCCAGCCTAAATCCGCAGATGCCTGCGAGCATTTTGGCGATGCTCTTTTCCGAAAAGGGCATATGGATGAAGCAATTATTCAATATCAAAAAGCTTTGGAAATCAAACCGGACTTCGCAGAAGCCCATAACAATCTTGGTTATTGTTTTCTCCAGATGGGGCGGGTGGATGAAGCGATTGTTCATTATCAAAAGGCCATTGAACTTCAGCCGCGCTTCGTGCAGGCATACAACAATCTCGGCAATGCTTTTCGTCGAAAAGGGATGGCGGCCGAAGCAATGGCCTATTATCAAAAAGCCATTGAACTTCAGCCCCAATTTATACCTGCACAAAGAAACCTGACCTGGATGCTGGCGACTTGGCCGGAGCCGTCGGTTCGCAATGGAGGCAAGGCCGTCGCTTTAGCCGAGCAGGCCAACCGGTTTTCCAAGAATAAAGACCCGCTGGTTCTTCGCACGCTGGCGGCGGCTTATGCGGAAGCGGGACGATTTCCCGAAGCGGTAGCGACAGCAAAACAGGCGTTGGCATTAGCGGTGACTCAATCCAACACAGGGTTGACAAATGCATTACAGACGGAGATTGGACTTTATCAAACTAATTCCCCTTGCCGTTCCATAAACGCCATAAACGAATAAATGCACCCCATCTCCCGCGTTTTAGTGTAATTATGCCTTACCGATTCAATTCATAATTCAGAATCGAAAGACAATAAATCGCCGCCGTCTCGACGCGCAGCACGAGCTGTCCCAGCGAAATTGGTAGTGCGCCGCTGGTTTGAATCGCCTTCAATTCATTGAGTGTGAAATCGCCTTCCGGCCCAATCCAAACGCCAACGCTTTGCGGCAGGCGCCCATGCTTCGCCTGAAACCCGCCCAAACATTCGCGCGGATGACGTCGGTCACTTTGCAGCGAACCGACGAGTGACAGTTCAAAATGCGCCGGCGCAGCGGCTTTCGGAAGAGAGCTGCACTTTTTGTTTTCCTCGACAAATCCGGCGGTCTGCCGACCGCCGCTACGATGAGGTGCCAGAAATTGATCAATCGTCATCGGCACCTCGATTTTGGGCAGCCAGGCTGCGCCGCATTGTTTAATCGATTCAATCGCCACCTGCTGCCACTTGTCACGTTTGTTGGCCCTGTCCTTCTCGCCAAGATGTGTCACAACATGCTCGGTCAGCAGCGGCACGATTCGTCGCGCGCCAAGTTCGACGGCCTTTTGGATGATGGACTCGATGATTTTTCCCCTGGGCACGGCTTGCAGCAATGTGATGGAGCAGGGCAGGGGCGGCGTGAAATTTTTCAGCGACACGGAAAGCGTGACGGCATCGCGCGAACTATTTTTAACCGTACAAAGGAATTCATTCCCAACGCCGTCCAAAACGGTGATGAGTTCGCCGCGCTTCAAACGTAGAACGTGCAGCGCGTGATGCGCCTCGCGTCCATCGAGCTGGAGCATGGCATCGGCACAGCGTTCGGGCGGCAAGTAAAAACGGTGCATATTTTTTCAGGTAGGGACGCACCGCCGGGGCGTCCGCCATGGACATCCCGGCGGGATGTCCCTACCTTTTCTTACTTAAAGAACTTTTTGGCCTTTTCAAAAAAACTTTGTGCCATGGGTGTTTCATTGCCGTCGCACAACCCGGCGAATTCCTGCAACTTGGCTTTTTGCTCGTGGTTCAATCGCGTCGGAACTTCGACCTGAACGCGCACATGCAAGTCGCCGTGGCCATAGCCTTGCAGATTTTTCACCCCTTTGCCTTTGACGCGAAATACCGTGCCCGGTTGGGTGCCAGCGGGGATTTTAATGGTTGCCCTACCGTCGAGCGTCGGCACCTCAATTTCTGCACCGAGCGCGGCCTGAATGAAACTCACCGGCACTTCGCACAACAGGTCGTCGCCGTCGCGCTGAAAAATTTCGTGCGGCTTGACGTGCAAAATCACATAAAGGTCGCCGGGGTGGCCGCCGCGGAAGCCTGCTTCGCCGTTGCCCGACGAACGCAAACGCGAACCGGTATTCACGCCGGGCGGAATGCGCAATTTAATTTTTGAATGGTGTTCGCACCGCCCGCCGCCGTGGCAGGATTTGCATGGCTTTTCCAAAATCCGCCCGGTGCCTTTACAGTGCGGACACGTTTGCGCAATGCTAAAGATGCCGCGCGACGTGAGCACCTGCCCGCGTCCGCCACAGGTCGAGCACGTCCGGATTTTTGAGCCGTGTTCCATGCCGGAGCCGTTGCACTCGTCACAACGGTCGAGCTTCGTGACGGAAATTTCCTTTTCGCAGCCGAGCGCTGCTTCTTCGAGCGTGATCTCCAGATCGTAACGCAAATCGTCACCGCGTTGCGGTTGCGACGGGTCTTGTCCGCCGCCGAAGAAACTTTCAAAAATGCTTCCGCCCGCCGCGCCGCCGAAAACTTCGCGGAAAATTTCAAAAGGATCGTGGAAACCGCCGCCGAAACCTCCAGCGCGGCTGGCGCGCGCGCGCGGGTCAAACGCCGCGTGGCCGTATTGATCGTAAGCCGCGCGTCTTTGCGGATCACTCAACGCCTCATAGGCCTCGCCGATTTCCTTGAATCTTTCCTCGGCGGTTTTGTCCCCTGAATTTTTGTCCGGATGAAATTTGAGGGCCAACTTGCGGTAAGCCTTTTTGATTTCTTCATCACTGGCGTTGCGGCCGACGCCAAGCACTTCATAGTAATCGCGTTTGGCCATGACTCAGGCGGCGGGCGGCGCGGAGGGTTTTTTGGCGACAACAACTGCCGCGGGTCGCAACAATTGGTCATGCAACTTATAACCTTTGCGGATTTGTTGGACGACCTGACCTTCAGGCGCGTCAGGAGTTTCCATTTGCATGACGGCTTCATGCACAGTCGGGTCAAATGGCTGGCCGTTCGCATTCACTTCCTCGAGGCCGGCCTCGGTGAGAATGCTTTTGAGCTGCTGCTGGATCATGGCGATGCCGTCCTGCAACGATGCGATTCCGCCTTGCGGGACTTCCGCGGTTTGCGCGGCGGCTTGTGCCATTTCGAAGTGATCGAGAACGGGCAGCAGTTTTTGAATCAGCGCGGCGGCGGACGATTGCGCGACTTCGTGACGTTCGCGGGCCGCGCGTTTCTTGAAATTTTCAAGATCGGCGGCGGTACGCAGCAGGCGATCCCAATGCTCGTCAGCCTTGGCTGCGCGCGCCTGGAGTTCGGTCAATTGCTCCGGTGTGATTTCGGAAACAGCAGGCGTGACGATGTCTGCGGCGGTATTCGGGGCGTTTGCCGCTGTTTCGATTCTTTTTGTGTGTGAATCTGCCTTCTTCATGCTGTCATGTCGGCGCAAAAGTCATTTCGAGGCCATCAAACTAAACCATTGACCGGAAACCGGCAACTGGGATGTGTTGCCAACTGCAGCTGCATCTTAATCGGGCGGAACGAGCTTTTGAAACTCCGGCAGGTTGTGCAGGGGGGCGAAGCGTTGATCTTTGCGCGCTTCGGCAAGGAGGTCGTGCGCTTTGGGATCACGCTGAAGACGTTTGGCGCTGAGGTCAAGACAGGTGCGCAAATCCTGGAGAGATTCATTGGTTTTGCCAAGCACGGCATTGAGCGCTGCAAGGTCATACCACGGTTCGGGCTGGTTGGGGATGATGGCCGCAAGTTTTTCAAGCGCACTTTCGAGTTTGGATAGATTGCCCGTTTGGGCGTAAAACTGGGCGATGGCTCCAACCGCATCCGGAGGCATGTTTGAAACGGCCAATGTTTGGTCAAATAATTCAATAACGCGGTTGGTCTGCTGTAATTGAAGATAAAGGGCTGCGAGGGCAAAAATGTTTCCGAAATTGGTTGGGTTCACGCGCCTTTCGTTTTCCATCCGCTGTAGTTCGGTTTCGATTTGGGTTCGTTCACCGGCCTGTTTTTTGAACTTCTCCAATTCTTTAATAAGGTTTGCAATTGAGCCGTTATAGGGATCGAAGTCGAGGCAGGTCTGTGCCACAAGCAAGGCATCATCAAGGCGGTTGAATTGGATCAAGAAGTTGATGTAACGGAAAGCGGCTTCAGGGCTGTAGGGGCAGAATGCAAATGCCTGTTTGAAAGCGAAATCAGCTTCTTTAACCAACAGTTGCTGTTCATTTTCATTCTTGGGCAGATACTGCGACGGTGTGGGAGTCCCGCTCAACACCCCGAGACGCCAGGCATAAATACCAGCGATGGAACTGCGAAGTTTGGAAAACGCCTTTTGAGCATTACTGTCGCGAACGAATTTGCGGTCGCCTTTGAAATTGCTGAAATCACGATGTTTATAAACTTTTTCTGTGAAGTCGGCGATTTCTTTGATGCTGGTGTCATAGGTAATCCAGTTGCCGATCAGACGCCCGGAGTATGGGCTCCAAAACTCATGGTCTTTTTTGAAGACGTCTTCCGGCAGCGACGGCAATGGATGCCGGTTGATTTTCATGATGACGCCGAATGGCGTTTCATAGGGAAACATCCAATCCAGTGGAAAACTTTCCTCCACAAAAAAATCATTGCCGGGGTTATGGTCGAAAATGACTTTGCACAACAAACCGTTAATCTTCATCACGGCGGTTTGGCCGGCGACCTGGACACTCACCTGACCATTTGCATTGGTAATCGGGATCACGATTTCACCTGGCTGAAGCTGGCCAAGCTGCGACCGGCGGGCGACGTCTTTTGTATACTCTTCGAAACAACGCTGTGAATCTTCCGGCGACGGTATGTAAATTTCCTTTGGTGGATAAACACCTTCTTTGCGCCAGCGGGCTTCGATTCTTGCACCGCGCCTTTCCAGTGGTCCGTCCAAAATTATGCCTGCGAGACGTGCAAGGATGTTTGTGTAGTAATTATCTGCGCGTTCCTCGGGTCCGCGAAGAAGTTCCTGAAAAAACAACGGGTCTTTTTGAGCGCTGCGGAAGTATTGGGCGCGGAGATATTGCAAATAGGTGCCGTCGGCGAGCGCGTTTTGTGTGATGAGATAAACGTCGCGGCGATCAAAATTCGGGTCCATCGGCTTGCAACTCGGCGGCACAAAGCTTTCGCAGAAAATCATGTAGGTCGGAGCAAAACGTCCTGGATCGGTGCCGCCGAATTCAATCGCGTTGCGGGTCATTTCCGGGTAAATGCCAAACGGCGGCGTGAACATGTCATGCCCGAACCAGTAGCCAAACCAGTGATTGCGTTGTTCAGTGTCTGACCAATGCGTTAAGACGGAATAGCTGGGTATCGCGGCGAAAACGGCGAGGGCGATTCCCAGTGGGGCTTTTCTACGCAGTACCCAGACCGAACAAAGAAAAATCAAGGCTGTTCCCAGAAAAATCAGACCCGCGTAAATCGGCAGGCCGTATTGATGCGGACCGAAAGCTTGGTCGAGATTGCGGAAGAAAGCAGCAAAACCATTCAAATTAAGCTGATCTTGCAGAATGGTGGCGATGGTCAATCCCAACGAACACAGCACAAATAAACCCGGAAGGCCGAAGGACAACAAACGATCGTTTTGCAATCCATTTTTCCGGAGGATCGAGATCATGATTACCGCAAGAATCCAACACGCCATTTTCAAGAACGAATATCGTGCGGCGATTTCACCATCCAAATTTCCTATAAGGGTTTGACAGTTTAACGCCACCGTGAACAAAGCAAAGTCCAAGGCGCAAATGCCGCCAACCAACAACCATTTGCGCATCGCTTCGTATTGTGTTGCCATGAACGCGGCAATAATCGTCAAACCATAGGCGACGAACATTGAAATAAACACGTGCCCTGTAGCGAAAAGAGGCGCAGCGATTCCAATGGATTGGCGGTCGGGAGCAAAGTTGAGCAGCAAAACCAGAAATGGCCCGATGCAAGTATAAATGGCAACCATTCCGATAATCCATACCCGTTCGCGCCGTTTTAGCTTTCGATAGACCAGAAAAATCACCAGGGCGAGCAACAAAAAGAAAGGGTTAAATTGAATGACCATTCCTTCGAGATAGCGCCAGAGTTGCAGCCCATAGATCGCAAAAAAACTGCTGGCAATTTGAAGGATGGTTGTTCCGGTGCCTGCAGTGGGATGGATTGGTTCATATTGGCCACGAGTCAGCGCGTGAATGAAACCCTCGACGGTGCGCGGGTAAGCCCATTGCATCGGTGGATCAGTCATGCAGGCGATGGGTTCATAAAAATAGAATGCTGCGCCCAGCAACCAAGCCGCACCGCATACTAGAACAATAAACCACTCCTTCGAAAAAGCTTTGGTTTTTTTGACGAGATGAACAAAAATGATGCCAGTTACAATTATCGCGATAAAAAGCAAAAAGGGATTGGATATGTCGCTGGCAGCGGGAATGTAGTGTGTAATGCAGCCCAAAAAGAGAGCAAGACAGCCAAAAAAAGCGAGCATAGCCACGTCACGCCCGAATTCAATGGCGGTCTTTTTGGTTTTGATCACCAACCAGACCCAAAGCAGGGCCGACGTGATGCCAATCATATTGTAAACCACCAAAACGGTTGAGTTGTGGATGAGAACGCCGGGCTTGATTAAAAATTCGCAAGCCAAGAAAATCATTGTGTTGCCAAAAAAGAATTCACGTCCCAGCTTCGGTTCAACCATCCACATCAGCACCTGCATGCCCATGATGATGGGGAGAAGCGATTGATGGTTGTTGAAACAAATTCCATACATAAAAAAGGCGGCATAAAGATACCGGTGTTGGTGGGGCGCATAGACCCAGCGCAACAGAAAAACCACCACCGCCAAAAGCGAAGTTATGCTCAAGGTGTGTTTGTCAACGATCACCGCCTGACTCCACATGAAGCCGTTGAAATCGCTCAGACCGCCGGCGACAACGCCGGAAACCAGGCAGATCGCATTTTCCCAGCGGCGGCTGATGTTTTTGAATGCATCAATGCTTTCCATGATCATGCTGCTGCTGCGCGAGACCACAAATGCCAGCAACCCTGCGGCGATGGCGCCGGCGAAGGCGTTACCCAGTTCAACGCGCCACGCCACACTTCCGAAGGGAATGTGAGTCCACAGCCACGTATAAATTGTCCAGATGGGATAACCCGGCGCGTGCGGAATGCCCCCATAAAATGAAGCGGTAGACATCTCACCGGAATCTTCAAGCGTCACGTCCGGCGCCAGGGTCAGGAAAAACACGATAAAAACCACGACGGCGGTGATGCCCAGTGCCAACCAGTCCACCGGACGGAAAAACGGCGGCACATGCGCAGGAACAACAGGAACCGGAGCTGGTTTTACAGGCTGTTTTTTTATGCTTGTTGTCTTTCGATTTTTCATTTTCGACGTCGGTTCAGTAGCTTCCCGAACCGGGGAAAGCCCATACTAGAAGTCGAACCGCTGCGATTTGTCCAATCAAAAATGACGGCAGACAAATCATTTTGTCCCATCCGATGATTTGCGAGATACGCGGCGTAGCTTTGATTGCTCATTGGCGTAGAGAGCTGTTTGCACCGATCGACCTGTTTATAACCGTCCACGGTTTCATCTCATAGACACCGAGGCCGGTGGATTTGTAGTAATCTTTTTTGGCTGGAGGCAGTAAACGTCAAAATCCATGCCGGCATGACAGTTTTCGCTTCTGGATTTTCAAAAATTGGGGCAGGATACGGGCAAAATCTGGAGCCAATGTATTTAGGAAAGAGAATTATCGTGGTGATGCCGGCTTACAACGCGGCGCAGACGCTGCGTCAAACTTATGATGAAGTGCGGGAGCAGGGCATCGTGGACGAAATCATTCTTGTGGATGATGGCAGCCACGATGGACGGTGGCTATTGCGCGGACGCTCGAAGGTGTGCGTGTTCATGTGCATAAGCGCAACACGGGTTACGGTGGCAACCAAAAAACCTGCTACCGGCTGGCGCTTGAAACAGGCGCGGACATTATCATCATGATTCACCCGGATTATCAATACACACCCAAGCTGATTCCGGCGATGGCCTCGATTATCGCCAATGGACTGCACCCGTGCGTGCTGGGCAGCCGCATTCTGGGCGGTTATGCGCTGAAAGGAGGGATGCCGGTTTGGAAATACATTTCAAACCGTTTTCTGACTTTTATGGAAAATCTTTTGCTCGGCGCGAAGCTCTCTGAATACCACACTGGATACCGCGCGTTTTCGCGGGAAATTTTGGAAACGCTCGACTTGACGAAAAATTCCGACGACTTTGTTTTCGACAACCAGATGCTCGCGCAAATTCTCTGGCACGGATTCACGATTGCCGAAGTGAGTTGTCCAACAAAGTATTTTGCTGAAGCGTCTTCGATCAATTTCCGCCGCAGCCTCAAATACGGTCTTGAGTGTCTCGCCGTTGGACTGAAATTCCGGCTGGCGAAAATGGGATTATTGCGGTTGGAACTGTTTACCTCGCGCCATTAAGCGCGGCGGCGAGGCGGGATTTCTTGCGGTTTACCGCAGGGCGGGACAACACACCGGATTTGACGGCCTTGTCAAAAGCGGAATAGACGCCGGGAAAAAAATTCGCTGCTTCCTCCTTCTTGCCGGCGGCGAGGAGCGCACGATAATCTTTTTCAAGACGGTGCAGGTGCGATTTGACACTGCGATTGTGCAAATGTTTGCGTTCGTTCCCGCGCATCCGGCGTTCGGCTGACTTTGTGTTCGGCATAAATTGAATCTGCGTTTCGTTTTTTAAAAGGTGCGCGACTCTAATCAAACACGCGCGAATGTCAACGTTGAAACCATCCCGCTCCCTTGGAGCTGTGTGTCAGCCGCGTGTAGCCTTTGCAAAGTTTATTTCATATTTGCCACAATGCCAGCGTGGTGCGGGAATTGCTGATAAAATACTTGAACAATTGAAGAATTGATTGAAACGGCGGCAAACTAATGCTACACGACCCAGTGGCAAAATGAATAAGCCCTTGCGCATTCTTTATCTCGAAGATGACCCGGATTTTGCCGAACTGGTTCGTTCGCTTCTTCAGCAGGACAAATTGAGCGCCGATATCAAACGTGTGGCTGGTCGCGCGGAATTTGAGGCATCGCTGGACAGTGAGACGTTCGATGTCATCCTGTCGGATTTCCGATTGCCGGCCTTCACAGGCTTGGAGGCGCTGACGTTTGTTCGGGAAAAATGTCCCGACACGCCGTTCATTCTCGTTTCCGGCACCATTGGTGAACACGCCGCGATTGAAAGTCTGAAGGCAGGGGCGGTTGATTATGTGCTTAAGCAAAGCCCGAAGCGGCTGGCCCCGGCAATCCGCCGTGCCGTGCAGGAAGCCGGTGAGCACGCCAAACGGCGGCAGGCGGAAACGGAGTTGGTTCGACGCGAAAAGTATTTTCGCACGCTCACGGAAAATTCGCTCGACATTCTTTGCATTTTGAGCCGGGAAGGGCGTTTCCTTTACACCAGTCCTTCGATGGAGCGTGTGCTGGGCTATACGTCGGAGGAATTGCGCGGGACAGATTCCTTTAGGTACATGCATCCTGACGATTTACCCCTAGCCCGACAGATGCTCCAATTTGCGCTCGATCATCCAGAGCGCATGATAAAAATTCAACTTCGCTATCAAAAAAAGGACGGTGTCTGGAAACACTTGGAAATCATCGGCCAGAATCGCTTGCAAGACCCCGGAATCGCCGGTTTGGTCACCAATTGGCGCGACGTGACCGACCGTTGGCGCGTCGAGGAGGAACTGCGCAATAGCGAGAAGCAATACCGCCTGCTCTTTCAGGACAACCCGAATCCGATGTGGGTTTTTGATCTTGAAACCCTCAAGTTGTTGGAAGTCAACGAAAGCGCCATTCAGCATTACGGCTACTCGCGTGAAGAATTTCTGGCAATGAAAATGTCGGATCTTCGCCAGACGGAGAAGAATGTCCACTTGAAAGACGCCGCGTCAAGCAATGCGGGGCATGGCCGCATCTGGAAGCATCGGCGCAAGGACGGCACTTTGATTGATGTCGAAGTTACCTGGACTCCGATGGTGTTTCAGAACCGTTTTGCCGCCTTGACAATGATCACTGATATCACCCAACGCCTCCGCAGCGAACATCATGATGAAGTATTTTCGAAACTCAGCCACCGCTTAAGTTCTGCCATCACAGCCTCCGAAGCGGCGATGATCATTTGCGAAGCCTCCGATACACTTTTTGAGTGGGATGATTTCGAGCTTGATTCGTATTCATCAGAGAAGGACGAGGTTTTCTCTTTGCTCAATATCACCACAGTGGACAATCAGCGGGTCCAAATTCCTTCGTCGGCACAGCCAAGAAGCGAGAACGCCCTCATTCGGCGCGTCATCAGCAAAGGAGCGGAACTGGTGGAGACCTCCGACCCCAAGGGCCATTCCGCCGCTGCAATGCTCGTGCCGATCCAGAAGGGCGCCCGCGTCATCGGTGTTTTATTCATCCAAAGTCGCGTACCAGGAGCCTATACCGAACGGGATTTGGAAACACTGCAGACGTTGGCCGATCAGTGCAGTGGCGCCCTCGAACGTGTTCATGCCGAGGAAGCGTTGCACGAGAGCCAGCGACGATTTCACGACCTCTTTGAAAATTCCCCTGACGCCATTTTTGTCGAGGACTTGAACGGGATCGTGTTGGATGTGAATCTTGCCGCCTGTATTCTGCACGGGTTGGCGCGCGACCAGTTGATTGGCAAAAACGTTTTCAATGATCTCATTCCACCAGCTCGCCGTGAGGAGGCCCGCCGCGATTTTGAAAAAATGGCGGGCGGCAAATGGTCGCGTGCTGAGAGTGAAAGCCTGACCGTTGAGGGGCGTGCTACGCCGGTGGAGATCCGTGCCAGTCGTATTGAATACGGCGGACAACCGGCCATGTTGCTGCATGTGCGCGATATCACCGAGCGTCGCGAAGCCGAAGCAGCCTTGCACAGTTCGGAAATGTTATTCCGCTCCGTCTGGCAAAATTCAGTGACCGGTCTGCGGCTGGCCAGTGAAGACGGCATCATCGTTGCCGTCAATGACGCGTTTTGCCGGTTGGTCGGCATGGAGGCGCAGGCTTTGGAAGGCCAACCATTTACAGTGATTTACACCGCGTCCGAGGATTGGGGAAAAATGATCGAGCAGCACCGTGAATCCTTTCTTAACCCCACTCCCCGGCACAGGCGTGAGCGCCAGTATGTTTTGCACAATGGGAACACAGTGACGTTGGAAATTATTGACTCGTTCATCAAGCTCCATGAACGCCCGTTGCTGATGTTGAGTTTGTTCCGCGACGTCACGACGCAGCGGCAGTTGGAGGAACAATTGCGGCAATCACAAAAAATGGAAGCCATCGGCCAGCTCGCCGGCGGTGTCGCGCACGATTTCAACAACATTCTAACCGTCATTCAGGGACACGCCGCATTGCTTATGGCGGCCAATCTTCCGGAAACAGCGGGGAAATCCGCACAGCAAATTGTCCAGGCCGCCGAACGCGCTGCCGGTTTAACACGGCAATTGCTCACCTTCAGCCGGCGCCAGCTCATTCAACCAAAACGGTTGGACATGAACAAGGTCGTCAGCAACATGACAAACATGCTTGGCCGGCTTTTGGGCGAGGACGTGTCGTTGCAATTAAATTATTGTCAACCACCGCCAACGGTCGAAGCCGACGCCAGCATGTTGGAGCAGGTGTTGTTGAACCTTGCTGTCAACGCGCGTGATGCCATGCCCAAAGGCGGCCAGCTCGCCATCCGCATTGCCGTTGTGGATGTGGACGAAGCTTACAGCAGCGGACAATCCGAATCACACGCCGGGCGTTTCGTTTGTCTTAGCGTTACGGACACTGGGATTGGCGTTACGCCGGAAAATTTACACCGGATCTTCGAGCCATTTTTTACCACGAAAGAGATTGGCAAAGGCACCGGTCTCGGATTGGCGACTGTCTATGGCATTGTCAAGCAGCACCGAGGATGGATTGAAGTGGATAGCCAGCTTGATAAGGGCACGACATTTCGCATTTACATTCCCTACGCCGGATCGGAGGCGGGTGTGAAGGAAAAACTGACGGCACAAATCAGCGTTCGCGGCGGCAACGAAACCATTTTGCTCGTCGAAGATGAACCGCCCCTCTGCGAACTCGTCTCACGAGTGTTGGGCAAATACGGTTATAAAGTTTTATCGGCGGGCAACGGAGTTGAAGCCATCGAAATCTGGCGTGATCACAAAGACGAAATCGCCCTCTTGCTTACCGATTTGGTGATGCCCAACAACATGAATGGTCGCGAACTGGCGGAAACATTGTGCAGCGAGCGTCCGGACCTCAAAGTCATTTTCAGCAGCGGTTACAGCGCCGACATCGTTGGCAAGGATTTTAAATTGGATCCGGAACTGAACTTTTTACAGAAGCCCTACCATCCGCAAACACTCGCGCTGACCGTGCGCCGCTGCCTCGACGGCAAATGAATTTGAGCGGCGCGCATCTTTCCAGCTTTTCTTTGCCGCGCTATTCGCTTAAATTTCGCGCATGATTATCGCGCCTTCGCTGCTCGCCTCCGACCACACCCGCTTCGGCAAGGAAGTCGAACGAGCCGACCGTTCCGGCGCCGACTGGCTGCACCTCGACATCATGGACGGGCATTTCGTCCCAAACATTTCCTTTGGGCCGGAAGTCGTGCGCGCCATTCGTCCCCTGACTAAAATATTTTTCGACGTTCACCTCATGTGCTCGCAACCGGAAATTTTGATCGAACCTTTTGCCAAGGCCGGCGCGGATGGAATCACCATCCATGTCGAACTTCACCAGCAGGTCACCCCGCTCATTTGGAAAATTAAATCGCTCGGCAAAAAAGTCGGCATGGCTGTCAATCCGCCCACCACCATCACCGAAGTCCTGCCGTATCTCGACCAGATTGATTTGCTGCTTGTGATGACTGTCAATCCGGGCTTCGGCGGCCAGTCGTTCATCCACGAATGCCTGCCCAAAATCCAGCAGGCCGAGATATGGCGGCGTGAACGAAAGCTTCCCTATCGCATCGAGGTGGACGGCGGCATCAATTTCCAGACTGTCGCCGAATGCGCCCGCGCCGGTGCCGACACATTCGTCGCCGGCACCGCTCTGTTCCACCAGCACAACATGCGCGCCGCCGTCAAAAAAATGCGCCAGATTGCCAACGCCCACGACCCGGCGATGGCGGATTTGACAGTCTGATTCAAACCGTAGGAGCCGAGGTAACGAGGCTCTGCTCAAAAAATCCGATGCCGGACACCGAAGTTAAAACGAAGGCAGGACGAAGGCTTGAATCTTTTGGACGGGCTGCAACTGCAAAATTGACGCGATGCTGAAGCGGATGGGACGCCCGCGCTACCTTTCAATACACCGTGCCAACACCGTTGCCTGTTGTACCGATTTCACCACGTCATTTAAATTTGCCATGATACACCAATACCTGCACGGTGGCTTGCTGGACGGTTGCCACCACGTCCTCAAATTTTCGTTCGTTGTTGCTTGGCTCTTTGAGCTTCGCGGATATTTTCGGCGCGGCTGATTCAAGGAAAGCGAGTAGATAACTACTTTTCATTGCGTAGTTCACGTTTTGCGGCAGCGCGCCACTCTTGGCCAGCGCCGCCCGTGCGTTCAACGTGAGCGTCACCACACCCACCACGTTCCCATGCTCATCCACCAATGCGCCACCAGAGTTACCCGGCTGCACTGGAACACTAATTTGGAAATAACGCCAGTCATCACGTACACCGGAAAGCGAAGAGATTTCTCCTTTCGTCAGCTTGGGCGTGAACCCTTGCAGAGGAGGATCGGGGAAGCCGATAGTGGCAACAGTGTTACCCAATTGGACTGTGCGACTGGTGGCTACCGGCAACGGCGTGAATTGTCCCTCTGTTTTAAGCAACGCAAGATCATTGGCTGCATCTACCCTCACCACGACGGCGGGAATGAGGCCCGCGCGAGTCACCAAGCGAATTTGCGCGGCGTCTTTGACCACATGATAAGCAGTAATAAGGCCACCATCTTCCGTGATGAAAAAACCTGTGCCCATTTCGGAAGGACGGGAACCATCTATTTTTGAAATCTGTTGAGCTGTTGCCACACTCACAAACAGCAGCAAAACCCCCCATATCAACCGTTTGGTTTTCATGTTGGCCATGATTAGTTGATTTTAACTGCTAGGCAAGTGTTTTTCAGTTTCTGCTGTCTCATCCCAATGCGATGAAATCATTCCTTTGCCAAGGACGAGTCCCAAGCAAAACGGCAGAAGGATTTCATCTCATCAATATCCCCTTTATCGGTTCGCTCTGGTAATGATACATTCAAGTGTCGTGCAAAAGCATGAGTAAGAAAATCCCATAATGCTTGATGCACACTCGATTCTATCTCTGGATACAGTTTCGTTGAAACATGTTGCCTGCTGCCATAATTCGACAGAGCCATATCCAGCCGAAGTAACAAGATGTCACAATGAGCAAGTCCCTTCGCACCTTCAATCATGGCTTGCAAAGCCGCGCATAAAGGTGGCATCTCACTGGCAACCTCTCTTTCTATCATCACTGGACGAATTTCAAAGCCGAGATTTCTTGGCTTGCGATACGACTCGAATTTTTGGCGCGCCGCTTCCAGTGTGCCAATTCGGTAATCGGGAGGGCCGTTGGCTGACGATAGCACGCGTAGTAAGAGATCAGTTGCGAAGATTAAATCTCGGTCGGCATCTTTGGTCAGGAGGTTTACACCGTTAAAAAACATCTGCATCACGCTCAAAAACTTTGTGGCTTCCTTGTCCTCAAGCCGCTCGTCGAGTTTGTAAAGCAAGGGAGCAGCTTTATGAAGACAGTTTAATAATTCAAAAATTTGCTCACCTCCGGATGGAGTGTTCTGATGTGGGAAATCCGGCACGGCAATCCACTGATCACGAATGCGCCGTTTTACATGCCACACCTGACCGTTGGTGTATACCGCAAACTCTGCCTGAATTTCCTGCGCGCTGGCATAGCTGACAGCTTGCTCCATTCCTTCATCATGTTTCTTATGACCGGATTCTTTACATTCCACGACCAACCAAGGTGCGCCTCGCCGGGAAACAAGAATGTCGATATGATATTTTTTTGATCCAACTCTTACCGGATGTTCAAATGTCATATCAAGGATGTCGATACCGTATGCGCGTATTAACTCATAGGCACACCATTGCCGGACTGGCTCCTCGCGTTGAACGCGGTTTGTTCCCTTCTTCAACTGCGATGGGAACAGATACGCGTCCTTGTTGACTTCGTAAAAATGTTTACGTTGCGTAGACATATTATTGTCGCCGGAATAAACGACGTGTGCGTTTAGGAGCGCGGAAGATTTCATGCGTGCGGGCGAGGCTGGTTTCGCGGCGTTTTTTGCCATGAGCGGGAGTTTAGAGATTGCACGCGAAATGAAAAGCGCTTTGGCTTTTACGTCTTTTACCGATATACTCCGCGCGTGGCACAAATCAAATTCGGCACGGACGGCTGGCGCGCGGTCATCGCGGAGGATTTTACATTTGCCAATGTCGCGCGTGTCGCGCAAGCCGCCGCTGACTATTGGAAATCCGAAATCCGAAATCCGAAATCCGAAATCTTTGGGCGGCAGCCCAAAGTTGTCGTCGGTTACGACCGGCGGTTGTTCTCGGACAAGTTCGCTCAGACAACGGCGGAGGTTTTCGCGGGCAACGGCTTTCAAGTCGTTCTCACGCCGGAGCCGACGCCGACACCGTCGGTTTCGTTCGCCGTTAAAAATCTGCATGCCGTCGGCGGGGTGATGATTACCGCCAGTCATAACCCTCCAATCTTCAACGGGTTCAAGCTTAAATCGTACTATGGCGGCTCCAGCGATTCCGAAACGTGCCGGTCCGTCGAAAGTTTTCTCGACCGCAATCCGGTCAAAACCATGCCGCTGGCTGAAGCCGTAAAATCCGGTCAAATCACCATTGCCGATGTCCGCCCGGCGCATTTTGCCGCGCTTAAAAAACTTGTGGACTTCAAGCTCATCGCAAAATCAAAACTGCGTTTCGCGCACGACGCGCTTTTCGGTGTCGGCGCCGGCTGCTTTGAACAATTACTCGCAGGCACGACTTGCAAAGTCACGACACTCAATGCCCGGCATGATGTTTTATTCGGCGGCATTAATCCCGAGCCGATAAAAGACAATTACGGCCCCAGCCGAAAATTTCTTAAAAAACATCCCCACGACTTTTGTCTCGTGACCGACGGCGATGCCGACCGCATTGGCGGCATGGACGGTCGCGGTAATGCGCTCACAACACACCAGATCATCTGCCTGCTGCTGCATCATCTGATTGTGAACCGCAAGGGCAGGGGACGTGTGGTGAAGGCGCTGACGACGACCTCAATGGTGGACAAAATATGCGCGGCCTATGGGCTGCCGCTCGTCGAAACCGGCGTCGGCTTCAAGTATATTTGCGCCGAGATGCTCAAGGGCGATGTGCTGCTTGGCGCGGAAGAAAGCGGCGGCATCGGTTTTCCCGGTCACATCCCCGAACGCGACGGTATCCTGGCCGGGTTGATGTTGCTTGAATTGCTCGCGACCGAACGTAAATCCGTCAACAAGCTGTTGATGAAATTGGATAAACAATTCGGTCCGCATCGCTACGGAAGAATTGACACGCATTATCCGATGGAGAAACGCACGTCGCTGATGGATTTTTTGAAGAACCATCCGCCGGCAAAATTGTTGCGCTCGCCATTGACCGGCATGAAGACATTCGATGGCGTCAAGTTTACCGCGGAAGATTCTTCATGGCTGATGTTGCGCGATTCCGGCACGGAGCCGATCCTGCGAATTTACGCCGAGGCAAAATCGGATGCTGATGTGCGGAAATTATTGGAGTTCGGCACACAGTTGACGCGGAGCCGAGGGGGTTCGAACCCCTGACCCCCACAATGCCATTGATTCAAATTCCAACGACTTCACGTTGATTCTGAAGGCTGACTGATTTTGTGCCAGATTTTGTTCCGCTATTTTCGGATAAGATGAAGAAGAGCACGGATGACAAGACTGATCGAGATGACAATGAATCCACTGCTGTATTGCACGGCATTCAGGATTTGTCGAATGGCGCTACCGTCGGGGTTTTGGCTTTCATTAAATTCACCACTACATCCATTTGCAACCAAACCGCAGCCGATGCAGAACATAATGATGCTTGCAAATGATAACAGTTCGGCTTTTTGAATTGTCAGATGACCTGATTTTGATTTCTGGTCAAGCGGTGATTTCTGTTCAGATTCCCAAGGCAATTTCTTTTTCAGGGAAAGAATGGTGAGTTTTTTGCAATGTGGACATTGAACGGTTTGGCCAAAATGGTTTTTAGAATCTCCTCCCGTTTCTTCAAATTCGGTGGCCTCGAATTCGATGTTGTTGCCGCAATGATTGCAGGGACAGGTGATGAGCATATCAATTTTGAGCACATTGCCAGATTGGAATTCCGGCATAGGATTGTCCGGTTGGGTAAGCGACAATGGATGTTTTTTCAACAACATCAGACGCCATTTCTTTTAACTCATCCTGCATTTGTTCCAATTTATCCGCTTCGTCTTTGACATTGAGTGCCATTTGATTTGCTTGATTGCGTTGCGCCATTGCCGCGTTGACATAAGCGGGATCACCAGCAGCACCAACTGGTGCAGAAGCATCTGCTCGTTCAGCGGTTCTGGCATCGTTGTGAACCTTTTCTCCGAATGTCAAAATGTCATTCCGAAGTTGATTATATCGGTTCACAAAATTTTTGACTGGAGCAGGAAGATTGCCGATTGAAATTTGCTGAACCTGATCATCAATAACAGCCGAGCATTTCAAAATACCAACGTCGCCTTGGATTGCAGTTATGCGAATGATGCGATTTGTTCCAGCCAGTGATGCAATGTATTTTTCGTCAGTGGCTTGTGCGGCAAGAACGGCAGCCTTACGCGCAGCAAGATTTTGTTTTTCTGATTGTAAAAAGGCTTCGGATTTTTTGGGGTCGTAGCCGTATTTCTTTTTGTAAGAATCGGGCAGAGCGGATAATGGCACTTTGTCTAGGCCGCCGGGGAATTGCACGACGGCATAGGCCGGTGTGACACGAATGATGGTGCAATCTTCGTAGGTTTTGTTCGAGCAAACGAGAATGTCTAAATGCAAGCCATTGTTGGTCTGTGCTTTTAATGAAGTTGCCAGAATGCAAAGGATGCAAAACATTACAGTTTTCATGGCCTTCTTGGTGTCCGTTCGTTTAATGCCAGTTTGTGCCACTTTTTAGCGTCGTAAAAATGTAATAGTTTGTATTGATTATGTATCGTTTCGTAAAACGGAGGCGATTGGCAAGCGAGAAAATAATTGTATTCACAGCAATAATTCGACGAAACGCCTGTAAAACTTGGATGTGGAGCCGAGGGGGTTCGAACCCCTGACCCCCACAATGCCATTGTGGTGCTCTACCAACTGAGCTACGACCCCATCCAAAGCCCAGGCACTCTAAATGACTGCTGGAAGTTGTCAAAAAAAAACGCCAGGCTGCAGTTGCACCAGATGTGAACCGGATTGCAAAAGGGTTTTTGGCTTGGAACTCTCAATCTCAAACTTTATAACCTGTGCGCCATGAATAACGACTTGCCTTTGGTGAGCGTGCTCATTCCCGTTCATCCGCACAAAACGGAGGTCAAGTCCGCCGCTGCCGCGCGTCAATTTGATTATCCGCGCGAGAAACTGGAAATCGTGGTTGTGCGCACCACGGATTTGTCCATCGGACCGGGCGTTAAACGTAACGCCGGGCTGAAGGCGGTTCGCGGCGAACTGGTTTATTTTTTGGACGACGATTCAGTGGCCCCCTCGGATAATTTGAATCGGGCAATCAAGCATTTTTCCGATCCAACTGTGAAAATGGTGGGCGGACCAAACATCTGTCCACCGGATGCGCCGCAATTCGAGCGGGTTTTGGGGCTTGTCATGGGCAGTTGGCTGGCATTCGGCCCCAGTTGTGCCCGTTATCGCGCCGTGGGCAAACTCCGCGCTTCCGGCGAGAAGGAATTGATTTCCTGCAACCTCATTGCCCGCCGCAACGCCGTGCTCGAAGTCGGCTTCGATCCCAAACTGGTGCCAAATGAGGAAAATGCCATGATGGACGGCGTCCAGAAACGCGGCGGCAAATTGCTTTACGACCCGGAATTCTTTGTTCATCGCCGTCCGCGCGCCAACCTTCGCGCATACGCCAAAATGCTTCTTTACTATGGCGGAGGGCGGGCGCAGCAGTTCCGGCTGCATCCGACTTTTGCCTCGCTGCTCAATTTCATTCCGCCGCTGCTTTGCCTCTATTTGCTGATGTTGCCGGTTCTGCTCTGCGTTTTTCCTTTTTCAAAATGGCTGTTGTTGTTCATGTTGCCGCTGGCGCTTTATGTTTCGGCTGTGCTGATACAAACGATTTGTGTTGCCGCGCGGAGCAAATTTTCTTTGGCTGCGCGCGCCTTGCCCTTGATTGTATTGACAAACATTCTTTACGGCTTGGGTTTCTGGCGCGGTTTGTTTATAAAAATCGCACCGCCTCCGCCGGTGCCGGATGGAGACATTCGGTTTGAAACAGTGCCGGTGTAGGCGCGCAAATTATCAGGCAATCCGGGCATTATTACATGAAAGTAGCCATTCTTTGCGGCGGACAAGGCACTCGCTTTCGCGAGGTCAGCGAAGTCATTCCCAAACCGATGGCGCCCATCGGCAATCGCCCGATTCTTTGGCACATCATGAAACTTTACAGCGCTTACGGCTGCAATGAATTCGTTTTGCTTCTCGGCCACAAAGGCGAATGTATCCGTGAGTTCTTCCTGAATGACGCCGCGAATACCAACGAAGTGACGCCAGACTCCAGCCAAAACGATTCCAACTGCCTGATTATTCGCCAACCCTCTTCCGAGCCATGGCGTGTTACGTTGGTTGACACTGGAGAAAAGGCCATGACCGGCGCGCGACTTTGGCGCGCCCGGCGTTATTTGGAGTCTGAAGGTGTTTTTGCCCTTACTTACGGCGACGGCGTGGGCAGCGTTGACATCGGCGCGCTCAAAAAATTTCATCAATCCCATGGCAAAATTGCCACTCTTACCGGCGTTCATCCGCCAAGCCGGTTTGGCGAGTTGGTTGTCAAAGGCTCTTCCGTTGCCAGGTTTAATGAAAAACCCGAGAAGAGCGCAACCTACGTCAACGGCGGTTTTTTTATTTTTAACTGCAGTGTTTTTGACCGTTACCTCAATGATCGTGAGGATTTGGTTTTGGAACGCGAACCGCTGCAACGCATGGCCGAGGATGGGGAATTAATGATGTATGCCCACGAAGGCTTTTGGCATCACATGGACACGCTGCACGAGTTTGAAGTTTTGAACAACCTCTGGAAGTCCGGCAAAGCTCCGTGGAAAATTTGGAAATGAAAGCTGACCACTGATCAGCCGTCCGATGATTGACATGCTTCGTTGTGAAAAAAACGTTTTGGACAAAGACGCTGAAAGCTTCCGCAGATCCGGAGCGTTCCAAACGCTTTCTTGATTCGCTTGCCGCAACAGCTGCGCAGAGGCAACTTGAAAAACTCTCCGCCGACTCCATTCGCGTCCTCATTGCGCTATTTGGCGGCTCGCAAGCGCTCGGCGACCTGCTTCTCGCACATCCGGAATGGTTGCCACTGCTCGACTTCGAACGACTTCAGCATGCGCGCCGTGCGCATGGTTTTTGCCGTGAGGTTGACAGTTTGCTTGAGCCGCGATTGCGAGAGGACGATTACGCTGGCGCTCTGGCCGAATTGCGTCGCTTCAAACAGCGGGAAATGCTCCGCATCGCTGCGCGCGACCTTGCCCGCTTGAGCAACGTTGTCGAAATCACGCACGAACTGTCTGATATCGCTGATGTTTGCCTTGAGGCCGTCTGGCGCATCGCCTGGCAACAATTCACCCGGCGTTTTGGCCGGCCCTTCCATCAAGACGCAAATGGTCATTGGCAGGCGACGGCCTTTTGCGTGCTTGGCATGGGCAAACTCGGCGGGCAGGAACTGAATTATAGTTCCGACGTGGACGTGCTCTTCGTTTACAGCGACGAAGGGGAAGTCTTCAAAGAACCGCCTGCAAAGAAAAAAATGCCGCGCGCCGTGATGTCGAATCACCAGTTTTTCAGCAAACTCGCGGAGACATTCATTGCGGAAATATCACGCCCAACGGCGGAAGGTTTTTTGTTCCGCATTGATTTGCGTTTGCGGCCCGAAGGCGACGCCGGGCCGCTGTGCCGTTCGCTCGAAAGTTACGAAAATTATTACTCGCAATGGGGCCAGACGTGGGAGCGCATGATGCTGATCAAAGCGCGGCACGTTGCCGGCGATGAAACCCTGGCGGCGGAATTTCTGGAAATGATCCAGCCATTTCGATTTCCGCCCTCCGTCAGCCAGAACATTTTGCATGAAGTCGCCGCGGTCAAGGACCGGATTGAGAATGAAGTTGTGGGGGCGGACGAATTGGAGCGCAACGTGAAACTCGGCCGCGGCGGCATTCGTGAAATTGAGTTCGTCATCCAGTCGTTGCAGGTCTTGCACGCAGGGCGGTTCCCCTTTTTACAGGTTTCGCAAACGCTCCCGTGCCTTGAAAAACTTGAGCGATACAACCTGCTTTCAAAGGACGAAGTGTTGCAACTGGG
The DNA here is from genome assembly GCA_963835625.1 of uncultured Verrucomicrobiae bacterium. Taxonomy (GTDB): domain Bacteria; phylum Verrucomicrobiota; class Verrucomicrobiia; order Limisphaerales; family UBA11358; genus UBA11358. The sequence goes on from CAWIGO010000007.1 coordinate 172,252, forward strand.
CGCCGCCTACCGGTTTTTGCGGGATGTCGAACATCGTTTGCAAATGGAAAACAATTTGCAGACGCACACTATTCCCAATGACCGGCGGGCGCAACTGCGGCTGGCGCGGTTGATGGATTTCAAGTCTTTGGAAGGGTTCAAATTGGCACTGCAAACGCACACCGGAAACGTCCGGCGCATTTACGAAAAACAGCTCAAGAACGAATCATTGCGGATGCAAACAATTTTTCCGGAGGAATTCGACGCTTCCAGGGAAAAATGGGAGGAACTGCTTGCTGCACATTCGTTTCGCGATCCGAAAAACGCGGTCCGTTTGCTCAAGGAATTTGCCGGGGGGCCGGGTGACGTTCACGTTTCGCCGCGAACGACGGAGTTGGCGCGCCAATTGATTCCGAATTTTTTTGCCCTTTGTCCGCGTCAATCTCAAATTGACGATTCGCAATCCGCAATCCGCAATCCGCAATCGCCAATTCTGTCTGATCCCGACCGCGTGCTCACGCGGCTGGTCAATTTCATCGGCGTGTATGGGGGGCGCGCGCCGCTGCTCGAAATGTGGAATGGCAATCCGGCGATATTTGAATTGATGATGTTGTTGTTCGACCGCTCCGAGTTTTTGGCCGAAGTCGCAATTCGCACGCCGGATTTGATTGATGATCTGGTTGCCGCCGGACGATTGCGCCAGTGCAAAACAACCGCGGAGATTTTGAAGGATTTACGTTACGGATTGAAGGATGCGGACCAATTTTTCTGGTTGCGCCGTTATCACGAGGCCGAATTAATGCGACTCGGTTTGCGCGACATTCTCGGTCTTGCCGATCTTGAACAAAATCTCACTGAACTTTCCGCGCTTGCCGATGCCTGTTTGCAATACGCGCTTGAAGTTGTGATGCGCAAAAATAAAATCAAAAAGCCGCCGTTCGTCATCATCGGTTTCGGCAAGCTCGGCGGCTGTGAAATCGATTATGGCTCCGACCTCGACGTTGTTTTTGTCGCGGATTCGAACGTGAAAAATTTGTCCGAACTCCAGCGAGTCGCAGTGGAAGTGATGGAATTGCTTTCGCGTCGGACGGAGCAGGGAATTGTATTCCATGTCGACGCGCGGTTGCGTCCCGATGGTGAAAAAGGTCTGCTCGTCAATACGCTCGACGCTTACGGGAATTATTACCGTCGGCGCGCGCAGCTTTGGGAAATTCAGGCGCTGACGCGGTCGCGACCGGTCGCCGGCGATTTGGCGCTTGGCGAAAAATTCCAGAAGCTGGCCGCGTTACTCGCCAATTTTTCCAAGCCCAGTCGTCCGCTGGCCGCGTTCAAGCCGGATTGGAAGCGGCAAATTCATCAAATGCGGATGCGCATCGAGAAAGAGCGCACACCGCATGGTCAGGACGACCTGGCCATCAAAACCGGCAAGGGTGGTTTGATGGACGCGGAGTTCATCGCACAGGCATTATGCCTCGAACACGGCTGGCAGGAGGCGAACACGCTGCGTGCGCTCGAGCGGGGCCGCACCAACGGCGTTTTGCCGGACGCGGATGAATTGATCGAAAATTACCGGCAATTGCGCCGTGTTGAAGGCATTTTACGCCGGTGGAGTTACGAGGGCGAAACCGTTTTGCCGGACGACGCACCGGCATATTATCGCGTCTCGGTTCGCTGCGGCTTTCCATTGCCGGAGGAATTCAGAAACGCACTGGCGAAATGGCGTCAAGCAATTCGCCGGATTTATCAGAAAGTTTTCCACTTTGATTAACCACCAAGACGCGAAGACGCGAAGAGAAATAACTTTGTGCCTTTATGGTTCAAACCTTTTTCCGCTGACGATTGGCTTCGTAAAGAAACACCGCCACAGCCGCTCCCACGTTCAGCGAATCCACCGTCGGCGGCATCGGAATGGCGACTGCCTCATTGCACGCTTCCAGCACAGGCGCGGAAATACCATAGCCTTCGCTGCCGAAGACGATGCAACAATCACCGGAAAAATCGGCTTGCGACAGCGTTTTGCCGTTCGCGTGCGGATGCGCCGCGATGCAACGAACACCGCGACCGCGCAACTCCTTCAAGCACTGCGTCAGCGTTAGGCCTGTGTCGTGTGGCTTTGTGGTGAAACGATGTCTCTGGCCGAGCTTGGCCAGCTCAACCACCGGCAATTGTAAAATCGTGCCCATTGAATTTCGGACGGCGCGGCGGAGGAACGGACTGCTGGAAGTTTCGCCGACGAGCAACGCATGAACGCCGAAGGCAACGCAGTTGCGGACAAGCGCGCCCAGATTTTCCGCGTTCGCGAGCGCGTCTATGGCCACGAGGAGGAGGGGTTCTCGTCTCGACGAAGCCCGGATCGGGCTTTTGGACAAAATGTCGTCGAGTGAAACGGGCGGGGGAATTTTCCCGATGGCGAGCACGCCTTGGAACATTGAAAAACCGGTCAATCCCTCCAGAAATTTCTTTTCGGCGAGATAAACAGTGATGGGTTCGGCTCGTGCTTCGAGCAACGGGCGGAAATCATCCAGCCATTTTTCCGGAAGCACGACGGAGAGGACGGCAAAACGGCTTTCGAGCAGCCGTTTCACGACCTTGACCCCTTCCGCGACGAAAATGCCCTGCCGCTCGTGCTCCAGCGGTCGCTTCATTGTCACGTAAGGCCGCAGTTCCGGCGCGTCGAATGAATCAATCTTTTGGATGCGTAATGTGGCCACGTGCCGATTGTTTCTGTTTGGGCGCGGAAACGAAAGCGCTTTCGCGGTCTCACTCTTTCCGTTGCTTGCTGGCGTAAGCCGCCAATCCGAAATTGAGGTTGAGTTTTCCGCGCGGGTATGCGAAGATGAAACTAATGATGAACATTACGGAAGTTTTAATCACCGAACATGTAGTGTTTTTAACCGTATTTGATCAGATCGAACGGGCTTTGCCGAAACTAAAAAGGCTGGAGGAGGCAAAGATGCTGGCCGGTTTGGTGGAGGCATTGCTGCAAGACCATGGCGACGCGGAAACAAATTTGGCGTTCGTCGCCTTGGATCATGCGCTCGATCAGAAAGGCCAGCTCGACCGGTTGCACCAGGATCACGACGAGATTGACGACCACCTGAGACAGGTGCAGACGGCGGCCACGTTGCCCGATGCGCAACGGTTACTGAAGGCGGCGCTGCTCGCGTCGCGCAAACACTTCCGCCGCGAAGAACTGACCGTTTTCCCGCTGATTGAGAAAATGCTCCAGAAGGAGACGTTGACGGAATTAGGCAAGGTCTGGATGCAGCAACACTTGGCGCGGGCGAAATAGGCCGTGCCTGGGCCCCATCCTGGATGTTATTCCAATAGCCGGAGTTCAGGTGAATCGAACGAGGAGATTTTCTGAATGTTCAATTCGGCCGTTTTTTACGTCTGGTTTTTACGCGGTAAGGCGGGCTGTCTTCCTTGACGTGAAAACCAATTTCCCGATGCGGTTTCTCCACTGGTGCCATGAGTTGGTGAATCGCTTCAAAGAGAGTGCGGATATTTTCGTCGTGATTTTCGATTTTGCGTTCCAGTTCAGATAATTTATACGCGAGTTCCTTGTGCAGGAACAGGGTTTCCCGCAGCCGGACAAACGCGCGCATGATGGCGATGTTGACTCGCTCGGCGCGCGGGCTGCGCAAGACGCCGGAAAGCATCGCGACGCCTTCCTGTGTGAAAACGTATGGTAAGTATTTGAAATGCAACCCTTTCTGTAAGATTCCAATTTGGAATCTTGAACCTTCCGCTTCGTCCGCTGTGAGTTGAAACATGAAATCGGCGGGAAATCGGGAAAGGTTGCGTTGTACCGCCTTGTTGAGGTTGCCGGTACTGACGCCATACATCGCAGCCAAGTCGCGATCCAGCATCACTCGTTGTCCGCGAATCAGAAGGATGGCTTGTTCGATTTGTGGTGGCGCAACCAACTCCGTTTTGTAGCCCATGGTGGGACAAGAATATGCCCGTTTGATTTTTTGGAGCAAGGTTGCAAAATCAAATGCTCAACGGAATAAATCGTTCAAAAGATCTACAACTAAAGCCAAAGTTTCTTGGGCTTGTCCCGGATCGTAAATTGACTGTCGTTCTGGATGCGAAGACGAATTTCTCAACTTGCGAACAGCATCCCAACGGATTCCATCAGCTTCGGGAATGGCACCGTGTTTCATCAAAGCCTCCATGTTTTTTTTGAAGGAAGCTGTAGGAATTCCAAGTTGCTTGCATCGAATTCGTGTGCCTGTGTCCAAGAGACGGTAACATTGTTCAACGCCGAGCGTTAGTAATGGGTAAAAATACCAGCCATAAATCATTGCACCACGCGTTACCTCCAAAAGCGCTGTCACTTCCGTCGGAACTTTTGCATCTAACTTTGGACATGAAAACCACTCAAGCCACATTGACTTATCTTCATTTAAGAATCTGAACGCAAACCAAGCTCTAGTTGATTTGTCAATGTCGTGCCAGTTCTCCGTGGTTATCTTTTTCAAATCGGTTGGTGTAATCATATTGGGAGATCGGATTTGCCTTTTGAGATTCCAAGTATAGAGAGTGAATTTTAGATCTCTAAGGTCTCACACGGCACATCTTGCGTGGTGAGTTGGAGTTGAACATGGGTCGCGCCAATCTGTTGAAGGCGTTCGTTCATCACGCGGTGCGCGAGTTCAGGTCTGTTGCATTCGCGGCTCAAGTGGGCGAGGTAAAGGTGTTTTAGTTCGGCGGACATGATTTGCGCAACAGCTTCGGCGGCGGCCTCGTTCGAGAGATGGCCGTGACGGCCAAGGATGCGTTGCTTCAGGCTCCACGGGCGGCGGACACAATCCTGCAACATTTTCACATCATGATTGGATTCGAGCACGAGAACGTTCGCGGCGCGCGTGCGCTCGATGACCAGTTTCGTCATGTGACCGAGGTCGGTGACAAAACCGATGTTACCCGCAGCGGTATGAAGCAAAAAACCGACGGGGTCCTGGGCGTCGTGCGGGATGGTGAACGTGTCCACCAGCACGTCGCCGATTTCAAAGCTCGCGCCAGTCTCGAACAAATTACAATTGAATTTGGTTTGCAACTGAAATTCAAATGCTTCCTTCGTGGCGCGGTTGCAATAAATTGGAATGTTCAGCTTTTGCGCGATTCCGTTCAGGCCGTAAATGTGGTCGTTGTGTTCGTGCGTGACGAGAATGGCAGTGAGATTTTCCGGCGCGCGACCGATTCCGGCGAGGCGCTGGCGGATTTGACGCGGGCTAAACCCGGCGTCCACGAGCACGCGGGCTTCGTCGGTTTCAAGATAGGCACAATTGCCGGACGAACCGCTGCCGAGAATGGTGAATTTGACGGCCACAAATGGACGTTAGTGGCGCGGAGACGATGCGGCAATTGTTTTTCGGCACACCCAATTTGATAGTGCCATGAAGTTTCCTAAAGTTGTGCTAGATTATTCTGCAATCCGCGTTGTTTTTTGGCGTGAAAATCATAAATTATATCCGTATAAGTAATTTTATGCAAGACGGCATGTCCGTTAAATTTGCCAGGCGATTGTTTGGCGGATGGTTTATTGCCATCGCGTGCGCGGTGGTATTTCTCCCATTGGCAGCCTGCGCCCAGAGTCCCGGCAGACAGGTTTTACATGGCCATGTGCCTAAAGCCGTGGCGAGTTTTCATTTGCAACCAACCGGCCGCCTTTCCGCCGCGAAGCATTTGAACCTGGCGATCGGGCTGCCATTAAGAAACGAGGAGGCTCTGACGGATTTGATTGAGGAAATCTACAACCCGGCCAGTCCAAAGTATCGTCAGTACCTCACGCCGGAACAATTTACGGAACAATTTGGTCCGACTGAAGAGGATTACCAGACGGTTCTTGCCTTTGCGAAACGGAGTGGTTTGACCGTGACCGCCACGAGCGCAAATCGCGTGTTGGTGAACGTGAGCGGCTCGGTGGCGGAGATCGAAAAGGCGTTTCATGTGACGCTGCGGACGTATCGGCATCCGACGGAGAGCCGAACATTTTATGCTCCCGATATCGAACCATCCATCGAATCAGGCGTGCCCATTTTAGACATCAGCGGTTTGAGTGATTATGCATTACCGCATCCGAAAAATATCAAGCCATCGCTGCTGTACCAACAAAACGGCAGCGGTTCCGGGCCAAGCGGCGCTTACATGGGCAATGATTTTCGCGCAGCCTATGTTCCAGACACGACACTAAGAGGTTCCGGGCAAATAGTCGGGCTGGTGGAATTTGACGGTTACTATGCCAACGATATTACCAACTACGAAGGACAAGCCGGTCTGACGAACGTTCCTTTGCAGAATGTCTTGCTGAATGGAGTCAGCGGGACTCCCGGTTATAGCGGCATTAAGAACGCTGTGGCCGAGGTGTCGCTGGATATTGAAATGGCGGTTGCCATGGCCCCGGCACTTGCCAAAGTGGTTGTGTTTGAAGGTAACACGGTCAATAGCATCCTGAACGCCATGGCCTCGAGTAATTCCATTGAGCAGTTTAGTTGTTCTTGGGGCTGGAGTGGCGGGCCTAATGCAACCACGGACAACATTTTCAAACAGATGGTGACACAGGGACAATCGTTCTTCAATGCCTCCGGTGACAGCGATGCTTTCACGGTCGGTTCAAGCTCGGTTAACGGCGTTGACAACACATCACTGTACAATGCGCCGTCCAGTTGTCCCTATATTACGCAGGTCGGCGGCACAACGCTGACGACCACCGGACCGGCTGGTTCATGGTCGTCGGAAACTGTCTGGAATTGGGGCGGTGGCACCGGCAGCAGTGGCGGCATCAGTTCCTACTATCCAATTCCGAGCTGGCAGACGAACATTAGCATGGCAAGCAATAGAGGTTCGACCAGTTTCCGAAACATTCCCGACGTTGCTTTGACGGCCGACAACGTATTCGTCATTTACAACAACGGCCAATCGGGAAGTTTCGGCGGAACCAGTTGCGCTGCGCCGTTGTGGGCGGGTTTTACCGCGCTTGTCAATCAACAAGCTGTGGCCAACGGTGGGAAAACCAACACAATCGGGTTCATTAACCCGGCCATTTATACCATTGGCACAAGTACGAACTACTCCACTGACTTCCATGACATCACAACCGGCAATAATACCTGGAGTAGCAGTCCGACGAATTACTACGCGGTTTCAGGTTACGACCTTTGCACCGGCTGGGGCACGCCCGCCGGACAAAGTTTAATCAACGCCCTTGCCGGACCAATGGTTCCCGTGGGTATTCTGGGCATCACACCGGCGACGGGCTTTGCGGCTGGCGGCCCTGTTGGAGGTCCGTTTAGCGTGACTGAACAGGATTTTTTGCTGACCAACTCGGGAACAGCTTCATTGGGGTGGAGTCTCATCAATACCTCGCTTTGGCTCACAGTCTCGTCCAGCAGCGGCTCATTGTCGTCTGGTGGCTCTGACGTTGTGAGCGTGAGTTTAAATTCCACAGCGGGCAACCTGCCCGCAGGAACTTATACCGCAAGCATATTTTTCACCAATCTGAACAACGGCGTTGGGCAAAGCCGCCAGTTCAATTTGTTAGTCGGACAACTGGTTCAAAACGGCGGCTTTGAGACTGGCGATTTTTCCTATTGGACACTGTCAGGGAATACAAACTCGCTTTCTGTGAGAGGCTACCCTTATGCACATTCCGGAACATGGGGCGCAGGACTGAAAGCATCCGGTTCGCTGGGTTATATCTCACAAACATTACCGACGGTCGCAGGACAGAACTATTTGCTTTCTCTGTGGTTGAACAATTACCTCAGGGGGACCCCTAATGAATTCCTCGTCATGTGGAATGGAAACACCAACTTTGATCAAGTTAATATACCCCAAAGTACAACCTGGACCAATCTGCAATTCCTTGTCACCGCCACCGCTTCCAGCACCGTCCTTCAGTTCGGATTCAGGAACGACACCGGGCGTTTCGGCCTCGACGACGTCAATGTATGGCCGATTCCAGTGCCGTCGTTCCAGTCGGTGGCTGAAACCAGCAACACTGTCACCTTTACTTGGAACTCTGTGACAGGTCTCGTCTATCAGGTGGAATACTCGACTAATCTGGCCATGACCAACTGGATGATTTTAAGCACCAATACCGCAGTCAATTTCACGGTGACCGTCACCAATTCCATCGGGCCGGACCCGGAGCGATTTTACCGCATCCGCTGGCTGCCTTGAAATTCCACCGTTTTTTCGGCGGGTCGCTTCGCCGAAGCGACCGAGGAATAGTGGAATTTTCTCCAGATGATCCGGCGAGCCGTCCCTGCCATTCCGCGTTCTTGCTCCATTTCTTGAATGAAGTAGCATGACTGTGTGACTGATTTGTTTCAACACGTCGGGCAAAACATCCAGAACCGCAAGTTGCTCAAACGCGGTCAGGCAATCCTGATTGCCGTCTCCGGCGGACTGGATTCGAAGACGCTGTTGCATGTCCTTCATGCGCTTTCGGCGCGGCACAGGTGGAAATTGATCGTTGCACATTTCAACCATCAATTGCGGGGGCGCAGCAGCAACGCCGACGAGCAGCTCGTTCGCAAGACTGCCATGGCGTTGAAACTGCCCATTGTCGTCGGGCACGCAAACGTCAGGAAGTTTGCTCAAAAATCCAGGTTGTCCATCGAGATGGCCGCGCGAAAGTTGCGCCATGAATTTTTTGTCCGCGCTGCAAAAGAGCGTGGCATCCGCGTTGTCGCTCTGGCGCATCACGCCGACGATCAGGTCGAGCTGTTCTTTCTGCGCATCCTGCGCGGCGCGGGCGGCGAGGGTCTGGCTGGAATGAAATGGCGTTCGCCATCGCCGGTGAACAGAAAAATTTCGCTTGTTCGTCCACTGCTCGATGTGACGAAAGATGAACTGCGCGATTTCGCGCAACGGAACAAAATCCATTTCCGTGAAGACGGGACAAACGCGCGGCTCAATGCACCGCGCAATCGCATTCGCAATGAATTGCTGCCGCTGCTTCGGCGAAAGTATCAACCGGCATTGGCGAAGACAGTTTTGCGGCTGATGGAAATTGTCGGCGCGGAAGCGGACACGATTGGCGAAATGGCAAGGCAACGGCTGAAAGAAACTGGTAGGGACGGCCCGCCGGGCCGTCCGGCGGATCCCGCAATGCAGGACGGCGTCCCTACCTTTGAAGAATTGCCGATCGCAATTCAGCGGCGCGTTTTGAAACTCCAACTTGCGGAACTTGGCGTGCTGGCAGATTTTGAACTGGTTGAAGATCTCCGCAAATCAGTCGGAGGTTTTGTGAGCGCTGGTTCCACGTTGGCCGTTTCGCGTGACACAACAGGCATGGTGAAGTTGCGGTTGCAGCAACCGGCTGAATTCAGATCGAACGAACTCGCAGTGAATTTGGCGGGCAGGGCGGGGGAGGTGGCGTTTGATGGAATGCGTATCCGCTGGCACTTGGACACAGGCAGGAGGTTTTTGTTACCGGGCGGGCAAAAGGCGCGTGAATTTTTCGACGCGGACAAGATTGGAAATGAAATCACACTGCGTCACTGGCGCGCAGGCGACCGTTTCCAGCCGATTGGTTTCAAGTCGGCGGCAAAACTTCAGGATTTGTTCACGAACGCAAAAATTCCGCGCGCGCGGCGGCACAGTTTGATTGTGGCCGAAACTGCGGGCGGTGAAATTTTCTGGGTTGAAGGTTTGCGGATGGCGGAGAATTTCAAGCTGACGCCATGGACGAGGTGGCGATTCATCTGGCGCTGGCATCGTTGTCCCAATGAGTAACACTGAAAGTCCTTTACACTAATATTTTAACCGTCTAGACTTAAACGATTAGGTTGACGTGAATAATATTATGGAAGTGAAGGCGAAGACAATTGAACAGTTCAAGTTGCACGCGCGGGACACGGGTTCAGCGGACGTGCAGGTTGCGCTGTTGACGGAGCGGATCAATCGTTTGACCGGACATTTGCAGAACAATAAAAAAGATCACAGCTCACGCCGTGGGTTGCTGATGATGGTCGGCCAGCGCCGCCGTCTGCTCGAATACTTGCAGAACAAAGATTTGAATCGTTATCAAGCGGTCACAAAAAAATTAAAGCTGCGCCACTAAGTTTTTGCAGAGGCGCGGCTTTTTTTAACGATCGCCTTTCACATCCGGATTTGAGCCGGGAACGCGAACGGCCCAATTCTCAAACCAAACACATCGCGAAGAAAAGTTCCGTTGCCCCTGGGAAATTTCATTCAGTCCCGAACCTTTCGGGATTCACTGAAGTTCCTCCGGTGGCGGTGGAAATATTGAAATATGTCAGAGAAAATCACCGCCCAAGTGGGCGACAAGCAGATTATCATCGAAACCGGAAAAATTGCCAAGCAGGCGGACGGCGCTGTAACCATCCAGCTCGGCGAAACCATCGTTGTCGTGGCCGCAGTTGCCGCGACCAAGGCCAAGGAAGGCCAGGACTATTTTCCATTGACCGTTGACTACCGCGAAAAGGCGGCGGCGGCGGGCAAGTTTCCCGGCGGCTACTTCAAACGCGAAGGCCGCCCAACGGAGAAGGAAATTCTTACGTCGCGGCTGACGGATCGTCCGATTCGTCCACTTTTCCCCAAAGGCCTGTATAACGAAGTGCAGGTGCAGAGTATTGTTTTGAGCGCGGATGGCGAAAATGATCCGGACATGCTCGCGGTCGTGGGCGCGTCCGCCGCGCTCATGATCAGCGACATTCCGTGGGCCGGGCCGCTCGGCGCGGTGCGCGTCGGTCGCGTCAAAGGCCAATTCATCGCCAATCCGAAGCATTCAGAAATGAAGGAGAGCGATCTCGACCTCGTTTATGTCGGCAATGAAAACGACATCGTGATGTATGAAGGTTCGGCCAGGGAGATCAGCGAAGCTGATTTCAATGCCGCGCTGAAATTCGGCCATGAATGTTGCCAGCCGCTTATCGTCGCCCAAAAGGAACTGGCCGCGCGGGCCGGCAAAAAGAAACGCGAAATCCCGCTCAATGTCGTTCCCGACGAAATTCTTCAGGAAGCGAAAAAGCTCGCCGGCGACCGTTTTGTGCCTGCGCTGCTCACGCCCGGCAAACTGGCGCGCGAAGATGCGTGCATGGCGATTCAGGATGAAGTCGGCGCGAAACTTGTCGAAAAATTCGGCGCGGAAAAAGTGACCGAGTTCGTCATCAAGGACGCTTTTTATTACATACAAAAAGAGACCGTTTGCGGTTTGATTTTAAAGGACGGCAAACGTCTGGACGGTCGCGCGTTTGACGTTGTGCGCCCGATTTTGAGCGAGGTTGGGATTCTGCCGCGCGCACACGGCTCGGCGTTGTTCAGCCGCGGCGAAACGCAGACGCTCACGCTGGCCACGCTTGGCACCGGCGACGACACGCAGGAATTTGATTCCTACACCGGCGGCGACACGGAGAAAAAATTCATTCTGCACTACAACTTTCCGAACTTTTCCGTCGGCGAAACCGGTCGCATTGCCGGGCCGGGCCGTCGCGAAATCGGCCACGGCGCGCTGGCGGAACGTTCCATCGAGCCGATGCTGCCGCTCGAAAATTATCCGTATTCCATCCGTGTCACGAGCGAGATCATGGAGTCGAACGGCTCGACTTCGATGGCGACGGTGTGCGGCGGTTCGCTGGCGTTGATGGACGCGGGTGTGCCGTTGATTCGCCCGGTCGCGGGCATTAGTGTCGGCCTTTGCACGGAATACGGCGCCGACAACAAAATCACGCAATACAAACTGCTCACCGACATCATCGGCTGGGAAGACGCGTTCTGCGACATGGATTGCAAAATCGCCGGCACGGAAAAGGGCATCACTGGTTTCCAACTTGACCTCAAGCTGCGCGGTATTCCGCATCAATTAATGGCGGAAGCCGTTGAAAAAGCGCGCGTCGCCCGGTTGTTCATACTCGGTGAAATGGCCAAAACACTGGCCGCGCCGCGCCCGGAAATCAGCAAATACGCGCCGCGCATCGAGACCATCAAGATCAATCCGGAAAAAATCGGCGCGATCATCGGACCCGGCGGCAAAAACATCAAAAAGCTCGTCGAGGAGTCCGGTTGCGAAATTGACATCGAAGACGACGGCACGGTAAACATCTTCTCCGTCTCGGTGGAGGGCATGAAGATTGCCCGTGATGCGATCTTGGGCATGACCGCCGAAGCCGAAGTCGGGAAAATTTACCGCGGCAAGGTCGTAACGATCAAGGAATTCGGCGCATTCGTTGAATTCCTGCCCGGCAAGGACGGTCTCGTTCACATCAGCGAATTGGCCAATTTTCGCGTCAAAAAGACCGAGGACATTGTCAAAATCGGTGACGAAATCCAGGTCAAATGCCTCGGCGTGGACGAAAAAGGCCGTGTGCGTCTTTCACGCAGGGCCGCGATGGAAGAACGCGACAAGGAAATGGCGGAGAAAAAGTAATCGAAACCTGAATCTCACAAGCGCGAGCAGTCCTGCCGCCCGCGCTTTTCGTTTTCGCGCAGCCATATGTTTCTTCACCGGGCCCGGCTTTCCTGGCCGGGATGACTCGGCGTAATATCGAATCTATTTGGGACACTGCCAACTTTTAACTTGATGCGCCTGCTCCCGCAAAGTAAGATAGAGTGCCTCTGTTTTCATCGAAGCATGAGGATGGAAAATTATGAACGTTTTGCTCACTATCCCCCATAAGAAGGGATTCAGCACCTCCGGATTGCAGTCGTTGGGCATCGGGATGATCGCCGCCGTGCTGGTGCGGCAGGGGCATTGTGTGAAGGTTTTGGATTTGACAGTGGACCAGAAAACCCCCGAAGAATTCGGTGAGTGCGTGCGCCAGGCCAATCCGGATCTGGTCGGCTTTACCGCCACCAGCCCGACAGTCGAATATGTCTATAACGAACTCGCACCGCAGGTTTACAAGTCGTCCAAAGCGAAAGTGGTGATAGGCGGTCCGCATCCGACGGTTGAGGTCGAGGAGGGGTTGAAATTTGTGGACTTTGTGGTTCGAGGCGAGGGCGAGGAAACCATTACAGAGTTGTGCGCCAACGGTCTTGACCCCAGGAACGTGCGAGGGCTTTCCTTCAAGAACAATGGCACTGTGGTTCATAATCCTCCCCGCGAGTTTATCGCCGATCTGGATTCTCTCCCCTTTCCCGCCCGGGATTTGTTTCCACCTTTGAATCGGTATTGGGGATTGCCGTCCCTGGGCAACCTGGTCGTGGGGAACCTGTCCAGTTCACGGGGATGTTATGGCAGATGTTCATTCTGTTCCAGGGCGGTATTCGGCCGCCGCTGCCGCTTTCGTTCCGCCGAGAACGTCGTGGAGGAATGGGAACTGTTAATCAAAAAATACGGCGCCGAGGTTGTCACCATGAGTGACGACCATTTCTCCGCTTCGATCAAACGCGTTTATGAAATTTGCGCGCTGCTTGAGAAAAAGCGCCTGACCCGCACCCCGTGGACATTATCGAACGGCATTCGGGTCGAAACCGCCACGCCGGACCTGCTATCTCGTATAAAAAAGTGCGGTTGTCTTGCCTTGGCCTTTGGCATCGAATCCGGATCGCAAGAGGTGCTGAATGCCATGAACAAGCACATCACCCTCGAAAAAATCCGCAAGGCCGTCAATGACGCCCGCAAGGCTGGCATTCATACCATCACCGGTTTCTTCATCTTGGGCTCTCCCTGGGACTCCGTCCCGGCAATGGAGAAGACGATTGCTTTTGCCAAGAGTCTGCCTTTGGATTATGCCCAGTTCGCAATCGCGACGCCATTCCCGGGCACGGAAATGCGCGAGATGGTTAAAGACCACCTGCTTGTCCCCTTCAGCCAATACGTCGCTCATGAGAGAGTGGTCTATTTTGAAACCGATCTCCTGAAGAAGGAGGACGTTCTTCGATATTTCGTAAAGGCCTATCGGGAATTCTATATGCGACCTTCCGTGATGCTTCGACACTGCAAACGGATCATCTCCCGCCCGTCGGTTTTCCCGACCTACATGGACGGTTTAAAGCGCTTTATTCTGTGCCGATAAGCGCCAGACTCTGTGCCATTCACCTTCTGCTTGCGGCAATCAATGTCTTCTTGAATGGCCGCGGCTTCGGGAAGTCGAACAGCTAAAGCCGCTTCGCCAGTTCCGCTCGGCTCCTGGCGAAGATTTTCTCGTGCAACGAATTGCCGTGCGCATCAATCGTTACGACCGCCGGAAAATTCTCGATTTCAAATTCCCAAATCGCCTCCGGCGCGCCGAATTGTTCCATCATGTAAACGTTGTGCACTTTTTTGATGCACTCGGCCAAAACTTGTGCCGCGCCGCCGACCGCGTGCAAATATACGCAGCCGAACTCCTTGCACGCCGCCAGCGTCTTGTCGCCCATACCGCCCTTGCCGATGATGCCGCGAATGCCGAACTCCTTGATGATTTTCGCCTGATACGGTTCTTCGCGGATGGAAGTCGTCGGGCCGGCGGCAGTGGCTTTCCACGAACCGTCATCCTGCTTCATCATGACCGGGCCGCAATGATAAAGAATCCCGTCGCGCAATTTCACGCCCGGCGGCAGCTTGCCGCCTTCGTGCAGGTATTTATGGACCGCATCGCGCCCGGTGAACACGACGCCTGAAATTAAAACTTCATCACCGACTTTCAGCGCCAGGATTTTTTCTTCTGTGAATGGAGCTGTAAGCTTGATCATTTTGTTACCTCTTCAGTAAAGCCATTTCCCAATTTTCCCATCTGCATCTAGCGTCACACCCTGGCGCCGATACGCCCAACACATGTAACTAACGCTAACGAAATAAGATGCGGGCAGACGGTTGGCCGCGCAAATCTTCACGCCCAGCAACGTCGTCTTGCCGCCAAAACCCATCGGGCCGATGCCGAGTTCGTTCGCCGTCTTCAAAATGTCCTGCTCCAGCTTGTCCAATTCCGGATTTGGATTGCGGTCATCGAGCTTGCGCAGAAATTGTATTTTGGAAAATTCGTAGCCCGTGGCGCGGTCGCCGCCGATGCACACGCCGAGAATGCCCGGCCCGCAACCTTTGCCCTGCGCTTGCAGCACCGCGTCGAGAATCGCCTTGCGGCAGCCGTCGAGGTCGCGGTTTGCGTTGAGCTTCTCGTTCGGCAACGAGTATTGCGCGCCGACGTTTTCACAGCCGCCGCCCTTGAGCACCAGCCGCACGCTCACCTCTGGCGAGCGATGCTGATGAAAATAAAATGCAGGTGCGCCGGGGCCGACGTTCGTGCCGTCATTTTTCCCCGTGAGCGAATCCACGGAGTTTTGACGGAGAAAACCTTTCTTGGTTGCCAGCTTCACGGCTTCCTTTGCCGTTTTTTCGAAAGCAATTTGGTCGTAACCAACCGGGCAATCCACATAGAAAAGGATGCTGCCGGTGTCCTGACAAATCGGCTGCGATTTCTGTCTCGCCAATTCAATGTTGCGCTCGATGATTTTGAGCGTGGATTTTGCGAGCGTGCCTTTCTTTTCCTGTTCCAGCGAATCAAGAATCGCTTTTTGCACGTCATCGGGAATTTCCGCCGAGGTGCGCCGGATCAATTCGAGCAATGAATTCTGCAATTCGCTCATGTATTCAGCGTAAGCATTGATTTGTGCATAGTCAATGAACGGCACGTCCGGCCCGGTGTGCTAATTTGGTAGGGACGCCTCGCTGAGGCGTCCGCGGACGGCTAGGGCCAGCCGTCCCTACCTCAGAAGCAGCCTGGGCTTGACCAATGCCTTCCAGACGCTTCTATTTACTCATGCTTGCAATGCTTCTTGAAACACCACGGCAACCCCTGCGGGCCGCCGATGTTTCCACGCCGAAACCCAACACAGCGCAGGTATTGGTGAAAGTGTCCGCGTGCGCCGTCTGCCGCACGGATTTGCACGTTGTGGACGGCGAATTGCCAAATCCCAAACTGCCTCTCGTGCCTGGACATGAAATTGTCGGCACGATTGTGGAAAAGGGCAGGGGAGTTCAACGTTTCAAAGTCGGCGATCGTGTGGGTATTCCGTGGCTGGGCTGGACGTGCGGTGAATGCGAATTTTGCCACAGCGGGCGCGAAAATCTTTGCGATCGCGCCCGTTTCACCGGTTACACGCTGGACGGCGGCTATGCGGAATTTGCCTTGGCCGACGAACGGTTCTGCTTTCCGATTCCGGATGCCTATTCCGACGCCGAGGCTGCGCCATTGCTCTGCGCGGGCCTTATTGGCTACCGTTCGCTGGCAAGGATCGGTGCGGCAAAACGCCTCGGCATCTACGGTTTTGGTGTCGCAGCGCACATTGTGGCTCAAATTGCGCGGCATCAGGGCCGCGAAGTTTTAGCATTCACCCGGCGGGGCGATACGGAGGCACAGAAATTTGCCAAATCACTGGGCGTGGTTTGGGTTGGAGACTCCGAGACGCCACCGCCGGAAAAATTGGATGCCGCCATTATCTTCGCGCCGGTTGGCAGTCTTATTCCACTCGCGTTGAAGGCGGTGGCCGAGGGCGGCACGGTTGTGTGCGCAGGCATTCACATGAGCGACATTCCGCAGTTCCCATATGATTTGCTCTGGCACGAACGGACACTTTGTTCCGTGGCCAACCTCACGCGACATGACGGCGAGGCATTCTTCGCGCTTGCGCCGCGCGTGCCGGTGCGCACAACAGTGCGGACGTTCCCGCTCGCCGAGGCCAATGAAGCACTGGCGCATTTGCGGGCAGGCAAACTTCAAGGCGCTGCCGTGTTGGTGCCATGACTTGAAAGCCGATGAAAAGCGACATTCGAGTAGCCGCACTTCCGGCGAAACCATTGATGGTTTTTGACGGCAACTGCAATTTCTGCACGTTGTGGATTCGACGTTGGCGGCAAATGACCGGCGACCGCGTTGAGTATTTGCCCGCTCAAGACCCGCGCATCGCATCGCAGTTCCCTGAAATTCCCCGCGAACAATTCGACACGGCCGTCCGGCTCATCGAACCCGATGGCACGGTTTATTCGGGTGCGGAAGCGGCATTTCGCGCACTTGCGTGCAACCCAAACCGGCAATGGCCGCTGCGTTGTTACGAAAAATCACCGGCATTTGCAAACGTCGCCGAATGGGCCTACCAGTTTGTCGCCAGACACAGGGTTCTACTTTCACGCCTCGCACCCCGTGTAAAAAATTAGAAGTTCCGCTCGACAGGAAGCGGCACATTGCTAGTTTCACAGCAGCAATGGCTCAAACAAAACGCATCGGCATTTTGACAGCGGGCGGCGATAGCCCGGGACTAAACGCCGCCATTCGCGGTGTCGGTAAAACCGCTTTTGGCTTTTATGGCATGGAAATCGTCGGCTTTCGCGACGGCTTTCGCGGCCTTGTTGAAAACCGTCGTTTGCGACTCGATAGAAGCGCGCTTTCGGGAATTCTTACCATTGGCGGCACCATTCTTGGCACGAGCCGCGACAAGCCGCACCGCATGAAAATTGACGGTCACGCGCGCGACATGACCGATGTCATAGTAAAAAATTACGCCAAATTCGGCCTCGACGTGCTGGTGTGTCTCGGGGGTGGCGGCACGCAAAAAAGCGGGCTGTATCTCGCGGAAGCCGGACTCAATATCATCACGCTGCCCAAGACCATTGACAATGACGTGGCGATGACGGATTCGACTGTCGGTTTTGCGACCGCGCTGGACATTGCGACGGAGACCATTGACCGTCTGCACAGCACGGCGCACAGTCATCATCGTATCGTCGTCGCTGAAATCATGGGGCACCGCGCGGGCTGGCTGGCGTTGGGCGCGGGCATCGCGGGCGGCGCGGACGTGATTCTCATTCCTGAAATTCCCTATCGCGTTGAAAAAATTGCCGAGGCCATTCGCCGTCGCAGCCGGCATGGAACGAACTTCAGCATCGTCGCCGTGGCCGAGGGCGCGAAGGGCGTGGATGACGCGCGCGCCTTCGCTGCCGCTGAAAATCGCAAAGACAAGGCGCGAAGCCAGCATGAACGCAATGAGGCCAAGCTCGAACTGGCTGCCCTTGAAGCGAAGCACGCCGGTAACACGATGCGGCTTGCCAAACAGCTTGAGGAACTTACGCATCTTGAATCGCGCGTCACGATTCTTGGTTACGTGCAGCGCGGCGGCACGCCGTCACCGGCGGATCGTTTGCTCGCCGCGCGGCTCGGCAGTGCGTGCGCCGATTTGATCCACGAAGGCATTTTCGGAGTGATGGTGGCAGCGCGCGGCGACGGCACGGAACCCGTGCCGCTTGAAAAAGTCGCCGGCAAACGAAAAGCCGTTCCTCCAAACCATCCGTGGGTGGAAACCGCCCGAAGATTGGGAACTTGTCTGGGTGATTAATCTTTAAAAACCGTTGCGCCCGCCGTCGGATGCGGTTCGAAGCTTGAGCGAAGACTGGCCCGCCGGGTCGAAGCTTGAGCGAAGACTGGTGCCCCGGCCAGGACTTGAACCTGGAACCAACCCCGAAAGTCTTCGGGGCTGCTCTAATGGTTTGATTGACCGTGCTGTTCCAACAAATGCAACGCAAGCCGGGGGTTCTTCTTTCGTTTCATCTCGCGTTCCAACGTTCGTGCTTCTTGCAAGGTTGGAAGTTTCAGAGTCGCTATGATTTCCAAATCTCCTCCCAGGCGCCGTGTTGTATGTGTATGACCGGATTGGTGTTGTAACATGCGCCGATCCAAGTCAGTCGTTGAACCGATGTAGTATCGGCCTGAAGAACCGCGAAGTATATAAACCTAGGGCATGTTTTGGATTTGGTGCCCCGGCCAGGACTTGAACCTGGAACCAATTGATTTAGGGTCAAAACCGCAGTCGTTGATTGGCAAGGGGTTAGCCGATGAAGGCGAGCGAAGGGCCGAAGTTGGTGCCGAGCAGCCCGTAGTGGACCGGCCAGGCAAACCAGCCCAGGCCCCCGCCGCGACCAAGGGGGAGGGGGGAGCGCCGAGCCGACCGGATGGAAATGACTCGATGGGTGCGGTGAGCGCGGATTGTTCTGCAAAGGCGCCTGGGACGCGTCAGGCTGTGCCGCCCCCTGTCCCTTTTGCTGAAACTCAAAAAACTGCCGCGCTGCCTGTGGAGCAAGCGGCCCGCCCTACATCTGGAGGTAAACCATGAGCATACGAGCTATAAACCGCGTCTGGGAAAACAGCGCCGCCAAAGAAGGCGATCTGCTAGTGCTTCTCGCCTTGGCTGACTTTGCTGATGAACATGGTAAGGCATGGCCGAGTATTGAGACGCTGGCGCGTAAGGCGAGGCTTACCACCAGGCAGGTATATCGCAGCATTGCTCGGTTACATGATGAGCTCAAGGAAATTGACATATCTTCCAACACTGGGCCGCATGGGGTGAACGAGTACCATGTGCTCTGTTTCGGGGACCCTGACAAAATGTCACCCCTGACATTAAGTCAGGGTGACAAAGGCGTGTCTCAAATGTCATCCAATCCGTCAGGAACCGTCATAAAGGAACCGCCACTGGTGGCTAGTGGCGCAGTTGAAATTCCTTCAGAAGAAGCAGTGTTGAAGGAGGGGAAGGCATACGCCGGCAACATGGCTATCGGGGCACCCTCAGAGATGCCTGAGCATTGGTGTCTTGGTTGGTATGCCTCAAAGCGGGGGTACCGCAACTTTAATTGGGGAAGCTGGAAAGTGGTTTTGAAGCTGGATTTTGAGAAGGACTTTCGTGAGCGCAGGCCGCAGGCGATGGGAGAAATTCTGGGAAAAAACGCCGCGCCTCAAAAACGTGGCGGAAGGCAAGGCTGGCAGTTGGCGCGGGACCTGGCTGCACTCGACATGCAAATTGAGCAACATCCGAGAACAAACTGGCCTGGCAATGTGCCGGTGCCCGATGATGTGAAGAAAAGTTATGAGGCATTGCTGCGGAAGCGGGCGGAGTTAAAAAATGAAGCTGCCGGCAACGACCGTGTGGACAAGAGGGAGCTGTGGGAAATGCTGCGCGTGGCGCGGCATTTGAAGGATGAACCGGAAATTGCGCGGCTGACCGCCCTTCTGGAATCAATGGAATAAGAATGCCTTACCGGCAAGCCATTTACGCGCAGCGGTTGAAGTGCCAGTTGTGAGTTGCGGTAGTACAGTTTTCATAACTCTCCTTTGAAGGAGCGGTCGAGGATGGCGGGGAGCAAGGCATCCAACTCGGCGGCGGTCTCAGCTTGCAGGCGCATGTTCACTTCCTCAAGTTGTCTACAAGCCCTAAATTGAATGCCTGCATTCACTCAATCAGATTCGCCTCGCGGAGCGGCTCCAGGACGCCATTGTTGAGTTTGCTCCTGTCGAAACCCTTGGCGGATTCGGCGCGCAGCGTCACCGTCACTTTGCCGGCCAGATCGGCAAGGTTGGCGACAGCATTCCACGCTTTGAAAAGCTGGTTGCGGTCCGCTGTGAAAGACAATTCCAATTGCTTCTGTTCAACGAGGGTGCCGGCGGGTTGGCCGATGGCAGACGGTGCTACCGGCGGAGGCACTGTCACAGGTTGCGGAGCGCCTCCGGCTTGTCCAGGAACGGATACCGGCGCTGGTGCCGGTTGCGGGATGGCTTGCGGCAACATCAGAAAACCGGAGTCGAAATCAATTTCGTCATCGGCCACTACGTTTTCATAGCGCACTTTTGAGAGCGGAACTTGATACTTGCCATCTGGACCGAGAGTGGGAGACGGAGCGTTGACGTAACCGAAAATACCGTCATTGATTCCGCGCAAGATGGCGCGTCGCAAGACCAAATCAGAAGTCAACCGCGCATAACCAAGGAACGAGTAGAATCCGCTCAGTACGTCCGCGCACCGGATGCCCAGCACCGGAGGATTTCCCTCCCCAAGCTTGAACAACTCGATGATCTTCGTGGGCGCAAGGGTATCATGCACTTTCCGCTGCACCTGCATGATCAATTCGTCGGTTCGCTCACACAGCATCGCTTGACGCCGCTCATTCAGTGTCACCTGCAAGGGTCGTCCACCCACGGCGATCTTCTCCAGGCCAATCTTGTTCTCGACCAGTTTCGGCAGCCACACTGCGACGTACAATTTCAGGAACGCCGATTCCAAAGCACCGGCATAACTCGCCTCGCGTTCGCGCAACTCGTCCTGCTGCTCTTTGGTGAGGTTGAGTTTCTTCGCATTTTTACGCACCCGGTCAATGGCTACCAAATAGCGGGTCTCGCGCCGGAGGACCTCCACCTGGTCGGCTGACGGGATGGCCAAGCCCAAACCGTTCCGGTACTTGCGCGGGCTGGTTCCGCAACGCTCCATCATTTCCAACGCCGCCGCCTCGCGCTCCTGGGCTGACTTCGTCGCGAAATCCAGCGGCAGATAGGCCATCAGGAAACGCGCCTCTTTATCCGGTATGGCCGATGAATCGGCCGGCCACGCAATCGCGGCGTGATGGCCAGCCAAGCGCTCCTCCAACAATTCCTTGACGCGGTCAATGACCGACTTCTCGTCGCGCGCCACGGCATCGGCTTCCTGCTCGATCAGCAGTGTCACATTCGGGTCTTTCTTGAAACAGTACCGAATGCCATCGTAATGCAGGTAGAGGCAATTCTGCCGCAATTCGGCTAGGCACGCCTTCGCCGTGAGGCTGTCGAGGTCCGGGCCGACACAAGCTGCCAATAGGTCTTGCTCGGTGACGCCTGCTGGCAACACTTCCCTGCCGTTGCCAACTTCGCGCCGCAGCCCGCCGAAGGAGAACAGGAAAATCGCCGTGGCCAACTTCGTCGCCACGAACTTGCCCACCTCCGCGGGGTTTTCTTTGGCCCGCCGTTGGTCAATGCGCCGCGCCCGCGAACTGTTCCCCACCAGGTCCGCGTCGAACACCGCGTCGTACTGGTTCATCAACCCCAGTTCCTTGATGAGGGACCGCCTTACCTCGTGGTCAGCCAACAGCACGTCGCCCGGTCCGAGCACCCCGACGCTCTTGCCGGCCTTGTATTGGGCGCGCAGGCAGGTGGCCAGGAAGCGCAATGCGCCGCGTGTGCGTTGATACTCCGGCAAGGAAGCCCATCGTTGCCGCATCAGGTCAATCAACGCGGGGTGAAACGGGTAAGCCGATTTCATCCGCTCCCGCAGGCTGATGCCTTCCTCATCGGCCTGCCGCTCGTCTGCCTCGCTTGTTGCGTAGGCTTTGCGCGCCTGCGTGAACACCTGTTGGTAGGCCGTGGCCGTCACACCGGCTGTTTTCTCATCCGGCATTTGCTCCAGCAGCCGCCGTTGAATGACCCGGCAGACCTCGTCCTCCACCACCGGTTCGCGGAGTTGATCTTTGCGGTTGGCCAAGTCCGACACGGTTTGGAGCAACGCGAGGTAGCTTAGGGACTGCTGAGGATTGCTGGCCGGCAACGAATAAACCAAAGCCGTCTTGGGCGCATTGCCAGCGGCCACCGTTAGGCGTTTGAGGAAAATCAGCGTCTCATCCCGCAACGTGGTGTCGTGAATCTTGTGGCCGCCAGCGCTGATGAGGTACTCCAAAACCTCGTCCAACAGGATCAGATTCGGTTCGTCGCCGAACAGTTTCAGCAGGTCGCTCGCGTCCGGGGACAGCCGGGATTCGTCGTTCGGTTGCACGATCTCATAGCCGGCCTTGCCGCCCAAGCTGAGAGCGATCCATCCCCAAACGGTTTTGACGCGAACACCCTTGTCCTCCTTGCCCTGCGTAGCATTGAAGAACTGGCCATCCACCACTGCCACACGCACCTTGCCGGGTCTGGCCAGGCCCTTCGCTTCGGACAGCGTGTCGAGCGCCTTGCGATTCCGTGCCGCGTGGAGCAACGCCGCCATCGTGTGCGACTTACCGCCCCCGAACGGAGTCATCAGTTTCAACACCGGCGCGCCGCCGGTACCCGCCAGCCGTTTCAGCACTTCTTCCAGCAGACTTTTCAGCCCGCTGGTGATGTAAGACGCTTGAAAAAACGTCTCCGCATCGCGGTACACGGGCGCCACGGTGCCGGTGCCCTCGGCCAGCGGGCCGAGGTCGAGCGCAAAAATGTCCGTCTCGGCGTGTTCCTTCAGCACGTCGGGATGCAGGTGAACCGATTCAATCCAGGGTTTGACGTTCATACGCAATTCCTCTGTTTCATAAACCCATTGCCCATTTCGTCACTGATGTCAGGGCTATCGCAAGGGAAAAACTCAGCAATGTTCCAATCAACACGTATTCCGCCAGTTGCTGCTGCTTCGCCTCTTGAAAACGCAAAATCAACTTGGCAGCGACCAGGAAACCGATGCCGGCAGCCTGGCCAATGAAGATAAACAGGAAAATCAAAGCCCGCTCAAGTTGACCGATGAATTCGCCTCCGTCCTTTAGACCGTTTAGTTCGAGGTTGTTTTCTTGCTTGAGGCGCCTGGTAAATTTCCCGACCAGATAGCCGGCACCCTTGACTGTTGCAACCAACCCTGCGAGAGCGATGAGTGGTTTGTACCCCAAGCCCGTGTAATCCGCCAGGACCGCGTAATGCACCAGCCACCATGCAAATGCGATCAGGCTCAAAACGTGCGCCGACTGATCCACCACAAAGGCCATGGCCGTGTCCTTCCGGCCCTGCTTGATGCGGTCAATCAATGTGTGAATCAACAGCACAAAGAGCGGCGCTTGCCAGCATTGCCACGCTTGAAGTGCAACGTACACCAAGGCGGCATGGATTGCCGAATGCAGCAGAAGGTATTCGGGCTTGCCTTTGCGCTTGATCAGCCCTTCCGGCTGCAACAGAAAGTCCCCGATCAGGTGTGCAGCAATCAATATGGCAGCAATCTTTTCCATTTAATTTCCTGTGCGATCTTAGTTTTTATTCGCATAGCCTTTTCAGGCTATAATTCATAGATATAACCTAAAAGGGCTATATTTCAGCCTTAGCTAGGAATCCCTCGACTCCTCTCCAACCGGCATTGTTCAAAGATTTGCTCACCACTGGTTGTGAGACCTGGAGTTCCTTCGCAATTTGCTCCTGTTGTTTCCCGAGCAAAGCCAATCGTACCGATTGTGCCTGCCCCGGCTTCCATCGGGAAATCATTTCATTCAGAAGTTGGAATGAACCTGCCAAAAGCCGGTCTGGCAACGCCTCCGTTTCGGACTCCTCTCCGGGCATGGCCCAGGTCATCAGGAAAGGTTTCTTCATTTCCTTCAATGCTCGTCCTGACCGTTCAAAAGCCTCTCCGGTCAATTCAGAGATTTTATCGAGATTCAAAGTTGCCTGATCCACCCGGCCAAGGCCGATGGCAATTCGCGTATCGACCTTCAACTTTTCGTCGGCCTTGACCACCGCCCGCATAAACGCCGCTGCGCGCAACGCCTTTCGCCAGTCAGTCAGAAGCATCTGCCAGCCATCTCCACTGAAGACAGCCAGCTTCCCGCAGACCACTCCGGGAAACGCCGCGGAAAAATCCTCCGAACCTTGACGAAGACGTTCCATAATTTTCATCAGTTCACTCGGCTCGTATTGAGACGACGCCACAACGTCGCCTGTCAGCACCGCATAAATTTTCTCGCTATCTGTCATAGTCATATCTTCTTTTCGGTGTGTTCATGAGCAACATCAAAGCAATCTCTCCTGTCCCTTTTGCCTATCCGCCTTCACCTGCTGGCCTTCCATCACCGCGCTCCAGTTGGCCAGCAACTTGCCCAAGGCAGATTGCTCGGCGGTCGGTGACACGTCTTTCAGCTCGCCGCCTTTCAGCGCAGGACCGGCCAGCGCCTGGCACACCAAGCGCAACTGTTCGAGGTTCGGCTGAGTGTCGGTCAGGAATTCGGAGATTTTAGGCGGCTTGTGCTCCAGCAGCCAGAGCAAACGGTGCAGAATGTCCACAACCGGGCGGGCTGTGCCGCTATCATTCGGCAAGCCGAGGTCGTCATCGTCGCCGCGCGCGGTGAAATCGAGCAGTCGGTACTTGCTCTTATTCTTCTCCAACACGGCGTTCGATCCGCTGGCCAAACCGTTATGCCCGTCCAACTCGACGTGCGTGCCGTTGGCAAAGATGATTGCCTCGCCGGCGTCCAGTTCCGCCGCGCCATAGGTGTAGCGCCACAACACGTAAAACCGCGTCGCCGCGTCCATGCCCGCGAGGCTGGTTCCCTTGCCCCCGACCTCTTTCGACAACCGCGCCAGGATGGTTTCCAGCACAACCGTCTCCACTTCCGTCAAGAACCGTTCGGCGGGCACTTCCTCGCCGTTGGCGTACTCGACCCGAGCAAACCGGGTGAACGCCCGCAGCCCCGCCCCGACGCACGCAATCACCAGGTCCGCCCCCGAAATCCCCATCGCCCACAACGTCTCCACCCGCTCCCGCACGATCTGCTCCAACTCCGGTTTGACCGCCTCCTCGAAGTTGCCCGTCTCCGCTCCCTCCCGCTTGCGCGTCACCAGAAATATACTGGAGGCCAATGCAGCAGAATCCATCGCCCGAAGTCTGCCAACTCTTCTCAGTGTCGAGCGGCCACGCCTCTGTCACGATGAATCCCGATTTCCGCATAGCCTCTACCAGCGTTGCCCATCCGAGAGTCGTTTTGTGGGCATACACCACAACCATATTCCCGTCACACTTGAGTGTGCGATGCGCTTCGGCAAAAGCCGAGGCCATCATGGCTTCATAAGCAACCTTCGCTTTGTCTCTGTCGCCGCCATGTCGGACTCCGTCGGCAACTGCTTCCTGTTTTTTCGGTGTTCCCGATGAAGCGAAATGATCTGGATAGACATGCCCCAGCGTTCGCCTAAGCCACACATAAAAGAAATCCGAGATATTTGCATACGGCACGTTGTCGTAATATGGCGGATCAGTCACTACGCAATCAAACTTACCGGAGTCGAATGCCATCTTGGTCGCCGTTCCACGGATCGCGTTTGCGTGAAGTGAGACTGCAGAAAGTTCTTCGATTACGGCTGGCACGTCTTCAATCCCGGTCGCCCAACTGGCTGCGTCTGGATTGAAAGGTGTTGTTTCGGCATAGTCCCAAGTCATTGGAATCGCTTGCCGGGCCATCGTATGCAACACACCTCGCCCACCAGTGTAGTTCCATGTGCAACCAGTGGAATTAAAGTCTGCTAGTCGGTCTAGGATGACACTCAGGAAGGTGAGGACCGCTAAGCCCCGTTCCCCTTTCACATCCTCGCCTCGGATGGACGGTTGGACATCACACACCGCGGCGGAAAATGATAGGAGACATAGAAGCTGGCGGTCTGAAAACAATTGTCCAAACGACTTGATACCGTAAAGGTGAGACCAACAACTGTTCTTGGCGTCCGTGATAATCGGCTCATCCGGCACAGTAAGTCCGGTATTCTTGCACAATTTCTCTATGCGTTTGCGGATGGCTTTGTCATCCGGCACGAACTCCAGATGTTCGTCGGCAGAAAGGTATACCTTACCTTGCTTACCGGGCCGGGTGCAGGCGATGGCCATCATCTGTTGGCACATGCGGCCAGAGCAGCCTTCGGCTTTGACGTGATCGCTGTCGGCGACCGTGCCGCAGAACGGGCAGGTGGCGTTGCCGGCTTTGGAGAAGCCGGCAGGGTCGAAGCCCAGTTCGTTCTCCGAGCGTGCCTCGACGACCTCGAAGCGGACTTGTTTCTTACCCCGAGGCGCGATCATCTTCAGCGCGACGTAGCGGTTGTCTTTCTTGCAGAGCCATGTCTGTTTCAGCAGCGGAACAGTGGCTTTGCAGTTGGGGTTCTTGCAGGTGACGGTGCGCGTCCAGAGATAGGCGACCGGCATCAGGTAGCCGGTGGGAATTTCGGATTTCGGATTTCGGATTTCGGATTGGGAACCGGCCTTGAATGTCATCTGTGCATCGACGGCAAATGCCATTGTCTTCTGCGGTGGTTCAAACACTGTCGGCGTTGCGCCTCTTTGCGCCTTTTTGTGGCCGTGAAATTCGGGATCGGGGATGAGCGGGTAGAGGTCACCGATCTCGGTTTTGACTTTGTTCAGCACCCACTCGCCCCAGTAGCGGACTTCGTCGGCCAGCCCGCCCCAAGTCGGCTGACCATCTTTTCCTTTTGGGCCGGTCATGCCGCGGGCGGCCGGGTCGGGTTTGCCGTATTTCTGCGGATAGACCAGCGTGCAAAGCTCGATGATGTAGGCGACGGGATTGAGGTCGAGTGCATATGCCTCGCACCCCAGCCGCAACGCTTCCAACGGAATCGCGCCGCCCCCCGCAAACATATCCAGCACCTTCGGACGCGGCGCTTTGCCCGAAACGATGTCCTCGACCGTGACCTTCTTGCCGGTCTCGTTGGTCAACCGTTCCGCGTGCGCTTCGAGGATGTGCTGTTGCGCCTCCGCGATGACGGCCGGATTGCCCGGATACTGGCAGAGCCGCTCGACAAATTTCGCCGCGTTGGCCCGTCCGAGACTTTTTTTCTGCGTGTCCGACCCGTTGTTGGGCACGAACCGCGAGGCCGGTACCAGCGCCCCATACACCGCTGCCCGGCAAGCCACCAGTGGCCGCCGCGCCCACCACAAATGTAGCGTGGAAATATGCCCCTTCCGCACCGATTTCTCCCGCGACGCCTCCGCCGAAATCGCCACGATGGGCAGGTAATCTTCGATGAGTCGTTTGTCGTTGGTCATGGTTGGTTCTTGCCTTCCAATCAGCGAATTATCGATCCAGCCGCAGCATCAAGCGCCCCCTCGATGGCTGGACGAAGGAGACCCTCTGTACAAGTGGCGACGATGTCTGGCGTACAGAATACGCGAATCTTGCCCACCGAGGCGGCGAATTGAGTTGAGAGACTGTTCCAAACTGGGGAATCTTCGATTTCTCCATTTTCCTGTTGGGAAGTAATTGGTCCATAAATCCTCCGTTCCGGCAGAAAATACAAGTCGCTCGGACTGCCGCGGCGTTCTCCGGGGATGTCCACTAGGAAGAGAATCTCACCACGATTGTTCCGTCCAACTATCTCATCCGTCTTGTTTTTTTCCAGAATCGTTGACTTGCGTTTTTCTGGTTCGAGTTTATCGAGGAGATGCACCAAAGACCCTTGGACCGTATCTTGGAATTTGATCAAATCCTTTGCAGACGCCTCTTTCTTGACACGCAACAGCTGGTCCCAAAGGAGCTGATTCCTCCGTGCGCTAACTACCAAAAGCCGTTTAAACAACTTCCTTCGCGAAATTAATTCGATGAGCGGGCGACCGCGAACGCTCGAATGCTGGTATATCCAGCATAACATTTCATAGTCGCTGATTGCCAGTTGCGGTGTCTCGGCTGGAAGAATTGCCCGAACGTCTTCGATATTAAGGTAGCCATCGCGAGGGGTCTGCATCCCAACGCGACCTTCGCGCTTAATCTCGGACCACAAAGATTCACTAAAGTCCTTGTATTCCTTAAGACGCTTGTCAGAGGCAGGGATCGCCTCCCAAACGGCACGGTGGAGCATGGCCTTCGTGCTGCGTGATGTATGATGCCAGTAGACTGCACCAAACATGGCATACCGGGCAAATGCTAAGGCTTCAGCTGGAATCTTACCCTTTTCATGTATGCCTAGTGCGACAAACGTAGCATCTCCCTGTTCCTTGAATGCCACCGTGAGACATTTCAAAAGACGATCAACGTTAATGCACTGGCCATATGGAACATTCAGGTTGAGAGAATCCCGGATTAGGTAGTCGAGTTTGTCTGCATCAAGTGGACCGTCAATTAGGCTGCTAAGAAACCGCTGTTTGAGGGGTTTAGCGAATTCGTTTGTATGGGTATCAAGCAAGGCGACGACTTCTTCAAGCTCAACCTGCCATTCTTTTTTTATGAGTTTTCGAAGGACCAAGCTATCCGCATCTTCACGGTCGAGGAGGATTCTCTGACCAATCTTAAGGTGGGGAAACAGGTCGGCGTCTGCTTCCTCTAAATCGTGTGCCAAAGGGTACTGCCCAATATCATGACAAAGTGCAGCCACGAGGACTGTGTTAACGTCATGCTCTGTGAACACCTGCCTGAAAAATGGGTTTACGGAGTCATGCCACAAAGCATCCACGTATCGAGCGACGTTGCCAAAACAACCCAAGACATGCTCCAAGCGAGAATGCGTGGCTGTTGGGTAAGTCTGCGTAATCAAACCGAGTTGTGTAATACCTCCGAGTCTTCGCAAGTACGGGGATGCCATAAGATTGGCTGTTCTCTCGGTAAGAGGAGTGTCATGAGGGAGTGAGGCTTGAATTGTACGAGGGAAATGGTTGTCGAGTTCTGAAATGGCACGACACAGGTTGTATTCGCCGGTTATCTTCTTAAAATCAAGGCTCACTTCAGCTGAAGTCTTATATTTTATCTCTGTGAAAATGCTATTAGGGAGTCCGGTGCTGTTCGTGTCAGTCGAAACCAGACCATCAAGCATACGAGCTCCCATCAGACTCAGATAGCGTCTCTCGTATTGAGGTAGTAATTCATGTTCAGAGACATCGTAGTACTTCACCATTCTCAGTACGTTTAGGCCGAGTGCGTAAAGGTCAAAGATGGGGTCCAGTATGGATCGCGGTATTGGTCCGCTGACTCGGTTTGGATCTGCGTGCACAGTACTGGTGAGCATTCCGCGGAGCCGTGGATGTGCGAAATCCCTCGTACAGGTTAGAATAGTCTCCTTGTCATTCTTGGGATCAAGTAAACGTGCAGAGCCTAAGTCTGATATTTTTGCCTGACCATTGGGTAGCACGAGAATGTTCTCGAGCTTAATGTCGCAGTGAACAGTGCCGCGGGTGTAGAGAAAGGTAAGGCCATCTGCAGTTTGCTGAAGCAGGCTGATCAGGCCATGAAAATCAGGTTTATTCTTTTCGATCCATTCTTTGGCGTCACACGCACCTTCGAGATATTCCATGACATAATACGGCCATGTGTGTTCTTGAGAAACCACCTCGCCTTTGTCGTAGACCGACACGATGTTTGGATGGGTGCATTCGGTGAGGCGCGCTATCTCGCTTTCAATAATACGCTTGAGCAGGATCTCCTTGCCTTGGAGAGGTCGTGGGAATTTGAGCGCACGGGGGATTCCGAGATTGCAGTCTTGGATTTTGAGGACGATGGCAGTGCCACCGATATTGATTGGAGTCTCGATTTTATATCTTGGACTCAGTGATTCGGCGAGACATGTAAGCACACCGCGTACCTTTCCATTTTCCTCCTGCCATGCTGCATCGCCTTTTGTCGCGTCGGCGTACTTCTTGGCAAGCGTTTCGTAGAAAATTGTATCAAGTGTCATTGATTCCTCCTTCGGTCGGTTTGAACCGTGTTTAGTTTCAGACGTCTGCGCTTCCGCACCAGGTCTTAGTTCGTTGGCAATTGCTTTCAGTATTCTTCTGGCCCTGCCGAAAATCATGAGGCCTCCTCTCGGCAAGCCACGAACGGTCGCCGCGCCCACCATAGGTGCAGGGTCGAGATGTGCCCTTTCCGCACCGATTTCTCCCGCGACGCCTCCGCCGAAATCGCCACGATGAACAGGTAGTCTTCAACCAATCGTCGGTCGTCGGTTATCATCTTACACATCGCTCATCTCTTGCTTTCATTTGAGACCTCTCAGTGCAAAGTCTGTGGATCGCTTGAGCGACAGTCTTTGCCGCCTCCAGGAAGGATTTTTTCCGGATATCCACAAGTTTGAAAAATTGAGAACGAGTGGTTATTTCTAGTTCTAGTTCAGCCGAAATGAGCACGCCTAGGTATTCCTCGATCCTGCGTTCGTCAAAAGGCTCGATGGCAACGCGATGCCCGAATTGCTGTTGTGTTAATTCTCTAGCTTGTTCAAATACTGGACCAGCTGACAACCAACTGAACCCAATGCACGCGATTCTCAACTTGTCATGCGTGTGAATAACCGGACGAGTTGAACCCACAGAGCGCATGTCAAGGACTTGTAAAGGGGTCAAAAATTCCAACAATTTTGAATCTCGGTCCTTGAAGGCGGATAATAACGTGGCTTGATTCTTGGTTGGCAGCATCACCCTCACGATCACGCTGCCTACCCTAGCCTCACCCACCTTTACACTATCCGGTGAAACATCGAGGAAAGCTGCCAAAGCAAACTGGAGCCATCGTGTCGTGTTTTCATCGAACTCCGTCAAAGGCATATCAATCCGTATCTCGATTTGCGACTTCGGCTCAACCGTTTGAACAGGAGTGTTACCGTACTGACGGACAACCCAAGGTCAACGCTTGTACTCCAAGAGCACTGCTTTCCCCCAGTTCTCGTTATCAGCTCGCTCGTGACAGTTGGCACAGAGACAAATCAGATTCTTCGCGCCATGGTCCTTTGACTTGCTCCAAGCCACGATGTGCGCTTTTTCCAAGGGACAAGGCGTGCCGCAGACTGCACAGCGGTGCCTGGCTTCAAACAGAATCTTTCGCCGAACATCAGCTGCAATTTTCGGTCGCTCATTCATATCTGGACCCTAATGATGCATCCATGCGTATATTGATCGCGAGCTAATTGGACACTGATGGCCTGAATCGGCAGGTAATCTTCGATGAGCCGTTTGTCACCGTTCACAGGTTCAAAGCTGTTTGTTTGTCGGCGGCCCCTGATTTGGGATCCGTCGCACAATGCCGCATTTGACACACGTATTCACTTTCCACTGCTTTTTAGATCATTTCTTCACCCCCAGATAAATCGGGACCCGCGAGTACATCGAGAACGGTGCGATTACTGTTCCCCGTCACCTTGTCCAGTGCGTCGAGAACAAGTTTCGGCGCAGCACGTCGCTTTGCCCAATCATGCCGGTGGTCCTTCACCGCCGTGACACGAGCAACTACTTTGCTATCAATCTTGAATCGCGTCATCAGTTTATCAAGAGGGGAGCTGTTCTTGGAGTGGAAGGCTTCCAAGAATCGCACTGCATTCTCAAAGTCAAAACGGGACTCGTTGACTGAACCGACAATAATTCCGTTCTTTTTGACTATTCTCTCAATGTCAGCGGGCTCGATATCTACACGACTGTCGCCTTCTTTGCCAACCACGCTCAGGAGGACGAGTACCCCGTTGGGCGCAAGGGCATCAATCGCCGATCCGATTAACTTCTGCGGCGCGCCCGTGGCTTCAACAATTAAATCAAACTTCTGGCCCGCCAAGGCGCTGTGCCAGGTTTCGTCATGCTTCATACAATGGTATTGGATCTTCGGAACGAAATCGGTCTCCAAATTTTGGATCCAAGGACGTTGGCTCGCCATACGGTCCACCGCCACGCATCGCAGTCCCGGATTCATAGTTTGCATCAAAATGGTCGCCAGATAGCCAATAGGCCCCATTCCAAGCGTGAGCATCCTGTCTTCAAAGGGTCGAATGCGTCGCACACGCTCCACCTCCCGCTTCATCTTCCACACAACGGAAAGCGGTTCGACTAGAATAAGTCGTTTCAGGTAATTTAGTGGGTAGCGGCGGATGGCGTCCTTCGGAAGGACTCGAACAAGCCAATCGGGGGTATCCACGAAAAACTCGGACCCGAAGCCGTGACATCGCCCCGTTCCGCGACTTCGATAGCCTACTTCCTCGCCTTGGTAGGATATCGGGAACTCACCTCTCGGACACGCATCCGGCCGTCGGTAACTTTCACATCGAGATGCGAGGCGGCAGTCATCGAAGGAGAAATCGCACGCATCTATACCCGTCCGTGATACTGGGGGTCTCCAAGTTTGACATCTTCTCACAATGGGAACCACCAAGTCTCCGACCTCATACTTTGTAGTCTCAACATTGCTCCCCGTCCAAACAACACGGCCAACAGCCTCGTGAAACTCGACCAAGTCGTAGGGTGCAACAGAGTCGCCACCGAACGACTCGATGTCGGTGCCGCATACGCCCAGTGACACCGTCTGGAGGAGGATGGCGTCGTCGGGCATGGTGGGAATCGGAGCGCGATAGTACTGCAATCCCGTTGCTTTGGTATTGAGACCGAGCACCCACATTTTATTTGAACGCATTCGCTCGTGTCTACAGAACTGATCGCGGTTGAACAGACCGACATGCTTCCACACGCACCGCGAAAGCATCTTTGGCAATGTTCTGGTCAGGTAATCACCGCTCTTCTCGACGACACGTCCTTCGAACGCGCTCAAATCAACCTGTTCCACTGTGGCTTCCCGCATGTGTGCTGTCACCAATACGGTTTCCGCGTAAGGATTCCTTCGTTTTAGCTCGATAGCGATCTTGACGCCCGAAAAATCGTGAGCATTGTCGGGATTCAGCGACAGATCGATCAGTGCCACATTGACGGGTTGTGATCTCACGATGTGTAGAGCCTTTTTGAGTGTGCTGGCTGTGTGCCACACCGCATTTGTGAGACCATGTCTTGCGACAGTTTGTTTAGCCTGTTGAGCGATCTGGTCCAGGTGCCTTCGTTTATCATCGACAATTAGAACATGGATTGGGTGCATTTTAGGCCTCTGATTCTTTTGAATGCTGCATATCTTTGGTTGGGAGCACAACTGCGAAGCAAGCGCCACGCAGGCTGATTCCATTAGACGCCGAGATGGAAAGTTCGCCATGCTCGCCCTTGACGAATTGCTTGGAGAGCAGCAGGCCAAGGCCTCCTTCAGTTACATTCTCTTTCCGCATGAGCATCCCTTCCTCGAATGCATTTCGAAGGTCTGGTGTAATCCCAGGCCCATCGTTTGCAATAACCAACCGAAGGCTGTTGGGAGATTCCTTCGTTGCTTGAACCGTGATGCGGGATTTCGCGTGCCGCCTGGCATTTCGCAGGAGTTCATGAATCACGTATTGGATGATAGATCTGCGTCCCCATATGGGGGGCAGGTCATCAGGAATATTCAGTTTCACAGGGATTCTGGGCCGTCCGTCCCGCCGATCCTTCTTCAGATCCTCAATCGCCCAGAGCACAGCTTCTCCTAACCTGAAGAAGGTTCTCTTGTCACCTTCTCCAAACCATTTTTCGTATTGCGAATAGAGGTCATTGAGCACGTCAATTGAAGTTTCTGTATCGGTGATCAAGCGATAGAGTCTCCGTCGTTCCTCGGGCGATAATTGTGCGTGCCGATACGGCAACTTGGCGATCATCGTCCCTTCCTCTTCGAGCATTTTCTTCGTGAGACTCAGCTCTCCACGACCGCGGTGGGCGAACGCAAGGAGAGTGAGTCTGTACATCGAAGCGGCAGCCTCAAGTTCCCTCTGTTTCCGAGACTTCTCGAACTGGATATAGTGGATGGCGTTGGCTGCGCTGCTCGCAATGATATTGAACACTAACGTGTCTTGTTCAGTGAAATAAGTGAATTCCTCGTGTGCTCCCTGCTTCATCTTTGTTTCCACCTTGAGAACACCGACCAGTTCGTCTCCGACGACAAGTGGCGTGCCCATGAAAGACTCGCACCGCTGTCCGGGCTCGAAGTTGAGTTTGTCGAACGTCCCCTTATGATGTGGATGCATTTGGAGTTCGAGGTTGCTTTTCGCCGCGAACGGCTCACGCTTGACGGCGATCCAGACAGTAAGGCCTACCTTCTGATTCTTGCTGGGGTGGTCTTTAATCTGGTCAGGGGGTACCAAGTCGTATTCTCGCACCGCAGGCCCTTTTGCAGCCCAGCCGACCGCCGCCCAACGTGGTTGGATAAGTTTATTACCGTCCCGGAGAAACAGGGCACAGGCCCGCGCGTTCAGCAACTTTGCAGTCTGCGTGACCACGCACTTAACCAAGTCCCGAAGATCCAATCCCCCGCGGAGAATCTGCGAGATAGTTGGCTGGGCTTCAAGAATCACTCGATAGGGACTGCGAAGTGGGTCTTGCAGACTTTGAATTGCCAGGGCGACTTCCTGTGCGAGCAGATCGAAGTGACGCCGGCGTTCTGACGAAAAAT
The DNA here is from genome assembly GCA_963835625.1 of uncultured Verrucomicrobiae bacterium. Taxonomy (GTDB): domain Bacteria; phylum Verrucomicrobiota; class Verrucomicrobiia; order Limisphaerales; family UBA11358; genus UBA11358. The sequence goes on from CAWIGO010000007.1 coordinate 206,948, forward strand.
CTCGGGGATCCGGCTTTGTTCGCGGACAGATGTTTTCTACCTTCAGGACGCCAATTACTTTCGTGCCGACGCGCAGCGGTACACCGTAGAAGGCCCCACACTTGGTCTTCTCTGCCTTTGGGAAGTTCCAGCGATCGTATACCCCGCGATGGTGGTGGTGCTTATGAAGTTGCCTAGAGTTACTGGCGTGGTACGCACTACCCGTAGCAGCTATCCACGCTGTAAGGCCAACCTTCTTTTCGGTGCTCCGCAGTTGCCGTTGGGAAGGCAATTGGTATGAACGGATTACGAAGCGAGGTTCTTGGGACCCAACCCCGGCTCGCTGTGTTAGTGTCTTCTTGCTCTTGTCAATAAGGTATATCCCGCAGGAATCCGCCCCCATTGCCCGCGCAGACACTTGGACTACGGCGTCCAGAAATGTGTCCAACTCCGGTTCACTGGCTGCCGCCTCATCCACAACCTCTGCTGCCCAGGCGAAGGTCGCTTGGTCCGTGCTGCTATCCTCCACCATCTTGGTTTTGACAAGGCATTTGCTTGCGATTCTCGCGGCTGTTTCAAGAAGGACCTCGTCGCTAAGCGAAAATGGTGTACATGGCTTACATCGCTCAGCCTTGATCAACCCCGCGACTTCGCCGCGCAAGTCGCGTATAGGAACGCCCAGGAGTGTCCCAACACGGAATTCCTGACCCTGCAGTTGGTCTACGTCATGCTTGCCAGTATGATGTGGATGGGCACGAAGATCCTCTGGCGTCTCAGCAAGAAATGGCTTCCCGGTCGAGAGAATCCAGGCAGTGATGCCAATCTTGTCCTGTGGGCGCGGGTGAGCGCTGACCTCGCTGGCGTTCAATATGGGAAAAGTCGCCTTGCCTACAAAGGCTCGTTGGTATCCCGTGCCTGCCTGTTGCGTTGCGCGCCTTCCGCTTGGGTCTATCAAGTAAATTGAGCACGCGCTTGCCCGCAGAACATCATGCGAGGCTATCTTTTCGACGATAAACGTGAGCAGGTCGCAAAGCTTGGCACCTGAGCCCATTTTCCCGATCAGTTCAGCTTGAAGATCTGCAGATAATGCCAGTCTGTTCATAGCATGTTCTTTTGTTTTTCGGCAGCACCCTCGACAGCGCTTGCCGGAATGTCGTAGTACCGCGCTGCTACGACTGGTTTGGCGGCGTGTTCGAGGTGTTTGGCCGGGTTTTGGATCATCAAAGGTATTGGTTCGGGATTCTCCAACGGATTCCAGATGACGTACAGCCAATACGAGTCACCGAGTTGCTGTGCTTTGTTCCACTCATTCCACGTCAGCCGAATCGGCTGCCCGCGTTTGCGGCCCTTGACCTCGATGCGGCGGATGCCGGTGACCGGGTCGCGATAGCCGGTTTGCGGGTCGGCCGGCCCCTGACTGCGAATATCAAAGCCGATTTTCTCATGGCCAACGCGGGTGCATTCCCAGCCGCGCCCGGTCTCATGGGTAATCACGACTTCCTCGGCGGCGAGTTCAATCTTGCGCTTGGTGGCTGGGTCGAGTTCATCCCAAGTGGTCGGGACGGCAGCCGGCAATTCGCCCGCCTCGGCAGTGGGAACGACAATGGCGCTGGCCAGATGCCGCACCGGGCCGTGCCGGGCGATGGACAGACGATCCAGCGAGGCGAGCCGTTCCTTGTGGCTGCGGTCCAAGTCATGCAACTCGTTCTCCGCACGTTGCCGGGCGAGTGCCACCTCCGACGCGCCGAGCTGTTCCCGTTGGCGCAGCGCCATGACACGGTCTTGGGCGGCGCGTTGCCGGGCTTGGAAAGACTTGGCCAGATACTCACGGCACACCTTGATAAAGCGCTGTCGCTCTTCCTGACAGTGTTGGCGTCGCTCCGTCTGTTGCGTACCCTTGAGGAAATCCTCAGCGGGCTTGGTATCGAACTGGGGCAGACTAGCCGGCGGTTGCGGATGCGCGGGCAGATCGAGCAGGCAATCGGCAGACACCACAGCGAATTTCTCAGAGGTGCTTTCGGATAACTCCTCACGCACTGCAACAACCTCACCAAAAAGCGTCACGATTTCACCCTTGGAGTTCTGGCCGCGGATGCTGATCTCGAAGAAGTGCAGCCGGTAAGGCGACAGGGCGTTGCGGTCAACGAAGACAGATACGCCACCCAGCAACGGAGCAAGTTTCTCGTTGAGGCGTTCGTCCACGGCGGCGTACAACGGGTGGCCGGGGCCAACCAGTTCGGCATTGCCGTGTTCCAGCTTTTCCAGGTCGGTCTTGCGGAAGGTGACTTTGAGGTATTCCGGCACGGGTTTGCCGATGTGGCGGACGCTGGCGAGCCGGTCGGACCGCAGGTCGGCGAGCACGTGTTCGACGCGCCACAGCCCATCCGCACGGGCTTCGACGCGCAAGCCGACCTCGTCGCTGGCCTTAAGGAACTGGTCCTCGACGTACTTGGGCATCAGGCGACGTTCTTCCGCCTCGACATTGGCGGTCTGAAACGCGGAGAAATCTACACTGGCTCGGGCAAGCGCGACGCCGGTGGCCTGCTCGTATTTCAGCAACAACTGCGGGTCAACACGGGCAATGCGGTCGAGATATTCTCCCAGACGGCGCGGGTCATTGGCGGCATCACGCATCATTTCGGGGAGGTTGATCTCGTTCAGCGAGAGCACCTCGCCGACGACATCAAACACCCGGTCAGCCAGCACGGCGCGCACTTGTTCGAGTTTTTCCAATAACCGCTGAAGGATGCGCCCTTCGATCACAGGCTGACCATCTTCGGACTCAGCGGCGATGAAGTTGAAGGCGTGCACATCGCGTTCCTGCCCGATACGATGGATGCGACCGAGGCGTTGTTCCAGCCGCGTGGGATTCCAAGGCAGGTCGTAATTGATCATCAACCGGCAGAACTGGAGATTGATGCCCTCACCGGCGGCCTCTGTCGCCACGCAAATCTGACAGGACGTGCGGAACTGGTCTTGAGCGCGTTTGCGTTCGTGTGGATTCATTCCGCCGTGAATTTCGCAAACTGTGAATCCCCATTTTTCAAGGTGCTGCCGGAGTTGGTTCAGTGTGTCGCGGTGCTCGGTGAAGATGAGCAACCGGCCACGCGCGTCCTTTAGTTCATTGAACTCGGCTCGCGTCAGACATTCTCGCAGTGCCGTCAACTTAGAATCGCCGCCCTGATCAGCTCGGTCTCGTACCCGGCCAGCTTGAGCAACCAGTTCCTTCAGTGCGGCGATCTCAATCCGCAACTGGTCCAACTCAGCGGCGGTGGTGAACTCGTCCGAGAGTTGGTCACGCTGGGATTCGTCGAGGTCGTCCTCATCCTGCTCCGCATCGTCCACGATGTGGCCTTGGAATTGAGCCAGTCGGCGGGAGCGTTGGGCAGGCGGGAGCGATTCGAGTTCCTCCAGCAGATTGCCTTGCTTGGCTAGACGGCGCTTCAGCGACTCGAAGATGGCGGTGGTGGAACTGGCGAGACGGCGTTGCAAGACGGTGCGCGCCAGGGCAACGCTCGCCTTCCGGCGACCACTGGCTTGAGGCATGAACTCGTTGATGTAGGCGGAAACCGTCTTATACAGATCGTACTCGTCGTGGTTCAGCTTGAAAGCGATGCTGTGCGAGTGCCGGTCGGGGAATAGTCGCCGCCCGTTCACGTCCCGCAGGTCTTCCTTGAGCCGGCGTAATGCCCACGGACAGTCCGGCCCAAGCTGAAGAATCTCCCGCCGGATTTCCCCCGCCTTCGCCGCCATGCGATGCGGCTCGGGAAACAGGTCGGGGTCAATCAGACGGACGAAGTGGGCAAAGCGGTCATCATCGCCGTGATGCGGCGTTGCTGTCAGCAGCAGGACATGGTTGGCTTGCGCGGTAAGCTGCTCGGCCAGTTGGTAGCGTTTGGTTTTCTCGGCTTCGTCGCCACGCCCAGCGGAGCGTTTGGTATAGGCGCTGCACTTGTGGGCTTCGTCAATGATAACGAGGTCCCACCGCTGCTGCCAGACGCGCTCGCGGACTTCATCCTGCTTGGCATAGTCCAGCGAGGCGACAATCTGGTTCTCCTTTGCCCACGGGTTGACGAGGCTTTGCTTGTCGCGGGCGGAGTCAATCGGTTCAAACGACTCACCGAACCAGCGGAGCATTTCGTCCTGCCACTGGATCGTCAGCGCTGCGGGACACAGAATGAGGATACGGTCAATGGCCTCACGCAGTTTCATCTCCTTAATGAGCAGGCCGGCCATGATGGTCTTGCCCGCGCCGGGGTCGTCCGCAAGCAGGAAGCGGAGCCGGGGCTGCGGCAGCATCTTGATATAAACCGCCTCAATTTGGTGCGGCAGGGTGCGGATGCCAGACAGACTGACGGCGAACTGGCGGTCGTGGGCGTAGGCGAGACGGATGCGGGCGGACTCGACCAAAAGGCGAAGCTGGTCTGGGTTGGCGAGAGGCGTCTTGGCTTCGGGAGTTGGGGCTGTGCCCGCGAGTGTCGCCGCCTCTTCTGACGAAATCACTGCTTCTTCGAGCGTGCCATCCGGCAAGCGAACACGACATTCGAAACCCTTAGCGAGCGGGCGCGCTGCTTCCAGAACAACCGGTACGTCGAAGTGTCCCGGCAGGGACACTTGCTGGCCGATGGGAAGCGTTGTAGATACGTTGGCCATGTCAGTTAATGCCGGGGTTGGAGCGCTTGTTTTTTGATTTATTCTGACTGTTTCCCATAAGCTATGCAGATTCAACAGCATCGTAAGCCGGGGCGGAGTTTAAGCAAGGTGGAAGAAAGGATGAAAGGTGAATAAAGAAGCCGGAGGACGGAGAACGGAAAGCGATGTTGTGCAAGCGAAACCGGCTTGACCGGACGCCCAAATGAAGCAACCCTGCAATTGCTATGGAACCCAAATTCACTGCGGTCCAAATCGAGAAGCCCGAATCTGTCAACTTCATCCTCGGCCAGACGCATTTCATCAAGTCGGTGGAGGACATCCACGAAGCACTGGTGAACACCGTGCCCGGCATCAAGTTCGGACTGGCATTTTGCGAGTCGTCCGGCAAATGCCTGGTGCGCTGCACCGGGACCGACCCGGCCATGATTGAACTGGCCAAAAAGAACGCCCTGGCCATTGGCGCCGGGCACAGTTTCATTCTCTTCCTCGGTGAAGGCTTTTATCCCATCAATGTGCTGAATGCGGTCAAGATGGTGCCGGAGGTCTGCTGGATTTTTTGCGCCACAGCCAATCCGGCCCAAGTGCTCGTCGCTGAAACCAATCAGGGGCGCGGCATTGTGGGTGTCGTGGACGGTGTCCCGCCCAAGGGCGTTGAGGGCGAGGCGGACATCGAATGGCGAAAGAAATTCCTGCGCCAGATTGGCTACAAACTCTGAGTGTGCCCCGCAAGCGTATGGCGGGTGCGAAGCGTTGCCGGAACACCCGAAGATGAAGCTCATCCCAATCCAGGTCGAATGTTACGCCGGGACCAAGGCCGACGAGACGCCGCGTCGCTTTTTCCGGGAAGAACAGCCCGTCGAGGTGGAAGAAGTTCTCGACCGTTGGCATCAGGTTGAGAGCAAACCGGAATGGCCTCGCGCCGATTATTTCAAAGTGCGGGGCGCAGACGGACATGAGTATCTGCTGAAACACGATCTTGAATCGGATGAATGGTTTCTGGGACGGCGGTGGTGATCATGCGCACAATGCCCATTCACGAACTGCTGAATCGCATCCGCTGGGATACGGAGTTTGCGCACGGGAACTTCGAGCTGGGCTACTTTGACCGGGTTGAGGAACGGATCATCGTGGTTCCGTTTGCAGAGGTGAATTTTCCCCGCGAAGATCCGCAAGCGTTCCGGCTTGTGGATGGGAAGGGGCGGATTCATCGCGTGCCGTTTCACCGCGTTCGGGAAGTGTATAAAGACGGCCAGCGCATTTGGCATCGGCCATCGAAGGCATAAGCCAGCAGATTTACAGGATGGCGGTGGGCTAATCTTCGTCCAAGCATTTCATGCCCATGTGATGTAGGAGCGGCCGCGCGTGGCGTGGCTCCTGATGAACGAACTGTAATGTGTCTCGGTGGTCGTCACACTGGCGTGATCGAGAAATTCCTTGGCCGCTTCAAGCCCGTATTTCATGGCCACCAAACTGCCGGCGTAATCACGGAAAGCATGGTTGGTTTTCTGCATCTGCCAGCCCAGTCCGCGCATCCACTTTGCAATGCGCCTGAACACTTTCTCGCAACGTTCGGTCGGTGTACCGTCAAGCACGTAGTCTTCGCCGGCGCCGGTCCAGTTCTCCGCCTTCACGCGGCGCAGCAGCACACGCCAGAACGGGTTGATGGGAAACACGTGGACGCGGCCTTTGCGGTTCTTCACGTCGGCGGCGCCGGTGAGGACGGGCCGGTGTTCCTCCACCCCGAACCAATCCCATCGGACCTGTGCGACCTGGCTCTTGCGCAAGCCGCACGAGAGCATCAGCCCCACCGCCAGAAACTCATTTCGCGGGAGATTTTTCCAACCGTCCAGCGTGCGGGCGACGATGGCGTGCGAGACGGGCACGTAAGTTTTCTTTGGCAGGCGCTTGAACCGGCGCGCCTTGACCTCGTTGAAGAAGATGTTCATGTCCGGGAACACGAACCCTGCCGCGCGCATGTCGGCGAGGCGTTCAACGCTGAAGACTGTTTTGGCCTGGTGGAGAATGCTGTTGGCCGAGCGCATGATGCGGTTGGCATCGTTCTGCGTTTTGCCTCTGCATTGCTCCTCGTGCATCAGCTTCCACCGTCGCGGCAGGTCGGCTGAAAAGACTTCGGTGGTGAGTTTCTCTGGCGTTGCGAACAGTTTCCGCAATACCAGCCGCAACACGCCGGCTTCCCTCGTGCACGGCCGCGGGCGCTTGGCCAGCCAGGCGAGGATGTCCTCGATGCGCGAGCAACCGGCAGTTGCGGCACCGGTCACTTTGCCGCCGTCGAGCACCGCGCGCATTTTGGCCGTGAGTTTCCGTTCCTCGACTTCGAGGAGAAGTTTGGCGCGCTCGATGGCCACGAGGCTGTCAGTGGTGAGCAAACTTTGTTTGATGCGCGAGCCACTGCTCTCGAACTGGAAGTACCAATTTGCGTCTGCCGCCAGGCTGCGCGTGAAGATCTGGTGGGTGGCGCGCTTCCAGAGGAATGTTTTTGAACGGTGTGTGTGGGTCGGTTTTGGTGCTTGAAAACTCGTAGTGCGGCTGCCGGTGACTGCCGGTGAATGTGATGTGTTCATGTCGCTCTTATACGCTTAAACCCTTTATTTTTCAACATATTTTTGCGTAAATCTTTGAAGCTAAGATTGGTGCCCCGGCCAGGACTTGAACCTGGAACCAATTGATTAAGAGTCAACTGCTCTGCCAATTGAGCTACCGAGGCTGTAGTCAACGGCGCGTAACATCCTTGCAACCGACGCGTTTGTCAATAATTCACCGAAGCCACCTGTGCTGAAACGCCAAGATTAGCTATGTCAGGCGCGAAAAAACTTGCTGAAATACGCGCTCAACAGCTAATCAAAACCCATGCCGCCACCAACCGATTCGCCACGCGAAACTCAAATCCCGCTGTGCGTGGACTTGGACGGCACGCTCATCAAGACGGATTTGGTTTGGGAATCCATTGCGCGGCTGCTCAGGCGGAATCCACTCCGGCTCCTGCTGATTCTTTTTTGGTGGATGCGCGGCCGTGCCTTTTTGAAGCAGCAACTTGCCAAACGCGTCTCGATTGATCCGGCAACCCTGCCTTACAACAAGCCATTTCTCGCATTTCTGCGTGAACAAAATAAGGCCGGGCGAAAATTAGTTCTAGCCACAGCCTTTGACCAAAAAGGTGCAGTGCTTGTGGCCAATCATATCGGCCTTTTTGACGAAGTGTTCGCCAGCGACGGCAAGACCAACCTTCGCGGTAAAAATAAACTCAAGGTGCTCACGGAAAAGTTTGGCGAACGTGGTTTCGACTATGCCGGAAATTCTTTCGCCGACCTCGCCGTCTGGCGCGGTGCGCGCGAAGCCATCGTCGTCAACGCAAGCCGTCTGCTTGCAAACCGGGCGTCCAAATGCGCAAGGCTTGGTCCCACTTTCAATGTCGGTTATCCGGCATTTGCCACGCTGACAAGTTTTTTTGACGAACTTTTCCTGCGCAGCGGTTATCTCGCTGCAATTGGTGCGGGACTTTTGCTGACCGTGGCATTCCCGAAAATCGGCATGGCCGGCTTTGCCTGGATTGCGCCGGGGTTGATGCTCGCCATCGCGCAAGGCAAAAGCCGCGGTGACGCCTTTCGCATCGGTTACGCTGCAGGACTGACATACTTTCTGTCGTCACTTTACTGGCTGTTGCTGATGCCAGTGACCGGCCTCCCGATTCTTGGCTGGGTTTCATTGGGCGCGTATGTTGCGCTTTATCCCGCAGTTTGGGTCTGGCTGATGTCGAACTTCGAATTGCGAATTTCAAGTTTCGAATCGTGGAGCCGGCGCACACTATGGGCGCTCGCCGGCGCTGCGGTTTGGGTCGCGCTTGAAATGACGCGCTCGCGGTTGTTTGGCGGTTTTCCGTGGAATTTAATCGGCGTTTCGCAATTCCAACTGACGCCGCTTATCCAGCTCGCTTCAGTCACAGGCGTATATGGCGTTTCGTTTTTGGTTGTGTGGGTTTCGTTGTCGCTGTTGTCGGCTGTGAAAACGATCTTTCGCCGACCGACAATGCGATTCGCATGGCAGGCTGACTTTATTCTGCCATTGTTCGTCATCACCGCCATTTTCGCTTTTGGAAGCGTGCGGTTACGCGATCAAAATTCACCAACTTCAACGCTCCACATCACTTTGGTTCAGCCAAGTATCCCGCAAACGCTGATTTGGGATCCGAGTGCGAACAGCAACCGTTTCCAGCAACTTCTCGTGCTTTCAGAAAATGCGCTGCAGAACAAGACCGATTTGCTGATATGGCCGGAATCTGCCGTGCCGGAATTTGACAGGACAAGTTTTATCGCCATCACAAATCTGGTCCGGGCGCACCATATCTGGTTGATTTTCAATGCTGATGATGCCGTCTGGCGGCCAGACGCGAAGAACAAGGACGACTACGATGATTTCAACGCCGCGTTTTTGTTTGATCCAAACGGAAACTGCGCAGGCATTTATCACAAACAAAAGCTGGCCATATTCGGCGAATATATTCCACTCGTGCACTGGCTGCCGTTCGTCAAATATCTCACGCCCATCACCGGCAGTTTTACGCCCGGTGACAAGCCAGTGACGTTTGAGTTGAGCGATCTGAAGGTCAAGGCGGCGCCGCTCATTTGTTTCGAGGATGTTTTCCCGCAGCTCGCGCGGAAATGCGTCCGTGATGACGCGGATTTTTTGGTGAATTTGACAAACGACGGTTGGTTCGGCCGCAGCGCGGAGCAATGGCAGCACATGGCGAACGCGGTTTTTCGCGCGGTCGAAAACGGCGTGTCGCTCGTCCGCTGTGCCAACAACGGCCTGACATGCTGGATTGATTCCGGTGGCCGTGTCCGGGAAATTTTCAAGGACAAGGCCGGCAGTGTTTACGGCGTCGGTTCCATGACGATTGAATTGCCACTGTCACAGTCCGCCGAAAATCGCACGGCGACGTTTTACAATCGCCACGGTGATTGGTTTGGTTGGGCATGTGTGGCTGTCGCGGTTCTTGTTTTATTCCAGTCGAAAAAAAACGCTTGAATTGCAGGCAAAAATGGCCGATAAAGGCATCAAACCTATGAAATCCAGCGGCACAGTCAGTGCGGTGTTGCGTCACAAAGGCTCTACTGTTTACTCCATAGCGCCGGAAGCCACCGTTTTCAAAGCCATCAAACTCATGGCGGACAAAAACATCGGCGCGTTGCTCGTCATGTCGGGCGGGAAACTGGCGGGAGTTTTTTCGGAGCGCGATTACACGCGCAAAATCGCCTTGCAGGGGAAATCGTCCAAGGAAACCCGCGTGCGGGAGATTATTTCCGGTGAGGTCATTTCCGTCGGACTGAATCATTCCATCGAGGAATGCATGAAGCTGATGACCGACCACCGCGTGAGGCATCTGCCGGTGGTGGAAGGCGAAAAAGTCGTCGGCTTGGTTTCCATCGGCGACTTGGTGAACTGGATCATCTCCACCCAAAGCGCGACGATTGACCAGATGACGCAGTATATCACCGGCGAGTATCCAACTTGAAGGAGCGCGACCTTCAGGTCGCTTCAACGGGCGAGGGCGGGAGACAGGGAAGAATTGGCTTCCCAAGCCCGCCACTAGATGGATGCCCCAATTCGCATTGTTCGCTTGCGCGAAACGTGGTCAGGCGCGTGTTCCGATGCGTACGGTGAAGCGGTCCCGCATTGCGGGGCCGCGCTCCTCAAATTGGAAACGGGGTATGATCCACCCTTCCGACGCCAAACGAAAAATGCTTACTGCCCTTTACGTGGTAGCCCGTTGACCCACGCCACGGGAGAACCACACTTTCGGCACTTCTCAAACGTGCCTGCCAACAAACCGCCGCACCAAGGACATTGACGTTCCTTTGGCACCTTACGTGGTTGCTGTAGCCCACGAGCCATTAGAAAAATTACCAGGCATATACCACCAGCTCCTAGCCCCCCAACAATCGCTTTCTTGAGCCTTTCCTTCGCTAATTGATCGCCAAGAGAAGGTCCACCCGGGGCGACTGCCTGCGCCAAACCGACCGACGGTACAAACAAGAATAGTATCGTCAGGAGAACAAGTGCTATTGGTTGCACTTTCATAGTGTGATTTGAGATTAATTCCTTTGTTGGGCAGGGGCAAGCCCCATTTTCTATGAAAATAACCTGCCGACAGAATCATACGCGCCAAAGCGATCCAGTTTTTCGTTCGAGGCTATTTCTGGCACGACGAGCTAAGACGCCGCCCCACACTGCTGCAATTACACACGCGATTACAGTCCATCCCCAAGGACTGGACAGGAACTTCATCACGGAGAACTCATAACGAACTTCTGGATGGCCAAAGGCTTCTCGACTCTCCATTAGTTTACGCATATTCTCCCCCGTGGGTGCTCCTAGCTCAATAAATTTCCCTCCCGTGACTATTCTTTCATGCCATTCTCCCAAATCCGCGAACTGCCTGCTCCGCATGAACGACTGATCCGATGAGTCCCCCCAAACCCCTATGAAGAATATAGCACTAAGAACACACAACACGACAGAACCCGTCGCATGAGTGAAGAACTTTTTTCGGTCTTCGGCGATGTCTTTCCGCCACTTCGTACAATGAGGACATTTTAATGCTTTCTCGGGGATGGATTCGGCACACCATTCGCATTCTCTGGTTGAGGTTGTCGAAGATGGTATCTTTGGGGAAGCGAAGGGGTCAGGTACATCTTGCATCATAGCACCTCTATTTTGCAGTTTGAACCCATTGGTTGCACTTTCATGTTGTGATTTGAGGTTAATTCCTTTATTGGCAAGGGCAAGCCCCATTTTTTGTCAAGTTTGCAATTGCGTGACACACTGTCCTTGAGCGGCTACATTACGAGCCGGTAATTGAAATCGTAAATCGCCATGCGCTCCGACATCATCAAGAAAGGTTTTGAACGCGCGCCGCACCGTTCGTTGCTTCGCGCCACCGGTTCCATCGAATCCGAAGCCGACTGGGACAAGCCGTTCATCGCCATCTGTAACAGCTATACCGACTGCATCCCCGGCCACGCCCACCTGAACGAGGTCGGCGCCCTCGTCAAACGTCTCGTCCGCGAGGCGGGCGGCGTGCCGTTCATTTTCAACACCATCGGCGTGGACGACGGCATCGCCATGGGCCACAGCGGCATGTTGTATTCGCTGCCCTCGCGCGAACTCATCGCCGACTGCGTCGAGACGATGCTCAAGGCGCATTGCTTCGATGGCATGATTTGCATTCCGAACTGCGACAAGATTGTTCCCGGCATGTTGATGGCGGCAATGCGCGTCAACATCCCGACGGTGTTCGTCAGCGGCGGTCCGATGGCCGCGGGTATCGCGGAACAAAAGGCCACGCACGACGATCTTGCGTCTTATCTTCAGCCTGCCACCGAAAAATCCGACTTGATTTCCGTTTTCAAGGGCGTTGGCGAACTCAAGGCCGGCAAAATCACAGAAGAGCAGTTGAAGAAGCTCGAACGAACCGCGTGCCCGACATGCGGTTCCTGTTCCGGCATGTTCACGGCAAACTCGATGAACTGCCTTTGCGAAGCGCTCGGCATGGCGTTGCCCGGCAATGGCACCATCCTTGCCGTTTCCAAGGAGCGTGAGGCGCTTTATGAACGCGCCGCCCGCGCCATCATCAAACTGGTTGCGGCGGATCTGAAGCCGCGCGACATCGCCACGCTCGAGGCCTTCGACAATTCCATCATGCTCGACGTCGCAATGGGCGGCTCGACGAACACGGTTCTTCACACCCTCGCCATCGCGCGCGAAGCCGGCATTCCGTACGACATCAAGCGCATTGACGACATCTCACGCCGCATTCCGTGCCTGTGCAAAGTTTCGCCATCTTCGAATTACCACGTGCAGGACGTGCAGCGCGCCGGCGGCATCCACACGATCCTCGGCGAACTGAAACGCATGGGCGTGCTGAACTTGAATTGCAAGACCGTCACTGGCAAAAGCATTGGCGAGAACATTGATGAGTGGGACGTGCGTTCCGAGAAATGTACTGCGTGGGCGAAGGCCGCCCGCGTCTCCGGCGCTTCGGCAATCGTCGTGGATCCGAACGACAAAATGGGCCCCACCGTCCGCACCGCGAGCGGCAACCTTGCGCCGAAGCCGATGATGTTTTTCCCCGCCGATCCGCTGGCCATCACGTTCTGGCGCGAGGCTGCCGCGTGGAACGCCGATGACATCGAGGTGCAACTGGCTTTGTATGACAGGAAAGTGGTGGTGAAGATGCCCGGCGGCGTTGTTCTCAAAGGGCATGAACAACTTCGTCCGGCCATTGAACAACAACTTCAGGAATCAAAGGGGCTAATCCTGGCCGAACTCGGCGAGTTCCGCAAATTGCCGGTCTTGTTGTTCTGGCGCTACGAGAAGGGCGGCACCCGGACGCCATTCGCCATAGTGCGCGCCAAGAAAGTGAAAAACTGGGTCATCACTCGAGCTGAGTTCGACACCGACCCGAAGCATCTCGCCAAAATTCAGCCCAGCGGCCTCATGCCGTATGATTCGGTGTTCATGTTCGACGCGAAGGATTGCCTCCGCACCAAGGCGACCGCCTACACCCCCGACGGCGGGCTCGCGATTCTCTACGGTCGGCTCGCACCCGAAGGCAGTGTAGTGAAAACCGCCGGCATCAGCGACGAGTTCAAGAAAAGCTGCGGCCAGGGCTTCGTTTTTGAAGGTCCGTGCGTGATTTTCGAAGGCCAGGATGACGCCTGTGCCGGCATTCTCGCCGGCAAGGTCAAAGCCGGCGACGTAATCATCATCCGCAACGAAGGCCCGCGCGGCGGTCCGGGCATGCAGGAAATGCTGTCACCGACGAGCTACATCGCCGGCATGGGCTTGGGCGACAAAGTCGCGCTCATCACCGATGGCCGTTTCAGTGGCGGCACGGCGGGCGCGTGCATCGGCCACGTTTCACCCGAAGCTGCCGAGGGCGGTCCGATTGGTTTGCTTAAAGCCGGAGATCGCATCCGCATTGATTTCCCGAATCGCCGGATGGACATCCTTGTTTCCGAAGCTGAGCTTGCCGAACGGAAAAAGACCTGGCAGCCGGTGAAGCACGACTTGGGCGGATGGTTGGCGCGTTACCGGAAGCTCGTTACCAACGCGAGCCGGGGCGGGATTTTGAGCGTGTGATTCGTTTTCGTGTCTGCTGAAAAAGATTGTTCCCAATCGCGCTCTTGGCCAAAGTGCTGTCCCTGACGGAGAGATGGCCGAGTGGCTGAAGGCACACGCCTGGAAAGCGTGCATACTCCAAAAGGGTATCGAGGGTTCGAATCCCTCTCTCTCCGCCAAAATTTTTCGAGGAAAAATTTTGGCGAGGTCTCGCCTTGTCAAAATTCAACTTTGACAAGGTGCTTCAATTTTCAAGCAGGGGTTGCGCGCAGGTTTCGATTTCAGCTTTGCAAGCATCCTTGCTGCGTCCGCACGAACCAAGCGCGCCACACGCCTACGCAAAAAGCACGTCAACAAAGCCCAAAGGGCGGTAGTGTCTTAATTTGAATTTTCCCCATGAAAACACGTATTTCCAACGCATTTTCAGATCATAACCAACAAAAGCAGGATTACGGCATTTACCCAAATCCAGCAAGCCGCTGTAGCCTTGCCAGATGCAGGCGTTCCGCAGGCCGGCTATGTCTGACTCTGGTCTGCTTGCTCTGCAAAATCAGCTTCGTGGTCGTCATTCTGTTTGATTTTGGGACAACGATTGTCCTAAAACAGGTTGGACACTCAAGTTGCATCCCAGCCGCGTCTGAATCGTACACAAAATGCTGATGGCACATCGGGCAAACGAACTTCAATTCTTCGGTTGTATTCACAGCTCTGGATACAGAAGATGCCGTGCCAAAGTTGAAGGGAACTCGAAGAATAACGCAGCGAAGCAAGGGGGGCACTGTGGCGGGCAAGTTTGAAGTCGAAAAACGGGACCTATTTTTTACCAAATAGCGCCTTGTCCGCTGAAAAGCGGCCTCCACCTGCAATCAAAAGTGCTGCGTAACCCGCTGAATAGATGAATGCCAGTTCGCCCGCTCCACTCACCGCCTTGTGAACCATGAGAAACGCAACACCGAGGTCTATCACCAACATCAACGCGGCAAAGCGCGTCAAAAAGCCGAAAGCCAGCAACAATGCGCCCGCAGTTTCCGCGAAAACTACAAGGGCCAGACCCGGCATCTGTCCGATGCCCAGCGGGTCGGGAAATTTCGACGCCATGTCGCTGAAATGAGTGAGCTTGGCTAAACCGTGATTGAAAAACATTGCCAACCCCAGCCAAAGTCGGAGCGTGAGCAATCCGAAGCTGGTGAGTGTGGAATCATTCCCGGGGGCAAAGATTTTTTTGACCATGATTTTTGCCGGTTGATTCAGATATGCTGCACAAGTTCTTTTGCATCAAAACGAACTTTGGGCAGTTTTGAGTATTTATCGTCGGGCGAACGATAGCCCAGCGCGCACTGCGCCACCGTTGCGTAACCGCTGTCGCTCAAGCCGAGCAGGCGGTCATATTCGGCGGGCACAAAACCTTCCATCGGGCAGGCGTCCACGCCGAGAGTGGCGGCGCAGGTCAGCAGATTGCCGAGCGCGATGTAGGTTTGCCGCGCCGACCATTCGAAAACGACCTTGCTGCGCGGGCCGTTGACAATATCGCCGAGCATCATGCCGCGATAAGCATTGAGCGACCCGGCTGGAATTTTGCGAACTTGACTGGTGTGTTGAATCAAGTGATCCACATCCGCTTCAGTCACTTTCGTCCGCGCAGTGAACACGACCAAATGTGAGCAGTCCACAACCTGTTTTTGATTCCAGGAATGCGGCAGCAACTCGGCGCGTTTGGCCGGATCGGTCAGGACAATGAAACGGTATGGTTGCAAACCGTATGAACTGGGCGAGAGCACAAGCGCGCGTTCCAAAGTCTTCCAGACTTCAATTGGGATTTTTTTATTTGGATCGAAGACTTTTGTCGCATAGCGCCATTCAAGCGCGTTCAGAAGTTGTTGCGTGTTTGAATTGCTCATGGTTGAAAAAATCCTGTCTCGCATGAGAGTGACACAAGTCCGCTCAAAAGCAAGTTGCCATCCATTTTACCGACACGCCTGTTCAGCGTGGGAAAATACGGCCGTATTGTCGTCATTGCCAAATTTGGCCGGCCCAAGAGCTCCGAACGTTCCTGGGCTTTTCTTCTTGCTCCAGTTGCAGTAATGTTCGGCTTGTGACAGAACCGTTGCAGATCCGCGTCCGCCGCGCGACGACAGATGATCTTCAAAGTCTCAAAGTGCTGTGGAAATCCATGCTTTTGCCCGCCAAGAAGTTGGGAAAACGGCCAACTGAATTTCTGGTCGCTGAAACCGCCGACGGCAAGCTTCTTGGTGCAATTGGCATACAAATTGTCCGGCGACACGCGCGATTGCACAGCGAAGGTTTCTTTGACTTTGCTTTCGCCGACGAGGCACGGCAGATGTTTTGGGAACGCATTCAGACCATCGCCTCCCATCACGGCGTTTTCCGAATCTGGACCCAGGAACGTTCGCCCTTCTGGAGGCGGTGGAATTTTCAACCGTCAACCGCCGAAACCCTCGCGCGACTGCCTGAAGAATGGAATCAGACCGGAAGCGAATGGTTCACCCTGGAACTCAAAGACGAAGAAGTCATCGTCAATGCGCTTGACAAAGATTTCGCCGCCTTCATGTCCAGTGAAAAGCAAAACACCGCCCGCGTTCATGAGCGAGCCCAAACACTAAAAACCATCATTACCATCATCGGCTTCTCGATTGGAATTGTGTGCTTTTGTGTCGTGATTTATCTCATCGTTCACAGCAATCCGTTTTCCCCGGCCCGGTGACAGCAACGTAAATTCATCCGCGTGATAGGAACTCCGCACCACCGGTCCGCTCGCGGTGTGGACAAAACCCATTTCCCCGGCGCGAACCTTGTATTCCGCAAATTTTTCCGGGCGGACAAATTCAACAACCGGCAAATGCTTCAGCGTCGGCTGCAAATACTGGCCGAGTGTCAGCATGTCGCAATTCACCGCGCGCAAATCACGCATCGCTGTAAAAATTTCCTCTTCAGTTTCGCCGAGACCGAGCATCAAGCCGGATTTTGTGTAAATCGAACCGCCTCGCCTCGCCTTCACTTTGCACAAAACGCTCAGTGAACGGTCGTAAGTCGCGCGCGAACGCACCGCTGGTGTCAACCGCCGCACCGTTTCCAGATTGTGGTTGAAAATGTGAGGATTGGCTGTGAGTACGGTATCCAGGGATTCATCGCGGTCGTTGAAGTCCGGCACGAGCACTTCAATGACAATATCCGGGTTCAATGCGCACACAGCTTCGATGGTTCGGCGGAAATGCTCCGCGCCGCCGTCTGCCAAATCGTCGCGTGCCACGGCGGTGATGACGATGTGTTTCAACCGCATCCGGCGCGCGGCTTCGGCGACGCGCATCGGCTCATCCGCTTCGAGCGCGAATGGCTTGGCCGTCGTCACCGCGCAAAAGCCGCAGGCACGCGTGCAACGGTCGCCGGCAATCATGAACGTTGCCGTGCCCTTGCTCCAACATTCCCAGTGGTTCGGGCAACTGGCGCTTTCGCAAACCGTGTGCAGCTTCAGTTCGTCCAGCAGGTTGTGCGTGCGCGCGAAGCTGTCTGACGTTGGCAGTTTGATACGCAACCACTCGGGCAAACGGGGGCGCGGTTTTAAATTAATTTCAACGGTTTCCACCTCAAAACCTTGACGCGAATTTCACGAATTTGCACGAATTCTTTTCCCATTTCCCATTCGCGACAATTAGCGTAATTCGCGTCAACTCTGCTTGGTTTATTTGCGTTTCAGTTTCTCCCAAAACTTCACCAGTTTTTCCGGCCCAAAATCCGCCAAAATCTTTCCATCCGCCTCAATCACCGGCACGAGTTCCTGACCGGACAGCTTGCCCATTTCTTTGTATGTCCCGGTATCTGCGATGACGTCCAACTTTTCATATTTAATGCCGTGCTTATCAAGCCAGCGCATAGCCTTTTGGCACCACGGACAATTCGGCCTGATGAACAATCGTATTTTCATGAAATTAAAACCGCCATGCAGATTTGTCCTTCGGAGAGTGGCAGGTTGCACCCGGTGGGCTCTAACCTTTGATTTGCGCTTTGTATTTATCCGGCGACAGCAAGGCATTCAATTCGGCGGGATTGCTCAATTTGATTTTGAAAAACCAGCCGCTGTCATACGGTTCGCTGTTCACCGACGCCGGATCGTCCACGATGGATCTGTTGGTTTCCAAAACTTCGCCACTCACGGGCGAGCAAATGTCACTCGCCGTTTTCACCGATTCCACCACAGCACAGGCGTCGCCTCTTTTTACATTGCTGCTAACGTCGGGCAACTCGACAAAAACAATGTCGGTCAATTCATGCTGCGCATGGTCGGTGATGCCGACGGTGGCGGTGTCGCCGCTGACGCGCACCCATTCGTGAGATTTTGTGTATTTCAGGTCTGAAGGAATTTTGCTCATAGTATTTCGTGAATTGTTGAATCGGAGCACCGCGGCCGATGCAACGGTGTAACAATGCAACGATTTAACGCACTTTGTAAATCGGTTTCTGTACAACAAGGGCAGGGGAATGTTTGCCACGAATTTCAATTTCGACTTGTGTGCCCGACTTTGCAAATTCCGGCGGCACGTAACCCATGCCAATACCGATGCCAAGCAACGGGCTTTGCGTGCCGCTCGTCACTTCCCCGATTTTCGCGCCGTTCGCCCAAATCGGATAATGCGGTCGCGGTGGCGCGGATTTGCCGGTCATTTTGAATGCAACGAGTTTTTTGAGAACGCCATTGGCCTTTTGTCCGGCCAAAACCGGACGTCCGATGAAATCACCTTTGTCCAGCGAAACAAAAAATCCCAGTCCAGCCTCAATCGGCGTTGTGTTTTCATCCAGTTCATGGCCGTAAAGCGGATAGCAAACTTCCGTGCGCAACGTGTCGCGCGCGCCAAGGCCGCAGGGTTTGATGCCGAATTTTTGTCCGGCGGCGAGAATTTCATCCCAGATTTGCCGGATGGAATCGTCGCGGCCAGTGATTTCAAAGCCATCTTCGCCTGTGTAGCCGGTGCGGGACACGAGCGTGTTCAAGCTGTGGAATGGAAATCCGGCGATCTGATTTTTTTTCAGTTCCGTCACGCGACTAACGCGCATTCCAGAGGTTGAAGCGCCTGGAATAACCGTTCCAATGAAGTCACGAACGTGCGGGCCTTGCACGGCCACGGCGGCGTAATGATGCGAGGCGTCCGTGAGCCGCAATTCATTTTGATGCGGGAATTTCGCGGCTTGCGCCTGCAACCATGTGACATCCGGTTCGATGCGCGAGGCGTTGATGACCAGAAAAGAAACCTCACTGGACAACCGATAGGCATACAGATCGTCAATCACGCCGCCGCGTTCGTTGCACATCAAGGTGTATTGGCCTTCGCCGGACGCGAGCTTGCGGATGTCGTTCGTGAGAACAGAATTCAGAAATTCCGCCGCGCCCGAACCGCTGACGGTGACTTCGCCCATGTGCGAGATGTCGAAGATGCCGGCGGCATTGCGGACGGCAAGGTGTTCGTCGGTGATGCTGGTGTATTGAACGGGCATTTCCCAGCCGCCGAATTCGATAAGTTTGCCGCCGAGCTTTTGGTGCGTGGCAAAGAGTGAAGTCCTTTTTAGCATGAGTATTTAATCCGTGAATTTCGCAGAAGAACCCAAATTAAAGCAAAAATAAAATTTATAAAAATGAGTGCAATTTGTGAGCGCCTCCGTCATCCCCACTCCTCTGTTTTTATCCGTTCCTTGGGTATGCCGAGGTCGCGCAGGATCACTTCTTCGGCGAACTTGACAAGCGCATGGGGGCCGCAAGCGTAAAAAAATGTGTTCGGCAAATCGCTGATGTGCTCCTTTACCCATTCCGGAGTCATGCGCCCGCAACGGCCTGCCCAAGAATCTTCCGGCGGCACGCGTGTGCAGGTGACGTGAAATTTGAAATTCGGGTTTTCCTGTTCCAATTGCCGAAACTCGTTCTTGAAAATGATGTCCTCGGGCGTGTGAACACTGTAAAGAATGATGATTCTCGTCTCTAATTTTCGCCATGTGGCTTCGCGCACAAACCCGCGAAACGGCGCCACGCCGGTACCGCCGGCAATGCAGATCATGTGCTTGTCCGGCCCATGCACAGGCAAAAGCTTTCCCGCCGGCGGCAGCACCATCAACCGGTGGCCGGGCTTGATCCAATCGACGAGCTGCGTGCCCATTTTGCCATTACGCCCGACTGTGAATTCATAAAATCCCCGGTCCAGCGCGCACGACGACAGTGAATAAGCCCGTTTGTGGCCTGGATCGTCAGGCCAATAGCAGGTGATGAACTGACCGGTTTTGAAATTCATGTCATACCCGGCTGGCCATCCAAGTCGGATCGTTTTGGCATCCGGCGCTTCAACGATGACGGATTCCACGATCATTTCTGTTGCTTCACGGGGCATGATGATTTCAAGGGACGCGTCAAAGACGTTTTACAACCTCTTGCGCCAGGAGTTCATACGCTGCCGCACCAGCGCTGTATTTGTCGTAGTAAATGATCGGTTTGCCGAAACTCGGCGCTTCGGCCAGGCGCGTGCTGCGCGGAATCACGGTTTCAAACACACGCGCACCGAGCAGATTGCGGACTTCGCTGACGACTTCGTTGGAAAGTTTTGTCCGGCCGTCGAACATCGTCATCACCACGCCAAAAATGTCGAGGCGCGGATTGACGCCCGCGTCGCGCAACTGGTTGAGCACGCGGTTCATCATGGAAATGCCTTCGAGCGAATAATACTCGCATTGCAGCGGCACCAGCAAACCGTCACTCGCGGCAAGGGCATTCAGGGTGAGAATGCCCAATGACGGCGGACAATCCATCAAGACCACGTCGAATCGTTGCGATACCAGCACCGGTCGCAACGCGCTGGCGACGCAGAGCAGATGATTTTCCATTCGTGCCAGTTCGAGATCGGCGGCGCACAAATCCGCCTCGGCCGGCACAACTTCAAGCCGCTCGAAGGCGGTGTTTTTGATTTTATCGAGCAGGCTGCCTTCGCCGAGCAGCACGCGATACGCGCTGGCGCCTTCGGTCTTTTCCAGACCGAGGCCGCTCGTGGCGTTGGCTTGAGGGTCGAGATCAAAAAGGAGCACGCGCCGGCCAAGCGCGGCGAGGCAGGCGGCGAGATTAACGGCGGTGGTTGTTTTCCCAACGCCGCCTTTTTGATTGGCGACCGCGATGACTTTGGTTGGCACCCGCCCGATTTAATGAAAAGCGCGGCGGGGTTTCAAGTTCGCAAGCGCAAAACTTCCCTGACGAATTGCGCAGGACTTAGTTGCCCGGCAGTGAATAGTCCACCAGTTGCGCGCCAGGTGAAATTTGACCGAAAGAAGAAGAGGTTGACTGGAAATCGAACATGGGATTGGTGCCGTTGTCGGCTATCAACATTTGATTCACCGGTTGTGGCAGGGCGGCGGTCGTCGCGGACGTAAATGAAGAAATGGTTTGTGGAGTTGGCTCCCACGACGCCTGTGATGTGGATTCCGGTCGTTCCGCAAAAATAACCCCGGCTACCAGCAACAAACAAAGAGCGGAGGCATAAGCGCCTGCAAACACAGGTTTCATTTCAAAAGTCTGCAGTAATTCCGACAGCCATGGGATTTGGCCGAACACATGTTCCAACGGGCTGGCTGGAGTACCGGCTTCACCGGCACGAATGCGCGCAATCACTTGGCTTGAAAAGCTGTCGAAATATCGCGGGGGCGGCATTTCATGGCGCTTCAACGCCAGCAAACGGCGCAGCGACTCGAAGTTGGGCTCATTTTCATTCATGTTATCATGTTGGTTTCAAATAATCGGACAACCAACCCTGCAATTGCTGTCGCGCATAAAAAAGCCGCGAGCGCACTGTGCCAATGTTGCAGTTCATGACTTTCGCGATTTCATCGTGTGACAGCCCCTGCACATCATGCAGGACGACAACCAATCTGTGATGTTCAGACAATTTAAGGAGGGCCGCGTTCAATTTTTCTTGAAGTTCGCTCAAATCCGCCTCCCGACGCGGTGTCCTGTCGGAAATCAGGGCGATCAAATCAGGATCATGCTCGGCATTTAAATCCAAGTTATTCAAGCTCAGATGGATGCGGTTTTTACGTCGTTTGAGGAAGTTAATCGTTTTGTTAACCGCAATCCGGTAAAGCCAGGTGTAAAAGCTCGAGCTGCCTTTGAATGATTTTAACGCCTGAAACGCCTTGATGAACGATTCCTGCGCGAGGTCATTAGCGTCCTCGTGATTGGCCGTCATGTGATAAATCGTCGCATAAATGCGTTCCTGATAACACCGCATGAGTTGGTTGTAGGCCTCCAAATCCCCCTCGCGCGCCCGCCGCACCAACGCCTTTTCATCCACGGGCACAATTGGCTCCGAATCGTTACATGCGGCTGGTTCGGTCATAATCATCGGTTACCTGACACAAACAGCGAGCGCGTCAGTTTGTTGCGCCAGAAAATCGGCCAATCTCAACAAGCCGGTGTGCCCATTTGATTCCGGCAAAACGCGCAACGTCCCGCGGGCTTGGTCCAAATAATGACTAATGACCTCCCGTGACGGCTCGAATGTTTCGTATTTGATGAGCAATTCGTTGACCGCAGAAAAATTCTCCGACTGCCACTCTCTGACCAAATTTTCCAACCGTGCCCTGTCGGTGGCATTGGCACGCTCCCATGCCAGCAAAACCGGCCATGTCAATTTGCCCTTTGCCAAATCCGTGCCAAGCGATTTGCCTGCGGTCTCTTCCGAGCCGAACAAATCCACGCAGTCGTCGTAAACCTGATACGCCGTGCCGAACGCCGTGCCGAACTGTCGCAATGCCGCCCGCCGTCCCGCCGTCGCCCCGCTCAAAAATGCTGCCAAATCACATGAGAGCATGAACAATTCCGCGGTTTTCATTTCAATCACCCGAAAATATTCGCGCCGCGAAGTTTCAAAGTCATGATGATGCTGTGTCTGTAAAATTTCACCCGAGCAAACGGTGTTTGCTGCCATTGCCACAGCGCGGCAGACTTCCGGTGTCGGAAAACCCGCTGCTAATTTCAACGCCTGCGCAAACAGGCAGTCGCCAAAGAGCACCGCGATTTCGTTGCCCCAATTCGCCGCAAGCGTGGGATTTCCGCGGCGGATTTCGGCTTCGTCCAGCACATCATCGTGCGCGAGCGTGGCCAGATGCACCATTTCAATGATAACCGCCGCGTTGACATGCGCGTCAGTGGCTTTGCCGATGGAATTGGCCGCCAGCGCGACAAGAGTCGGACGCAGATGCTTGCCGCTGCCATTCAACGTGTATTGCGCGTAGGGAATGATTTGCGGATCGAAATCGTTGATCTGCTCGAACAATCGTTGTGTCACGACGTGGAGAAAAGGCTCCACCGGTTCCATGAGATGTTTCCAGGAACGGTCCAGGTTGGCTTTGGGCGAGTCAGCTACATTTACCCCCGCCGCCTTTGATTCCATAACCAGCATTCGCCGGGCAATCTACGGGTGCCAGACCATTTAGTCAAACAACCTGTGTTCAGCACGAAAAGAACCGGCGGTCTGGACGTGCCTATAACCTGAAATTCCACTTGGCAGTAGAATACTTCTCCACCGCCAGTCTGTGAGCCTCCTGTTTCGGGAAGTCGTGTAATTCTTCACTTGCATTCCAGGCTTTGTTGAGCGCGTTTTTCAATTGGTCTGCCGGTGCTTTTAAATTCACCAGAAACTCGCCGTGAGCACGGTTTCGGCGGTAGCCGGGCTGTTTTGAGGGCATCCGTAAAAGTTCGCCGATAAGCGGCAGGTCGAAGTCTAGTAGAAATGTCCCGTGAAAGAGCAGGAAATTTTTCCGGCGGCGTTGCGAGTTGCCGGAGAATTTGCGCCCGCCAATGACGAGGTCGGTGTGGCCGCACACGGAAATTTCCGATTTCCGATTTCCGATTTCCGATTTAACAAAAAGAGTTTCGATCGCAGCGCGGTTTCGGCGCATGATAAATTGGTTTGCCGCGCTGATATTGCGGAGCGGGCCGTCGCCGGTGATGCGCAAGACGAGCGTGTAATTGAGGCAGCCCGGACCTTGCAATACCGTGCCGCCGCCGGAACAGCGTCGCAGAATGGGAATGTCCCGTTTCTCACAGGCGGCCACGTT
Organism: uncultured Verrucomicrobiae bacterium; assembly: GCA_963835625.1. Taxonomy (GTDB): domain Bacteria; phylum Verrucomicrobiota; class Verrucomicrobiia; order Limisphaerales; family UBA11358; genus UBA11358. The sequence goes on from CAWIGO010000007.1 coordinate 230,816, forward strand.
CACCTCATTCGCAATTTTGTTCGCGTAGCCAACGACGACGAAATGTTCGCGCGGTTCCCAAAAGCGCAGCACTTCTTCGCCTTCACCGTTTTCACACCAATCCAGCAGCGCCTCGTCGCACGCGAGGTTCTCGGCAGGCGAGGGGAGTGTCAAATCGAGCAATTTCATTTGGCGGTGAGTGCTGATTTTACTGGCGTAAACCCCCTGGCATCGCTCTAATTCCTTTCGCTTTCTTTTCCGTGATGTGCAAAGGTGAATAGCACAGTGAAAGTTAAGAAAAAAGAAATTTACAGTTCGCACTCCGCGACACTCCCGTCAACCGACAACGGAAACGGCGATAAATGGAGCAAGTCGCTGCAATCCGTTTTTGAACTGGCGCTGGAGAGTCAGGGACCGGAACGGGCGGCGCAATTACTGGGAAAACTCGCCCATCGCCTGCGCGCGTCGCAGCACGGGTTGCCCCATGGTTTCAACACTCCTTACATCAATACGATTCCGCCGGAGCAACAGGCGCCATTTCCGGGCAACCGCGACATCGAACGCCGCATCAAAAGCTACATTCGCTGGAACGCAATGGCAATGGTGGTCAAGGCCAACTCCACCACAAATGTTGGCGGCCACATTTCGACTTATGCCTCGGCTGCGACGCTTTACGAAGTGGCGTTCAATCATTTTCTGCGCGGGCGAACGGGGAATTTTCCCGGTGACATCGTTTATTTTCAAGGCCACGCTGCGCCGGGCGTGTACGCGCGCGCGTTTCTCGAACGCCGGCTCGATGAACGGCATTTGCAAAATTTCCGGCAGGAACTCGCCGAAGGCGGCGGGCTGTCGTCGTATCCACATCCATATTTGATGCCGGATTTCTGGCAATTCCCGACGGTTTCAATGGGACTCGGCCCGATCCTGTCGTTGTATCAGGCGCGGTTCAATCGTTATCTCCAGGCGTGTGGTTTGGTGAAATGGACGAAAGAACCGAAAGTTTGGTGCTTTGTCGGCGATGGCGAAACTGACGAGCCGGAGACGCTTGGTTCGCTCACGCTCGCGTCGCGCGAGAATCTCGACAATTTGATCTGGGTCATCAATTGCAATTTGCAGCGGCTTGACGGCCCCGTGCGCGGCAACGGGAAAATCATTCAGGAACTCGAAGCCGCATTTTTGGGCGCCGGTTGGAATGTCATCAAGGTCATTTGGGGTTCGGACTGGGATCCGTTGCTCGCCGCCGATAAATCGGGACGGCTCCTAAAGCGCATGGAAGAAGCCGTGGATGGCGATTACCAGAAGTATTCCGTCGAACCGGGCAGTTACACACGCAGACATTTTTTTGCCAGGTATCCCGAATTGGTCGAATTGGTGAATCACCTCACAGACGTGCAGATTCACAAATTGCTGCGCGGTGGGCACGATCCGCGCAAGGTTTACGCTGCTTACAAAGTCGCGTTTGAACACAAAGGCCAGCCAACGGTCATTCTGGCGAAAACGGTCAAGGGCTATGGTCTTGGCGAGGGGGGCGAAGGCCGCAATATCACGCATCAGCAAAAAAAACTGAACGAAAAGGAGCTTCGCGAATTCCGTGCGAGGTTCAACATCCCTGTCAGCGACGATGTGATTGCCGGAACGCCGTTTTATCGTCCGCCTGCCGACAGCGCAGAAACGAAATATCTGCTCAGACGGCGGAAAGCGCTTGGCGGTTTTTTGCCCGCGCGCAAAGTCACCCCCGCGCCACTCGACGTGCCGAAGCTCGATTACTTTGCCGAATTTCTCAAAGGCTCGGACATGGAAGCCTCCACAACGACGGCCTTCGTGCGATTGATGGGTATTCTGCTGCGGCACAAGGGCGTTGGTAAAAATCTCGTGCCGATCATTCCCGATGAAGCCCGCACATTCGGACTCGATGCGCTGTTCAAGGACATTGGCATCTATTCGTCAAAAGGCCAGCTTTACGATCCTGTGGACAGCGAGTCGTTGCTTTATTATCACGAGGCAAAGGACGGTCGGATTCTCGAGGAAGGCATTACCGAGGCCGGTTCGATGTCGTCGTTCATTGCGGCGGGCACGAGCTATGCGACGCACGGCGTGCCGATGATTCCATTTTACATTTACTATTCGATGTTCGGTCCGCAGCGTGTCGGCGATTTGTTCTGGCTTGCGGGCGACATCCGTGCCAAAGGCTTTTTGCTTGGCGCGACGGCGGGCCGCACAACGCTCAATGGCGAGGGACTTCAACATCAGGACGGCCATAGTTTGTTGCACGCCGGCACGATCCCAACGTGCCTGCCTTACGACCCGGCGTTCGCTTATGAGCTCGCTGTCATCATCGCCGACGGATTGCGCCGGATGTATGCCGAAGGAGAGGAGATTTTTTATTACCTCTCGCTCTACAATGAAAATTATGCCATGCCGCCGATGCCTGCGGGCGTTGAAAACGGAATTTTGAAAGGGCTGTATAAATTCAAGCCCGGTGCGAAAGGTAGAAAGCACAAAGCTCACATTTTTGGCAGCGGACCCATTATCGATTCGGCATTGAAGGCGCAGCAAATTCTGGCCGAACGTTACAATGTTTCCGCCGATGTGTGGAGCGCCACGAGTTACAAGCTCCTTCGCACCGATGCCATTCGCTGCAAACGTTGGAACATGTTGCATCCGACGCAACCGCCCAGGAAATCCCATATCGAAACACTGCTGGCAAAAGAGCAGGGCGTGTTCGTTGCTGTGTCCGACAATATTCGCACTGTGCCCGATCAGATCGCGCCGTGGGTTCCGGGTGGTTTGATGACGCTCGGTACGGACGGCTTTGGCCGCAGCGACACCCGCCCGCGCCTGCGCCGGTTCTTTGAAGTGGATGCCGAATCCACTGTCATCGCCACGCTTTACGCATTGGCTGAAAAAGGGCTCGTCGAACCGCACCTTGTCGAAAAAGCCATCAAAGACCTCGATGTTGATCCCGAAAAACTACAGCCGCAGATTGTTTGAGCAAAAATTATTTCTGGAAAACAACAGTCTTTTTTACCAGACTGCCCCGCCTGTGAATTTATGGACGTGACGCTTCCCAAACTGGGTGAGGGTGCCGATTCCGGTGTCGTGATCAATGTCTTCGTGAAAGAAGGCGACCAGATCGCGAAAGGTCAGGCGATTCTGGAATTGGAAAACGAAAAGGCGGTAGCTTCGATTCCCTCCATGGCCGCGGGCACCGTCGCAAAAATTTATGTCAAGCCCGGCGACAAAATCAGCATCGGCCAGCGCATTCTTACGTTAAACGAAATCGGCAAACCGGCCAGCGCGCCAGCGCTTGTGGAAAAGAAAGTAGCGCAGGCGTCTCGCCTGCCTGCGCCTGTCGAGGAGGAGGACGAACAAGTTTCCACGGTTGCGCCGGTCGCACCGCCGTCGGTTCGCAAAATCGCGCGCGAGTTGGGCATTGATTTGAACAAAGTGCGCGGCAACGAGATGGGCGGACGCATCGTCATCGGCGACATCCGGGCTTACATTGCGCGTTTGCAAAAGACGTTGGGGAAAGCCAAGCTGGCCGCCGGAACCGCCACAGCGCCGGCAAAACCGGTCGCCGAATCAATTGATTTTTCCAAATGGGGGCCGGTGACAAAGAAGCCGCTGACGCAACTGCGCCAGGTGATTGCACGGCGGATGTTGGAAAATTGGAATGCGATTCCACACGTCACGCAGTTTGACGACGCCGACTTCACGCAACTGAATACGCTGTGCAACAAATTTGCGCCTGCTTACGAGAAGAAAGGTGTGCGGCTGACACTCACGCCATTCATCATCAAGGCGCTGGTGGAGACGCTGAAGAAGCACCCCATTTTCAATTCCAGCCTCGACGAGGCAGCCGACGAGGTTGTCATCAAGGAGTATTTCCACATTGGCATCGCCGTGGACACGGAGCAGGGTTTGATTGTTCCGGTCGTGCGCAACGCGGACAAGAAAAGCATGCTTGAACTGGCGAAGGAATTGGAACAGCTCGCGCAAAAGGCGCGCGAGCGCAAAGTAACCGCCGAGGAGATGAAAGGTGGCACGTTCACAATTTCGAATCAGGGCGCGATTGGCGGCGCGCATTTCACGCCCATCATTAATAAACCGGAGGTCGCCATCCTCGGCCTCGGACGTGGCGCAATGAAGCCGGTCGTGCGTGACGGCAAAGTCGAAGTCCGCATGATGACGCCACTCGCTTTGTCCTACGACCATCGCGTGATTGATGGTGGCAACGCTGCGCGGTTCATCGTGGATTTGGTTGGGGCTTTGCAGAATTTCAAAGAAGCAGCGGTGAAAATCTAAATGGCAATGGACTCAATCAAAACTGAAATCGTTGTTCTTGGGGCAGGGCCGGGTGGTTACGCTGCCGCGTTTTACGCCGCCGACCTTGGCAAGAAAGTAATCCTCGTCGAGCGTGAAAAGCGGCTGGGCGGCGTTTGCCTGAATCGCGGTTGCATTCCGTCGAAGGCGCTGCTTTACGCAACTCATCAGATTTCCGCCGCGCGCGAGTCGGAGCATCGCGGCATCACGTTTAAGCCGCCAACGGTGGATTTACCCAGGCTCCGGGCATGGAAGGAATCCATTTTGGAGAAGCTTGGCGGTGGCGTTGCCACGCTGGCCAAAATGCGCGGCGTTCAAGTGATTCAAGGGCGCGGCTATTTTGAAGATTCAAAAACGTTGCGGGTTGAAACGGAAAAAGGCCAGCAATTCATTCGATTTGAGAAGGCGATTCTCGCCGTTGGTTCGCTTGCGGCGATGCCAAAAGCTTTTGACCTCGGCAATCCGCGAGTGATGACTTCGACTGAAGCATTGGAAATAGAGGAGATTCCCGAAAATCTGCTCGTCGTGGGCGGCGGTTACATCGGCATGGAACTCGGCACGGTCTATGCCGCGCTCGGCAGCAAAATTGTGCTGGTGGAAGCGTTGGACAGTGTTCTAACCGGCGCGGACGCCGATCTGGCGCGTCCCATCGTGGCGACGGCGGGGAAGATGTTCAAAGAAATCCGGCTTAAGGCCAAAGTCACTAAAATGACCACCGCCGGCAAACAGATCAAAGTCGAGATGGAACATAACGGCCAGAAACTCGAGGAGCTTTACGACCGCGTGCTCGTGGCTGTGGGGCGTGTGCCAAACAGCGCCGACATCGGCTTGAAAAATACAAAGGTCACACTCGACGAAAAAGGTTTTGTCAAAATCAACGACAGGCAGCAAACGAGCGATCCAAACATTTACGCCATTGGCGATATCGCAGGCGGCATTTTGCTGGCGCACAAGGCGCACAAAGAGGCGCGCATCGCGGTGGAAGTCATTAATGGCGAGAACAGTGTCTTCGAACACGTCGTCATCCCCGCGGTTGTGTTCACCGATCCGGAACTGGCTTGGTGCGGATTGACGGAGGCTGAAGCGAAAGAACGCGGCATCAAATACGAAGTGTCGAAGTTTCCATGGTCAGCGTCAGGCCGGGCAGTGTCGTTCGACCGTACGGACGGCATGACGAAAATGTTGATTGACCCGGAAAGCGGCCGTGTGCTTGGTGTGGGTATTGTGGGTACAGGCGCAGGGGAATTGATTTCCGAAGCCGTGCTGGCAATGGAAATGGGTGCGACCGCCGAGGACATCGCACTGACCGTACATCCGCATCCGACGCTGTCTGAGACGCTGATGGAGTGCGCCGAGGCATTTTACGGCCACGCAACGCACACGGTGTCGAAGAAGCGCGAATAATTTTCGCGATTGGAAAACGGGCAGCGATGGAATAGGATTTCCGGCGGTTCAAGCTGGGTCGGGGCGTAGCGTAGTTTGGTATGCGCGCTTGCTTGGGGTGCAAGAGGTCGTGAGTTCAAATCTCACCGCCCCGACCATTTTCACACTCCCTTTGGTAGGTTGAGAGCTGGTTGTTCAATGTTTTAATTTTCTTCAAATTTCCAACCCAAGCCTTATGCTTTGTTCATGCGCGCTGTTTCCGTCCAACTTGGCAATCGCAGCTACGCCATCGAAATTGGCACAGGCCTGCTCGATCGGCTCGGCAGTGGATGTGTGCGTCTGAAGCTCGGCGCTCGCTGCGCCATCATCACGGACACGGACGTCGGCAGACGATTTGCCAAACCCGCTTTCAACTCGCTGGCGCGTGCGGGCTTTTCTCCGGCGCTGATTATTGTTCCGGCAGGCGAGACGACGAAGAATTTAAAAACGGTTCAAACCTGTTACGAACGACTCGCCGCGCATCGGCTTGAACGAAAATCCTTCGTCGTCGCGCTTGGAGGCGGAGTTGTCGGCGATACGGCGGGTTTTGTTGCGGCAACTTATTTGCGCGGCATCGCGTTTGTCCAGGTGCCGACGACATTGCTCGCGCAGGTGGACAGCTCCGTCGGCGGCAAAGTCGGCGTCAATTTGAAAGCTGGCAAAAATCTCGTCGGCGCGTTTTACCAGCCGCGGTTGGTGCTTTGCGATTTGGACACATTGAAAACCCTGCCAGACCGCGATTTCCGCACCGGTCTCGCCGAAATCATCAAATACGGCATTATTTACGACGCGAAACTGTTCGCGCAACTGGAACGCGTTTTGCCGAAACTGCTCGAGCGCGAACCTAAATCCCTCGCTTCCATTATTGCGCGCTGTTGCGAAATCAAGGCCGAAGTCGTCAGCAGGGACGAAACAGAAAGCGGGCAGCGTGCGATTCTGAATTTTGGCCACACGGTTGGCCATGCGATTGAAGTGGTTTCCAATTACGGCGGATTCCTGCACGGCGAGGCGATTTCGATTGGCCAGGTTGTCGCGGCGAGAATTTCAAACCGCGTGTTCAATTTGCCCAAACGGGATGTTCGACGAATCGAAAATTTGTTTCAGCGGGCCGGCTTGCCGACCCGGCTCAAACTGAATTCTGTGCAGCGCAAAAAGCTTTTCGCGGTCATGCGGCTCGACAAAAAAGTCAGCGGCGGCGAAATCAAATTTGTCCTCGCCAAACGAATTGGAAAAGTTTTGTGGGGCCGGCGGGTGCCGGAAGTTTATATTCGGGAAGCCCTGGATTCCTGATTTGCAAAGCCGGCGCGGTGAGGTATTCTCCCCATTCATGGTTCTGGTCATAGACAATTACGACTCGTTCACCTACAACCTCGTGCAATATCTCGGCGAGTTGAACGTCGAGTTGCAGGTGCGGCGAAACGACGAAATCACGCTCGACGCGATTCGCGGGCTGAAGCCGGAGCGGATTCTTGTGTCGCCCGGCCCGTGCTCACCGCGCGAATCCGGTCTGTCGAACGAAATCATTCGCACGTTCGGCCAACGCATTCCGATTTTCGGTGTTTGCCTCGGACACCAGTGCATCGGCCACGTGTTTGGCGCGGAGGTGGTGGTCAATTACCGCATGATGCACGGCAAAACGTCGCTGATTAAGCACAACGGAAAGGATTTGTTCGAAGGAATGGCAAATCCGTTTTTGGCAACGCGGTATCATTCGCTCGTTATCAAGCGCGACACGCTGCCCGCCTGTCTTGAAATCACCGCCGAGACCGACGAAGGCGAAATCATGGGCGTGCGGCACAAGGAACTGCCGGTTTGGGGCGTGCAGTTTCATCCCGAAAGCATTCTCACGGAAAACGGGCGGCGGATTATGAAAAACTTTCTCAAGTTGAAGTAACCGCGTCGCGCGTTATACTCCCTTGTCGCCATGCAGATTCATTTGTTGAAATCGAAAATCCACCGCGCAACCGTCACCGGTGGCAATGTTGAATACGAAGGCAGCCTCACCATCGCCGCCGATCTGATGAAAGCCGCCGGTCTGCGTCCCTACGAACGCATCATGTGCAGCAACGCGGCCAATGGAAACCGGTTTGAGACCTACGTCATTACCGGCAAACCCGGTTCGGGACAAATCGTGCTGAACGGCGCCGCCGCATTCCTCGGAAGAAAAGGTGATCTGCTCACAATCATGAGTTTTGCCGCTGTTAGCAAAAAGAAAGCGGAGAAATGGAAACCGTGCGTCATTGTGCTTGGCAAAAGCAACCGCATCGTAAGCAAACGAGGAATTTGATTCGCAAAAGGCAGGGCGGGCAGTCCTCTGCCCGCCGTCAGTCCGATGAAATTTGCGGCGCGTACGGAGTGACGCGCCCTACCAATAAACAAACACGCCGATGAAAACCGGCGTGTTTGTTTTAGAATAATTGCGCTTAGAACTTTTTGGCGACTTCCGCCCAATTAATCACGTTCCAAATCGCCTTGAGATAATCGGCGCGTTTGTTTTGGTATTTGAGATAATAAGCGTGTTCCCAAACGTCCACACCGAGCAGCGGTTTGCCTTCGCAACCGGCAATGGCCTTGCCCATGAGCGGATTATCCTGATTCGCCGTTGAAACGATTTCAAGTTTCCCGCCGTTGGAAACGAGCCAGGCCCAGCCGCTGCCGAAACGACCAAGCCCCGCCGCCTCGAACTTCGCCTGAAAATCGGCGAATGAGCCAAAGGTGGCCTTGATGGCGTCGGCGAGCCTGCCGGAGGGCGCGCCGCCGGCCTTGGGCGCGAGGATTTTCCAAAAGAACGAGTGGTTCCAATGGCCGCCGCCGTTGTTGCGCACCGGGGCACGGATGTTATCCGGCACGGACGCAAGATTGCCGATGAGCGCTTCGAGCGATTTGGCTTCCATCACAGCATTGCCGGTGATGGCCTTGTTGAGATTGTCCACGTAAGCCTTGTGATGACGGTCGTGATGAATTTCCATCGTTAGCGCGTCAATGTGCGGCTCCAAAGCTTCCTTGGGATAGGGCAGGGGAGGTAGTTCGTGTGCCATAATTTTTAATCCTTTTGTTTCGTTTTGTTAATACTTGAAAACTAAATTGCGCCACCAGTGGAGAAAAATCAAGTCCGACTTGAATCGTAGGGAACTTCATCCTTTCGCCAGTTCCGTAAAATTCTTCAGCAATTGCAAACCGACTTTCTGGCTTTTTTCCGGGTGAAATTGCGTGGCAAAAACATTGTCGCGCCAGACGGATGACGCAAAAGTGTCGCCGTATTCCGTCCGCGTGGCGATGATGCCTGCATCCGCCGGCTGCGGATAAAAACTGTGGACGAAATAAACGTAGCTGCCATTCGCCACGCCGCGAAAGAGCGGACAATCCGGCTTCACAATTTCAAGCTGGTTCCAGCCAATTTGCGGAATTTTCAGTCCATGCTTTTCCGAAAAGCGGATGACGCTGCCTTTGAAGATGCCCAGCCCGGCAGCGCAACTGTTGAATTCCTCGCTCTTCTCAAACAGCGCCTGATAACCGACGCAGATGCCGAGAAATAGTTTGCCGGACTTGATGAAGTCGCGCGCGGCTTCAAGCAGTCCCTGTTTGCGTAGCGCATTGATGCAATCGTCGAACGCGCCGACACCGGGCAGCACCATCGCCCGCGCATCGCCGATTTTGTCCGGCGATTGCACGACGCGCACGTCCGCGCCGACCTTGAGCAGCGCCTTGTGGACGCTGCGCAGGTTGCCGGAGCCATAATCAAGCAAAGCAATCACAGGGATAATTTAGCCACAGATTGGCACAGATGAAACGCAGATTTTTCGGGAAATAGACTTTTGATGCAAATTGTTCCGTGTTATTTCAACGCGCGAATGGAAAATCAACCGGCGACAACTTCAACTTCAGCGCGCAGTCCGCTGGCGCAGTTGTGGCCGTGGCTGGTGGTGCTGATAGTTTTGCTGTTCGTCGGCTTCATTCGCGTCCGGCTCCTGGATATGCCGCTGGAACGTGATGAAGGTGAATATGCCTATGCCGGGCAACTGATTCTTCAAGGGATTCCGCCTTACGAACTGGCTTACAACATGAAATTGCCGGGGACGTATTATGCCTATGCGCTGGGCATGGCGGTGTTTGGGCAAACGACCGTCGGGGTGCATTTGACGCTACTTGTAGTGAACAGTCTGACGAGCATCTTTGTTTTTTTATTGGGACGGAAACTTTTTGGCGTGACGGCGGGATTGGTGGCGTGTGCCAGTTATGGAATCATGTCGGTGAGTCCGGTGGTGTGCGGCACGGCGGCCCATGCAAACCATTTTGTAGTTTTGTTCGCGGTACCGGCGACCTGGCTTTTGTGGCAGGCTGGTGAATCCAACAGGTCGGCAACCTGGTTTTTCAGCGGGTTGTTCTGTGGACTGGCATTTTTGATGAAGCAACAAGGAATATGGTTTTGTTTTTTCGGCTGTGCTTTCCTTGCCTGGCAGACCATCCCCAAAAGGGCTGTTACGTGGCTTCAATTCACAAAAATAGGTTCCGCCTTCGGATTGGGAATGGTTTTGCCCTTTGGTTTGACCTGCCTTTATTTGGCGTCCGCCGGGGTGTTTGCCCAATTCTGGTTTTGGGCCTTTGGCTACGCCCGCTATTACGTCCTGTCTAACGATTTCGGGTTGGGCTGGAAGTATCTGGGCCAGCACCTGGAGGGGACGACTCGGGTCTCGGCGGGATTCTGGTTCCTGGCCATCATGGCCTTGCCGCTGGCCCTGCGCGACCGGGCTCTCCGCCGGCCAACCGGCTTCGCGGTGTTCTTCTGGATTTGTTCGTTTCTCGGCACGGCCACCGGACTCATTTTCCGGGAACATTATTTCATCCTCGTTCTACCCGCGTTTGCGCTGTTCGTCGGGCTGGCGGTCGGTTCCTGGCGGCGGCTTTTCCAGTCTGCAACCCTGAAAGCCATGCCATTGATTTTATTCGTTGCCATTCTGGGTTGGAACGTTTGGGTCCAAAAGGAACTGTTTTTCCGGATGTCTCCGGCCCAGGCCAGCCAAACCATTTATCCGGGCAATCCCTTTGTGGAATCCCTGGTGGTCGCCGAATACGTTCGTGAACATTCCTCCCCCGCGGACCGGCTGGCGGTCCTCGGTTCGGAGCCGGAAATTTATTTCCTGGCGCAACGGCATTCGGCCACCGGTTACATTTACACTTATCCGCTCATGGAGTTGCAGCCTTACGCCGTGAAGATGCAGCATGAGATGATCAGTGAAATTGAATCAAACCAGCCGGCCTACCTGGTGTTGGTCATGTATAAAACTTCGTGGCTGATCCGCCACGCCTCGGACGTCACCATCCTCGACTGGTTCGACGCCTACACGGGGGAGTTTTACGAGCGGGTGGGGGTGGTTGGCGTGCGCCCAACCGGGGAAACCATCGGGGTCTGGGACGCCGATGCCGGGAATTTCCACGATCCGCTTGACCGGTTCATCGTGATTTACCGGCGCCGACTTTGAGCAATGCCTTGTGGACGCTGCGCAGGTTGCCGGAGCCGTAATCAAGCAGAGCAATCACGCTGGGAATATACGTGAACCGTTGAATCGTTAAAATGTTAAATCGTTACATCAAAACTGCGCCGTTGGCGGTTCACGATTCAACAATTCAGCGATTTAACGCGCGTTCAGTTCGCGTTCGGTTTTCAACCGCAACTGGCCGCACGCGGCCTCAATGTCATGGCCTTTTTCGCGGCGGAGTGTGGTGGTAACCTTTTGCTTTTCCAGCGCGGCAAGAAATTTTTCCTGAATTTCTTCACTTGGGCGCGCCCATGGCAGGCCTTCAACCTTGTTGCAGGGAATCAAATTTACTTTTGCGAATAGTTTGCGGGCGAGCGCGGCAAGCGGTTTGGCTTGTTCAATCGAGTCGTTCACGCCGGCAATCAAGATATATTCGAATGTCATCATCCGGCCTTTTCGCCCTTGATAATGCTCACACGCGGCAACGAGTTCCTTCAGTGGATATTTGCGATTCACGGGCATGATTTTGTTTCGGACTTCGTCCGTCGCGCCATGAAGCGAAACTGCAAGACGGAATTGTTCCGGTTCGTCGGCGAGCTTGCGGATTTGCGGCGCGAGGCCGCAGGTTGAAATTGTGATTTTACGCGCGCCGATGCCGCCGCCCCACGGCGCATTCAGAATCCGCAACGCTTTGAGCAAATTGTCGTAATTTGCCAGCGGCTCGCCCATGCCCATGATGACAAGATTGTCAATAAAACGAGTTTTCAGTTTTAAGTTTTCAGTTTTCAGTTGTGTGGTCTGGTCCTGCTGAACACTTGAAACTGAAGACTTGAAACTCTCCGCTGCGTTCCAACGCTCGATGGCAAGCACTTGCTCGACGATTTCATCTGGCGCGAGGTTGCGTTTCAAGCCGTCGAGGCCGCTGGCGCAAAATTTGCAGCCGTAGGCGCAGCCGACCTGGGTGGAAACGCAGAGCGTATGGCGGTCGCTCGCGTCGCCGTATAACGCCGGACTCGCCGGAATCAAAACGCTTTCGATGAATTGATTGTCACCCAGTTTCCAAAGAAATTTTTGCGCTGCGCCACGTGAGCCCTGTTTGCGAACAAGTTCCAATGTTTGAAGCGAAAATTTTTCAGTGAGTTTTTCGCGCAGCGTTTTGGGCAGGTTCGCCATCGCATCCCAACTCGTGACGCGGCGGGTGTAAAGCCATTCAAGCAATTGCGTGACGCGATAAACCGGCTGATGCCACTCTGCAAACTGAATTTCCAGTTCATCGCGAGTCAGGGATTTGACATCGGTCGGCACGGTTCAATACGTTAACAACTCTAATTTGCGCAGTCCCCTCTCTGTCAATTCCCACCGGTCGCGGCGTTGAACGACAAGATGACGGCAGGGATTGGCTTTTTCTTCGGCTGCGTTGACTGAAAGCAGTTGGAACCTGGCCTTGCCACGGATTTCTGAAGCGGCACGCGGCATCAAGGCGAACGCGATGCCGTTGTAATTCAGCGCAATTTCGTAACCGGCTACTCCCTCCTTCTCGACGGTCGGATTTCGGAGAACGAGCATTGGATAGCGTTTCAAATATGGGAAATTCGTTGCGCGCACAAGCACGCGGCAAAGCTCGGTCTGGCTGCGAATGAAATTCAACAGGCTGAAATCGCCTTTGGGATTGTGCTCGGCGAGCAGAATTTCGCGCGGGTCAAGACCGTTGAGATTCTGGCCGTTCCACTCGCCGTGATCGTTGCGTTCGCCGGGGGAACTTTTTTTAAACCAAGCTGCAAAGTTATCGTTGACGAGCACGTTCAATGCAAAATGCACATGCGCACGGTCTTTGGTGATGGTTTCGCCGGTGTTCGACGTGCGGCCCATCATGCCGATGACTTCGCCGGCTTTGACTTGCTGGCCGATTTTCAGACCGGGCTGGATTTCGCGCAAATGCGCATAGAGCGAATAAATTTCAATGCCCTCAACGACGTGTCGCACGACGATGTAATTGCCGTAATTCGACAGCGACGGTTTCGTGTTGAAATAGACGACCGTGCCATCGGCGGTGGCCATCACGGGATCAGTTGGCTCGCCATGTTTATCACGCTGCAAACAGCGGATGTCGAGTCCTTCGTGCATTTGCCGGCCATCAGTGCGCACGCAGCCGAAACTGCCGGTTGTCCACGGTTTGTCGGGTGCCGTCGGGGTAAAAAACTTTTCGCTGCCGCCGACCTCAAACAGCGCGTGATTGGCGGTGGGAAATTGAAACGGCTGTTGTGCGAAAAGATTCGCGCAAAAAAGCAAAATGAGGGCGGTGAGAAAAAAAATTGCGCGGCGAACGGCGGGGAAAATCATTTTGGCGACTTTTTTGGGATTTTCTTGGCGACATTGTTAAGACCGAGCACAAGCCGATCAGCCTCTTCGCGCGAAACATCGGCAGTAAACGTCAGCACACCATTGCCGATGCGATGAGTGATGAGTCGGCGCGGCAAGCCAGCGGCCGTCGGCGGGTTTGTCCCCCCACTGGCCGAAAATGGCGAAGTGGCGCCCCGAGTTGGCGGCGGAGTACTGTTCCAGAATCCACGTGGCCGTTTCGTCGAATCGAACTTCAATGGCAAAGCCACCGTGCGCGTCAAAGACTCTCGCCGCGACGACGTTCGCCTCTGTCAAAATCGGCTCTTGGGCGATGGTGACGAGGACGGGATCAGAACGCACGACTGAAACAGTCTGGCTCGTGCCCGCAGAATCCGGATTGACTTCAATGTGAATGCGCACCGCACTGACAGGTCCTTTCTGCCGGTCAGTTTTACAGCTGCAAAGCAGCACCAGCGCCGCCATCAACGTCAAATAGATGTTGAATCGCCTCGTCCAAACTTTCATAGTGCACACCACAAAATCGAAATACACAGCCGATGTAAAGACACTTATGAGCAAACAATCCAACAAAGTTGAAAATCGAAAACGCCGGAAGAGCTACATCAAGCGCAAAAAGGCGGCGGCCAAGGCCAAAAAGATGGCTGCCCCAAAAGCGTCTTGAGCGGTAGTTCTCGTTCAATGGCAAAGGCCGCCTGATCGGCGGCCTTTCCCGTTTTTGCGCATTTTTTAAATTCCTCAAAACACAAACTTCTTCACAGTGCAAAATTTCCAATGAAAATTTGGTGAATAATTCTTCGCTCAATTGCACGAACGGCCTGGTTTCATTGGCGGATTTGAATTGTTCACAAGTTGTTCATGGGGAGTTTTTGGTGAACAAGCTGTGCATATCAATTCGTTGTCGGTTTGGCGATTTGAGTTATGATATTCACAGTTCATTGAAAGAACGGAGCGGGCGGCGAGATTGAAAAATTGAGTTGTTCGTTTCCATGATAATCCCAGGCGACTGGGGAAAAGTCGGGTCAGGCTGGTTGACCCGGCTCCTCTGAAACCGGATCGAAAGGTTCGGCGGGGAGGCAGAATTCACCAGTTCCTCTGGCGGTGTTCGCACATCGTCAAATGCGAATGAGGGACTTGGCGGCAAGGGACGATTAGAAGCCGTTCCGAGCCGAGTCAAGTAGTTCAAGCCGGTTTCGAGCTTGAGCGAATCGCAGTTACCCAGAGGGTATCCGGTTGTTACTGCGCATCAGCACGGTGCGAGCGACTCTGGCGGATTCAATAAAATGAGACCGCCCAGCGAAATCCGCCGAAAGGCGGACAAAAGGAGCGAGCGCGCCGGGAAGGACACGGGGACTCGGCAGGTCCTGTGAAAACCTTCCAAGCGCCAGCGATGTTAAAAACGACACCGCTGGGCTGTGAGCGAAAAGCAACCTGAGAGTGAAGAGGCGAGACCCGTGGCACCGGGTAAACGCGCTGCCAAAAGCGGCGGCTGACCCAGTGCTAAACGGTCAAGAGGCGAAAGAAAATCGCAGGCGTGTCTTGACCTGGTTTGCAAGCTGGTGGCGCAACCATCAGCCCAAGCGAGCTGAAAAGCCTCACTCGAAATCCAGCGGCCGCAAGGCGCTGGACGGCCCTGCTACGAGGCCGAAAACTCCGCTTGCCGTGGAGAATGGCGTCGGGAAGCCGGCAGCCCCCGTGAGGGTGCGCGCCTAATGTCGGCATGGGAAAGAGAGTGTGGCGGACTCCCATCCCCCATTTGTCCCTGCTTGGCCGAAAGGCCGGGCAGGGACTTATTGTTTTTAAAGTTCTCTACGGGGAATAGCCCTCGTTAAGCCGGAAAACTCATTGGAAAAATATGCGCAAAAAAGTGTTGCGCGAATAAAGCTTTGCCCGTAATCATTGGGCGTCGAAGGTTTTAAGGATCCCGCCATGCGGGATTGCTTCCCAAGATTCAACAATTCAAAACTGGTTTCGGGATTAATTCCTGCCTTCGAATACACAAAATATGAGCGGTTCAGAAAACAACGACGATAAAACGTCCAACAATTACGGTTCCGGGTTTCTGGAAATTTCCGAAAAAGGCTTCGGATTCCTGCGCACGGCAGTCAACCATTTTCATCCCAAGCCAACTGACATTTTTGTCACGCCCGACACCATCCGCCGCAGCTTTTTGCGCGAGGGCAGCCACGTTTATGGGCCGACGCAGCCGCCGCATCGCGGCACCAGCCCGCAACTCAAGGCTGCCGAAAAAGTCAACGACATGCCATTTGAGGAATACGTCAAAGCCGTCCGCTTTGAAAACCTCACAACGATTGACCCGATTGAAAAGTTCAAGCTCGAAACCGATCCCGATTTGATCGAAACGCGTGTGATTGACCTCGTCACGCCGATTGGCAAAGGCACGCGCGGCATCATCGTCGCGTCGCCGCGCACGGGTAAGACGACCATCCTCAAGCAAATCTGCAACGCCATCACCACGAACCATCCCGAAGTCTTTGCGATGGTGCTGCTGATTGACGAACGTCCGGAGGAAGTCACCGATTTCCAGCGTTCGGTCAAGGCCGAGGTTGTCGCGTCGTCAAACGACATGGATTTGGAAACGCACGTCCGGCTTTCGCGCTTCATGATTGAGCGTTGCCGGCGTATGGTCGAGTCGGGCAAGGACGTTTTTGTGCTGCTGGATTCGCTAACGCGCGTCGCCCGCGCGTATAACAGCGTGCATGGCGGCAGTGGCCGCACGATGACCGGCGGTGTGGACGCCCGCGCGCTGGAAATTCCGCGCAAGATGTTCGCCTCGGCGCGCAAAATTGAAGAAGGCGGCTCGCTCACCATCATCGCCACCGCGCTCGTGGACACCGGGTCGCGCATGGATGAATTGATTTTCCAGGAATTCAAGGGCACCGGCAACATGGAGTTGATTCTCGACCGTAAACTGTCCGACCGGCGGTTGTTCCCGGCCATTGACATTCCCAGGAGCGGCACGCGCAAAGAGGAAAAGCTTTTCCCGGCAAAATATCTCGAAGCCATCCGCAAATTGCGCCGCACGATGGTGGACTTGAACCCCGTCGAAGCGATGGAAACACTCACCGCCGCGCTCAAGAAACACAAGACCAACGACGAGTTACTTGCGAAGTTGGAAAAGGGCAGTTGAGTTGGAACGCGGACGGGCGGGCGGGACTGGCATGTTCGGATTTCTAAAAAAACGCCGCCGTGACAGGATTCGGAGCCAGCCGTTCCCTTCAGAATGGCGCGACATTCTTACGCGCCGTTATTCCATGTATTCCCGCCTCCCTCCGGCGGATCGCCGGGAATTGGAGGGCTACATTCACGTTTTCCTTGCAAAAAAACGGTTCGAGGGTTGTGACGGGCAGGAAATCACCGATGAAGTGAGGGTGTTGATCGCGGCGCAGGCGTGCCTGTTACTGCTGCACCGGGACACAGACTGCTACCCCCACCTGCACAGCATCCTGGTTTATCCCTCCAGCTACATCGCCAGAAACTGGCATTTGGAAAAGGATGGAAGGACGATTACCGAGGGAGAGCAGGCGCGGGGAGGTGAATCCTGGCCGCATGGAACGGTGGTCCTGGCGTGGGATGGGGCAATCGCCGGCGCGGTGGAACTGAGCAAGGGCCGGAATCTGGTCATCCATGAATTCGCCCACCAGCTTGACGAGGAAGATGGTGTTGCTGACGGCGCTCCGCTCTTGAGCGGATCAAATTTATGGCAAATCCACCACCGCTACCAGGCGTGGGCCAAAGTTCTGAGCGCGGAGTTCCAGCAGCTTCGCCGCGCGGCGGAAGACGGTCGGGAAACGGTCCTGGACACGTATGGCGCCCAAAATCCCGCGGAGTTTTTCGCCGTGGCCACGGAATGTTTTTTCGAGAAGCCCGGTCAACTGAAGGAACGGCATCCGGCGTTGTATGCCGAGTTGAAAGAGTTCTACCGGCAAGACCCATTGCTCTATGCACCGGCGTGCCCTGGGAAAAATGAATTTTCAACGTGAGAACAAATCCCGGTCGGGGATGACGGCTGTAGAGTCGCTGCGGTCCCGTCCGCCTTTGGAGCGAATGTTGCGTATCCATCAAGCGCTTCAGTCCGGCAAATTCCCAAACGCCTCCACGCTGGCGCGCGAGCTCGAAGTCGCCACCAAGACGATCCATCGCGACATCGAATTCATGCGCGACCGGCTTGGCCTGCCGGTTGAATACGACAGCGCGCGCTTTGGCTATCATTACACCGAGGAAGTCAGCGCGTTCCCAAACATCCAGATTACCGAGGGTGAACTCTTCGCGCTCATCGTCGCCGAAAAGGCGCTCCAGCAATATCGCGGCACGAGCTTCGAGAAACCGATTCTCAGCGCCATCCGGAAAATGGAGCAGTCGCTGCCCGACACCATTTCGCTCAATCTCGCCGACATCGAGCAGACAATTTCCTTCCGCACCCGCGCCGAACCGATTCTGAATCTCGAAATATTTCGACACGCTGGCCCGGGCGGCCGCGCACCGGCAACAAATTGAACTGGCTTATCACAAGCCGGGGCGAAAGGAAACCGAGCCGCGCCTCATTGACCCGTATCATTTGGCGAACATCAACGGCGAATGGTATTTGTTCGCCTACGACCACGCGCGCAAGGACATCCGCACCTTCGTCCCCGCGCGCGTGCAATCCGTGAAGTTGACCGGCAAAACCTTCGAGCGTCCGCAAAAGTTCTCGCTCGAAAAACGTCTGCGCGACAGCTTCGGCGTCCACTCCGGCGAAGGCGAATACGAAGTCGTCATCCGCTTCAACGCGCGCGCCGCCGATTACGTCCGCGAAAAGAAATGGCACGAATCGCAGCAACTGCGCGAATTGAAGGGCGGGGGAGTGGAATTGAGAATGAAACTTTCCAGCCTCGCCGAAATCGAACGCTGGGTTCTGAGCTGGGGAGGAGATGCAACCGTTGTAAAGCCGCGTGAGTTGGTTGAAACGGTGAAGCGATCGGCGAATAAAATTCTTCACTCCGCTTGAACCCTAAAGCACGCAGAATGCGCGCAATCCATTGCGAATCATCTTGACAAGATAAGCTAATTTATTATCCTTCCCAAAGTAGCATCCTTCAAGGTGCAGATAAACAGAACTTTTTTCGCAGGAGCCTTATGAAGACACGTAACCATCATCTACTCACTCGCCTCGGCGGAGCCTCGTGCGCAGCTTGGGCCATGCTGGCATTACTCACCCAGATTCCTCAAGCCTTCGCCCAAGGCACGGCGTTCACCTATCAAGGCCGGTTGAATAGCAGCGGCGCCCCTGTCAGTGGCAGCTATGATTTGACGTTCACGTTGTTTAACACCAACACCACCGGCGTCGCCATTGCCGGACCGGTCACGAACAGCGCCATCGCCATGAGCAATGGTTTGTTCACTACGGCGATTGATTTTGGCGCGGGCATTTTCACCGGCACCAATTACTGGTTGGACATCAGCGTGCGGACGAATGGCAGCACCTCGTTCACCGAACTGACTCCGCGCCAGCAAATCCTGCCGGTGCCTTACGCTATTTATTCAGCCAACGCCGGAAGCGCAGCGACGGCGACCGAAGCGGGAACAGCGGGCAGCGCAACTTCCGCTTCCACGGCGGCGACGGCCAACAACTTTTCCGGCTCGCTTTCCGGCGATGTGACGGGAACGCAGGGCGCAACGGTGGTTGCGAACGTCGGTGGGCAATCGGCGGCGAACGTGGCCGGCGGCGCGAGCGCGGCCAACGCCGCAACGAGCGCGAACACAGCGAACACGATTGTGAAGCGCGACGGTTCCGGCAACTTTGCCGCCGGAACAATCACCGCCAATAACTTTTCCGGCAACGGCGCGGGATTGACGGGTCTTCCCGGCACTTTCACCTGGCAGAATGTAACCGGCACCAGCCAACAGGCCGCGTCCAACACCGGATACCTGGCGAATAACGCTGGGCAGGTCAGCATCACTCTGCCGCTGTCTCCCAATGTTGGCGACATCGTGCGAGTGTCGGGGAACGGTGCGGGAAATTGGAGAGTAACCCAGAACGCGGGGCAATCTATCGTTGCTGGAAATATAGTAGGAATGGGCACAGCAATGGGTGGCTCCGTGTGGACCGCGAGAGAGAACAACCAAACGTGGCTCTCCGTTGCTTCGTCGGCAGATGGGAGGAAGTTGGCTGCGGTTGGCCCGGGTGCCTATAGTGTTTACACCTCGACCGATTCGGGGACCACTTGGACCCAACGAGAGAGTATTGGTAGTGCTTGGTACTCTATCGCTTCTTCGGCAGATGGGAGCAAGCTGGTTGCGGTGGGGAGTTATATTTATACCTCGACAGATTCGGGAGTCACTTGGGCTACACACGTGATTTCCCAGTCTTGGAGTGCCGTCGCCTCCTCGTCAGATGGGAGCAAGCTGGTCGCGGTGGTGCATGGCGGTTATATTTATACCTCGACAGATTCTGGTGTGACTTGGACCAACCGCGGGAGCACCCAGAGTTGGGTATCCGTCGCCTCCTCGGCGGATGGGAGCAAGCTGGTCGCGGTCACCGACAACAATGGCTATATTTATACCTCGACAGATTCGGGAGTCACTTGGACCAACCGCGGGAGTATCACGGGTTTGAAGGCCGTCGCTTCCTCGGCAGATGGGAGCAAGCTGGTCACGGCGGCGGACGGTCCGGCTACATTTACACATCGTCCGATTCGGGGATCACTTGGACGCAGCGCGAGAGTGCCCGGACTTGGTATGGCGTCGCCTCATCGGCAGATGGGAGCAAGCTGGTCGCGGTGGTGAATGGCGGTCAGATTTACACATCGGAGAATTACGGGGTGAGTTGGACTCCGTGCGCGAGTAGTCAGAATTGGTATTCCGTCGCTTCGTCGGCGGATGCGAGCAAACTGGTTGCAGTCGTTTATAACGGCCAGATTTACACCTCTATCGCGACTACAACACTTGGTCCCTCGGGCTACTTGTACGGTGAACAAGGCGCGGCTGTTGAACTACAATACGTTGGCAATGGTGTGTGGATCCCCGTCAGCCACGAAGATCCGATTTCCTCGTATTGAGAAAGGCTTCGCCATGAAAACACGAAGATGGAAAGTAGAGAATGGAGGACGATTGGCGCGAAGCGTCTTGGCGCCGCTTTTCCCTCTGAGCGACATGTCACACCAGTTCCAAAGCGCCGACACGTCGGCGCACTCCAAAACTTGGCGGAGTTTCGTCGTATCGCTGGCACTGTTCAGCATCGCGCTTACTGCCAGAGCCCAAAACTACTCGATTGATTGGTTCAAGATCGCCGGTGGCGGCGGCACCAGCACCGGCGGCACCTATCAAGTCAGCGGCACCATCGGCCAGCCGGAGGCTGGTGTCGCCATGAGCGGTGGCTATTATTACTCGGCGATCGGCGGATTCTGGAGCCTCATTGCCGTGGTGCAAACGCCCGGGCCGATATTGACCATCACATTTGTTGGGCCCGACTCTGTTGTTGTTTCGTGGCCGTCGTCTGCAACAAATTATGTGTTGCAGCAAAACTCGGATTTGACGACGACAAACTGGTCGGATTTTGGCGGCACGGTCAGCGACGATGGCACGAACAAAAGTGTCACCCTCACTCTGCCGACGGGTTATTTATTTTTCCGGCTGAACCATCCGTAATTTCGGAATCACTTGTTCCATCGCGCCAGTTTGAACTTCGGACATCTATTCATGGATTTTCAAGGATTCCGATGAGAGACATGGTGAAATCCACTCCAAAACCTGCTTCGCTGCTTCCGCTGGAGCGGTGCTGAGGACGTTATGGTCGGCGCTGTAAATGATTCTGTAATCGCGCAAGGCCGGACAATATTTTCTGAGCCAGCGCCGGACGAACGGCCAGGGCACGATGGGATCAAGAAATCCACTCAAGCCAAAGACCGGCAACCGGGTCTGGCCGGCAATCAAGCGCGGATCGTATTGGTCAATCAAATGCAGGCGATGTTGCGCGGCGCGGCGGTCCAGTTCCGTCCGGCGGACAACGAATTCGTCAATTGTCGCCAGCGTCTCCGGTGAATGGCGATACCGGAAACGCGCGATTTTGGCGTAGCCGAAAATGATTCGCACGAACAACGCCGTGGAAATTCTGCCGGTGAGTTTTTCAGCCAGCCGCACCACCCGGCTCATGGGATGTTTCACAAAACCGCCCGCCAGAATCACGCCCTGCACCGGAAATTTCCCGCGCGCGACCATCGCCCATACCACCTGCGAAGCAAACGATTCGCCGAGCAGCCAGCCGCTGGTGATGCCGTTTTGCACCAACGCGGTTTCGATGGCTGCCGCGTAATCGTCCAGCGACCACGTGAGCGTGCGCGGGTAAGTGAATTCAACAAAACGGACTTTCCCTCTGACGGCTTCCCAAAAACCTCCAATGAGAGTCCAATCGCCGTGCAAGCCGGGCAGATAAATGAGCGTGGGCAGCGAAGCTTCGCCGTGAATGCGGAGTTGAAGTTCTTCGGACACTTTATCCTGCTCCAAGGTTTGCAAAAAATTCCTTTGCCGTTTTACACGTCACCGCGCTCAATTCTTCGAGCGAGCAGCCTTTGACCTGGGCGACAACTTCGGAAATTTCCTTCACGTGGGCCGGTTCACAGCGTTTGCCGCGATACGGCACGGGCGCGAGATACGGGCAATCGGTTTCGAGCATGAATTTGTCCAGCGGCGTGACGGCGAGTGTGTCGCGGACGTTTTGACCATTTTTGAACGTGACAATGCCGGTGAAGCTCACAAGCGAGCCGAGTTCCAAAACACGACGTATCCGCTCCGGCGTTTCACTGAAACAATGAAAAACGCCACGGACTTTTCCAGCAAACGATTTGAGTTGCGCGAGCGTGTCGTCAAAAGCGTTGCGCTGGTGAACGACACAATTCAGTCCGGCTTCAGCGGCAATCTCCAAATGTTGGCGGAAAATTTCCGCCTGCCTTTGCTTGTAACGCGCGTCGTCGTCGGCAGTGCGGCCAGTCTTTCCTCCCGGCAAATGGTGATAGTCCAGACCCGTTTCACCGATGGCGACGACTTTCGGATGCTGCACCAGTTTGCGCAGCGGCTCGCGAATATCGTCCGGTGCTTCATGGGCGTTTGACGGATGCCAGCCGACAGCGGCAAAAATGCACGCGAAACGTTCTGCCAGCTTGATTGCGCGCGCGCTGCTTTCGAGATCGGTGCCGATGGAAATGATTTTGGCGATGCCGGCGGCCTGGGCGCTGGCAATGACTTCCGTCAAATCCTTTGCGTAGTCCGGGTAATCAAGATGCGCGTGGGTGTCGTAAAAAATGGCCATGGGAATAATTAACCACGAAAACCACAAAAAACACGAAAGAAGTTCAAGCAATGACCATGCGTTCCTTGGGCCGGTTTTATGTTTCGTGTGTTTGGTGCGTTTCGTGGTTTCATCAAATTACCGGGCTACGGCCTGGCTGGATTGTTGGTGCCGGCGAGCTTTTGTTCGAGCGCGGCCAGTTTTGCCTCGACGGATGGCTTGCCGGGGTAATCGGGTGATTCATTGAGAAGCTGTTTGTAATCTTCAATGGCGTCGGCGTCACGGCCTGCGGTCAGAAGTTTTTCGCCGAGTGTGAGCCGGATGCGAATGCGCTGCTCTGGCGATGGGTTGAGTTTCAAGGCGCTTTTATAAGTATCAATGGCTGAGGACGGTTTGCCTTGCGCCGCGTAAAGGTTGGCAAGTTTTTCGGTGAGCACGGCGCTGTTGGTCGTAGCGCCAATGCCTTCAAGATAGTTCACCAATTGAACGACAGGGGCGCCGTGAGCGAGCGCTAGGTCAACGACGCGCAAGTACGACCATTCAATGAGCGGATTGTGTTGGCGCATGAGTTCCATACGCGAAAGCTGAAGCGATTTGCCGAATGGACGGTAGAGCGGGTCGCCAACAACGGTCGTCTGCCAGGACAAAACGGGTTGCGCGGCCCAGGCGGCCTCGCCAAACGTGAATCCGCCGGCAATCAGCCGCGCGAGAAAGACGGCGACATTCGGCGTGCAGGAAAGATACGGTTCATACACGCAGCCCATGGTGCAGGTCGCGCCCTTGGCGAGCAGCGGTCCGCACCAATTTTGATCCGTGCTGCGCAAAGTATTGGCACTGAAGGAATGCAAATGATACGCGAACGCGCCGGGCATGAATTCAACCTTGGGCAACGCAAACGGGCCGGAAACGTTTTCGTCATACCAGCCGCAATAAATGGCGATCTGACTCATTGGAAAATCGGCGGGGAACGTGGCGGGATTTTTGTCCACGGTTGTTTCAAAACCCACTTCGCGGCAAAGTTTCGCCGCGCCCAGAATCCATTCATCACCCAGGTAATAATTTGCGTCCGTTTTGCTCAGGCCGCGTGTGTCGAAATAAGTGCGACCCCACAAGCCGTCGCGTTCCGCCTGCAGCGCCTTGTCCACCAAGCCGCGCGCGATGTCAGCGGTCGGACCGTCGAGCCGCACAACGAGCAAAACGCCGTTGGTCGGATTCAGCATCGCAGTGTTGGTGGCGCCATAAACCCAATTAGGCAGCGGACCGGCCAGCGAGACGCCCATTTCCACCAGCGGCAGCCAGGAAAGCTCGGAATCCACCGCGGCTTCATCGCGCAGCAGTTCCGAATGCGCGATTTCCTTGCCGGGTTCGTGCTGAATCGAAACGGGCGCGATTTTCAGCGGAACGCCGTAACACAAAACCGCATAACGAATTTTGGACGCGACAACGCAATGTTCGACACGCTTCGGCTGGCCGTTGGTCGCGGCATTGGTGACGGGGCCAAACTGCCAGAGTTTGTCTGTTTCAAGTTTGCGGGCGAGCGGCATTTGCAATGAATCGCGAAATTCGTCGCGCGACATCACCTCGTTCGTCGTCATCCCAAAGCCGTAGATTTGATTTTTGGGGACGTGCCGCGCCTTCGCGTAATACTCGGCAACCGATTTTGATTCCGGCACGCGACTGTTGTAAATCACGACGACCTCATTGCCGCCGGCGTGAACGAACAGCGGCGCGAGCGCGAAAAGAAAAACTGCAAACTGGCCCCGGATTTTTTTCATGCACTGGTCGTTTGACCCTCAACCGCCTGAAACGTTCCGAAAATCCCGGTTCCGGCTGTGGTGGAAAATCGTAGTTGCCCTCATTTTGGTTTCCCGAACAGTGCCTCGCGCATCCCCGGCATGGGCCGGTTGTTTTTCTTGTCCCAATAACAGAAGCCCGCACTCCAGTCCCAAATCGCCCAGCCGAGTTGCTGTCCGTCGAGCGCATGGCGGAATGCGGCGTAAAAATTCGCGCGCGATTCCGGGTCGGCCATGGTGGAACAGCCGAATTCCCCGAAATGCACCGGGCGACCGTAGTAATCCGACCACGCGCGAGCCTGCTTGATTTTTTCCTCGAACGCAACCGGCCCGCTCGGATTTTTTTCGGCGGGCAGGGTGTTGTAACGGTGAATCCAGTCCGTCACCCAGAGGTTCAACGTGAGCGACGGGTCGGGGACGAGCGGCGTGGCAGGTGGGCCGGGAAATTGGATGCCGGTCACTTTTGTGTCCGGGCCGGCCCAGGTCATGCCCTGACACGTGAAATAAAACGGGCTGTAGCAATGCACCGACACAATCACATTGTCGTCGGGCGGGAGCGCAAGATTTTTCAACTCATCCACGCTGCCCCAGTTGCCCGGCTCGACGAAGAGGGTGCGGCGCGGATTCGTCCTGCGAATTTCCGCGATGGCCCTCGCGTAAATCGAATTCATTAAGACGGTCTTTGCGTTTTCGTGCGGTTCATTATCGAGTTCGAACGCGAGCCGGCTGGTGAAATTTTTGTAATGCGCCGCGATTTGACGCCACAACGCGAGAAATTTTTCCGTCTGCCCCGCCGGGTCATTGTCCAATTCGTCAAAGTGATGGATATTGATTATCGCGGCCAGTCCATTGTTTAGCGCGTTGGTGACGACGAAATCCGCCCGCGTAAAAATTTCCGGCGACAGGGTGAAATCCGGCACCGGGCCGGCGTAATAATGCCAGCCCACTGGCACGCGCACGTGGTCAAAGCCTTCCGCGCGCATGATGGCGAATTCATCCACCGAGACGGTCACGCCCCAGTTTTGTCCGGGTGGCGCTTCGAGGTAATTGCCGAGGTTCACCCCGCGCATGAAAAGTTTTGCCGCCTGATACGCGGGCGAATCACGGTCGGTCAGCCGCCGCATATCCGGAGGATTGGAAGGCGTGAAAGCCGCTTTATTTGCCGGCGGCGCGGGTTCCGATGCGCAGCCGGAAAAAATCGCCGCGATGAAGATGGCGGAAATGATTTTCATTTCACTCGTCACTCGTCACTTTCAAACCGTCATACGCGAGCATCACGCCATCCGGCAATGCCGCCTGCGCCTTGTCGTGATCATAGTCGTGGGTCAGATGCGTGAAAAACGTCCTGCCCGCGCCGATGCGCCGTGCAGCGGTGAGCGCTTCGTCGAGGCACATGTGCGTCGGATGCGGTTTGGGCCGAAGCGCGTCGAGCACGGCAATTTCAACCCCGCGCACTTTCTCCATCGCTTCGGACGGAATTTCTTTGCAATCATTTAAATACGCCAGCCGCTTTTTGCCGTTTTGCACGAAGAGATAGCCATTTGTGGTGATTGAGCCATGCGGCAAGGGCAGGGGAATAATTGTCAAATCGCCGAGCGGGAATGCCCCTTCAATCACATGCGGTTCGGGCTGAAAATAACCCTTGTGAATGGGTCGTCCGTCAAACGCGTAAACAAAAACGCGTTTGAGCGCAGCCATCGTTTCTGCATTCGCATAAACCGGCAACGCTCCGCCGCGCACGTCGCAAAACCGCCGGCAATCATCCAACCCCATGATGTGGTCGGCGTGCGGATGGGTGAAAATCACCGCGTCGATCCAGAGGATGTTTTCGCGGAGCATCTGGATGCGAAATTCCGGCGTGGTGTCCACGACGAGCTTCACTTGATCGGTGGCAACGTAAATGGAAGGCCGCATGCGGTGATTTTTCGGATTTGCCAAAAACCCCGGCGGATATTCCCTGCCGATAACCGGCACGCCCTGCGAAGTGCCGCTGCCAAGAAAAATGAGTGAAAATGCCATGTCAAAACGTCCACCCAAGTTAACGGGTGCAATTGCCGGACGCACCAAAAACTTTCCTTTTTTTAACCGCTCCATTCTGTTTTCATGTGCGCGCCGGGTTTTCCGGCGACTGTCTACAAATTATGGAATCGCTCCCGACTGTTTTACTAAAACCCGGCGAGGCCGACCGCATCGTGGCCGGCCATCCGTGGATTTATCGAAGCGAAATTCTACGGTTCACCGCACCCATTGACGACGGCGAAATTGTTCAGGTCAAAGACCATCGCCAGCGGTTTCTCGGCATTGGCTTTTTCAACTCAAAGTCAAAAATCCATGTGCGCGTGCTCGCGCCGGAGCGCGTGGAGATAAATGAAACTTTTTTTGGGGAACGAATCCGCGCCGCGCTCGCCGTCCGGCAAAAGCACTTGCCGAATGCAACATCGTTCCGCGTTGTCAACACCGAGAGCGATTTTTTGAGCGGCCTTATTGTGGACAAATACGAGGACGTGCTGGTCGTGCAAATTTCCTCGCTCGGCATGGAAAAACGAAAGGATAAAATTATCGTCGCGCTGCGGAAAATCTTTTCACCGCGGGCGATTGTCGAGCGCAGCGATGTTGCGTCGCGCAAATTTGAAGGTTTGCCGGAGGCGAATGGAATTTTGTCCGGCGAACTCAGTGGACCGATTTCCGTCAAACTCAACGGCCTTTTGTTTGAAGCCGACCTTCGCGCCGGGCACAAAACCGGTTTATATCTTGACCAGCAGGTAAATTATCAGGCGGTGTCGCAGTTCGCGAAAGACGCGAAGGTTTTGGACTGCTTCAGCTATCTCGGCGGATTTGGTTTGCACGCGGCGCGCGCGGGAGCGGCGCACGTCCACATGCTCGACCAAAGTGCCGAGGCAATCGAAGCCTCCAAACGCAACGCCGCCACCAACGGTCTGGCGCAAAAATGTTCGTTTGAGGCCGTGAACGTTTTTGACTGGTTCAAGGCGCAAACCGCCGTCAAGCCGCACGAGCGCGTCATTCCCCGATTCGATTTAATCGTGCTCGATCCACCGTCATTCACTCGCAACCGCGCATCGGTGCCGGACGCACTGCGCGGCTACAAGGAAATCCATCTGCGCGCGCTGAAGCTGCTGAAACCCGGCGGTACGCTGGCGACGTTCTGCTGTTCGCATCACGTGGACGCCGTGACGTTTCAGGACGTGATTCTCTCCGCTGCCTATGACACGCACAAAATCCTGCGCCGCACCGCGACGTATTTGCAAAGCCCCGACCATCCGATCATCCCGATGATTCCGGAAACGGAGTATTTGAAGGGATTTGCGTTCGAAGTGGTGAGATGAAAGGCGGAACAACATGAGCACGTTCCCCGTTAGCCCGGAAAAGGAAAACCAACTTACCCAACGCATGGCCACGCTGGGCGTGCGTGAAGTTGACATCGAAGAAACCTTTGTCCGTTCCGGTGGCCACGGCGGGCAGAACATCAACAAGACCTCCACCTGCGTGATGTTGCTCCACCGTCCGACCGGTCTGCAGGTCAAATGTCAGGCTACCCGACAGCAGGGACTCAACCGCTTCATCGCCCGCCGCTTCCTGCTCGACAAGATTGAAGCGCTGAAACGTGGTTACGTGACTGCCGAGCGCGCCCGTATTGAAAAAATCCGCCGCCAGAAACGCCGTCGCAGCCGCCGGGCGAAAAACCGGATGCTCGCCGATAAATCCCACCACGCCGACAAGAAGGCGTTACGCCGTTCCGTCGCGATGGAGTGAAAACCTTTCAAGCACAAAGACGCAGAAGACACGGAGTTTCAACCGCGGATGGACACAGATAGAGCCTTTTGGAAACCTAACTCTCGATTGTTGAGTCGGTGGTATCAACCGATTTTTGAGCAGCCAATCTGGTGTTTCGCTCAATTGCTAACAAAACCAGTATGAGGCAGAAGATTGTTAAAGTTATGAACAATCCAAATGCCGCCGATATGCAACTTGCGCGAAAAATTTGTTTCTCCAACGCGGAATTTGGTTCGGGAGCCTTTTCATTTTGAGCAATCCACAATTCGGCAAAGTTTCTTACTACTTGTTCCAATTGTACAGTTGTTAGGTGTTTGGTGTTTGCCGTTTGTAAAATCACCGCCAGATTGTCAAGGAATGCTTGTCGATGTTCAGGCTTGAGTTGGTCTAACCACTCTTTAAGGCTGAATCCCTCATGTCCTAAAAGGAAATCCACGACAGGTTGTGGAAATGAATTTTTGCCAGCAATTTTTGCGCCGATTGGAACAAATGCCTCTTCATTTTTTTGTGCTGTTTGCTGCATGGGTGCAACCGCCTCATAAAATACGGGGACGATTTTTTTAGGTTTTTCAGGTCGCAATGTTTGGACGACTAAAACTGCGGCGACAATAAATGCAATCAAAACGAGAACCGCGCCAATCAACGTGACGAATCTGATAAGTCCAAAAAGAAACAGTTCGGTTTTTGAGCTTTTGGGCTGGCGGTCAGATTGGTTCATATTTTTCTAAGAGAATTTTTAGTCACAACTCGAAAGTAATTTTACAGCTTCGTCGGAACCCAAGTCACACGCTTTCTGAAAATATTCCCGCGCCTTGCTCAAATCTTTTCCCACGCCATTCCCATCCCGATAGCATCTGCCCACATAAATCACGCTGTTGATGGATCTTTTGTCTCTGTTGATGTATCCCTTGTTTGCTAGGTCTAAATTCTTATTGAATTTTTCTTGTCTGGCAGCTTGTTCCTTGAGTTTGTATTCTTCGTCTATCCGATTTACCTCCGCTGCGGTCGCCTCGTCTGCCCTCTTAAAAAATTCAGCGGATTTGGCTAAATTCTTTCCAACACCTTCGCCATCACGGTAACGCTCACCCATTCGACGCAACGCAGCCGGATCGCCTTTATCAGCTTGTTCTTGATCGTTTTTTAACGTCAAATCTTGATCTACTTTGTAGGCTGCCTCAATAGCACCCAGGAAATCTCGAAGGGCTTTTTGGGCGGCATCTAAATCGGCCTGTTTGGATGCTGCATTTTTAGTGGCGTTTTTAATCTGTTCATTGTCACTGTCATTCAATTGTTGCGCCGCAATTTCAATCGCAAGGCCGTTTTCTGGTCTAGTGCAAGGATTTCCATAATTTAATTTTGGAAGAGTTTTTGCATAACCATCTTCAGTAATGAAGCTGAATTCTCCATTCTCAAATGCCGCGTAATTTTTTGCCGGGTCAATGCTTTCGCCAGCCTCAAAGTGATATGGAAAATTTAACACGAAGTATTCTACCTGTGGTGAATTTCCATATTGTCCCCAGACCCGAATGCCATTCTGGGCGATTTGCTGAATTTGGCCGCTGAATTTAACAAAACCCGAATCGGCAGACATATATTTCTTTTCACCATAAATCTCCCGCCACGGATCTCTAGGGATGAGTTTTTTCTCATCTAGCAGGCTTTGGCGCAGTGTTTCGATGTATTTCTTTGCCGAATCCGCTTCGATTTGCTTTCGTTCAACATCGCTCTTTAAGCTGTCAATCCGGTCTTGGTTTTGCTGCTGTTGTTCTGCGAGGGCAACTTTATACTGCCATTCTGTCTGATAGCATCCGCTCGGGCCATATTGAGCATTGGCACAAACTGCAAACAAAAGGCAAAAACCCATCAACCAAGTTTTCATGCTTTCCTTTCCGCGTTGCCCGGATCATTTAAAATAAAATGGTCTTTATTTTTTAACTGACACTGCGATTGAACCACTGCCAGACCTTTTTGCAAGCCGCTTTTGCGCGACAGCGATATCAGTCTGCGCTGTGGAAGCAAGCCAGTTCGTAATGGAGTAAATCCAGTTTGTCGTTGCCGGGGCACACGCCCGGCTGGTGAAAATAAAATCCCGGATTTGTTCATTTGTATGCTTGTGGTTCGGGAGAATGTGGTAACATCTCCGTTCATGAACATCCTAATCGAAGACGCGGAAAAGCTGGAATATCTCGCCAACGATGGCCTGTGGACAAAAAATGCCGCCGAAGGCAAAACCTTCGAGGCGACAGAAGTTGCATTTGACGTTGCGAAAAAAGAACCGATTCACAAGTTCAACATCGTCTGCTACATCACCCAAACGGAACAATTTGTCAACATGGACCATGGACGGGGCAGGGGCTATGCTGTAACCAGCCCGGCTTAGCGAATGCCGGCGCCAAGCGGTTGAAAGGGAGTGAAAAACTTTTCAACCGCAGCTTGCTACGACGGAATCTGTGATTTAATTCTTGGCGTCCAGAACTTCAGGGATGGCAACATGCCGTCTCTCCCAAAGCCTCAACCCTTTTTGCCGATGGAGAATGCTTTGCCGATGAAATTGCCCATCCCATAATAACTTTGCGCGTCGGGTGCGAATGACAGCGGCTTGACCTTCCCGATGTCCGCCATCAGGCCTTTGCCCATGACGCTTTCCTCGGCTTTCACGTCCACGATTTCGCCCACGAATTGTGTGTGCAGCCCGAGTTCGAACGTGTGGACCAGCCGGCATTCCAGAATCAAGGGAAACTCTTTCACATACGGCGCATCCACCAAGTCGCTTTTCACGGGTGTCAGGCCGCTCTCCGCGAATTTGTCCGTGTTCCGGCCGGAAACCAATCCGAAGTAATCCGCTTGTTTGACGTGCTCCTCCGACGGAATGCTGATCGTGAACGCCTTTCGCGCGATGATGTTTCCGTAGGTGTAGGTTGCTTTGCGCAAGGACACGGCCACGCAGGGCGGTTGCGAGCAACAAATGCCGCCCCATGCCGCGGTCATCACGTTGGGTTTGCCTTCCTTGTCGTAGGTGCCCACGACAAACACCGGCGTTGGATAAACGAGAGTTTTGGCTCCAAGAGACTGTTTCATACGCTGGCGAGGGTAAGACAATTTCGCAAGGCTTCAATCCTTAAACCGCGCTTTTGTTCTGAATGGGAACGTATCGCCGGGGCGTCCCTGCCAAAATTATTTCAACAATTCCCGCTGCCAGTTCATCAATTCCGGCGCGTGTTGATCCCAATCGTGGGCCAGCCCGCTGAGCGTGGCGCGGCTGGCGATGAGAGTCGGGTCAATGCCAAGTTCATGGGCGCGGGTGTTTCGGCATTTTTCCAATTCACGGTAACGGCGCATTTCCATTTCCGTCGGGCGATGAAATTTGCGCCGTAAAATTTCCGGATACCTGTCCGCAGAAAGCTGGAGCGCGGTTTTGATGGCGTCGGCCAAAGTGTCGCGGCGGCGCGGCGATATGCGCGGTGGTAAAATGGGTTCAATCGGCTGGTGCGCGGCGGCGGCTGAAGCGATGTCCACGAGTTTTTCGTGATTCAAAATGAAAAACGGCGGGCGATTGGCGGCGATGGCTTCTTCTTCGCGCCAGTGCCAGAGTTCGCGCAAAATGGAGAGCGCGTGGCGGCTCAACGCGTGACTGCCCTTGACGCGCCAGACGGAATCGAGATCGGCGGGTTGCAAACGCGCGGATTCGTCAATGAGCCGGCCACAGGATTCCTGATGCCAGGTGAGGCGGCCTTTGGCTTCGAGCGCGGATTTTAATTTATCGGCGATTGGCTTGAGATAATGCGTGTCGTTGCAGGCGTATTTTTCCATCCGCTCGGTGAGCGGGCGGCGCGCCCAATCGGCTTTCTGCGGACCCTTGTCCAGTTTCACGCCGAGAAATTTTTCGACGAGCGAACTCAAACCGAATTGCCGTTCACCCAAAAGCCGCGCCGCGAGCATCGTGTCGAAAATTGCCGACGGAACGAATTCGTGGTGTTTCCGCAACAAGCGCAAATCGTAATCCGCCCCGTGCATGATGAGTTCGTGGGCATTGAGCGCGTCGAGCAACGGGTTCAGATTTATTTTGGCAAGCGGGTCAATCAATCTGTCGCCGGCGACGGTGCTGATTTGAATGAGACAGACTTTTTCGGGATAAGCGTGCAGGCTGTCGGCCTCGGTGTCGAGCGCGAGCCAGATTGCAGATTTAATTGTGGGTAGGAATGCGGCGAGCTTTGCGTCGGTGTTAATCACGTGAAAAATTTTTACCACAAAGGCACGAAGACACAAAGTTTTTAAGACTGGCGGGGAGGATCAGCCGGTTGTTTGGAGGCGTGCAGCAGTGCGGCTTCACCGAAAACCTTTGCCAGCCGTCTTTGCTTCCTTTAAAAATTCCGCGTGAATCTTGCCAGTGCATTTGCCGCTTCAGTCGAAAAGCGACCGGACAAAGTCGCTTTGTGCTGGGGCGAAAGCGAATTTACCTATGCCAATCTCTTCGAACGATCGTGCGCAGTGGCGGCTGACCTTTCGCTAAAATTCGGTGTGAAGCCGGGCGACCGTGTGGGCCTTTGGCTCAAAAACCGGCCGGAATTTGTGACGGTCGTGTTTGGCATTCTTGACGCAGGCGCGGTGTTGGTACCCATTAATAATTTTTTGAAGCCGGACGAAGTGAATTACATTCTAAGCGATGGCGGCATTGATGTTTTGATTACGGAGGAAGAACTGGCAGTCCACGCACCCGCGTTGCTCGCGGCGCGACCACAGCTCAAAATTTTCAAAGTGGAGGATTTTCCAGCGGGACTTAAAATTCAAAACTTAAAATTCAAAACCTGTTCGCGCAGCGAACAAGATTTGGCAGTCATCATTTACACTTCGGGGACGACGGGACGGCCAAAAGGCGCGATGTTGTCGCACGGCAATCTGCTGCACAACGTCGAGAGTTGCCGTATCGTGCTGGAAACGGTGGATTTGGACCGCGTCGCGGTGTTGCTACCGCTGTTTCACAGCTATATGATTACGGTGGGCATGTTCCTGCCGTTGCTGGTCGGCGGAACGATGGTACTGGTGAAATCGCTGAATCAACCCCGGCAAATCCTTCAGGAATTCCGTGCGCGGCAGGCAACGATTTTGCCGGCAATTCCGCAGCTTTATCGCACATTGACCGCTTCGCCGATGCCCATCAAGTTGCCGTTCCGCATTTGCATCAGCGGTTCCGCGCCATTGCCAATGCAGGTGTTGAAAGATTTTGAAGCGAGGTTTGGCATTCCGCTCATCGAAGGCTACGGTTTGAGCGAGGCCAGTCCAGTGGTGGCAAAAAATCCGATTCACGGCGTGCGCAAAGCGGGTTCGATTGGCCTGCCGGTTCCACATGTCGAAATGAGCATTCAGGATGAATCGGGGAATTTGCTCGGCGTGAATGAAATCGGCGAGATTTGTGTGCGCGGAGGCAACGTGATGCTCGGTTATTGGAACAAACCGGAGGAAACGGCCAAGGCGATTCGCAACGGGTGGTTATTGACCGGCGATGTCGGCTATCGCGATGCCGGCGGTTATTATTACATCACTGACCGCAAGAAAGACATGTTGATTGTGAATGGGATCAACGTTTATCCGCGTGAGATTGAAGAAATCATTTACCAATTCCCCGGTGTGAAAGAAGCGGCGGTTATCGGTGTGCCGGACATACACAAAGGCGAACAACCAATGGCCTTCGTTGCCGCAGGCGATGGGCAAACCATTGAAGAAAAGGCGTTGTTGCAGTTCGTCCGCAGCAGGCTGGCCGATTACAAGGTGCCCAAACACGTCGTTTTCATGCCCGCGTTGCCTCGGAATGCAGCCGGTAAAATCCTCAAAACCACCTTGCGCGAACACCCGTTGGATTGAGGCTTTTACAGAGCTAAGTAATTGAATTTCAGCGACTTTCGATTTATCCTTTTCCGAGTTGCACGGGCATAAGCCCGCCGATACACTTGTTGTGCCGTTCAGTGCACATGATGTGAGGAATGGCAAAAATTTATGGCTCAAGGATATTGTGTCAAGTGCAAGGCCAAGAAAGAGATTGCCAACGGCGTTGAAGAAGTGATGAAAAACGGCCGGAGGGCGATCAAAGGCAGGTGCCCGACCTGCGGCACAGTCATGTTCAAGATTTTAGGCGGCAAGGCAACTCCCGTAAACGCATCAACGGTCAATCCGCCAGCCACGGGCTAGCAGGGCTGTTATGTCGCAACAACTCGCCCATGTCATCATCACGCCCTACTCGCTTTACAAATCGCGCACGGGCGGGATTCTAGGTCGGTTGATTTCCCTCACGGGTTTGGACTTGGCGGCGATGCGCATGTTCGCGCCGAGTTCTGAACTGGTGAAGCAATATGCCGAAACCATCGTTTCTGCACACGATTCGCAAGACCGGAAAATTCAGGAGCTGCTTCGACAATATGTTCTTCACAACCTTTCACCCGATCCTAAAACGGGTCGGCGGCGGCGCGTATTGATGATGTTGTTTCGCGGTGACGAAGCGCAGCGCAAAGTCCGTTCTGTGGTCGGAAATCTCAACCCGGAACGACGCAGCGGCGAAACCATCCGCGACACCTACGGTGACCTGATTATGGATGACGATGGACAGGTTCGCTATCTCGAGCCTGCAGTTCTCGCCGCTCCGAACGCCGAAGGGGCTGAAAAAGAATTGAAGCTGTGGGCGCATTATTCTGATTCCGACGGTGGGTTGTTGGAAAATGTCATCGCTTATCCGGCTGGCAAGACCGGCGAACGCACGTTGGTGCTCATCAAACCGGACAATTTCCAGTTTCCGACCGGCCGGCCTGGCAACGTCATTGATTTCTTTTCCCGCACGGGACTTTATATCGTCGGTATCAAGGTTCTCCACATGAGTGTGGCGCAGGCAATGGAATTTTACGGCCCGGTTCGCGAAGTGCTGCGCACCAAAAACAAGGACGGCATCGGCGAGCGCGCCAGGTTGTTGCTCGAAAAGGAGCTTGGTTTCAAAATTCCAGCCAGGGAACAAAAAGCCCTTGGCGACATCCTTGGCCCGCTTCACGGTGACAGCCGGTTTGAAAACATTGTTCGTTTCATGTCCGGCCGCACGCCGTCCGAGTGCGCATCGAATGAAGACAGGCGCAAGCCGGGCACCGAAAAATGCGTTGCGCTGGTTTATGAAGGTGTGAACGCCGTCCGAAAAATTCGTGACGTGCTTGGGCCGACCGATCCGTCAAAGGCGCCGCCTGGCTCGCTTCGCCGTGAATTCGGCTCCAACATCACGGTCAACGCCGCTCATGCAAGCGATTCGGTGGAAAATGCCAAACGGGAATTCGCCATCGTCAACTTCGGCGAAAACAATTTCCGCCAGGCCGTTGAAGAGATTTACGGGAGGGTTTAACCAGGAAATTCCGGCGAAGTTGTCAATTTCAAAAGCAACTTTGTATCTGCGGGCAAAAACTTGTTTATCGGCCCGGAAAATCAGCGCGGCGGCGACGTCAATTTGATTTTTACCGCCCGACACTTTTGTAAATCCAGCCCAAACGTTCCATTTCGACGCGGTCAAAAAGATTGCGGCCGTCGAACAGGATTGGATGCGTGAGGGCTTTACGGGCGCGTTCGAGGTCAAGTTTTTTAAACTCGTCCCATTCGGTTGCCACCACAAGCGCATCGCAACCTTCGGCCACGTCATTCATGTCGTCCACATACGTGACGCCCGATAAAATCGCCCTGGCTTTTTCCATCGCTTTCGGATCGTGCACGCGCAAAGTTGCGCCTTCCTTTTGCAGGCGCTGGCACAACTCAATCGCCGGAGACGTGCGGACGTCGTCCGTATTTTGTTTAAAAGCCAGCCCCAGCACGCCGATTTTTTTACCTTTGAGCACCCAAAGTATGTCGGTGATTTTTTTGACGAAGCGCTCCATTTGCCCCGCGTTGATGCGCTGAACTTCCTTGAGCAGGTGAAAGTCGTAGCCGATTTGTTCGGCGATTTTGATGAATGCGCTCAAATCCTTCGGGAAACAACTGCCGCCGAAGCCGATGCCGGCGTTCAAAAACAGGCGGCCAATGCGTTCGTCCATGCCCATGCCGGTGGCGACTTCCTGAACGTTCGCGCCGGTCGCCTCGCAAATGGCGGCGATGGCGTTGATGTAAGAAATTTTCAGCGCAAGAAATGAGTTCGATGCGTGCTTGATGAGTTCGGCGGAATTAATGTCCGTGACGACAATGGGCGCGTTGAATGGCGCGTAAATTTTCTTCATCGCAGCAACAGGCCGTTGTGAGCGCACGCCGATGACGATGCGGTTTGGCTTCATCAAATCGCAAACCGCAAAACCTTCGCGCAGAAATTCGGGATTGCTGACCATGTCAAAATCCACTTTTGCGGGGCAATAACGTTTGATTGTCTCGATGACTTTTTCGCCGGTTTTGACCGGCACGGTGCTTTTGTCCACGACGATTTTATAATCGGTCATTGCGGCGGCAATGTCGCGCGCAACCCGTTCGATGAAGCTCAAATCCACCGAGCCGTCCGGTTGCGGCGGCGTGGGCACGGCAATGAAGATCACATCCGATTTCTGAACGCCTTCGGCGATGCTTGTCGTGAATGAAAGCCGTCCGGCAGCGACATTTTTTTTGACGAGTTCTTCCAAACCCGGCTCGTAAATCGGAATGCCACCTTCCTTCAACAGTTTGATTTTGGCCGCGTCATTATCCACACAGAGGACATGATGGCCGACTTCGGCAAAACAAGCGCCGGTGACCAAGCCAACGTAGCCGGTGCCATTAATC
This sequence comes from uncultured Verrucomicrobiae bacterium, assembly GCA_963835625.1. Taxonomy (GTDB): domain Bacteria; phylum Verrucomicrobiota; class Verrucomicrobiia; order Limisphaerales; family UBA11358; genus UBA11358. The sequence goes on from CAWIGO010000007.1 coordinate 268,000, forward strand.
GTCAATTTCATGGCTTGGTGTTCAGATTAAACGAGGAGGGTGGGGCGGTTGAAGTCGAAGCTGGTTGCAGCTTGGTTTTTAATTCCATTGCGCGTAGTGCAGCTTCCGAACCGGACGAACCATTGGGATTATTGAGAGCAACGTCTTCGTAAAGATTTTCCGCGTCGGCGAGTCTGCCTTGTCGCTCGTCAATTTGCGCCAGCGCAAATTTTGCGACGTTGACTGCATTCGGGTCGGAAAAACCGCTGATGACCCGCTGATAAGCGCTGGCAGCCAAATCAGTTTTTCCTTGAGCATCAAGACTGGCCGCCACGCCGAGTGCGGCCTGCGCACAAAAAACGTCGCCGGGATGTGTCTCGAGATATTTTTTGAATTGCGCCTGCGCCTCAGTGTATTTGCCGGCCTCGAACAGTGCAGCCGCGCCTTGCATTGCCGCGCGCCCGCCGGCACGTGTGCCGGGGAAATTCGCCGCGATCTTCAAATAGGCATCGGCCAGTTGGTTGGCATCAGAATCGGGCGGAGTGGAAGTAACCACTTCCGTCAGCGCCTGACCGGCGGCAATCTCCTTTTGATTTTGCTGCCAAAAATAGAATGCAACTAAAATACCGGCGGCAACGATAATGACAGCCCCATAAATCAATCGATTTATGTTCGCCTCGACCCATGGCCACAATTTGTAGAGGTAGGCCGTTGTAGTGTCTTGTGGTTGCATAATGGGCACAATGGAGGCGCAATTCTCCGCGCAAACTTCAAAAGTGCAAGCTTGAAATCAGCTCAGAGACGCAAAAAATTAGCTTGAATGCCGTAGCGTTGGCCGGTTTCATTGGTGCCGGTGGAGAGATGGCCGAGCGGCTGAAGGCGGCGGTTTGCTAATTCAAGAATTCAAATTTTCTCCATTTCATCCCAAATCAAAAAAACTTAAATCACCTTGTCATTGTTGGCAGCTCTCAATTTTTACGTCTTCAAATAATTAAACCATTTCCCCCGATTTTAGCTCAAAAAAGAGCAGGTAGTATCAAATGGCAGTATCAAATTTGACCGCCAATAAACGGTTTAACAGACCGTTTGTTTTTCTACAAAAACGTCAATGAATTACGGCTCTTTTATTTGATGAGAGAAGGCAGTGGTTAAATGGATCAATTGTTTAGTGGATTTATTTAGTCTTTTCGAGCCGTTTGCTACTGACGTTTGTTACTGGCATGAACAGAATTGAAATTCAGGGTTCTTGCCCGTTGACACACTCTTTGATAGCGTCCAGTCATGCTGGCCATGTTTGACGATGCTTTCGTGCGGGTGAAGCAGTTAGTCGCAGACTTCAAGGCCAACGACAAATTCTATCTCTCGCCGCAATATCAGGAAGCGGAAGCCCGCCGTGATTTCATAGACAAATTTTTGATCGCGCTCGGCTGGGACGTAAATCACGACACGCAGAAAAACCCCTACGAACAGGAAGTCAAAGTCGAGCGCAAGGAACACGGCATTTCGCAGCGTCGCGCCGATTATGCCTTTTATCTCGCGCCGAATTTCCGCGACGTAAGATTCTATATCGAAGCCAAAAAGCCGTTTGGAGACATTGCCACGCCGGACAATTATTTTCAGACGATTCGCTACGGGTGGAATAGCAAAACGCCGATTGCCGCGCTTTTTGATTTTGAGCAATTCGAGATTGTGGACTGCCGGTTCAAGCCGGATTTGGAAACCGCGCTTCAGCGCAATCTAAAAAAATTCCATTACGGCCAATACACCGACAAAGAAAAATTCGCTGAAATTTACTGGTTATTTTCCCGCGAAGCCGTTGCCAACGGCTCGCTGGAAAAATACGCTGAAACACTTCCGAAAAAGCGCGGTGCAGTCCAGCGCGGCTTGTTCAAAGGCGGCTACCAGAGTATTGACGATTCTTTTTTGGAAGAACTAGACGCGCACCGCGACACGTTGGCGCATATCTTCAAAAACGGTAATCCAAAACTCGATGGCGAGACGCTTACCGAAGTCACGCAGCGCACTTTAGACCGGCTCGTTTTCATCCGCTTTTTAGAGGACAAGCAGATTGAACCGCAATATCTCGTTTCCAAGTTTGGCGAACGCGGCAGCGTGTGGGGCGATTTCATTGCTACATCGCGGCGGCTCGATGGCATTTACAACGGAATCGTTTTCAAAGAAAACGCCGTCCTCGACAAGCTGACGTTCAAAGTTGACGACGACCAGTTTGCCGAAATTTGCGAAGCCCTCTGTCATGTCAATTCGCCTTACGATTTCAACGCCATACCGATTCACATTCTCGGCAGCATTTACGAACGATTTTTAGGCAAGGTGATCGTGACGACGGACAAGCGCGCCCGTGTCGAGGAAAAGCCTGAAGTCCGCAAGGCGGGCGGTGTTTATTACACGCCAGAATACGTCGTCCGCTACATCGTGGAAAACACCGTTGGCAAACTCATTGAAGGCAAGACACCCGCACAGATTGCTGAAATGAGATTTGCCGACATTGCTTGCGGTAGCGGTTCGTTTTTGTTGGGTGTTTATGATTTACTGATTCGCTACCACACGAAATTTTACAACGAAAATCCCCGCAAGGCCAAAAAAGGCGACGTGATGCAACGTGAGGACGGCTTACATCTTTCGCTGCGAAAGAAGCGGGAAATTTTGGTGAACAACCTTTACGGCGTGGACATAGACAATCAGGCCGTGGAAGTCGCGCAGCTTTCGCTTTACCTGAAATTGCTGCAAGATGAAACGCCCGGTTCGACGCGGCAATACTTTTTGGATTTTGAGCAGCAAGCTTTGTTGCCGTCGCTGAATAAAAACATCGTGTGCGGCAATTCGCTGATTGGCCGTGACGTTGTAGTTGCTGATTTGTTTGAAAGCGGTGAGACGGAAAGAAAACTCAATCCGATGAACTTTGAAGATGCGTTTCCTGAAATTATGAAACGCGGCGGCTTTGATGCAATTATCGGCAATCCGCCGTATATTCCAATCGAAAGCATGAAGGAAATTGAGCGGAAGTATTTCCCGGAACATTTTCCCGAATTGGAAAGAAAATACGACACTTCGGTAATTTTTATTTTGGCAGGGTTGCAACGCTTGAACAAAAACGGTCGGCTGGGATTTATTTCTTCGATAACGTGGCAGACAGGCGAGAATTTTTCAAAACTCCGCAGAACACTTTTCGAGAAGAACGGCGTTCTAACGCTTGTAAATTTGCCGTTTGATGTTTTCCCCGACGCTTACGTTGACACGGGTGTTTATATTCTTTCCCGCTCACCAGTCAGCAAATACTCAATTTACCGATTTCCAAAAAAAACGAAAATTAGCGGTCTCGAAAGCCTAGCATTTCAAGAGGTTAAAACCTCTTTAGTTACCAAGCCTGATTACAAGATTGTTCTAGAGCCAACGGCACAACAAATTCTTTTGCGCGTTGTAAATTCAGACTTATTCAAATCGCTCGGTGAGTTGACAGAATCCACGCAAGGGTTAGCCGCCAGCTTTTTCCAGACATCTTCCAGTCAGAAAAGTGCCGAGTGGTATCCATTTGCGGGTGGCGCGCAAGCCTACCGTTATGAATTTGTGGCCGGGGAAAAATCATTTGCCTATTTAGGCGAACATCAATCGCTAAAAAAGTTTTACGAAGCCAACCCAAAAATTTTGATCCGTCGCGTGATTAACCGCCAAGATCGTCTTGATGCGGTTTATTTCGACAAACAAATGGTTTTCAAAAAAGACCTTAACCCATTTGTTTTCATTGATGATTCGTTAAATCCTAAATTTATTCTTGGAATTCTAAATAGCCGTCTGATTTCGTATTTGTATGTGAACACTTCATCAATTGCGACAAAGGATGATTTCCGCCAAACGACACTTGCGGAGTTGCGGCGATTGCCAATCAGAAAAATAGATTTGAGCAAACCAGCCGACAAATCACGGCACGACAAAATGGTTTCGCTGGTGGAGCAAATGCTGGCGGCCAAGCCGCAGCTTGCCCACGCGCAGAGTGACAAGGATAAGAATTTTTACGAAAACAAATGCGCCGCACTGGATCGTCAGATTGACGCGCTGGCGTATGAGCTTTACGGTCTCACCGTCGAAGAAATCAAAATCGTGGAAGGGGCAGCCGCATGACGAACTTGTTTTCAAACGACTGAAGTGAAAGTTATGAACCCGTGGTTGATCTATCCGACGTGGCAAAATTTCTCATTTCTTTTCCGTGAAGTAACAATTGCTGAAGAAGAAAAGACGGAATTTTTACGGTATCAACATCTAACATCATCCCTCTACTACGCAATTAACTTTGTTGAATCGTTGTTGAATGAAAAGTATCGGGCGCGTTTAGAATCCGAAAGAATGGGCGAAGATGAAATTGTTTTTATTTTGAGAAGGGGGAGTTCGGCTGCAAAACCTAGAGAAAGACGTTATTTTGATGACAAATTCTCTGACTGGCCTTCATTGATTTGCGGCAGGGAGATAAAAGTTTCAGATGATTTGAAATGGGTATTAAGTGATTTCAATGAAGTGCGAGGCCATCTTACCCATCCAAAGTCACGGGGATATGAAATCTATGAAAAGCTAGAAAAAGTAAATGGCCGAGAATTATTGGAAGCAGTAGCAGAATATGCGATTACCGTTTTCAACGGACTCGGCGAAAAATACCCCTATTGGCTCTTTGGTTGGAATTATCTCAATGTTGCCGGAAGAAGTGCTGGAATTACCCGAATAAATAACCTGCAATTTCTTCACTCTCTGGACTATCTCGGATTACCGACGCACGCATTTGATGCGCCAGTGGCTAACGAGTGGGAGAATGCCAATATGACCAGTTTTTCTGGCTACAAACAGATTTCTAAATTTTTGGTTTCATGCCGGGAATGTGAACCTTTCAATCCACAATTCCCGTTCCGTCCACGGCTCGTAAAAAAATGGTGGGATGCAGAAGTTTTCGAGAAACACAAGGATTACGTGAAGCAACGACCGCTGCCATATATTTCGGGCACGCGCAAAATACGAATTGAGATAATCAGCCCATTTGAAATCACGGCGATACCTGTCAAAGAAGAAAATGACTCTTAAAAGCATGAAATTCAATTCGAGCATGGTTGCGGTTTTGCTGGCGGCCAAGCGGCAGAGCGACAAGGAAAAGGATTTTTACAAAAAACAAATGCGCCGCGCTGGATCGTCAGATTGACGCGCTCGTTTATGAGCTTTACGGTCTGACGGCAGACGAAATCAAAATCGTGGAAGGAAGCTAGCATGACAGCAGACGACTTTGTAAAAATTATCCGAAACGGTTCTGAAAAACTGCGAGTTGATGAAATTGTTATCAACACTGGCAGTCAAGAATTGCATGGTAAGGGAATGCTCCGAATCAGTCGTGAAAAAAGGATTGAACTTGATGTGACAATCAACAAAGGCGAAATACTTCCAGAACTTCACACTGGCATTTATACAAAACGAGACAGTTGGAAATTGACGGGGCTTATCGAAGATCAATTACAGTTCAAATGCGACCATGTAGGGCATCCCGCAAATAGACAATTTTCTTGGCCAGATGGAATTACAAGATGCACATTTGACCCTGCTTCAATTGATCTTATTCCGTCCGGCTGGAATGCAATGTCCCGCGAGGAGCGCAAAGAATTTCTAAAACAAAATCAAAAAAATCCTTCCAACGGAGAAGCGTCGGCAACAAACGTGGTCGAAGACGAAACGCGAGATAATGTGTCATTTTACGCTACGCTCTTTGAATATCCGCTGCACACGTCGAGTTGGGGTAAGGAAATCAAAGGCGAAACTGAAAATTTTGATTTTGTTTTAACAAAACTGGAAGAAACGTCTGACCTTCGTGTTTCTCTCGAATCTAAAAAAGAATACGCTTCGCAAGGCGAAGAAAAGGATTGGGAAAAGTTTCACGCTTTTATGAATGCACTTGCATTTGTAAATGGCACGAACGCTTGGCCGTATCGAATTGAGTATTGGCGGGCTGGACAAAAAATAATAGACCGAGTTACGGCAGCAAATCGCCTTTCAAAAACAATTCATGCTCCGTTTCCAGAAACGCTCGCATTTAATGCCAAAACGGGATCAATCAAGTGGGATTTTCCCAATACGGTTAAAATAATAACAAATTTTTTTGAAACGGAGTCCGCATTAAACAAAGAAATTGCCTATCTTTTATTTTTGTTCCGTCAAGCAGGTGCTAGAGGAGTTCACCGAGATATTACAACACTCACTTTGTGCATACTGTTTGAAAATCTGGTTCGGCATATTTTCCGGGAACTAAAATTGGGAGACAAGGCTCGGAAGGGAAATCCAATTTTCGACTCGTTTGAACAGGCAAGGAACAAGCTTCTTCAACAAATGGATCAACAACTTGCCGCAAACGACGGCGGATATAGACGGGTGTATGACGTGATTAGAAGCGCAGAAGTATTCAATGCAAAATATATGTTTCAAACAATTGTCAGTCATTTTGGCCTTCAATGGGAAGGCGATATGGAGCTTGTCTTCAAAACGTGGCAGGATGCGCGGAATCCTTGTGTTCACCAAACAGAGTATGCAACACGGTCTGAAGATGACTTAAAACAGATTAGCCTTGCTGAATCTCGCATCGCAGGAGCAATTAATGTTTTGCTGTTAAAACTGTTTGGATATTCAGGATACCTACGCCATTCCGCTTTTGAGGACGGATATAGACAAATTTGAGTATTTGAAGAAGCCGCCGGCCTGCCGGGTTTTTGCCGAACGCTTTATTTTAATTCGAGGTTTTCCCCGAAAGTTGACAAGGCTGAATGATAAAGACAGCGATATAGAGATGAATTGAGATAATTTTTAAGCGAGCCGAGAAAACTTTCATCGCGCCAAAGTGAAATTAAGACAAAAATCCAGCCGGAATCCGCGTCCGCGTCCGCCACTGTGTCCGCCCGGAAATGCCCGATTTCCGCGATTTTGAGTCAGTCCACCCAAGTAATTGTTCCGTCCGGGGCAACTTGCAGCCGAGAGGCAAAGCGTCCGTCCGGCGAAAGTGCGTCATAAGCCGCCGTCCTGCCGAAACCAAGACTTCTCAAAGCAGCAACTGCTGCTGGCCGTGTCAGTGGACGTGCGCTGTGTTGGAAGACGGTTGCTACATCTTCCGGTGTAATACCCTGCTTTTTGATCGGCGGCGGCGGGGAAGCTTGCATTATGCTTTTTGGGTGAGGCGCGATGGCAGACACAGGAGCGGGTGAGAGTGTTTTCGGCACAGATGGAACGGTAGGCGGTAGAATAACGACACGCGGAGCGGAAGAAACAGGGATGGTGATAGGCTTGATAGAAATGTCCGCTGGCGCGGTTTCAGGCTTCTCTTCTTTGTCTTTACCGGAGAAAAGCCATTTTAGCGCAAAGAAAACCACGAAGAATGCCAGCAATGCTGGCACAGCCTTTGCAGTGGGTGGAATTGTCTGGTTGCCATTCATAATTTTATCAAATTTCGCAGTGCCGGACAGTTTCCCACAGTGAACAAAGGAAACCAGCACCGGCCAAAAAACGCACCGTTCGTTTCCAACGAAGTTATCCCGTCGTTTCCTAGAATCTTCATTTTCTCATGTAAAATCGCGCGCTTAAACAGTGGAAACGATTTCGTTTCCAGTTTCGTTTCCCCTCGTTTCTTGTTTCCACGCATAGGGTGTTTTTTAGGAAACGAAGCTTACGGCTTAACAATTAGGACATATTCACGCCCATCTTTTTTGAGCCAGCCCGCCGCCATGCCTTGCTTGGCCAGTTTAGAAACTTGCCCTTTGGAAATTCCCATTTCATCGGCAATGTCGCTGGCACTTGTCAGGCCGTCTTCAATCCACTGCCGAAACAATTGATTGGTGGATAATTTTTTCCAAGAAACGCGGGCGTGGATTTCGCCCGGCGGTTTGAAAAAATCCCATTCCAGCGGTGGACACTCCGCTTCCGTGGAATTGCGATTCTTCACGAACCGCGCCACAAATTTTGCGCCGTTTTGAATTTCTCCCGTCTCTTTCGCTTCGCTTAACTGGATCACCCAAAAAGCGGCATCTTCGCGCCGGGAAGTGCCGCGCATGAAGCCATTGCGCCCGGCGTGTGCGATGAATACAACTGCAATCCGATTCCGCCGGAAATCTAGCAGCCACGGCAAAACCTGTTCCCATGCGTCCGCGTCATTTTCCTTAATGCCAGTGAACAGGCAGGAAAGGTTGTCGAGGAAAAGAATTTCAATTGCGTCCCGCTGGCACTTTTCCAAAATCGCGGCCTGTGCGGTTGGATTGGTAAGATTCAAAACTTTGCCGGTGAGATGAAACAAAGCCTCGTGCTGCAAATAGAACATCCCGTCAGCGGCGGTGGTGGACAATGCCGCATCACGTTCGCGGATTCCGTCCAGCGGCATTTCACCGTCAACGTATAGCACGCGCCGGGGCTTGTGGACGTTCCAATCGGCCACGCTGCCGCCCTCAACACACTTTCGCGCCAGTAACATTGCCAGCCACGTTTTGCCCAAGCCTCGCATCCCGAAGATAAAACCCAAGTCGCCTTCTCTAAACCAGTCGCCCAAGATCGGTTGACGCGGCGGGATATTCAATTGCGCCAAAACTTCCGGCGAACAGGTTGACTTGGTGAAGTTTTCCAGCCATTCCGTTTTCAAATCGGCTGGCGAAGTTTCCACGTCCGGCACATCACGGAGTTGCGAGGTTTCGATTAGATCGTTCATTTGATTGTTTCCATTGATTTGAAATTCAAAAAGAAAACGGTTTGGGGTTTGCCGTTATCGCGTATGCCGTCTGGCATCCGCACAAATTGCGAGCGCGTCCATGTCGCGTGATCCGCGCCGATTGAAACAGCGTAGCGAAAAAATTTAAGCACCTTGTCTTCTGGCTGGCCGTGAACATAAAACCAGCCGTGCAAGGATTTGCCTCCACTGTGAACCGTGCAAACGAGCGGTGCAAACGTGCCAAGATGCAAAAGCAAGGCCGCCTGTTCATCCGCCGTGCCGGTATCAAATTCACAAATGAGAAATCGCCGTGCGCCGGTGTTTGCCAGTGTGTGTTGCGATTCTTCGCCGTCTTTGGTTAGGCCGATTATTGCGGACATTGGCGACGGCACAATCATTTGAAGTTGTGCCAGTTCGCCCCGCCAATCTTCGCGCGGCTTGGTGTCAAAATCCGACTGTGATTTGCCGCAACAAAGAAGCGGATTGCCGGGGAAAAGCCGGTCAATGATTTCCTCTGTATGTTGCCCGTTGTCTTCAATTCGCGGCTTGGACAATTCCCACAAGTCAGCAAGGCCGCCGTTATCACGCACAATAGCTTCGCGTTGCTCTTTATTCACGCCCGGCCACTTTGTAGGGGATTGAACCGGCGCGGTGTTGCCTTTGGATTGCCACGCGCACGGCAAGGAGTTTTGGACGGCGGAGACGATTTCATTGCGCGGGACGTGCCGCCCGCAATTTGCGACAAGGTTTTCGAGCAAGGTCACGATTTCACCGGCTGGCAAGTGCGCGTGCAACTGGCGGGCAACCCTGAAAAGCCAAGCGTGGACGCCTTCACCGGCGCGCGGTGGAGCGGCCAAAAGCTCGCGCAAGAAGGGCGGTAGCCTATCTATTGCTTGGAGAATGCCTGGCATATTTATTCCTCCATTGTTTCGCGGAGAAATCTTTGAATTTCCGAATACGGAATGAGTTTGTGGCGCAAGGCCGTTGAACTGCGAAGCAGTCCGCGTTTAAGCAGCCTGTGAACGGTTATGTATGAGACGCCGAGAATCTCGGCAGTCTGTTCCATTGTGTAGGCCAGCCGTGGCAAAGGTTGGCTGACGTTATCCGGTGTTTGATTCGGCAATATGTCTTTCATATTGCCTATCTATTAATAACCCTTTTTCCCTAAACGCAACGCTTCAATAAGTGTTGCGCCTAATGAAACATTCTAAAATTCAAGCACTTATGAAAGTTCTTCTGAATCATCCTCTGAATCGTCAAAAATGAGTCCCCACTTTTCTGCAATTTCATCTCTTTTCTTCTCTGCGCGTCTGAACTCGTCAAGAAATTGGATCGCCATTTCCTCGGCTTTGCTGGCCATGCCTGCATCGTAGCCACCGATCTTGTTTCGTCTCATATCTAAAAATTCGACGTAAAGCCACGATGGGGGACGATTCTTTTTCCCCTTTAATGAGGAATTGCGAGAAATTTTTTGGATGTTGCGGTGCTGGTTTATGTATTCCAAAAACGCTTTTTCCAAAACCCGGTCACTCAATCGCAAATTCCATTGGAAATGCTGCCGCACGCTTGTCCACCCGATTTCTTCCTGCTTCTGCAAATCAAAAATCTGCCTATAAGGAAACTCGTTGGGATTTGCCCAAGCCACAGTGGTAGTTGTTTTATTCTCCCGATCTAATTTCAAGTAGGTTTGCTCGAATTCACTAACATTGGCACAACGGCGCATGAGTTCATAATTGCGGGCGGCTAATTCAAAGCCGCCAATTTTAATATGCTCCATTTCGGCATGGTTTTCCTTGCGCTTCCACCACCACAAATCTTTTTCCAGTTTTTTAAGGGTGAGCAACTTGTTTTTCATGGGATGAATTTTGAGCATGGTCTGTTGAAAAGAAAACCTTTTGCGCCATTGCTACGGAATGTTGCTCGCGCAAATGGCCATAAACGCGCATGGCCAGCGCGCCGCCGTCACGGTGTCCAAGCCAGCGGGAAACCGTTGGAATATCCACGCCGCTTTCAATGCAACGGGTTGCGAACAAATGGCGCAAGTGGTGGTGAGTGATCCGGGCTGTGCCTGTAACTTTTGCCGCTCGCCTCATGGCCAAAATACACTCTTTGACGCGCATCACAGGGCGGGTAGGGGATTCATTCATCCGTTTTGCCCGCAATCGCTCCAATAGTTGCCGCATTTCAGGAATCATCGGCACGCGCCGGACACTCCAATTTTTCGTGCCGGTTTCCGTGTCGCCGCGCACGGTGATTTCACCTTTTGCAAAATCACAATCGCCCCAAGTAACGTTACGGGCTTCCGACACGCGAAAGCCGCCATACGCCAGAAAGCGAACCAAGTCGGCACATTTTTTTGAATCCCGCCCGTTCGCGCTTTGGATTTCGCTTACGAAGCATTCAAATTGCTCGGTGTTCGGCAAGGCAAGGAGAGGCAAACGCACTCGCGCCCGTTTGATAACCAGCGCCGGATTGCGGTAAAGTGCCCCGGCCTGAATCGCCGTCTCGAAAAGCGCACGCAAGACGCCAATCGCTCCATTGTAGCGCGTAGCTGAATAATGGTTGCTGAATTTCGCCGCCCAAGTGTTGCACTCGGACGGGCTAAACTGGCGAACGTCGCGTGATTTAATGCCACGCCATGATTTTAGGATGCTGTTAAGGATTTCGAGCCTGTAACGTTTTGTGGACGGCTTCAAAAGGTTGCTGGCTTCCGTTTGCTCCTTAAAAATCTTCACGCAGTCGCCAAAGGTCATACGTCCGTTGCTGGCGGATGCGCCGGACTCTGCCGCCTCTCGCTCGCTTTTTCCCAAGTCGTCCAGCCGGAGCTTGGCAATGGTAAGCGCGTTCGTTTTCAGGCTCTTGCGAATGAGCTTGCCAGCTACGCGCAATCGTGCGAAATACTTACGCGATGGAACGTAGCGGATCAAATTTGAATACTGTGTCGGCTGCCATTTTGAAGACTTGGCGGCATTTGACCCTGTTTGTCTCTGTTTCATGTCAACAGTATCAAATAGCAGTATCAAATTGTCAAGTGAAGCCGCAAACATCATTGCAAGTCATTGATAGACAATAGCGGAGAGATGGCCGAGTGGCTGAAGGCGGCGGTTTGCTAAACCGTTATACGGTCAAAAGCCGTATCGGGGGTTCGAATCCCCCTCTCTCCGCCATGATTTTTTTTGACATTATGCCTGTCGTTCTCTAACCTCCCAACGCAAAGACCCTGCGCTTTGCCCCGAATTCGCGTTCGGGGATTTTTATTGTGAACACGCGGGGCGGTCTGGTTGAAAAATATGGCAAACACGATTTTAGTCGGCGCCCAATGGGGCGACGAAGGCAAAGGCAAAATCATAGACGTGCTCACCGAGCAGGCCGATGTCGTTGTGCGTTACGCCGGCGGTAACAACGCCGGGCACACTGTTTTCATTGGTAAACAAAAATACATTCTGCACTTGGTGCCATCCGGCATTCTCCGCAAAAACAAGCTCTGCGTCATCGGCAACGGCGTCGTGGTTGATCCCATCAACCTCGTGGAAGAAATCGAAGGTTTGCGCAAGCTCGGCATCCAGGTTGGCGACAATCTTACTGTCAGTGAAACCGCGCATGTCGTGTTTCCGTATCATCGCGAACTGGACGCGCAGCGTGAAATTCTCAAGGGCAAAAACAAAATCGGCACGACCAAGCGCGGTATCGGTCCGGCCTACGGCGACAAGGCCGCGCGCGTTGGCCTGCGCATGAACGACTTGATTGACCCGGTGCGCCTCAAAGAAAAACTTTCTATGCGCATCAGGGAAAACAACGAAGTGCTCAAGGTGTTCGGAGCAAAACCGCTGTCGTTTAAAAAAGTTCACGGCGAATACCTGGCTGCGGGTAAATATCTGAAGCCGTTTATCGCCAACACGGTGGTTTTGTTGCATGACGCCATGCGGCGCGGCAACGACATTTTGTTTGAAGGCGCGCAGGGGACGTTTCTCGACATTGACCACGGCACGTATCCATTTGTGACCTCGTCGAACACAACGGCGGGGGGCGCGTGCACCGGCTCCGGCGTGCCGCCGCATCGCATGGACCGCGTCGTCGGCGTGATGAAGGCCTACACAACGCGCGTGGGTGAAGGACCGTTGCCGACGGAGAACGCCGAAATCGCTGATATGTTGCACGCGATGGGCCGTGAATTTGGCTCCACGACCGGCCGTCCGCGCCGCTGCGGCTGGTTCGATTCCGTGGCCACGCGCCATGCGACAATGGTCAACGGCATTGATGGCCTGGCCGTCACCAATATTGACGGCCTCGACACCATGGAGATCATCAAGGTTTGCGTCGCGTATCGGCGCGGCAGAACGCGCTATGACTTTGTGCCGAACGACGCGCAAACGCTCGCGGAATGTGAGCCCGTCTATATCGAATTTGAAGGCTGGCGCACGCCGACCAACAAGGCGCGCAAGTGGAAAGATTTGCCGGTGAAGGCGCGAAATTATCTTAAAGCCATTGCTGAATTGAGCGGCTCAAAATTATTCATTGCGTCCGTCGGCCCGGCTCGAGACCAAACTATTTTTGTTTGAAGCGCTACATCGTCGGATTGTTAAATCGTTGCATCGTCGTCACCATATTCAGCCGATTCAACGATTCACGATTCACGATTCAACGACATGACAGCAACGCCACATTTGAGCGCCGAAGCCAAAGCGTCGCTTCCGCAGCACATTGCCATCATCATGGACGGCAATGGCCGCTGGGCGAAGCAACGCGGTCTGCCGCGCATCGAAGGCCACCGGCAGGGGGCAGAGTCGGCACGCACCATCATCCGCACCGCCGGTGAACTCGGCATCAAGTATCTCACGCTTTACGCGTTCTCGGTGGAAAATTGGAATCGCCCGAAGGACGAAGTGGACGCGCTGATGAAATATCTCGTCCACTATCTCGAGACCGAAACGCCGGAACTGAACAAAAACAATGTGCGGCTCGAAGTCATCGGGCAGATTTACCGGTTGCCGGGAAACGTGCAGGAACATCTCAAGAAATCCATCGCGACCCTTTCCAAAAACAACGGGCTGACGCTTGTTATGGCGTTAAGTTACAGCAGCCGGATTGAAATCGTGGACGCCATCCGCCGCATCAGCGGGGAAGTCAAACGCGGCAAGCTCGAACCCGCCGACATCACCGAGCAGGTCATCTCGCAGCATCTCTGGACGCGGAACATTCCCGACCCGGATTTGCTGATTCGCACCAGCGGCGAGATGCGCGTGAGCAATTTTCTGCTCTGGCAGATTTCCTATTCCGAACTGGTCATCACGCCGACGCTCTGGCCGGATTTCCGCAAGCCGCAATTCTTCGACGCGCTTGAGGAATACGCCCGCCGCCATCGAAGGTTTGGCGGAGTGTAGAAAGCTTGCGGCTGTGGCACGCGCGTTAGTAAAATCCTCGTGTGAACAGCGCGCGGGAATTCCGGTTGGGCGTTCTCGGTTCCGGCAAAGGTTCGAACTTTGTCGCGATTGCCGATGCGGTCGCGGGGGGCAAAATTCCGGCGTCGGTCGCCATCGTTTTGAGCGATGTCGAAAGCGCGGGAATTCTGGCGCATGCGCGCGACCGGAAAATTCCGGCCAGATTCATTCCGCCCGGCAAATTTCGCACGAAACTCGACGAGGACGCGGAACGCGCTTACGTGAGCGCATTGCGTGAGGCGCAAGTGGACTTGATTGTGCTCGCTGGTTTTATGCGCGTGTTGAAGGGCGAGTTTCTGCGTGCATTTGAAGGTCGCATTGTCAACATTCATCCGTCGTTGCTGCCGTTGTTTCCGGGTTTGGAAGCATGGAAGCAGGCATTGGATCATGGCGTGAAGGAGACGGGTTGCACGGTGCATTTTGTGGACGCGGGCGTGGATTGCGGACCAATCATCGGCCAGCAAACCGTGCCCGTGCTGAACGGCGACACGCCGGAGACGTTGCATCAGCGGATTCAAGCGGCAGAACACGAGCTTTATCCGAAATGCGTGGCGGCGATTGCCCGTGGAGAAATTAAAGTGCAAGGGCGTCGGGTGATTTGGAATCGGGTTCGGTCCGCAGATTTCGCCGATTCACGCAGATAAATTTTCCTTCAAGTCTTTCTGCGCAAATCTGCGTAATCTGCGGATGGCTATGAAATCGGAAAAGAAGAAGTTGGCGTTTCCGCGCCGGACTTGGCAGATTAACCCCGTTACGTGCGTGAAGGAATCGGCGAAAAAGTATTTGCGTCCGCGCGTCAAAAGTGATTTACGAAAGCAAGATGAGTAAGAAATTAAAATTGGGTCTGCCGAAAGGCAGTCTGCAGGAAGCCACCATCCAAAAGATGGCGAAGGCCGGCTTCAATATTTCCGTCAGCAGCCGTTCCTACGCGCCTTATGTGGATGACGATGAACTGGAGATTCGCCTCATTCGCGCGCAGGAAATCAGCCGCTATGTTGAGCATGGCTATCTCGATTGCGGTATCACGGGCTACGATTGGATTGTCGAGAACGGCTCAAATGTGCATGAGGTCGGTGAGTTTCTTTTCAGCAAGGCGACGCGGCAGCCGGCGCGCTGGGTGTTATGCGTGCCGGAGGGTTCGCCGATCAAATCGGTGAAGGATTTGAAAGGCAAACGCATCGCGACGGAAGTCGTCAACCTCACCAAAAAATATCTCCGCAAGCGCGGCGTGAAGGCGGACGTGGAATTTTCGTGGGGCGCGACGGAAGTGAAGGCGCACGAACTGGTGGACGCCATTGTCGAGTTGACCGAGACAGGCTCATCGCTGCGCGCGAACAAACTGCGCATCGTGGACACGTTGTTGACCTCGACGCCGCGGCTCATCGCCAATCACACGGCATGGAAGGATCCGTGGAAACGCCGCAAGATTGAGACGCTCGCGTTGCTGCTCAAAGGCGCGCTTGAAGCGGAGACAAAGGTCGGTTTGAAAATGAACATCGCGGAAAAAAATCTGGCGAACTTGCTCAAATCGCTGCCCGCACTGCGGAACCCGACGATTTCCAGTTTGAGTCAGAAAGGCTGGGTCGCCGTCGAGACGATCATTGACGAGCACATCGTGCGCGAGATGATTCCGAAACTTAAAGCCGCCGGCGCGGAAGGAATTATTGAATATCCGTTGAACAAAGTTGTATATTGACCACTGAAACCTATGGGTTCAATCAAGAAACGCCGAAAGGCAAAGATCAACAAGCACAAGCGGCGCAAGAAGCTGCGCTTGCATCGCCACAAGAAGCGCACCTGGCAGCAGTAACCTGCCCCGCGTTTTGATTTACACATTGGCGACCGGCTGTTTTATCGACAGCCGGTCCGCTGGTTTCCGTTTTTCCTCAAGAAGCTGTAACTTTTCGCCGAATGAAATGCCGTTTTGACAAACATTACACGCGCGATGAAGCCCGTGCACTCTTGCCGCAAATCCGCCAATGGCTGGAGCAACTCAATCGTCTTCGCAAGGATTTGGAGCGATTCGACAAACGTCTGAACGGGCTGGTGGAGCAGGGGAACGACATCGGCGGCGAAACGGTCAACAACTGGATTCGCGCGCTCGCGGACATGCAGGAAATTCTCGCCGGGTTTCAACGCCGCCAAATTTTCATCAAGGACTTGGAACGCGGGCTGATTGATTTTCCCGCCATGATCGGCGGCAGGGAGGTTTTTCTTTGCTGGGAACAGGACGAGGAAGACATCGAATTCTGGCACGACCTCGAAACCGGCTACGGCGGGCGCGAGCGGCTGTGAAAATTTTCAAACGCCGCGACGGAAATTAATTTCCATTTTACACGCGCCTCGTGTGACGCGGGCTTCGCGCGGAACTTTTCAAATTGCATGCCTGCCGAACGCGAACTACCTTTCGTGCGCTGATGGAAAAAGTCATTGTCATCGGTTCGGGTTGCGCGGGCTGGACGGCGGCGCTTTACACCGCGCGCGCCAATCTTCAACCGCTCGTCCTTGCCGGCGGGCAGCCCGGCGGCTTGCTCACCACCACGAACATCGTGGAAAACTTCCCCGGCTTTCCCGAAGGCGTGGACGGCTACGAATTGATGACGCGGATGCAAAAACAAGCGGAACGTTTCGGCGCACGCGCCAGTTTTGGCTCGGTTGAGAAAGTGGATTTTTCCAAACGCCCGTTTGTGCTCACGGTGGATGGCGGAAAAGTTGAAGCGGAAACGGTCATCATCGCCACCGGCGCGAGCCATCGGCATCTCGGCGTGCCAGGCGAAGATTTGCTGGAAACCAAAGGAGTGACTTACTGCGCGACTTGCGATGGCGCGTTGCCGGTTTTCCGCAACCAGCCGCTCGTTGTGGTCGGCGGCGGCGATTCCGCGTGCGAAGAGGCGCTTTACCTGACGCACTTCGGGTCGGTCATTCATTTGGTGCACCGTCGCGATGCATTGCGCGCGTCAAAAATCATGGCTGAACGGGCATTGTCGAATCCGAAAATCAAACCTGTTTGGGATTCCGTCGTGACGGAGATTCTCGATCCGAAACAGGACAAAGTGACCGGCGTGCGCTTGAAAAATCTCAAGACCGGTGCGGAATCGGTTTTAGCCTGTATGGGCGTTTTTGTTGCCATCGGGCATGGACCGAACACAAAAATTTTCAAGGGTCAAATCGAAATGGACGCCAACGGCTACATCATTCCCAAGCGCGGCACGATGACGAGTGTGCCCGGCGTGTTTGTGGCGGGCGACTGTGCGGATCATGTCTATCGGCAGGCCGTCACAGCGGCGGGTGCAGGCTGCGCAGCGGCGATTGATGCCGAAAGATTTCTGGCGGTGCAAAATCAGTGACGCACTGCAAAAAATGGCGCGGGTTTGACAATTTCGTTCCTGAATTCTTCATTGACGCTTGGGTGAGCGTGGCTAAACTTCCGGCTCGGTTTTAACCATTCTTAATTGGAAAAGGATAAAAAAATATGGCAGTCAAAGTAGCAATCAATGGGTTCGGCCGCATTGGACGTCTGGTGTTCCGCGCGCTGGTCGAACAGGGCATGGTGGGCAGGGACATCGAAGTGGTCGCGGTCGGCGATATCGTTCCGGCGGACAATCTCGCGTATCTGCTCAAATATGATTCCATTCAGGGACGTTTCAAGGGCAAGGTGGATTCCAAGAAGTCCGCCCCGGACAAACCTGACGACGACGTGCTCATCGTCAACGGCAAGGAAATCAAGGTGGTGAGCGCCAAAACGCCCGCTGAATTGCCGTGGAAGGCGCTGGGCGTGGAATTGGTGATTGAATCCACCGGGTTATTTACAGATATCGAGAAGGCCAAAGGCCATATCACTGCCGGCGCCAGGAAGGTCATTATTACTGCTCCGGCCAAGGGCGATTGCCTCACGGTCGTCATGGGCGTGAACGAGGGCAAATATGACCCGAAGCAGCATCATGTCATTTCCAACGCCAGTTGCACGACGAACTGCCTTGCGCCAGTCGTTTACGTACTGCTCAAGGAAGGGTTTGGCGTCGAAGAAGGTTTGATGACGACGATACACAGTTTTACCGCCACTCAAAAGACCGTGGACGGCCCCAGCAAAAAGGACTGGAAAGGCGGCCGCAGCGCTTCCATCAACCTCATTCCTTCCACCACCGGCGCGGCCAAAGCGGTCGGTCTCGTGCTGCCCGAAGTAAAGGGCAAATTGACCGGCATGGCGTTCCGCGTGCCAACCCCGACGGTGTCGGTGGTTGATCTCACGGTCAAAACGGTCAAGGAAACGAGCTATGCGGAAATCAGCGCGGCGATGAAGAAGGCCAGCGAAACTTACCTGAAAGGGATTCTCGGTTACACCGAGGACGAGGTGGTCAGCTCGGATTTCATCCACTGCGAACTGTCCTCGATTTTCGACCAAGGCTCCGGCATCGAGTTGAACAAGAAGTTCTTCAAGCTCGTAAGCTGGTATGACAACGAGTGGGGCTACAGTTGCCGCATCGGCGACTTGATCAAATACATGCTCAAGAAAGGGCTGTAAGCTCGAATTAAAAATTCCCAAGGCGATCCGGCAATGGGTCGCCTTTTTTTATCGGCGCTTTCGAAGAAAGCGCCCTACCAAAGATGGTAGGGCGCGCTCGCCGAGCGCGCCGTTCATGGTTTTGTCTGCGGTGTTTCTTGAATCACGTTTTCCTTCTCCAGTTTTTGAAGCTTGGGCGCGATGACAGTCCGGCAGTACGGCGCGTTGGAATGATTGTCGTAGTATTCCTGATGATAGTTTTCGGCCTTGTAAAATTTCGCGAACGGCACAATTTCGGTGACAATGGGGTGTTTGAAATTTTTCTGCGCCTGTGCCTTTGATTTCTCCGCCGCGAGCTTTTGCGCCTCATTGTGGTAAAGGATGATGGAACGATATTGCGTGCCTTCATCCGCGCCCTGACGGTTCAATGTGGTTGGGTCATGCGCCTGCCAGAACACGTCGAGCAGCTTTTCATAGGAAATTTTCGCAGGATTAAACTCAATTTGCGTGACTTCGGCGTGACCGGTGTCACCAGCGCAAACCTGTTCGTAAGTCGGATTTGTGGTGTGGCCGCCCGCGAAGCCGCTGGTGACGGAGATTACTCCCGGCAGGCGTTCGTAGACAGCGTCCATGCACCAAAAGCAACCACCGCCGAACGTGGCAACCTTGATTTTGTTCGTTTCGGTTGTGTTCATAGAGTTGGTTGTGGGAGCGGCAATTGCGGTGAAATTCAATGCGCTCGCGGTCAATAGGAAACAAATAGCGGTTTTCACACGGTTTTAATGTCTTTTGTTTTGCTGTATCAAAACAAGAGACACTACACCATTTCCCGTTGATTTTCCTCCGGCAAATCCGGACATTCACCCGGCAGCAGGCCTGGCAAATGATTTTGGCCGCACTCACTCATCACATTAATTGGCAATCAAAGTCTGATTCGACGACAAAAATGAAATGTAATCTTCGAGAATCCGTTCTGTTTCATCGAGCCTTGCAGCTTCATCAAGTTGACCTTCGCTTAATTTAGCGTGGTCAATTGCGTTTGTTTCGATGGTCAGTCCCGGTTGGTCGGCATTTTCGGGAGTGATTTCGTAGGTCTTTTTGTCCGGGGCTCTGCGCGCGGCACGCTCCTGTTCGCGCGCCTTCTGGCGGGCATTGTCTTCTTCAAGTTCCTTCAAGCGTTCGCGTTCATTGAGCGAGGCGGTTTTATCGGCCTGCAATTTGCTGAATTCGCCGATGTCCTGGCGGATGTAAATGAAATCCTGGTTGGTGGTGACGCGCGCGTTCGAGAGCAGGCTCAATTTGGCGAGGTAGGGTTTTACGAGATTGACCGGTGTGTAATCCGCGCTGTGAATCGTGTCCCATGGCAGAGCATTTTCAAGCGAGTCCTCGCCGATGGAGGTCGAATAACTCAATGCGTCCGGCAATACGATGTCCGGCGTAACGCCCTTCAACTGTGTGGAAGCGCCGCTGACGCGGTAGAATTTGCGAATGGTGATTTTGACGGTGCCCGGATCGTTCGTAATGGATTCGTTGGCGGACCAAATGAACGGGCGGAGTGGGTTTAAATTTTGCACCGTGCCTTTGCCATACGTCGAGGTGTCACCCACAATCAACGCACGGCCATAATCCTGCAGCGCGCCGGCAACAATTTCAGACGCGGATGCGCTGAAACGATTGACGAGGACAATGAGGGGGCCGCCGTAAAGTTCGGAAGAGTCATTGTCTTCATCCACAACAACACGGCCGTCCGGCAAACGGGCAAGCACGACCGGACCATTTGTGATGAACAAGCCGGTGAAATGGACAGCTTCTTCAAGCGAGCCGCCGCCGTTGTATCGCAGGTCAACGATGATGCCCGCGACTTTTTCCCGTTCGAGTTTTTTAATCAGCTTTGAGACATCGGCGGTGATGCTTTTGGGCGTCGAATGACCGACATTGCCGGCCAGGTTAATCGTGGCGTAAAATGACGGCAGATCGATGACACCCAGGCGGTTTGTGCCGCCGCGGCCATCGGGCGATTCAATGAGCAGGGCCTTGGCTTCCTGGTCTTCAAGCTTGATTTCATCGCGGATCAAACTCACGACCCGCCGCGAACTCGAATCGTCCGCGGGAATGATCGTCAATTGCACTTCGGTGCCCTTCGGTCCGCGAATCAGTTGAACGGCCTTGGAAATTTCCATGTCCACCACGTCCACGGGCGGTTGTTTGCCTTGCGCGACAGCGATAATGCGATCATTCTCCTTGAGTTGTTTGCTTTTGGCCGCCGGGCCTCCGGGAATAAGTGAAACAATGGTGCAATAACCGTCTTCGGAATGAAGTTGGGCGCCGATGCCGAAGAGCGACAAACTCATGTCGATGGAAAAATCCTGCGCATGGCTTGTGTTGAAATAATCCGAGTGTGGATCGTAGGCATGCGCCAGCGCATTGAGATACACCTGCAGGATGTCAGAGCTATCCCAGTTGGTGAACATTCGTAGAATCCAGTGATAGTGGCGCGCGAGCTTTTCGGCTATCTCCACAGGAGCAGATTTTGGAAGGGACACAATCATATTGCCGTTGGTCGGCGAAACCTCACGACTGAACTTCTCCTGCAGATAATCGTAAAGCAATCTTTGCCGCCAGAGATTCTGCGCCTCGGCGAGGTTCTTTGGGTAAGGCGCTTTGCGCCGGTCCAGAAGGATGTGGTCGCGAGTGTAGAACTGAAATTCCCCCTGCTTCAGCAGGGGGTCCACATAAGCGACGCGCTGTTTCAGCCGCTCCAGAAAGCGCTGGAAAATTTCGCGCGCCGGCGTCAAGTCAGACGCACTGTGATAATTGATGGTGAGCGTGTCGAGGTTCGTCCGGTATCGTGCAAAATCAGCAATGTCTGATTGCAAAAAATAAAGATGCTGAGGGTCGAGTGCCTCCAAATAACCGTCAAAAAATTTCTTCGACATTTCCTCATCCAAGGGATGCTGGGAGTAGTGATATTCCTCCAGCAACCGCGCCGTGACATAGGAAATGCGGGCGTCATTCGACCCGAATGGGGGAACTCCTTGCGCCGACGGCGAGGTTTTTTTTACGGTAATGCAGCCGGCAACAATGAAAAGACAAAGCAAGGTTATGGGTGCGATGACCCATGGGGCCGTTATTTTTGATTGACGCATTGCGATCGACATGACTTCGATCCAATGTAGCTTGAATTATTCAGTGTGAAAACAAACTTTTGGATTTTATGCCGCCCGCTGTGCAAAATGGGGTTGCGTTTCAGGAACGATTTTCAAGGATGCAACTTCCAAGGCAAATTGTTCAGACGACTGCATTGTAAGCGGTTTTGTGTATGACAGCCTTCGCATCGCTGTTCCCGGCCGTAGGCGCAGGTAGTGAAAAAGGGGCCTGTGTTTTGAACATTGCTCCGGCCATGATGTCTATTTTACAAATATGAAACGCGTTCCAATAGTGGGTTTTTTGTCGGTGATGGCCGGCATATTGACTGTGGTTGCCATTCCCTGTTTGATTTCATGGGGAAAAGACGCGCCTCCATTGCCTGGGATCAAAGTCCAAACCACGCCGGTTAACCGCGATGTCAAGCTGGGCGTCAGCTTCGCGCCGGTTGTCAAAGAGGCCGCGCCGAGTGTGGTGAATATTTACTCCACACACATTGTTCACATGCGGGCGTTCCCAAATCCATTTTTTGACGACCCGTTTTTCCGCCAATTTTTTGGGGATCGACCTGGCCCGAATGGCAACCGCGAAATCACGCGGAGGGAACAGGTCCTCGGTTCAGGCGTCATTGTGTCGCCGAACGGCTACATTTTGACAGCCAATCACGTCGTGGATGGCGCGGACGAAATCAGGGTCGTCATCGGCGACAATGATAAAAAGTTCACCTGCAAAGTCGTTGGCACAGACCGGCAGACAGACGTTGCCGTGCTGAAAATTGACGCGAAGGATTTGCCCGCCATCACGCTCGGTGACAGCGATCAATTGGAAGTCGGCGACATCGTTCTTGCCATTGGCAATCCACTTGGCCTCAGCCGGACCGTGACGATGGGCATTGTCAGCGCGTTGGGGCGTCATGGCTACGGCATTAATGGCCCCAATGGATACGAAGATTTTATTCAGACCGATGCCGCCATCAATCGCGGCAACTCCGGCGGCGCACTCGTGGACGCCGAAGGCCGGCTAATCGGCATCAACACTTGGATTGCTTCCAGCAGCGGCGGCAGTGAAGGCATCGGTTTCGCTGTGCCCATCAATATGGCGCGGAATGTCATGGAACGGCTCATCAACGGCGGCAAAGTCACGCGCGGTTTTCTTGGCGTTGTGCTGCAAGATATTGACGCCAATCTGGCCAAATCCTTTGATCTGCCAAATCAAAGCGGCGCATTGGTAAGTGACGTTTCCACCAATTCGTCCGCTGAAAAAGCCGGAATCAAATCCGGTGATGTTATTGTTGAATTTAATGGCAAGGAAGTCGCTGATTCCCACAGTCTTCAATTGACAGTTTCCGAATGTGCGCCGGGAAGCCAGGTGGTCATCAAGTTGATTCGTGACGGACACGCGCGGACCATCAATGTCATGCTGGGCGAAAGGCCGAAGGATGAGACGAACAACCAAAACGAATCCAACAATTCCAATCCGGACAACGCAAAAACCGACGTGCTTGACGGTGTGACGGTGACGGATTTGAACTCACAGACACGGAAGGAAATAAAGATTCCCGACGAAATCAAAGGCGCGCTTGTTGTGGACGTTGATCAGGATTCGAATTCAGCCGAAGCCGGCCTGAAACAGGGTGATGTCATTGTGGAAATCAATCGTCAACCGGTGGGCAATGCCGACGATGCCGTTAAGCTTTGCAAACAGGCCAAAGGCGATCAGATTCTCTTGAAAGTGTGGCATGGCGGCGGCGGACTTTCCGGCGCGCGTTATCTTACCGTGGACAACACAAAGAAAGACTCGAAGCAGAAATAATCGCGCCAGGTTTTGACAAAATTTTACAAACGGGCAAATTCTCTTCCGAACAGCCGTCTTGAATGACAGCTGCCGTTTATGCCCGTTCAATACAAAGATTACTACGAAACCCTCGGCGTGCCGCGGGGCGCGAGCGACGTCGAAATCAAGAAGGCCTTTCGCAAACTTGCGCGGCAATACCATCCAGACGTTGCCAAGGACAAAAAGAAGGCTGAGGAAAAATTCAAGGAAGTCAACGAGGCTTACGAGGTCTTGGGCGACCAAGCCAAGCGCAAGAAATACGACGAGTTGGGCGCCAACTGGAAGTCTGGCGCGGATTTTCGTCCGCCACCGGGGTGGGAAAGTTTTTCAGGCGGCCAGGCTTTTCGTGGTCGCAGCGAAGGCGGCCAGGAATATGAGTTTCACTTCGGCGGTACCGGATTCAGCGATTTCTTCGAGCAATTGTTCGGGTCGCGGATGCGTGGCGGCGCAGGCGGCTTTGGCCGCTCCGCGGGCTTCGAAGAAGAGGAATTCCCGGAACGCGGCCGTGACATCGAGGGCGACATCATGGTGACGCTTGAGGAAGCGATGCGTGGTTCAGTGCGGACTGTCAATGTGCGCCGTCCCGCGGGTCGTTCGGTGAGGACAGAGACCTGCCAGGTCAAGATTCCGCCCGGTGTGACTGAAGGCCAGAAATTGAGGCTCGCAGGCCGTGGCGAAGCCGGCACTGACGGCGGCGGCGCGGGCGATTTATATTTGCGCGTGCGGCTGGCCAGGCATCCCGACTTCGAGGTCGAGGATCATAATTTGATTTACGAAGCCGAACTCGCGCCATGGGAGGCCGTGCTCGGAACAAATCTTTCCGTGCCTGCACTCGACGGTCGCGTGAATATTAAAATTCCTCCCGGCACCCAAAACGGGCAAAAACTCCGGGTGCGCGGCCGCGGTCTGCCGACGCGTGATGGCGCGCGCGGTGATTTGATGGTCGTCACGCAAATCGCCGTGCCGAACAAGGTGACGGCTGCGGAGCAAAAATTGTGGGAGCAGCTCGCCCGCGAATCCCGTTTCAAACCGCGAAATTAATCGTGAGCATTGAGGTTCGGAAACGCGGTCTCTCGTTCGTCCTCGTCCCGGAGAACTTTTATGAAACCTGATGAGGAATGGCTGCTGGTCCTGGCCGACCCCGAAGGGCCGCGAGGCAAATTGCCAGAACGCCGGCTGGATGAGCAGGGTGTCACGTCGCTCTGTCTGTTGGCGAACAGACACGGAGTTTTGCCCGCCGTGCTGCGACAGGTTGAATACTTGTTGCACAACGAACCGGCAAAATTGCTCGCGGATGAAAGGGCCGTTTCAAAGCTGTTTTCGGCCATTGGGCTGGTGAAGAACCGGCTGGCACAGCGCTCGGCGATGGCCATGTTCCTCGGCGCGGAGGCGCAGCGACTGGTTGGCGAGCTTGCCGCAATAGACGCTGAAGCTATCGTGCTCAAAGGCGCGGATTTCGCAGTCCGTCTTTACGCGCACCCCGCGTTGCGGACGTTCGGTGATATTGATTTGCTCGTTCGCATGGGCGACTGGAAGGCCGTGAATGCGACCATGGCGCGGCTGGGATACGAACCGCGTGAGAAACCAATGAAACACGCCGATGGTTATTCGGAACGCTCTTGGGAACATCCGGCGATGCCCGGAGCAATGGTCGAGTTACACAACAACCTGGTGAATTCTCCAACCGTCCGGCACGGCGTGTCCGTGCGACTGGAAGATTTGCCGTTGGAACGCGGATCTGACGGACGGCCCCGTGCCACACCTGCGGGGTTGTTGATCATTGCGGCGGTGCACGGCGCGGCCAGTCACGGCTTCGAGAAAGTTCAACATCTGTGCGATATCGCCCAGACGGTGCGGGGCCGGGCTGGGCTGGTTGACGAGGAATCACTGCGGGCGTGCGCGGCAAAAACGGGTGCCGGCCTGTCTCTGGCAACCGCATTGGATTTGACGGCGCGTTCTTTGAACGAACCGGCCTGCGCGCAATTGCTGGCGCGGCTGGGGTTGCGCTGGCCGCGTCGAATCGTTCGGCTGCTTATAACGCCGGTGACGGTGGTGCGCTCGCAGGGGGCAGGTCGCCGTCGCGTAACATGGCGGCGGCGAGTGTTGCGCCAGATGTTGAAGAGCCGCCGTTGAGCGTGGAGAACCGATAAATTTCCCGCAGCCTTCCCTCGGCCATGGTACCCGGCGCGTTCCACGCCACACCATCGAGACTGACCCACGCGTGACCATGCTGGCGCGTGTCCGAAGTGGTTGTTTCGTCCACGCCGAAGTGCAGACACAAATCCCGGTTTTGTGGATTCATAAATCGAAACTGAAGCAATGACCGAAAGTAACACGTATTGCGCGAACGCAGCCCTGGCAGCCGCAGCCAGCGGCGATAAATTCGCGCGACTCGCAAAAAATCCGCGTCTCCGCGCGGTTGAGCCGCGACGCGGGACAAAAACGAGGGCAAATCCATTCGCTCCAGCCGGACCGGCGCGCGTAAAATGAAATGACCGACCGCCAGCCACAACGGAAATTTGCTTCCGGGCATCAACAATGGCGTCGGCGGTTTCATGCAGGTCTCCTTTCCAGTGCGATTGACCGGGGTGCTGGGCGCCGTGACAAAAAATATTCCGAAACGAACCCAATACGCTGGGCCAGGAATTTTACAAAAAGTCCACGCTGAACCAGATTGGCATCTCCGTGCGTGACGCAGGCGCGAGCGGCGAAATGTCCGATGCGTTTCCATTCGGCCAGTTCGCGGCCAGCCGACCATGGCCATCGGTCCGCATACCGTAAAAGAAATTGCGCATAACCACCGCCGTAACTCAACTGTTGTTTCCAAAATTCCAGCCAGGTGGAACGATGGCGGTGCATTACCACGGCTGTGGGCACGTAGAAAATTCGTCCACTGAATCGCTCCGTCATCCGCAACAGGAGGTCAGCCGCTTCATACGACTTGAACCCAGGATCGAATCCGCCGACGGCCAGCAAGTCGGCGCGCCGGCAGGCGAGATTGCCGGAAGGCGCCCACGGCATCGTTTCGTGCCGCAAATAAATTTCCGCGTCGAGTGCGCCAATGAGATCCACAAAATGGGCGGCAGGGGTTTTAGAATCGAGACCGATGGTTTTGCCGGCCAGCGCGAGTGTCGAACGGTCGGCGGATTGCGCGGCCGCCAACAAGGCGGGCAGCCAGCGACGTGACGGCACGCAGTCCGCATCGGTAAACGCAATCCATTCTCCATTGGCGCGCCTAATGCCCGCGTTGCGTGCGACGGTTCGGCCACGAACATCAGCCAGCAATACTATCGTGGCTCCGGCGCGTTTGGCGGCTTCCGCGGTGCGGTCGCGCGTGCCGGCGTCCACGACCACGATGCATTCAAAATCGCTCCGCGGCAGGGGTTGCGTCACAACGGCCCGAACCGCATCGGCAATGCAGGATTCGGCATTGAGCGCTGGAATGACGACGGAAATTTTCAGTGTCATGCGGAGATTTTTTTTCGTTGTTCAAAGAACCCGGCCCAAAAATATCGCGTCCACAGGCGATGATAACGCTCAAATTCCGCGCGCTGCGCGTTCATCAATCCGGTTGTCCGGGCAAAGGCAATCACCGGCACCATGAGATATAAAATGCCGATGGTCAGATAAGTCATGATGGAATGCCACACCGTCCAGGTAAACAAGTCGGAATGACGATTGTGAAAAAGCGCGTGTCCGGCACCATGCCAGCGCGCCTGCCGCCAGAGCGCTTCATCGGTGCAACGATGCTGGTGAAATAACACGGCTTCCTCGACGAAATGAATTTTATTTCCAAACTGTAACCGCAAACGACAGCAGAAATCCACATCTTCGCCGCTGGTCATGGATTCGTCCCAGGCACCGATCCCGATGGCATTTTTGCGTCGCACGGCAATGTTCATTCCCGCAGCGTAAGGATATCGCGGATGTTCGGCGGTGTTTTTGCGGGAGAAGATGACGCGGGCGCTCGAATAGCGTTCTGCAGCAGTAGTGGGTTTCCAGCCAAGGATTGGGCCGGTAGCAATAATAACATCAGGATCAGCAAATATCGCCAGCAATGATGCCAGCCAGCGGCGCGACGGGATCGTGTCGGAATCGGTGAAAACCACAATTTCTGCACGCGCATGATGCAAGCCCAGATTGCGCGCAGCGGACGGACCTCGAATCGGCTGATGCAAAACGGTGACGCCGCAGGAACGGGCAATTTCGATTGTGCGATCTGTCGAGCCGTTGTCCACGACAATGATTTCAAACACGCCGGCTCCGGCTTGGTTTTTCAACGCGGCAAGCAGATCGCCCAGGGTCGCTTCACCATTGAGCACCGGGACAATGACGCTGGCTGCTAATGAATTGCTCATGGCAATAATCCTCGCAATGCTTCTTCAAGACGCTCAGCGGTTGAAGAATTTGAAAACGCGTTGTTGCCCACCGTGACAAGCGCCGCGCGAAGCCGGCCAGCCATTGCAGCCGCACAGGAAACGAGAAACCGGGCGTCCACTGCATCACTGGGAATTGCAATTTGGTGCAGCAAGCTGTTTAAGGCGCCAACCGAATCGAGTGGCTCGATGTTCAGCATTGGACCATTTTCAGCCCGTTCAAGTTGCACCAGTCCGGTTGGAATTGCGGAACCGATCAATTGTCCCGGCCAGATTGCTTCCATTTTTACCATGCGCTTTTCTGTCCAACGCGAGTAACGCGGCCACTTTTCAATTTCCCCGATTTCAGGAAACCAATTTACCAACGCGGGATGCAAATGAATGCGGCGGGACAAAGCGCGCGCCACGATGCTGCCGTTTTCTTTTCGAAGCAATACTTTGTCGTCCCCAAGAGTACGCCATCCACGACAGAGCAATGCGCTGATAAACGTCGTTTTCCCAACGCCAGAAGGAGCGCATACAAGAACACAATCCGTTTTCCCCGGTGGAATGAGCGAGCCGGCATGAAGCGGAGTCCAACCATGGCTTGCCCAGGCGCGGGCCAGCAGTAATACCAATTGCTGTTCAACTTCTTCAACCACCGTCTCACGGTCGGAATGATGGGGCACAGTGATTCGCGCCTGTTTTGCCGCTTCATCAAAGTCCATCCAAACGCCAACATTACTAAACGAAATAAGATGAGTGCCGCGACGATCCACGTGCAGCCGATACGAATGCAAATAAGCGCCGGCAGGGTTCGGAATGTCATCCGGCGGCAATCCTTGCTCGATTGTCACGAATACTTCCGTGGTGGGCGCTGGCCAGGGCGCGTCATATTGACTTAGCAACCCGTCCAGGGCTTTTTGCAGTGAAGATTCATCGAATGTCAACGAAAGTTTTACCGGGCCGCACAAATATGCGGCGGTGCATTGTTTCTGTGCAGTCACAGCGAAAGTCATTCGGCCAACGGCAAACCGGGGTCGAACGCGCTGACCATGATTCGTTGGAGCGGTTCGCGGTGCTTGGTCAAGGCGGGCGGAATCCACGCGGCCACGGCAACGCCGGCAACTACGGACGCTGGCGCGTTTGCGGGTTCGACCAGTCCCTCGGAGATCATTTGGTCAATGACACTGTCAATGGCCTGTGTGTCGGCGCCATTGGCCCCCCATTGCCGACTGGCGGTGTGGATTTCGGCCCGCGTGGCGCCGGTCTCGAACATCTGCGCGATGGCCCAGCCCGTCGGGTTGGTGGAAAAAAAGAATTTCGAGCGCAGATCCAGAATTACCGCGCCGTCGTTTAGCACGGTGGAAACAACGTCGGGCCGCAACATCCAGCAGCGATTGTCAATTGGTGACTGCATATTATCCCTCCGGCAATCATCACCGGAACAAGAACAGGGGTGATGTTGTTCGGGTGGTGTGGCTTTGTCAATAAAAGGCCGGTGGTTTGTCGATAACCCGCATCGCTATGCCTCCCAAAAATCATGGACACGAAGAAAAAATTGAGGGAACAACTTGCACGCGAATCCCGTTTCAATCCGCGAGGTTGACGAAGTGGCAGGTTGCATTTACGTTTTTTCCATGGCCAACCACGGCGAAAAGAAAAGGCGCAGAGCAGTGATTCTCGGCGTCGGGCTGGATTCTGACGGCCACAAACGGTTTACCACCGGGCCGAACTTTGCGCTCGTCGGCGGCACGGAGGACACGCACGCGCAGATGACCGAGAAGGCCATCAAGATCAACGAAAAGCTCAAGGCGCGCGGCAAGCAACTTGAGGAGGTCGGCCACGATGAATTCGACGACATCGCCCAAGAAGTCGGATTGAAGAAGGTCAAACCGGTCAAACCGCGCTCGAACTAAAATGGTGGGGCAGTGCTGCCGCACCCACCAATTACATGAATTGTTCGAGGGCCGCGCGTGTTTTTTCCGGTGTTTCGTGCAGAATGGTTCCCCAGCCGCGAGCCGCGCCCGCCGCCACATTTTCCGGGCGGTCATCAATGTAAAGAATATCCGCACCGTGTCGTCCGGCGAGTTTCTCCAGCGCCTCGTAAATTTTGTCGTCGGGTTTCATGGCCTTGACCTCGTAAGAAAAGATGTAGCCGTCAAAGTCGCGGAAGAACGGAAAATTCCGGCGGACGTGTTCGACAGCAAGATCATTCGTATTTGAGAAAACATAGGTTGGGACGCCCCGCCGGCGCAGCCCGTCGTGAAGTTCAATCATCGGCGGAATCGGCGTGAAAATGTCCGCGAAAAATCCGCCAAACTCCTCGATTGTGCCGCGAAAGCCGATGACTTTGCGGACTTCTTTAAAAAAATTCTGCCGCGTCAGCCGGCCGGATTCATAGTCAACGAGTAAATGAGATCGGAAGAAGAATCTTTGGATTTCGGCGGGTGGCAACGTGCTGCGCGCGGCGATTCGAGGGACGGCGATGTTGTAATCAAAATCCACCAAAACCTTGCCCAAATCGAAAACGACGGCGGCGTTCACAACATTTCTCTTCGGCCTTCAAGTGCGCGATTGAGCGTCAATTCGTCAGCGAATTCCAAGCCGCTGCCCGCCGGCAAACCGTAGGCGATGCGGGAAATTTTTAGTCCTTTGCGCGCAAGCCGCTTGGCGAGGTAATAACTCGTTGCGTCGCCTTCCACATCCGTGCCGAGTGCGATGATAATTTCCTTGATGGGTTCATGCGCCAGACGTTTTTCCAATTCGGCGATGCGCAGATCTTCCGGTTCGACGCCGTCGAGCGGGGAAATTTTTCCACCGAGAACGTGAAATTTCCCGCGAAGCGCACCGGATTTTTCGATGCTTAAAATATCCACCGCGCGTTCGACAACGCACACGAGCGACGAATCGCGTCGTGCGTCGGCGCAAATAGGGCAGGGGGAATCCTCTGTCAGTGCGCCGCAAATTTCGCAGAACCGAATTTTCTCGCGGGCGCGAAGAATCGCATCAGCAAGCTGCTTCACCGCCGCCGAATCGGTTTGAACGAGATGCAAGGCGATGCGCTCGGCGGAGCGCGGCCCGATGCCGGGCAGCTGGTTGAGCGCCGAAATCAGGGCAGTGATGGAATCAGGAAGCATGGGGAGGAAAATTATGAATGAAGAATGAAGAATGAAGAAACAAAATTGGCGCGCTTCGCACGAAACTGGATTTCTTCATTTTGCCTTCTTCCTTCTGCATTTTATCCAAATCCCGGCAGATTCAATCCCGCCGTGACCTTGCCCATTTCGGCGTTGGAAATTTCCCTGGCTTGATTGAGCGCCTGATTTGAGGCAGTCACAATCATATCTTCGAGCAATTGCGCGTCAGACGGATTGAGCGCCTGCGGATCGATTTTGATGGACGCGATGTTGCCGTCGCATTTGGCCACGACTTTGACCGCGCCGCCGCCGCTGGTGGCTTCGACCGTGCGGGCCGCGAGCTGGGACTGGACTTGTTCCATTTGCTGCTGCATTCGCGCAGCCTGTTTCATGAGTTTGCCGATGCCGGACATTTTTAA
The DNA here is from genome assembly GCA_963835625.1 of uncultured Verrucomicrobiae bacterium. Lineage (GTDB taxonomy): Bacteria > Verrucomicrobiota > Verrucomicrobiia > Limisphaerales > UBA11358 > UBA11358. Next base: position 299,531 of record CAWIGO010000007.1, read on the forward strand.
GAGGTTGAGGGTTGAGAGTTGAGGGGAAATCAGGTGCGGACTTCCACAATCTGGCCTTTGAAAATTTCCAGCGCCTTTTGAATCAACGGATCCTTCCTGAAGTCTTCCTTGTTGAACGAACCCGGCGCGGATTTTTCATTTGTTGAGATATGAGAAGCAGGGGTGGCTGCAGATGCAGCAGGTTTTTGTGCTGGTGCCGCCGACGCAGTTTCCGCCGGTTTTACCGTTCGACCAACCTCCGCTTCAGCCCTGACGAATTTGATTTGGCAATCGGAATGACCCAGTTCGGCGAGCTTGGTTTGGAGTAATGTGTGGTTGCGTGCGTTATCCATGAGGCCGAGATGGTCCTCAAATTCAGGATCGAAACCAATGGTCAGAAGTTTTTTCTCAAACGAAACCGGATGCGCGTCCACAAGATAGCTGCGCGTGAATGAACTGACGCGGCCAACGGCTTCAATGAGTTTGCCCCAAAGCCCGGTCAAGTCGGCGGAGGGTGGCGGTGTCCCGGCGGGAGATAGGGAGGCCGCATTCTCTGCCGCGGCCAATTTCATCCGGGATGAGGATGGGGGCACAATGGAATGTGTTCCTACTGGAGGTGTTGAAGACACGGGTTGGAAGCCTGTGCCACCGCCGCCGCGCAATTGGTTGAGTTGCTTCAAGACCAAATCAAGGCTGATAACATTACGGGCTTCGATGGCCTTGAGCAGCGTGACTTCGATCAGAATTTTCCTGGACGTGGCGTCACGAAGACGGATTTCGGAGTCAGTCAGCACTTCAAGGATCCGCGTGAGCGATTCAGTATTGGCCAAGGCGGATTGTTCTTTGAATGCCGCGACTTCGGCTTCTGAAACTTCCAGCAGGCTCAAGTTGCCGTGTGAGACCTGAAAAATAAGCAGGTTGCGGAAATGATTCAGCAAATCAGTGAGCAAGCGGCCGAGGTCTTTGCCGTTTTGCGCGAGTTCGTTCAGCAAGCTGAGCGTGGTTTGAATTTCGCCGGCAAGAATGGCTTTGACCAATCCCAGGACCTGGCTTTGGGCCGCGAGGCCAAACATGGAGAGCACGTCGGCTTCCTCGATTTTGTCGCCGCAAAAACTGATGAGTTGGTCGAGGGTGGATTCCGCATCGCGCATTCCGCCGTCCGCGCCACGGGCGATGGCGTAAAGGGTGGGGTCGTCAATCTTCACCTTTTCCAGTTTCGCGATGTGCGAGAGGCGCTTGACAATGAGCGCGGCGGAAATCCGGCGCAAATCGAAACGCTGACAGCGCGAGAGGATCGTCGGCAAGACTTTTTCCGGATCCGTCGTGGCAAACATGAACTTCACGTGCGCGGGCGGCTCTTCAAGCGTTTTGAGCAGCGCATTGAACGCCGCTGTTGAGAGCATGTGAACCTCGTCAATGATGTAGATTTTGAACGCCGAATTGGCCGGCGCGTATCTGCAGGTTTCACGAAGCTCGCGGACCTGTTCGACGCCGTTATTGCTCGCACCGTCAATTTCCAACACATCGAGCGAACGGCCTTCGGCGATTTCGGTGCAGCGCGGGTCTTTGTCGTCAAAATCCACCTTTGGTCCGCCGGTACAATTCAAACATTTGGCGAAGATGCGGGCGATGGTGGTTTTGCCGGTGCCGTGGGGGCCGCAAAAAAGATAAGCATGCGCGATGCGTTTTTGCTCGATGGCGTTGGTAAGCGTCTGCGTGACGTGTTCCTGCCCGACAACATCGGCGAACCGCTGCGGACGGTATTTTCGCGCTATGACCAGATAAGACACAGAATTTTAAGTTTTGAATTTTAAGTTTTAAGTCGAAGAGAGCATGAACTCAAAACTTAAAACTGAAAACTCAAAATTGAGAAATGCCAGGGTGACCACGGCAGATGTCGAGCAAACTACCGTTGCTGCCTTCCGGCCCTGGCGGGGTTCATAAGTCCACATTCCATGGGCCCTGGCACGGAAATGATGTGGCAGGCCGACAGTGGCTTCAAGAAGAAACGATTCGCACAAGACTCATTTTCCCTCCAGACACAAGGCCGCAGCGGCAAGCACGGCTATGTTGGGTTTTTGGGTTTGAGTAATGACCACTTTCCTCAAGCTGTTCTGGAAATGAAACGCGCACAGTTTTTTGCGCATCCGCTTTTCAAAATACGGATACGCCTTGCTGATCGAACCGCCCAGCACGATGATTTCCGGGTCGTAGGCATAAAGCAAAGCCATGATGACATTGGCGAAATTGTCACCGAATGCAGCGAGCATCGCCCGGGCCTTGCGATCACCCTTTTCCGCGCGCTCATGGAGCGTCGCGCCGTCGAGGCCGAATTCGCGCCGAAAAAACCGCCCGCTGCAATAATGTTCGAAATCCTTTTCCTTGTAGGCAATCGCACCGATTTCGCCCGCGCCACCGTTGCTGCCGGAATAAAGTTTGCCGTTGATGACCACGCCCGCGCCGAGGCCGGTGCCGACAATCAAGCCAACCAGATTTTGATAACCGCGTCCCGCGCCAAAATACAATTCGCCGAGGGCGAAACAATTGGCGTCGTTATCAATGAAAACAGGAACGCGAAAACGCCGCTCCAGTATTTTTTTGAGCGGCACAGCGCGCCACGACGGAATATTGTTGGCCGAATAAACAACACCTTTGTTGACCAAACTCGGCACACCAATGCCGATGCCGCGCACACCCGGCTGCAAAACCGCCGCGATGATTTCGCAAACTTCATCAACGACCACCTCCTGTTTTGCCCGGGAAGAAATCGCCCGTGTATGCAACGCGGCGATTTTACCGTTTTGAACCAAACCGGCGCGAACATTTGTGCCGCCAAGATCCACGCCAACCAACAAAGTTTTTTTCGCTGCGCGCATGAACCATTGCTTCAGGTTTCCGCGCAATAAGTCAAGCTTTTGGAAATTTGCGGCGCTTCAAAAAAATCAAAGGCAGGACAACATTTTTGATTCGCACCGTGCCATGGTTCAGGTTAAAGTGCGGGCGAATCGCCAGAAAATAATGGATGCTCGCATGGAGTGGATGGAACAATTGCTGTCCGTAAACTGGTTCCGATCAACCGGCTGCGCGCTTGGCGCTTATTTTCTCGGCTGTTTTACCGCCGGTTATTACCTCGTCCGCGCCCGCACCGGCAAAGACATCCGCGAAATCAAAAGTGGCAGCGTTGGCGCCCGCAACGTCGGACGCGTTTTGGGAAAATCCGGTTTCGTCATGACGCTGCTCTGCGATTCCGGCAAAGGCGCAGTGGCGGTCTGGCTTGCGCAAGAATGGATAAATAACGGCCATGTCGCTTTGCTGGCGATGCTCGCAGTCGTCTTCGGGCACATTTGGCCCATCCAACTTCGTTTTTGTGGTGGCAAGGGTGTGGCGACGTCGCTCGGCGCGTTGCTTGTTTTTGATTATCGGATTGCGCTGATGTTTTCCCTGCTGTTTTTGGCCGGATATTTATTAACCCGCAAAATGGCCCTAGCCGGGATGGTTGCCTTTGCCTGTCTGCCGCTGGTGGGTTGGTTTTTTGGACACAGCGGTTTCACCGTGGCGCTGCTGGCGGTTTTGTCAGCGACGATTTTGTTTGCGCATCGAAGAAATCTGGTTGATGAATTTACCGCGTTGGGTGCGCGACGTGCTGTCGCGCCGGAAATGGAACAACCCAGGTTATGAATGCGCAAGAAGCGTTGATATTCAAATTCGCGACGGAAGATTGGGAATTCGAGCAAATTCACCGGCTCAATTACAAAACGTTCGTCGGGGAAATTCCGCAGCACCAGCCGTCGCCCGCGCAACGGCTGGTTGACAAATTTCACACCGAGAACGTCTACCTCGTTTGCCTGAGAAACCAAAAACTTGTCGGCATGCTGGCCGTGCGCGGCAACCGGCCGTTCTCGCTCGACCAGAAGCTGCCGAACCTCGATTCGTATTTGCCGCCCGGACGAAGCATTTGTGAAATCCGCCTGCTGGCCATCGAGAAAAAATTCCGCGGCGCGCAGGTCTTGCAAGGCATTCTCGCGCTGCTCTGGCAGCACGGCGTCGAAAAAGGCTACGACCTCGCGATCATTTCCGGCACAACGCGGCAATTCAAACTTTACCGGCACCTCGGATTTGTCCCGTTCGGACCGCCTGTCGGCAGCGGCGACGCGCAGTTTCAACCGATGTATGTCACGCTCGAAACGTTTGAAGTCACCGCGCGGGAATTTTTGCGTTCGTCGCCTGCGCGCTCATTCCATCCAAGCGCGGTTAACTTCCTTCCCGGCCCGGTTGCGGTGCGCCGTGAAGTCCGCCGTGCGTTCGAGCAGGCGCCGGAGTCGCATCGCAGTGAAAGTTTTAAAAAGGATTTTCAAACGATAAAACAAATCCTTTGTGAATTGGTATGTGCAAAAGGCGTCGAACTTTTCATGGGTTCAGGCACTTTGGCAAACGACGTGGTTGCGGGACAACTTTCCCTGCCCGCCGGCCGTGGTTTGGTCCTGAGCAACGGTGAATTCGGCGCCCGACTTGTTGATCACGCGCGGCGATTCAATCTGGATTTTGACGCGCTTGAGTTTCCGTGGGGCAAACCGCTGGATTTGTCCATCGTCGAAAACAAGTTGGCAGCCAAACCTGCCTGGCTATGGTGTGCGCATTGTGAAACATCCAGCGGCATTTTGGCCGATCTTACCGCGATCAAAATATTGTGTGCGAAAAACGGAATAAAGTTGTGCCTCGATTGCATCAGCGCCATTGGGACGATGCCCGTGGATTTGACCGGCGTTTATCTGGCATCGTGTTCCAGTGGCAAGGCCTTGCGCGCGTATCCGGGCATCGCAATGGTTTTTTACAGCCACGAAATCGCCGCTGCGCCGGACAAGTTGCCGCGTTATCTTGATCTCGGTTTTTACGCCCGGCAAAGCGGCGCGCCGTTCACGTTTTCATCCAATTTGCTTCACGCGTTGCACGCTGCGATAAAACGCGTGAATTGGGAAAGACGGTTTGCCGAAACCGCCGAATGGTCGGCGTGGCTGCGTGAGCGATTGGTTGAAATGGGTTTCAATCTGGTTGGCAACGGCGCGTTATTGTCGCCGGCGGTCATCACGATCTCACTGCCGCCGGAAATGAATTCGCGGAAAATTGGCGAAGCCATGCAGGAAGCGGGTTATCTTTTGAGTTATAACAGCGAATATCTGCGCTCCAAAAACTGGATCCAGGCTTGTCTTATGGGCGAGTGCGCAAAGGAAAAAACTGTTGCGCTCGCCAACGCGCTCAACCGCGTCTGTTTTCAGCGTCGTTCGGTTTCAGCCCCGCCACAGCCTGTTGTCAATTGAGCGGTTCACGCGGTAGTGGGTCAATTTGGTGGGGCGCGACTACTGGCGAGCCGCAATGTGAAAGATAACTCTTACTTGGCAAATCCGATTTTACAACTACAGGGAGGCATATGCTTCTGATAAGAAAAAAACTCAATTTTAAATCCCACGAAAAAGGTGAGATATGGGAACGCGTAAAGCCTTGGAAATTTTCCATAGAGCTTCAACTGACACAGCTTTAGACCCACTTTCAACCTGGCTGATATAGACCGGATGAAGATCTGCTTTCTCGGCCAGTTTTTCTTGCGTCAAACCGGCTTTTTTGCGGAAGGAACGAATGTTCCCTCCAAGGTTTCTTCGAACTTTGCCAATTTCAGACACAAGGCAGACAAACAAGAAGTGCAGACAATAACCATAGTCTGACGGGTTAACTTTTCTGAAATTTCCCTTGTTTTATACGAAATGAAAGTTTAGAATCGCTCCTGAATCTGGGGAAAATCGGATTAAAATCTTATGAAAAAGATGCAGGCGGTTTCGGTGGGGATTGCGTTTGTTCTCGCAATAATCTTCAGTTTGAACGCCCAAGACATTTGGCTGGAGATCACGGGCGTCAGCAACAGCGCAGCTTGGTTTAATCTGCACAACGCAACCAACCAGGTCTATGCCATCACTAGCAAAACCAATCTGCTGTCGGCGGGCTGGAACATTGAGCGGGAAGTATGGCCGGACACAAATCAAACGGTGGCGCCGTTCACGGTGCCGGTGCTGGATCGGACAGGCATGTTATTTATCCGGGCGCAGGACTGGACGGGCGTGACGGAAAATGGGAACACCACGCCCGACTGGTGGTTTTGGGAATACTTTCGAACAGTGGCGTTGTCGGACACCAATCTGGATAGTCAGGGCAATACGCTCCTGTATGATTATCAAAATGGTTTTGATCCCAACGTTATCAGTTTCACTTTGTCATACACAAATCAATATGCCACCGCATCCGGTGCGCCGGTGCAAGTGAACGTGACGGCAGGCGTGCCAAGTTATGCGGCTGTGCTAGTGGATGACACCAATTTTGCGGATGCCACTTGGAACTCGTATACTTCTTCCAACATCACGGTGAATCTCGGCCTGAACGCAGGCTGGTATGACGTATGGATTGGACTCCGCGGATCACCACCAAATGCGACACAAACGTGGCAATCGAAACATTTAAATTTGACACTACCACCTGTGCTAGTTATCACGAATCCCGCGACTTTTGTTGTGGATGAACCAATGATTCATGTATATGGCTATTGTCAGGATTCTCTTGCCAGCATCAGTTACGACATAAGTAATGCCGTTGGCGTAGTCACAAATCAGCCATCCGAAATTACTGACCAGTATTACGACACGAATGCTTGTGGCCTCACCACCAATTATTTTGAGTGCCTTGACGTTCCGTTGACCAATGGTTTGAACACCATCACCATTCATGCGACCGACTTGGCGGGCGACACTACGACAACCAATTTCAATTTCACGCTCGATTATTCCAGCAAGACCAATCCGCCTCTGGTGCAAATCACATGGCCACAGGCGGGCGCGCAACTGTCCGGCACCAACTTCACCGTCACTGGCTGGGTCGCCGATCCAACCGTGACGATTACCACCCAACTGGTTCTGACCAATGGCTCCGGCACCAATGCGTATGTCTACACCAATACGTATATTGGCGAGATAGATCGCACCGGGAATTTCTGGCTGGAGAATCTGCCTCTGCAATCCGGCACCAATGCGTTCACTATCACGGTTACGGATGCGGTTGGAAACACCAGCGTAACCAACATCAACGTGATACAAAGCGCTTTGGTTTTAACCATAAATCCGGTAACTCCGGATTCCCAACTGTGGCAGGCGACGGTGAATTTGACCGGAACAATTTCCGATTCAACCTATGCCGTATGGGTCAACGGAGTCAAAGGCACGAACAACGGCAACGGTACATGGTCGGCAAACAATGTGCCTGTCAATAGCGGCGGCACAGCAAGTTTTACGGCCACGGCTTACGCGCCAAGCGAACAACAACCAGACGGTTCTTATGGCAACTGAATAAGGAGAAATTAACCATGAAAACCTATTTCATTTTTCTTTGTTTACTCATCAGCGCATGTTTAGCCAGTGCTACAACTCAAACTGCTGTCAATCAAGACAAGCCAGCCCGTCTATATGTTAAAAGCTATGGCATGGGCGATAGTGGCTCCTACAATGAAGTTATTAGCTTTGACACGCAGACATGGAATTTAACATTCAATGGCAATGTAAACTGGAGTGATGGTTCAGCAGGAACAGGCTCTTGGACATCGCGGGTTGAAGATATCACCCTATTGTGGGATGATACATGCTCTGTTAATGCAAGCTGGCATTGGCCAGTGTCTTCGTGGCCGAATCTATCGGCCACTGTGACTGTAACATATTTGACTGAAACGTATTACTATCCACCTCGACCTCCCTATAGTTATGGTTTTACAAATACCTCCACTGGTCAAACTGCCCCCGTCTTTTGGGAGCATTGTGATATGGACGTCGAATCAAACTACTACGACATTTATGGCGGTCAAGTGCAGACAACAGAGAGACGCACCGCGCAAGCAACATTGAAATTACAAACAGGTGGGAAAGCCACATCCAAGCTCCGGAATCTGTTTTGTCTCTCTGGTTCGGCCCAGCAAATTAACCCCAATAATACAATTGATGCCAATCCATACAATGGCAATGTTGGTTATATATATGAAAAGCAGATGGGAGCGTATTTTCCACCGCAAAACATCTCCATCGGCAGCTATGGCAATTTGAATAGCAGTGGAGTTTTATACAAAATTTTGCCGGACAATGCCGATGTTGATGTCACACCTTATGTAGCGGGCGCGGATTATTACACATTCAGCGTTTCCGCGCAGAAATACCATTCTTACTTTGATCTGTATGTTCAACAAGCAAATCCCGGATATTCGTATATGCCATATGGCACTAATGATGTAGGTCATGCGTTTTGGCGATTCAGCACTGAAGCGCCAAACAATGCCTTACAATACATTTCCGCCAGTTTGACTAATTTCCTAAGTCATTCTATGGGATTCTACCCAAGCAATGGTCTATTTACGGTTCCCGGTCAGGTACGGAATGATGATGCACATCCCGCTAACATTCACAGGAAATTCTATATTGGTTTTCCAGATTTGATTAACGGGCTGGAGTTCACAAGAGGAATATCCAATGCGCCACCAATTTATTCTCTCACTGGATATAATTGTGTCAGCGCAGCCAGAAACGCAGGTTGCTTTGCAGGAGTTCATGCGGTTCCTGAGGATGTGTCACCACAAAACTTCGGAGTAACGCTTGTGTTGTATATGTATCCAGGTCCTTTTTTGGATAACACCGACATATTTTATTCGATTTATTAGACTGGATACCTATAGATATGCACGTACCATGAAACCACTCAAAGAAGTCGCTTGGATAATTGCGGGAGGCATTACAGGCGCAGTTGCTCTAATTGGTATCAGTGTTGTTTTGGTAGTCGCCGTTGGCGTAATTGTCCCAATAGTCCCATACGTCGGCCATATTATTGAGAGGTGGGCACAAAAGTGGACTCTTGAGGAAGTTTACACAATATTTGCCGCCACAGGCAGTACCGGGTTTATTCTCGGCGCTTATGCTGGCAAAAGATACTCACACATAATTCGGAAATGGTTCAGCGCCGCAGTTATTGGCGGCATCCCCATGATATTCTGCCTGTGGTTGCTGTATGGTTACGCCAGTCATGTTGAAATTCCACGTGTAATTAAGCTCGCTGATTGCACCAACAGTATAGTAAAAGTTCATCTGAAAACTCCCAATGGGCGTTATTTTTAATATTGAGGTCACTGCACCGTCGAACTCACCGGATACGTTGTTAGGTAATATCCACATTTCTGACGGAGCATCCACATCTATTGATTTCCCCATCGGTTCCGATCACGTAAAAGACCAGTTTAACTTCTTCCACGCGCAGAGAGATTACGATCTGGAGATTACGTTTGACCGGCCACCACCATCTTCAACGTCGGTCTGCTTGCATTGGCTACAGGCATATACAGATAGAGACAGATCAGGACAAACAAGGTAGCCTCGTCTCGGTTTTATGCTTTGCCAATCAAAATAGGAAACAAAGATTCTATGAAATGTTCACTATATGTCGCGTGTTTGAGTTTCGTGATTGCAGCCTGTGGTCCGACACCTATCCTTGCCAAAGACCTACCAACTTCGGCCGAACAGTTGCGAAATGAACTACAATCTGCGCTTAAAGCCAAAGATACAAACGCTGTCGTGTCGCTTTTCAATTGGGAAGGAGGCTCAAATGATTGCGGGGAATCAGAAGGCATGAGGGAGATAATGATCAGGCTCCAAACAGACGCCATGCTGAAAACCAACATTGCTAGTGTTAAGTTGTCACCATTACCTACAGGCTTCCAACCGGTGCGAACGAATGAGGAAAATGGCATTTGTGAAAAATTCAACGTCACTGTTGTTGGGATGATTGATGTTAGAAGCTCAACCGGCAGTATGGGGCAGTTGCCTTACGGTAAAAAGGGGGATGCCTTCTATATCGCTGGAGTCATCCTTGAAAAACTTTCAGGACAGCCTCTTTATGTCCGTGTGCTGGCAGGTCCTAATGCTGACTTACTAACTTACACCGGCTCTTGGGTGTATGTAAAAGATGGAAAAGAAATCAAAGTGGGCATCAGCGATAAAATAAATCGTTTTAAGATGTGCTGGGGCGATTACATCAAGTCTTGCACCATTCAAAGAACTTCCACCAATTCATTAGATAGGCCAGGATTTGCAGGGTGGTTTTACTTTGAAGTTTCGGAAGGTGGGACAAATGTTTTTCAATCCCCGGAAATGACAAACGAAGACCCGATTATTTACGAGAAGAAATGAAGAGCATTTTAGTGCAGTGCTGAACATATGAGCGTTGTCTCGATTTTCTGGAGTCGAGTCATCTTACGGCTCGCCGGTAGTCTCGCCCCCACCTTCTGCACAAATTTCATTGGCAACGTGCATGCGTGTTGGCTAACTCGCCGCGTGGCCGCCAATTTGGACCGGCGGTATTCGCTTTCTCTTCGTCAACCTGCGATTACACCGACACAATTATCACCGAATCCTGAATTGACCTGCGCAGCGTTACACGTTTAACTGTCGCCATGAAATCGTTCACACTGCTCGCGTTGTTGCTCACAGGAATGTTGGCCGCCGGCTGCGCCTCAAAAAAACCGGCGCAGGCCAAAACTTCAGCCGCCGGAGTTGCATCACAAACAATCGTCAACCCGGACGCTTCACTCACAGCCAGGGTGACCTCGTATAATGCCACCGGACGTTTTGTGGTTCTTGGTTTTCCCGTCGGTCAAATGCCGAGGATGGACCAAAACTTTTTCCTGTATCGCGCCGGCCTGAAGGTTGGAGAAGTTAAAATCACCGGCCCGCAGCGCGATAACAATGTCGTAGCCGACCTCGTCACCGGCGAAGCCCAGGTTGGCGACGAAGTGCATGATCAATGATTTTTTGCCGGAGGGATAGGCTATGCGAGTCCCAAATTCTGGCCTTAGATTTTTGGAATTAGGGGCTCGCCCTTCCGAATAGTCGCCTCTCCGAAAAATTCAATCTTCTTTCTTCTGCGATTTCTCGGGGAATGATTTCACCGTCTTGGGGAGTGCATTCTTCTGGTATGGCGAGTGGAGATTGAAATAAATCCCGCACAGCGGACGTTCCTCATCGCTTTGGCTCAAAATGATTGTCACATGCCTGTCCAGCGCTATGCCGTGGCGCAACCCTTCGCCGCGATTTTCATAGGCCTTGATCGCCTTCGTCATCAGCGATTCAAGCGACACCTCGAAATCCTCCGGCGTCTTGTCAATGCACACGATGTATTTATCGTAGGCTTTGACTGCCGCAGCGATTTCCCGCTTGAATGTTTCGACTGTCACAAATTCAAATTTAAGAAATCCTCGCTGAAATTGAAATGCAATTCTCAGCCTGACCGAGCTTCTTTGTTGTTCATTTTCTGTCTTGGTCCGAACAACGCCGTGCCGATTCTCACCATCGTCGAGCCTTCTTCAATGGCTGTTTCAAAATCGTCGCTCATCCCCATGCTCAAATGGGGCAGGGGAACCCCGAGGATTTGTTCGCACTGCGCTTTCAATTCGCGCAACCGGCGAAAATGGGGCCGCGATTTTTCCGATTCCGCCGACCACGGCGGCATAGTCATCAGACCTTGAATTTCCAATCGCGACAGCGCGTTGAGTTCCCCGAGTTCCGCCAGCAATTGCTCCGGCCGGTAGCCGAACTTGCTCGCTTCGCCCGCGACATTGACCTCCAGCATTACCGGCATCGTCTTGGCTGCCTGTTCTGCGCGTTTGGCGATTTCCTGCGCGAGTGGCAGACTATCCACGCTCTGTATCATTTCAAAAAGCTCGACTGCGTCGCGGCATTTGTTCGACTGCAAATGCCCGATGAAATGCCAGCGCAATCGGCCCGGGCACAGCGGAATTTTTGCCCTGGCCTCCTGCACCTTGTTCTCGCCAAAAAAAATCTGACCGAGCCGCGCCGCCGCCTGCACCATTTCCGGCGGCTGACTTTTCGTCACTGCCAGCAAGGTTACGTTGCCCGGCGCGCGCCCGGCGCGTCCGCACGCCGCTGCAATCCGCTTTTGAATGGAATCCAGATTTGCCGCCAAGTCCATGTGCTAATCGTAAATTGCAAATCGTGAATCGCAAATAAAATGGTAGGACGCACGTCCCGTGCGTCCGGCGGAAGTTCCGCTTCCCATCGGACTGCTCGGCGAGCCGTCCCCACCTCAAATTCCCGTGCGTCCAAAGACTTCGCGGACTGAATCAAAAACTGCACGAATCATTTTTCGCACCTGCATTGGAGTCGTGCAGTAGGGCGGCATCAGCACGACGACGTTGCCGACGGGTCGCGTCAGCACGCCATGCCGCGCCATCGCTTCGCAAACGCGAATGCCAGCGCACTCGTGCAAATCAAATGTTTCTCGTGTGCGCCAATCGCGAACCAGTTCGATGCCGGCAATCAAGCCGACCTGGCGGACATCGCCAACGTTTGGCAGCGACCAGAGCGTTTGTAGTTCGCCGCGCAAAAAATTTTCGAGGTTTTGCCGTGCACGAATGGATTTTTCACTTTGCAAAATCCGCAAACTCGCCAGCGCTGCTGCTGCGCCGAGTTGATTGGCTGTATAACTGTGGCCGTGAAAGAATGTTTTAAACTCGTGATGCTCGCCAAGAAAAGCGTCGAAAACTTTTTGCGTTGTCAACGTCGCCGCCATCGGCAGGTAACCACCGGTCAAACCCTTGGCAAGGCAGAGAAAATCCGGCGGCACGCCTTCGTGGTGGCAGGCGAACAGAAAAGTTGAGGGTTGAGGGTTGAGGGTTGAGTGGGGAAATCCCGTTCGTCCAAAGCCGGTCATGACTTCGTCGGCGATGAGCAGCGCGCCATGGCTGTGGGCGATTTGAGTGACGCGATTCAGCCAGCCGCGCGGTTGCGCAATCATTCCCGCCGCGCCTTGAATCAGCGGCTCAAAGACGAACGCCGCGTAGGGATTTCCCTTTCGCCCTTGCGTCGCGAATTTCTTTTCAACCAGGCCGGCACATTCCCAGTTGCATTTGCGATAGTCGCGCGCGTCGGCGCGTTCCGGTTTGGCTCGATTAAATGGACACCGATAGCAATACGGCGACATGACCTTGTCCGTCTTGAACAACAGCCCGGAATAATTTTTGTGGAACAAGTTTATGTGGCCGAGCGCGACCGCACCAACAGTGTCGCCGTGATACGCGCCTTCGAGTGACAGGAATTTTGGTTCAGCGGCTCGCGAGGACGCTCGCCCCACCGGATTGGCGCGCGTGCGGCGGGTGAATTCGTAGGCGAGTTTCAACGCGACTTCGAGCGCGGTCGAACCGTCATCGGAAAAAAATACTTTCTCCAGGTAGGGCGCGCTGTCCCCAGCGCGCCGTTTCACACGGAACCAGCCCTGCGGCGCGGTGAGGACACCGCGCCCTACCAGTTTTGAGTTTGTGAGTTCGATGAGTCTTTCAGCCAGCAAACCTGCCGGCTCATTGGCCAAACCGAGCGCCGAGCTATGCGCAATTTTTCTTAGCTGGCATTGAATCGCCGAGTTGATTTTTGAATTTTGGTGACCGTGCAGGTTCGTCCAAATCGAAGAATTGGCATCGAGATATTCGTGTCCATGAACGTCGTGTAATATTGCGCCTTTCCCTTCCACGATGACAATCGGTTCGCGCCGCAGCCAATCGCTCATTTGCGTGAAGGGATGCCAGACGAACTGGTGATCAAGTTTGGCGAGTTTGTGCATGGAGTCCAAAGTCTAAAGTCCAACGTCCAAAGTTTTGATCGCGTGAACCAATTTGGGAATGTCTTCCGATGAATGTGACGCCGTCAATGTCACGCGCAAGCGGGCCTTACCTCTCGCCACAGTTGGATAGCGGATTGCCGGAACGAAGAAACCGCGTTTGTACAAGGCAGTGGCGACTTCCACAGCTTTCTTTTCATCGCCAACCATGATGGGAACAATGGCGCTTGGAATTTGCGGCTTGCGGTTTGCAATTTGCGATTGGAGTTCACGGACTCGCGCCCAAAGCATTTCCCGCCGCGTTTCGCCTTCAAGCGATTGAATAAGGTGGACCCCGGCTGTGGCTGCGGCCGCCGCTGCCGGAACGGGCGCGGTGGAAAAAATGAAACTGCGGGCGCGATTCACAAGGAAATCAATCAGCGTCCGCGAGCCGCAAATGAACCCGCCGCTCGCGCCCAGCGCCTTGCCGAGCGTGCCCATCTGGATTTCGATCCGGTCGCTGACGCCAAATTCCTCCGCGAGCCCGCGGCGGTTTTTCCCGTAAAGCCCGGTGGCGTGCGCTTCATCCACCATGAGCCATGCGCCGTATTTTTCCTTGAGCGCGGCGATTTCGCGCAGCGGCGCGGCGTCGCCGTCCATTGAAAAAATAGATTCGGTAACGACAAGAACCCGGGTGTTGGTCGCGCGTTGTTTTTTCACCCATTTAAGAATTTTTTCGAGGCCGTTCAAATCGTTGTGAGTGCAAACGCGCAGTTTTGCTCCACAGAGTCGCGCAGCGTCCACAACGCAGGCGTGAACGAGTTTATCAAGAACTATGATGTCGTTTTTGCCAAGCAGCGCGCAGATGGTTCCAAGCGCCGCAGCATAACCGGAAGAAAAGCTAAGCGCGGCTTCGGTGTTTTTAAAAGAGGCAAGCGTTTCTTCGAGTTCTTGGTGTGGCGCAAGCGAGCCGCAAATCAGCCGTGACGCGCCGGAGCCGGCGCCAAATTTTTCCACAGCTCTGATGGCCGCCTCTTTGATCAACGGATCGTTGGCAAGGCCGAGGTAGTCGTTCGAGGAGAAATTCAGAAAAGTCCGGTCGCCAATTTGGATGCGCGTGCCTTGAGGTGAATCCACACGGCGCGTTTCGCGATGCAATCCTTGTGCGTGCAAAGCATTGAGGCGCTCATTCAGTTCGCGATTGAAACTTTTCACAGTGTTTGCGGCAAAATGGCCCGGCAACCGTCAATCATGCTGGCGCTCACCGGACCTGTGTGAGCGAGCACGGCTTCGTGGGTATCATTGATTTTTGAAGCGGGTATTGCAATCAAATCGGCAAAAGCATTTTCGGAAAGTTCACCAACTTGTCCAGCCACGCCAAGATGGGGATTGCAAATCAGACCACGAGCCAACGGCACGAATGCGATTTCCCGAAACGACCACCGCTCCATTTTCGATGGGCGGCTGTGAAAGCGGAAGAATCGTTCGGGCGCGAAGAATCATCAAAGATTGGATTCCTGACTGCGGAGTTTGGTGCGCGCAGCGATTTTATGTTTTTTCGCCTTCCGCTTGCTGTGGCGTTTGCGGATTTGTTGTTCGATTTTTTTGGTTACCCGGTCAATGGCCGCATAAAGGTCTCTCTCGCGGTCCTCGGCAAACAAGTCCGGGCCGCGTACGTCCAGACGAATGGAGCAACTGAACTGTTTTTCCGGAACGCGGGTATGGTCGTGTTCAAGCGTGATACGCGCGTCAACAGCCCGTTTGTCGTAGTGATCGAGTTTTTCCAGCTTGTTGAGAATATGGTCTTCGATGGCCTTGGTCAGTGTGATGTTGTGCGTCGAAAGAATCAATTTCATACATTCAAGATGCAATCAAACGACCATAAAATCCAGATTTTCCTTGAATTTGGAGGATGAAGCGAATGTCGTGCCAATTTTACTTGTCTCCGGGCCAAACCGGATTATACTGAAATTACTTATGATGGGCCCACGACTGTCGCAGTGGCAGACGCAATCGCAGGTGCTGTCGCCACAAATGCAACAATCGCTGGCGCTGCTCCAGGCGCCAACGCTTGAGCTTAAGGCATTGGTGGAACAGGAGTTGCAGCAAAATCCCGTGCTTGAAGAGATGTCATCGGAATCCGACTTGGACGACAAAGCGACTGGTGATGAAAGTGAAGGAAGTGAAATTTCCGGCAATTATGCGGACCTCTCGGAAGACACCGCCGGTTCCGCATCAGAGAAAAACAAGGAAGCCCCTGTAGACGATTTCCAGGTGGAGTTCGACCGGCTTGTTCAACTCGACCAAGAATGGCGCGACCATTTTGCGCAATCAAACCTTCCCATCCGCCAATCCGCCGAGGATGAAGAAAAGCGCCAGTTCATGTTCGACTCGCTGACGGTGGGCTCGTCGCTCGCGCAAATATTGACGGATCAAGTGCGCGAAACGGATTTAGCAGAGGAACAACACGGCGTGGCTGAGTTGATCATCGGCAACATTGATGAGCACGGTTACCTCAAGGCGACGGTTGAAGAATTAGCGACTTCCACCAACTTGCCGGAGGAAAAGATTTCGGAAATTCTAAAAGTCATTCAAACCTTTGATCCGCCGGGAGTGGGCGCGCGCGACTTGCGGGAATGTCTTCTGCTCCAGCTGGAACGCGCCAGCCGGCAGGACTCTCTTGAATATCGCATTGTGCGCGATTACATGGACGCGCTGGGCAAGAGGCGCATTCCTGAAATCGCGCGCGGCACAGGCTGCTCCCTTGAAGAAGTGCAGCTAGCGCTCGGACGCATCGGGCGTTTGGAGCCGCGACCGGGTCGCGCCTTTTTGCCGGGCACGAACCAATACATTTTGCCTGAAGCGTTTGTGCAAAAGGTCGGCAACGATTTTGTCGTGACGACCAATAACGAGCACATTCCCCACCTGCACATCAGCAACCTCTACAAAGACCTCATGTCGCAGGGCGAGAACTCGGCGGAAGTCAAAAATTACATCCGCGAAAAAATCCGCGCCGGCAAGTTTCTAATCAAGAGCCTGCGCCAGCGGCAACAAACGATTTTGAACATCGCCAGGGAAATCGTGAAACGCCAGCGCAAGTTCATGGAGAATGGCGTTGCGCATTTGAGGCCGATGACAATGGCGCAAGTCGCCGAAAAAGTGGGCGTTCATGAAACCACAGTCAGCCGCGCCGTTTCCGGCAAGTATATGCAGACGCCGCAGGGCATGTTCGAGATGAAATTTTTCTTCACCGCCGGCCTGCAAACCGCCAGCGGCAAAGACGTATCCAACGAAAGTGTCAAGGACATGGTCGCCGAAATTTTTAAGAGGGAAGACCAAACCAAGCCGTTGTCGGATCAGGAAGTTGTGAAAATGCTCGGTGACAAAGGCATTGTCATCGCGCGCCGGACTGTCGCCAAATATCGTGCTGAACTCAACATTCTGCCGTCAAACCTGCGCAAGGTTTATTGAGCGCGCAGCGAAGGCGGAAAAAGCGCGATGTCTGACTGATGTTGTGACGGTATGTCGCATGGAAGGCCGTGAGTAAAAACGTTAGGTGAAATTCAAAGGATTTATGAAGAGCGATTCCCCGGTGGAAACAGTGGCCATCAGCGCGCTGGCTCAAATTCCAGCCCTGCACGCTCGCAGTTGCCTGGTTTTGGGCTTATATTTAGAAAAGCTCGGCTTTACAACTCGATACCGTCGGGCCAGATGCGCTTATGACGAACTGAAGCGTGCGGTTTCCGGCGAATTTAGGAACGTGAGCCCCAAGCAACCTCATAGGTCGTTGCCAAATCGAAGCGGCGGCAAAGTCGTTTCGCCTCAGCTTCCCTCAGGGAAGCAGGAGAAAGACCATGAAAAACATACATTTAGTGATTTCAGTCGCGGGAGCAATGATGCTGTCCGCCGTGCCCGTTGAGACTTACGCCCAGCTTTTAGCGGGCACCAGCGGGTCCGGAGAAGGCAAGGTCTACGCCTATCAGGGCGGGACGAACTGGACTGCCATCTCCCCCTCGCTGGGCCACGCCGCTATTCCTGGAACAACAGAGTTCTGCGCTAATGCACACTACTCGACACTTCAGGCACAAGACACAACCCCAGCGCTGGCTAAGTTTCAAGGTTTTAGCCTTCAGGGCGGCTACGTAGCTAGCGGTGTCGGAATGCGGAACCGCGGATTCGGGCATATATCTGTTGCGGGCATTCCAGCCGGCTCAACCATTTATGCAGCTTATTTGTATTGGGACATTCTGGGAAACACGAACGACGACACCTTTTCTCAAGGTCAAATCAATGGCCAGCAAATAACAGGACAACTGGTGGCGACAGGTGGAGTTCCGTGCTGGGATACTACGAGCAACTTCGCCTATCGCGCTGACGTCACGAGTCTCGTGACCGGCAATGGAACCTATTCATTGACTGATTTCGCTTCGAGCACAACCGACGGAAGCGATCCATGGATCGTTGGCAGCAGCCCACCGATGATGGAAGGCGCATCATTGGTCATCATTTATGAGAATTCGTCCAGCCCTCCAACCACGATTCTCATTTACGAGGGCGCCGCAGAGACAGGGGTAGAGGGCGAACTTTTGGAAGTGACCATCGACGGCTTTACCGCCCCCAATTCGACGTTCAGTGCGACAACAACATTTATAGGCGCAGATGGACAGGTAGCAGGCAAACCTGGCAGCACGTTCAATGAAAACTTCCTTCCCACTGTCGCATGGTATGGCAGTGATCCTCAGGATGGACCCACGTTCATTCACGGTAACCTGTGGGATACGATGACTACGAATGTTACCTCTCTGATCTCTCCCGGCGACACTAGCGCGACAGCAACCGTGCAAGGCGGTCCAGATTGCATGGTTTGGGTCGCACAAGTCTTTTCAATTAGTTCTGATCCTCTCTTCATCGCACCGGCAGCAGGTTTTGATGCCACGGGATGCGTTGGCGGGCCGTTCAGCATGACGAATGAGACTTTCTCTTTAAGCAATGTAGGGACGAATTCACTCGACTGGTCGCTCGCTAATACTTCATCCTGGCTCGATGCCTCGCCTGGCGGCGGCACACTGGCGGTCGGCGGAACAACCAACGTAACTGTGAGTCTGAGTTCCAGCGCCTACTCTCTGACATCAGGGATTTATACTGCGACTGTATGGTTTACCAATCTGAATGACAGTGTTGTGCAAAGCTGCCAGTTCACCCTGGCCGTCGGTCTGCCGACCATTCTATCCCAACCCCAGAGACTCGCCGTGTGCGAGGGGTCTCCGGCCTCGTTTAGCGTTTCGGCCTCCGGCACGCCGTTGTATTTCCAATGGCAGAAGAACGGGACGAATCTGACCGACGGCGGCAACATTTTCGGCTCGGCCACAAGCAACCTGCTCTTCAGCACTACAACGACCAACGACGACGGCAGTTACACTGTCATCATCACCGACGCGTGTGGCAGTGTGACCAGCAGTGTGCCTGTTCTGTCGGTGGTGCTGCCGCCGACCATTGTGTCCCAACCCCAAAGCCTCATCGTTAACTATGGGTCACCGGCCTCGTTTAGCGTTTCGGTCTCCGGCACGCCGTTGTATTTCCAATGGAAGAAGAACGGGACAAATCTAACCGACGGCACCAACATTTCCGGTTCGACCACGGCAACCCTGGTTTTGAACCCCACAACGACCAACGACGACGGCAGTTACACTGTCATCATCACCAATACGTGCGGCAGTGTGACCAGCAGTGTGGCCAGTTTGGCAGTCGGGTTGCCGCCCGCCGGGTTGCCGCCCGAGCCGACCAACCAGACGGTTATGGCGGGAGGCACGGCGACCTTCAGCGTGGCGGTTTCCGGCCTCGGTCCTTTCACTTACCAATGGCAGTTGAACGGCACCAATTTGCCGAACGGCATTATTACGACGGTGGCGGGCAATGGCGGTTGGGTTTATTCCGGCGATGGCGGCGCGGCCACCAATGCCAGCCTGCATTGGCCTTCCGGTGTGGCTGTGGACGCCTCCGGCAACCTGTTCATCGCGGACTCGGACAACTCCCGCATCCGCAAAGTGGACACCAACGACATTATTACGACGGTGGCGGGCAATGGCACAAACGGTTACTCCGGCGACAACGGCGCGGCCACCAATGCCATGCTGGCTAACCCTTTCGCTGTGGCTGTGGACGCCTCCGGCAACCTGTTCATTGCGGACTCATACAATAACCGCATCCGCAAAGTGGACACCAACGACATTATTACGACGGTGGCGGGCAATGGTACAAACGGTTACTCCGGCGACAACGGCGCGGCCACCAATGCCAGTCTGAGTGGGCCTTCCGGTGTAGCCGTGGACGCCTCCGGCAACCTGTTCATCGCGGACACGGTCAACGGCGTCATCCGCAAAGTGGACACCAATGGCATTATTACGACTGTGGCGGGCGGCGGTAACGACGGCCTCGGCGACGGTGGCGCGGCCACCAATGCCAGCCTGAGTGGGCCTTCCGGTGTAGCCGTGGACGCCTCCGGCAACCTGTTCATTGCGGACTTGGACAACTCCCGCATCCGCAAAGTGGACACCAACGGCATTATTACGACTGTGGCGGGCGGCGGTAACGACGGCCTCGGCGACGGTGGCGCGGCCACCAATGCCAGTCTGAATTGGCCTTCCGGTGTGGCTGTGGACGCCTCCGGCAACCTGTTTATCGCGGACTCGGCCAACTCCCGCATCCGCAAAGTGGACACCAGCGGCTTTATTACGACTGTGGCGGGCGGCAGTAACGACGGCCTCGGCGACGGTGGCGCGGCCACCAATGCCAGCCTGAATAACCCTTGGGGCGTGGCTGTGGACGCCTCCGGCAACCTGTTCATTGCGGACTGGGGCAACAACCGCATCCGGGAGGTAGTGTTGTTTGCCAGTTATCCCACCCTTACGCTGCGCAACGTCACCACGAACAATGCGGGCAATTACACCGTCATCATCACCAGTCCCTACGGCAGTATCACCAGCAGTGTGGCCACCCTGATGGTGGCTTCGTCACCGATTATTTATCAATTCGTTTGCAACGCGGATGGCAGTGTGACGCTCAATCTTTTGACCACTCCGAACATCAGCAGCCGTGTCCTCGCGACTACGAATCTGGCGCCGCCGGTCTGGCAGCCCATCTACAGCAACGTTGCCGGGGCCAATGGCGCATGGCAGTTCACTGACAGGAACGCCTCCAATTACCCGGTCCGCTTCTACCGTTCCTCCACGCCGTAAATTGGGCCGCGCAACATGGAACCCATCAGCCTGGGAAACATCAACAGGAAGGCCCACTATGAACACGATCAATGGAAAACCGGATAGCGGACTCTGTTCGGCCAGGACTCAACTCATAAAGGAGCCACCCGTTAGGAAGGCAAGGGTCGTCAAGGGGATTGACTCTTGAAACTTGAAAACCACAACATTCCACGACTGCAAGAACGCTACGTTCTCCGCTACTTCTTTTGTGCTTCCTGCAACTCAGCCTTTGTTTGCGCCTGTAATTCGTCCAGTTCAGGTTTCAACTCGCTTTTTGTTGCCGCAGACATCCGGTCAATGAACAAAATACCGTTAAGATGGTCCACTTCGTGTTGAACGATGCGTGCCAGCAGTCCGCCGCAGCGAAACTCAATCGGCTTGCCCTTTTGGTTGAGAGCCTTCACGTCCACGGATTCTGGTCGCGTGATTTCCGCATAAATTTCAGGAAAACTCAGGCACCCTTCGCCGCCTGCCACCGGTTCGCCGAACGGTTTGATTTCGGGGTTGATCAGAACAAGCGGCATAAAGTCGCTCACGTCAGCGGGTTTGCCTTTGAGTTCGAGGGTGGACGGACGATCTTTGACCTCGCGCACATCAATCACCGTGAGTTGCAAAGCTTTCCCGACTTGTTGCGTCGCCAGGCCGACGCCTTTATTCGCATGCATCGTTTCAAGCATGTCGGCAACAAGGCTTTTGATTTCCGGCGTGATTTTTTCGATTCGCGCGCCTTTCTGTCGGAGGGCGGGATGGCCGTATTTAACGACGGGCAGAATCATGATGGTCAACTTGGCATTACGCCTAGTATCTGCAGAATCCGCTCCAATTCCTCGTCGCTGAAAAAGGAAATTTCCACCGCGCCTTTGCCCTGCGCATAATGAAGCTGCACTTTCGTGGCGAAGATTTCGCGCAGGCGGTCTTCCATTTCCGCCACATGCGGATCGCCGGCGGGTGCCACGACGGATTCCAGTTTTGCCGCGGTTTGGCGCGAGCCGCGCTTTTGCAGTTTTGCAACCAGGCCTTCCGTTTGGCGGACGTTCAGGCCTTCCTTGATGACGCGCTCGGCGGCGAGCTGCTGCTTTTTCTCATCCGCCAATCCCAAAATTACTTTTGCGTGGCCGACGGAAAGTCTGCCTTCACGAATAAATTTCTGGATCGCTGCGGGCAATTTCAACAGGCGCAATGCGTTGGCAACGACAGCCCGGCTTTTGGCGACTTTGACGGCGATTTCCTCCTGGGTGAGTTGAAATTGCCCGACGAGTTGCGCATAACCGTGGGCTTCTTCAATGGGATTGAGATTTTCGCGCTGGAGATTCTCGATGAGCGCCAGTTCGAGCACCGCCCGGTCATCGGCTTGGCGAACAATAATTGGAACTTCCGGCAAATTCAAAAGTTGTGCCGCGCGCCAACGCCGTTCGCCCGCAATCAATTCAAAATTGCCGCTGCGTTCGCGCACGATGAGCGGTTGCACGATGCCCTGCTCACGAATCGAATCGGCCAGTTCCCGCAACGCCTCGGCGGAAAAATCCTTGCGCGGTTGCAACGGACAGGGGCGGATACGATTCAGCGGCACGCGCTGCACGCGTTCGCGGGCATCCGGCGCGGTGTTTGGGTTTGGAGCGGAAGACTGAACGGGCGCAGGCGCAAGTGGAGTCAAAACCGGACTGCCCCCCAACAACGCACTGAGGCCGCGTCCCAAAGCAGGTTTCGCCATGCGCGCAGGGTGTCGCAGGGCGGGGGAGTTGTCAACGCGAAGCATCATCACACGGCAGCGGATCAGCTTGACAGAAACCGGTCTCGCTCAAAACCAGGGCGTCAGCGAGCACCTCTGCCATGTGCCGGATTTTGACCGGCGCCAGATGCTGGATTTGCTGGCGGCAACTCGTGCCGGAAGCCACGACAGTCGCTCCGTAGGGCTGATTTTTGATTTTTTGAATGAGCGGCTCCGCCACCTTCACGGAAAGTTCATACTTCGATTCCAGCATCCCGAATGCGCCCGCCATGCCGCAGCAACCCGCATCGAGCAATGTCACCGTCCGTTTCGGCAGCCGCTCGGCCAATTGGCGCATAAGATCGGGATTGGTCAGTGCCCTGGCGTGGCAATGCGCGTGAATGATCATGCGCTCGGGCTTGTCATTGAATTGAAGCGCGGCGGGTTCCCAATTCAGGAAATTTTCAATGAATTCCTCGAATAAAAAACAACGCCGCGCGACACGTTCCGCGTCCGGCAATTTCAGCTCCTGATAATCTTCCACGAACATTGAATAACATGAGGGTTCAAGGAAAATAATCGGCGTATCGGCCGTGTCTTCGTTCAGCAGGGCGAGGTTGTGCCGGCCCAGCCGCGCGGCTTTGTCCAGGTTGCCCTGGCTGAAGGCGGGCCGTCCGCAACATTTGCGCCGTGTTGGCAATATGACTTCAAAGCCCGCGGCTTCGAGCACTTTGACGGCGGCCACGCCAATGTGAGGTTCGTGATAGCGCACGAATGTGTCATCCCAGAGCATCACCCGGCCGCGATGTGCAGACTCGAAATGTGGATGCTTCGCAAACCAGTGATCGAACCGCACCCGTGCGAAATGCAGCAATGGCCGGTTGGTTGTGATGCCAAAAAAACGGCCTAAAACATGACGCAGCGGCGTAAATTCCAAAAGCTCATTGGCCACGCGCGGCATGGTGCAACCCAGTTGGCCCAGGCGATCCACCGAACTGAACAGCCGTTCGCGCAGGGTCAATCCGTCGCGACGAATGCGCGCATGAAGCAATTCCGCCTTTAGCAAGGCCATGTTCACATTGGACGGGCATTCCGTGGTGCAGGCTTTGCACGACAAACAGTTGCTTAACGCCATTTCAAATTCCGCCGAACGCAGCGGATCGCCGTTGATGCCGCGCAATTCCAACACTGCGCGAATGGCGTTGGCGCGTCCGCGCGTGGACATGATTTCCTCGCCGGTGGCGATGAACGTGGGGCACATGGTGGGCGTTTGCTTGAGGCAATCGCCGCAACCGTTGCATTGTTCCAAGTTGCCTGTGAACGAACCGTCCTTGGCGGCGAATGCGAGTATGGGCTCAAACGGGAGTTTCAGCGAATAACCCGCGCCGAGGCGCAGGTTAGTGTCAATTTTATAGCGGCCATCCGAGATAATTTTTCCCGGGTTGAACAAATTATACGGGTCGAAGGACTGCTTGATTTGGTGCATGAGCTGGTAAATCTCCTCGCCAACCTGCTCCCTGAGATACTCAGTGCGCGCAATGCCAACGCCATGTTCGCCGGACAACGTTCCTTTGAACTGCAAAACCAGCGCGGCCACTTCGTCGGCAATTTGCCGGTATTTTTCCAAATCTTCCGCGCGATGCAAATCCAGCACCGGCCGCACGTGCAGCAACCCCGCCGCCGCGTGCCCGTAATAGGAAGCCTGCACGCCCGCGCCTTGCATCAATTTTTTCAAACCGGCGGCGTATTTCGGCAAGTCCCGCGGCCGGACCGCCGTGTCTTCGATGCCTGTCATGGGTTTGGCACCGCCTTTGCAGCCGGTCAACAGTGACAAACCCGCCTTGCGCATCGCCCACACGAGGTCGGCCTCGGCCTGCGTTTGCAAAATCAATTTGCGCAGGCCCAGGCGGCGCTTGGCCAGCAGCGCCAGCCGTTCACGAACGTCTTCGAAAAATTCAACGATTAAAATGGATTCACACGGCTTGGCGTCGAGTTCGAGCAAATCACGCACGGGTTGAAACTCGCGCCGGCCGCGCGTCTGGCCGAACAACAAACGGTCAATGTGTTCAATCGCCGCCGGTTTCAGATCGAGCAGTTGTTGCGTGGCCTGCATCGCCTCGGCCATGGATGCGAAAAACAGCAAACCCATTCCGCGTTCGTCAGGCAACCGGACGATTTTCAATTCGGCGGAGATAATGCCCGCCAGCGTGCCTTCACTTCCGGCCAATAGGTGAATCAGATTGCCCGGTTCGCCCGCCGCCCGCGCCAGCGCGTATCCCGGCCAGCGCTTTAAGAGTCCCGGCGGAAAACGCCCGGCGATTTGCAGCGCGTTGAATGAAGTTATGCTTTCAATCAGGTCACGTTGTCGCGACAAGGGGTTGAGACCGGAACCGACCTTTACCACCCGCCCGTTACTGAGCACAATTTCGAGTTCGCTGACGTGTCCTGCCGTTGTGCCATAGACCGGCGTGTGGGAACCGGACGAATCGCTGGCAATCATGCCGCCCAGGGTCGCGCGCGAACTCGTCGCCACGTCCGGACCGAAACAAAATCCGTGCGGGTGCAGAAAGTTGTTCAACTGATCCAACACAACGCCGGCGCCGACGCGGACGCTCCTGCGTTTCAAATCCAGATTGAAAATGCCCCGGTTGTGGCGCGCGAAATCAACCACCAACCCGTCGCCAACGGCGCCGCCCGAAAGCCCTGTTCCTGCGCCGCGCGGAATCACCGACACGCCTGCCTGCGCCGCTGCTAAAATGATGTCGCTGGCCTGGCGCGCATCTTTGGGAAATGCCACCGCCATCGGCTCGATTTGATAGATCGAGGCGTCCGTGGCGTAAAGCTGGCGGATAAGATTGTCAAAGGCGACATCGCAATTTGCCGCGTGCAATGCGGCCAATTGTTGAGTGGGCGTCATACAACTGTGAATAAAACTATCGGTGCAACGGTGAATTGACAATGCCATTAACTCAAGTCCAGTGAGTGATAATTCTCAAAAACGCGTGGAAAAGTTGACCGCAGATTGCGCGGACGGGCGCGGATTAATTTCAAACCAAATGCCGCGCCTGACTTTTTATTCGACCCGGCGCGTTTTTATTGTTAGCCTGCATACACCATGACTATGACACCCGACGATATTTTGCTGGAAGCAGAGGATAGAATGATCAAGACCGAGCAGGTGGTCGTGAACGAATTTGCCGGCGTGCGCACCGGCAAAGCATCAGCCGCACTTGTTGAAAATATCATTGTCGATGTTTATGGCTCGCAGATGCGCATCCGCGAACTGGCTGGCATCACGACGCCGGAGCCGCGGCAACTGGTCATCCAGCCCTGGGACGCGAACACAGCGCATCCGATTGAAAAGGCGATCCAAAAGGCGAACCTCGGCCTCAACCCGGCGGTGCAGGGCAAAGTCATCCGCCTTTCATTTCCTGAATTGAGCACGGAACGGCGGGAGGAATTCGTGAAGATCACCAAGAAGATGGCCGAGGACGGGCGCGTGGCGATTCGACACGTGCGGCGCGACGCGATGGAGCAGTTAAAAAAACACGCGCACGACAGCGGCATCACCGAGGATCAGGAAAAACAGGCCGAAAAGGATTTGCAAAAGCTGACCGACCAATACATCGCCAAAATTGATCAGCACGTCGTACACAAGGAAAAGGAAATTTTAACAGTGTGAGTTGATTTTGCAGGAGTCGAGGTAACAAGATTCAAATTCAAGTCAGAGCCTCCTTACGTCGGCTCCTATTCTTTTGAAATTCAGCTAACGTGTTGGCGCATTGGTTGCGGGCGATTCAAAGCGCACCACGGTTTCGCCGGGCCGGCTGTAGCCCAGTTTTTCGCGGGTCAGGCGCTCAAGGGTTTTGGGATCGTTGCGAATGGCGTCAATCTCGGCCTTGAGCCGCCTGGAATTCGCCTCTTCCTTTTGGAGCTGGGCTTTCAACTGCAGAATGTCCGCGCGCATCCGCTCGTTCTGATGAATGAGCGGCAGATAATACATCCCAATCAGCAGCACAAAAGCCGTGACGACGAGGGCGACGACAATTTTTGTCAGTCTGCTCCAGATGCCGAGGTTGACGTCCATCGAGCCGAGTTAAGCACGAACATCGCGCCGGTGAAAGTGGATTCTAAATTGTGAATGGCGAATTTTGAGTGACGAATGATTCGACATTTGCAATTCGTAATTCGTAATTTCTCCCCATGCCCGATGACACCATCGCCGCAATTGCCACCCCGCTCGGCGAAGGCGGGCTGGCCGTCGTGCGCGTTTCCGGCCAGCAGGCGCTCGCTGTCGCCGACAAAAGTTTTCTGCCGGTCGGGAAAAATTCACTGAAACCGTCCGCCGCGGCGTCGCACACGATTCATTACGGCAAAATTATTCGTTACAAAAAATCCAACTCCCTCTCCCGTCAGACGGGAGAGGGGCGGGGTGAGGGCGAGTTTGAAATTGTTGACGAAGTGTTGCTGGCCGTCATGCGTGCGCCGCACACGTTCACATGCGAAGACACGGTGGAAATCACCTGTCACGGCGGCATTTTACCGGCGAAACTAGTGCTCGACACGATTTTGGAAAATGGCGCGCGATTGGCCGAACCCGGCGAGTTCACCCGTCGCGCCTTCCTCAACGGACGGCTCGACCTCGCCCAAGCCGAGGCGGTTACCGATCTGATTCATTCGCGCACGGAACTCGCGCTTGCCGCCGCCAACGAGCAACTCGCCGGTAAATTGTCGCAGCGCATCAACCAGCTCCGCGATGATTTGATGCACACGCTCGCTCACGTTGAAGCGCACATTGATTTTCCCAACGAAGACATTGCGCCCGATACAAAAAAACAACTGCTTAAACGTCTGGAGCATGGCGTCGCGTTCATGGACGAACTGCTGCGCACGGCCAATGAAGGGCAAATTTTGCGTCGCGGCATTCGCGCCGCGATTGTCGGCCGGCCAAACGTCGGCAAATCAAGTCTGCTGAATCAATTGCTTGGTCACGACCGCGCCATCGTTTCGCCGATTCCCGGCACAACGCGCGACACAATTGAAGAAACGGCGAACATCCGCGGCATCCCCGTTGTATTCATTGACACCGCCGGTTTGCGCGAAGCGCGCGACGAAATCGAGCAGGAAGGCGTCCGCCGCAGCCGCGAATCATTGGCCAAAGCCGAATTCGTTTTGCACGTGCTCGACGCGAGCGAACCACTAACGGCTGCCGACGAAAAGTATCTCAGCGAGTTTGCCGGCAAGAAACGGATTTTGGTTGTGAACAAAATTGATTTGCCGAGGAAATTAATTTTACCGAACGAGGTAGGGCGCGATGTCCCTATCGCGCCGCGGCGGGCTGCGGAGAGCCCGCCCTACCCACAAATCGTGGACGTTTGCTGCTTAAGCGGGCAGGGGATTGAAGCCCTGAAAGACGCCATCAAGGAACTGGTCTGGTCGGGGGAAATTAGGGCCGAGATGTTGCAGGTGATGATCAACTCGCGGCATCAGGACGCACTGAACCGCGCGCACGCAGCAACGCAGCGGACGCTCGACGCGCTGCGCGGAGACGCGACGCTCGAACTCGTGGCGATGGATTTGCGGATTGCGGTCAATGCCGTCGGGGAAATCGTCGGCAAAACGGCGACGGAAGATTTGCTCGACTCGATTTTCAGCCAATTTTGCATTGGGAAATAATCCTCACGCAAAGACGCAAAGAACGTAAAGTAGAAACTAAGTTTACGTTCTAATTTTCAAACGTCCTCGTGTATGCAGTCAATTGTCATTATCGCAGTCGTCACCAGCGTCGCATCATCTTGGCCATACAAAGTGCGGAGATACTTTACCAATTTAAGAATGTATCCATCGTCTGGTACAATCAAATACTGAATGTCGTTCGGATGAACAATAAGCTTGTGTTTTTCTTTAAGCGCCGCGTGTAGTGCTGCAATCTTTTCATGACTAGAATAGTCTTCCCGCGTTATAAAGAATTGCTCGTTAGGAGCAACACGTGGCACATATCTCCATTCCCGTTCGTCATAAAAATGAATATCGGGCTTTGTTTGGCCTTCTCTCCATGCATTTCCGCGAAACGGTTTCACATGAGCAGCTAATAATTTCAGATCGTCGTCGGCAGTTTCATCCTTTCCGTCTCTTGCCGCACACATTCGGCTTATTAAAGCTTCAAACATTTGCGATTGTTCATGCATGTATAAAACTGGCGTAACGCCGTTTTTAATTCCCCACTTTTTATTCAAGCCAATGCCGAATTCCCCATATACACCGAGGTGCTTACGGATAAGTGATAATGGCAAATCACAAAAAGAAATCATGGGAACTGCATATGATGGTGGTAAACCGGTTAAGACATCTTTGGCATGAAGTGGACCAAATAAATATTCTGGGCAGTAATGCGGATAAAAGCCTGAAGTAAGAATATCCACTATGCTGTCTAATGACTTTGTAAAATGGAAGAGGACATTTGAACTTATATTTTCAGACATAGTTTACAAATTTGTTTAATAAATATTTACCATACTTCCATTGGCCCCTTTGGCACAGGAATTTTTTCTTGGCGAGAAACGGATTTTTGCATAAACGACGCGACCATCGGCGGCGGGTGGAAGCGCGGCTGCAGTTCGCCGCTCTCATCCAGAAATTGTCGCCGCCAGCGGATGTAATTTTCCAAAACATCGTGAAATTCGGCACGCGTCGAGATTTTCACGGCGCGTTTGTTGAATTCGTGGCATGGGCCGAATCGCTTGGAATACCACGGCGCGATTTTGCGGAACATCCGGCAGCCGAGTTTCTCGCCAAAAACTTCAATCATCAAATCCAGATGCCGGCACATCACGCGCACGCGTTCGGCAAAGGTGGGTTCGGGCAACAGCTCACCATTATCTTTTCGGTGGGGCGAGGCTACTGACGAGCCGGTCGAAGTTCGACTTCCCAATCGGCTCGCGGGGACGCTCGCCCCACCAACGGCGGGCTGCGGACCGGGCTTCGCAAGGCTTCGTCCAGGCGAGGAGCCCGCCCTACCCAAAAAATGCAGCGTCCGTTTGAAAATCCAGGGATCATAAAACGCGCCGCGTCCGATGCTCACGCCCGCACAACCGGTTTCATCGAGCATCTTCTTCGCGGCTTGCGGCGTGGTGACATCGCCGTTGCCGATGACAGGTATGGTTTTCACGGCTTCGACAACGGCGCGAATACCGGCGAGATTGACTGTCCCACCAAAACCTTGTTTGCGCGTCCGGCCATGAACAAAAATGGCCGCGACGCCCGCGTCTTCGAGTGCGCGTGCCAAATCGGGCGCGGTGATATTTTCGTCGTCCCAACCGAGCCGCATTTTGGCGGTGACGGGAATTTTGACGGCCTCGACCATGCCATGGACGAGCGCAACAGTTTTATCGAGCCCGGTCATCATAGCGGAGCCGCCGCCGACGTTGCAGACTTTGCGGACGGGGCAGCCCATATTGATGTCAATGGATATGATGCCGAGCGATTCGAGCAAAAGCGCGGCATCACGCATTTCTTCGGGCACGGAACCAAAAAGTTGGACGGCGAGCGGCGAATCAGCAGGACGAGTCTCAATCAGCTTGAGCGCATTTTTATTTTTTTCGAGCAGCGAACGGGCATTAACAAGGTCAGTGGTGCAAAGTCCGACCCCGCCGATTTCACGCACGACGAGCCGGAAGGGCAGGTTGGTGTAACCCGCCAGCGGCGAGAGGAACAGATTGGATTGGAGCGTCAGCGAACCAATGCGCATGGGCGGCATTATAAGCGAATTAGCTCATTGCGAAAGCGGCAACGGCATGTTAACTTGGCTATTAAAGTAAAAGATATGTTCGACGAAGACCCAAAAAAAGAAAACGACCACGGCCAAAAGAAACCGCCGCAGGGCAGCTTTAGATTCCCGCCTACGGCATGGATCACGTGGATTATCATCATCGGAGCCGGTGTGGTGTTGATGCTGGCACAACGTCGCCTCGGCACGCCGGATGTCACGCTGTCACAGTATGATTTTTTCCAAAAATTCCAGTCCAATTTGATCGTATCCGCGACGATCAATTTCAATCCACAGACGGCCCCGCTGACGGAAATCAGCGGCACCTATTACAAAACCGACAAGGACGGAAGCCTTATCAAGGACAAAACCGGCAAGTCCATCGAGGCTCCCTTTGTCGTCAAAAATGCCTTTCTCACTTCAGAAAAGCAGGATCAACTGTTTGCGTCGGATAAAATCAACGCAAACATCCCGAACTCGATGCTTTGGTCGCTCGGCTACCAACTATTGATTTTTGCCCTGATAGGCGTGTTCATCTGGTTTTTCTTCATCCGCCAAATCAAGTTGGCCGGCAAAGGCGCGTTGAGTTTTGGCAGGAGCAAGGCGCGGCTGCTTGCCAAGGATCGCAACAAAATCACTTTCAAGGAAGTGGCGGGCGTGGACGAAGCTATTGAGGAGGTTTCCGAACTCGTCGAGTTTTTGAAAGATCCAAAAAAATTCCAGCGGCTCGGCGGGCGAATTCCCAAGGGCGTGCTGATGGTCGGGGCGCCCGGCACGGGTAAAACGCTTTTGGCCAAGGCCATCGCCGGCGAGGCGGACGCAAGCTTTTTCAGCATTAGCGGCTCGGACTTCGTGGAAATGTTTGTCGGCGTCGGCGCCAGCCGCGTGCGCGACATGTTCGAACAGGCGCGCAAAAATGTGCCGTGCCTGATTTTTATTGATGAAATTGACGCGGTTGGCCGCTCGCGCGGCCACGGTCTCGGCGGCGGCAACGACGAACGCGAGCAAACGCTCAACGCGTTGCTCGTCGAAATGGACGGCTTCGACACGCAGGAAGGCATCATCATCATCGCCGCGACGAATCGTCCCGACGTGCTTGACCCGGCGTTGTTGCGTCCGGGCCGTTTCGACCGTCAGGTTATTGTCAACCTGCCCGACGTGCGGGGGCGCGAGGCGATTTTGAAAGTTCACGCCAAAAACGTGAAGCTCGCACCGGAGGCGGATTTGTCCATCATCGCGCGGGGAACGCCTGGTTATTCCGGCGCGGATCTGGCGAATTTGTTGAACGAGGCCGCCTTGCTCGCCGCGCGATTGAATAAAAAATCCGTCGGTATGGAAGAATTGGAGGAGGCGCGCGACAAAGTTCGCTGGGGCCGCGAGCGCCGCAGCCTCGCGATGACCGATGAGGAAAAGAAGCACACCGCATGGCATGAGGCGGGACATGCGCTTGTGAACATGATGCTTGAGCACACGCATCCGCTGCACAAGGTCACCATCATCCCGCGTGGCCAGTCGCTGGGTTCGACGATGCAATTGCCGGAGAAGGACATTTTGAGCCGTCGGCGCAGGGAAATGCTTGATGACATTGCCGTGACAATGGCCGGGCGCATCGCCGAGGAAATTGTTTCCGGTGACATTTCAACGGGCGCCGCGATGGACATTCAGCAGGCGACGAACATGGCGCGTGCGATGGTTTGCCAGTATGGCATGAGCGACAAGCTTGGCATGGTGCAATATGGCAACGACGACGAATATGTTTTTCTTGGCCGCGAAATGACGCGCACCAAGGTCTATAGCGAAGACACCGCCCACGAAATTGACGAAGAAATCAAACGCATCATTGACGGCGGCTACACGGTCGCGCGGAACATCATTTTGAACAATCGCGACAAACTGGAGTTGCTCGCGTCTTCGCTCCTCGAATACGAAACACTTGATGGCGCGCAGGTCGAGGAAATCATCAAGACAGGCAAGTTCACGCCGCCGCCGCCCAAGCCTCAAAGCGGAACCATTTTGAGCGCGCCTGCGGGGACCCCGTTGCCTGAAACCCCGCCGAAACCTGCGCCGCCGAAATTGCCCGGCCTCGGCACGCCGTCACCGGCTCCGGCTTAAGTGATTGCTTTGGCCGTCGCTGGAAATCGAATTTGCAGACTCATTGCGGGGTTACGGCATCTCACGCCCTGCTCGCGAGCAACAGGGCAAGCCACGTGACGTCATGGATGGTTTTCAAGATTCTTCAAATCCTCGGCCAAAAACTGTGCTACATCCTTGAAACGGGTGGCGTTGTCAGGGCTTACCGCCATGAGCGTTTGATGCGCTTCGAGGCTTGTGCGGGCGATTTGCTCGAGCGTCGGATTGATGGAGTCCGGCATGCGCGTCTGAACCCCGTCAGGCAGTTGCAATGCACCGGTCGTTATTTTGAAAAGAGGCAACACACCCAGGTTTTCAAGCAGCTCCATGATGCGCGAGTTCAGATTCAACAGTTCGATGCCCCGTTTGTCTGCCGCATTGGCCTGACCCATCTTCAATCCAAACCCGGCCAGCACGCCGAGAAACGTGCTGTCCATAAGCACGCATTCCGACAGATCAATGACAAAATGGCCATAGCCTTTTTGGTTGAGTTCGCTCACCAACGTTTTGAAGTCGGGGCCGAACGCGAAATTGGCGCGGCCTGTAATTTTCACGCAGGCGGAATTTTTACCCATCAAAACCAACATTTTTGCCGGCGGCGTTGTCACTTTCCCAACAGTTTCTTTTTGCATGTTCAGGCCCCAGCCGCTTGTGGGGTGATGATTTGCACCAGTGTTTGCTGCAACACCAGCGCTTCTTCAAGGCCGCTGGACACCAGTCGCTGGTTGCAGCGCAACAGCAAATCCATCGCCAGTATCAGCTCGGCTTCGGAATAACGTTTCACTTGTGGCAGCGCTTTGTAAAGCACATACGGATTCAGCGCCAGTGGATTATATTTTTTGTCCGCAGGCAGCTTGTCAGCCGGCACGCGTTCGAGTTGCGCCTTGAAGCGATTGTAATCCATCTCCGGCTTGATCCATCCTTCGCGCAACATTTCCTTCAGCAACAGCATCGCGCGAATTTTCGCAATCAAACCGTAAAGCAAACCGATTTCCGATTTTTGCGGGTCGAATTTAATTTCCCACAATTCCTCGTCCAGCCTTTGCAACAAACGGGGCAAATCACGATCACCCAAAGCATCACCGAGCGCAAATGCGCGCGCCGTTTTGTTCCGGGTGCAAATGGCGGAAACGTCCACGGCTTCAATTTTTTTTTGCCCGCCGATAAACAGACACAGCTTTTCGATCTCGTTGTCGAGTTGTCGCGGGTTGGGCCCGACACAACTGACGAGTTCGGACAGCGCTTCTTCGGAAATGTCCTTTTTGCGTTCATGGACAGCCGTCCGAGCCGCGACTTCCGCGCGTTCAGCCCAATCGCGGTCATCCGCGGACCAACCGGAAAAATTTTCGACCAGGCCGGTTTTATCGAGCGCTTTGAAAAACGTTTTGCGCTTGTCCACCTTGCCCGCGCTGATGAGCAGCCGCGTATTCTGCCAGACAAAACTGTTCAGCTCTTCGCCCAAATCATTCAAGGTTTCCGTGACAGCTTGAGCGGCTGCAACACGCTCATCGCCCAGAAAGTTGCAATCACGCAGCCAGACGACCTTGCCCGACCCAAAAAAAGGCAGGGTTTGCAGCGCTTCGCGCAAGCGGGCAATGGCATTGAGCGCTTCGCCGCTGTTGGAAACGCCGGCCTCGATGATTTCGTGATCCATGCTGCCGCCAACTTCGTCGCACCATTGCTGGTAGAGTTGTTTGGCGCGCTGCTTTACTGCGAACTCATCATCACCACAAATGAGAGCCAGCGGCGGTGTTTTGGCGGGGGGCATTTTATTCAACTTCGCTGCTGCCGGTTTCATTGATCCGGTTCAGCACTTCGCTCATGTCCTCGACCTGTTCGAAAAGAGAAGCGGTCACAAAAATCGGTTTTTTCTGCGCGGCGGCGATGGCAAGACAATCGCTGGGGCGGGCGTCGAGTTCGACAATTTTCCGCGCCACTTCGTTTTGCTGCTGCAAAATCAACCGCGCAAAGTAGGTCGAATTTTTCAAATCCGTGATGACGACGCGTTCCACAGTAATGCCAAAACCCTGAAACATCCGGTTGATGAGGTCGTGGGTGAGCGGGCGCTCTTTGGGCGTCTGGCGGAGAAACATCCCGATGACCGCGCCTATTTGCGGCTCGACGTTGATGACAAAAACCTTTTCGTCATTCCCGACAAACAGCGCGCAACCGCTGTTGGCGGGAAGAATTCCCCGAATCTGGACTGGCACGACATCCTGCTTCATCCCTTGAATCTATGCCGTAACGCCAGAAAAACAAGTCCCGGCTGGATTTTGATATTACGATTCAATGCGTTTGACCGCACGAACAGGGCATGGGTGGTGACGATATTTCTCGCGCCGGGTCATAATTCAAATACGGACCGAGCCATTTCTCGACTTCCTGCAAAGTCATGCCTTTGCGCAGATGATAATCCAGCATCTGATCGCGGCCGAGTTTGCCGACAGCGAAATATTTTGATTCCGGGTGGGCGAAATAGAGACCGCTCACGCTGCTGCCCGGCCACATGGCAAAGCTTTCGGTAAGTTTGATGCCGGCTTTCTTTTCCACATCCAGCAGCTTCCACAAAATCCGTTTCTCCGTGTGGTCCGGGCAGGCCGGGTAACCCGCCGCCGGGCGGATGCCACGATATTTTTCCTCAATCAAATCCTCGCTGCTGAAGTCTTCATTTTTGCCGTAGCCCCATTCTTCACGGGCGCGTTTGTGCAAAAATTCGGCAAAGGCTTCAGCCAGGCGGTCGGCGAGCGCCTCGGCCATGATGGCGTTGTAGTCGTCGTGGTCGGCCTTGAATTTTTTCACCAGTTCCTTCAGCCCGTGCCCGCTAGTCACGGCAAACGCGCCGATGTAATCGACGTAACGTGCTTCCGGCATCTTGCCGGAAGTTCCATTTAAGTTTGGTCTCCGGCGGGACGCCGGCACCACGCTTTGGCGCAACAAAATCCGCCAGACACCAGTTCGGCGTGCCATCAGTCTTTTCAATTTGCTGGCGAAGGAAATGGAAAGTGGTCAGAACCTCCGTTCGGGATTCATCCGTGTAAAGTTCGACGTCATCGCCAACCCGGTTTGCCGGAAAAAATCCGTAGACGCCGCGCGGTTGCAGCAGTTTACCGCTGACAATTTTCCCCAGCAGCTTTTGCGCGTCGGCAAAGAGTTTGCGCGCTTCCTCGCCGTGTTTCTCGTGTTGGAGAATCTTCGGATAAACGCCGCGCAATTCCCAAACGTGAAAGAACGGCGACCAGTCAATGAATTTGACCAAATCGCCAAGCGGGACTCTTTCAAGAGTCCGCACACCCGTGAATTCAGGCTTTGGCAAATCGTCGTAGTTCAACTTCGGCGCGTTGGCGCGGGCTTGTTCGATGGAGAGCAATTTTACCCGCTGGCCGGCGTGCTGGGCGCGGATGTGGTCGTATTCATCACGGATTTGTCTGGCAAACTCCGGCTTCCGGTCCGCGTTGATGAGATTGCCGACGACCGGCACGGCGCGGCTGGCATCCAGGACGTGGACGACCGGTTGGCCGTAGCCGGGCGCAATCTTCACCGCAGTGTGAGCTTGCTCGTGGTCGCACCACCGATGAGCAGCGGCAGGCGCAGCCCTTCGCGTTCCATCTCGCGCGCGACATGCGCCATTTCGTCGAGCGACGGCGTGATGAGTCCGCTCAATCCAATGATGTCAGGATGATGCTCGCGCGCCGCCGCAAGAATTTTTTCGCACGGCACCATCACGCCGAGGTCAATAACCTCGTAGTTGTTGCAGCCGAGCACGACGCCGACGATATTTTTGCCGATGTCATGCACGTCACCCTTGACGGTCGCCATGAGGACTTTGCCGGCGTTTTTGTGCGTGCCGCCAGCGGCTTTCTTCTCCGCCTCCATGAACGGCTGCAGATACGCCACGGCTTTTTTCATCACGCGCGCGCTCTTGACGACCTGCGGCAAAAACATTTTGCCGGCACCGAACAAATCGCCGACAACATTCATGCCGGCCATGAGCGGGCCTTCGATGACCAGCAACGGCCTGCTGTATTTCTGACGGGCTTCTTCTGCGTCCTGCTCGATGAAATCCGCGATGCCTTTCACCAGTGCGTGGCTGAGGCGTTCTTCGACCGTGCCTTTGCGCCATTCGTCTTCGACGACTTCGGCTTTCCCTTTTTGTTTCACCGATTCCGCGAATTTGATCAGCCGTTCGGTTGCGTCGGGGCGGCGGTTGAGCAGCACGTCTTCGACAAGCTCGAGCAGGTCCTTCGGAACTTCGTCATAAACGGCCAGCATGCCGGCGTTGACGATGCCCATGTCGAGGCCGGCATGAATCGCGTGATACAGAAACGCGCTGTGCATGGCTTCGCGCACAGCGTTGTTGCCGCGAAACGAAAACGAAACGTTGCTGATGCCGCCGCTGACTTTGGCCGGGAAGGTTTTCCTTGATCCATTTTGTCGCGCGAATGAAATCCACCGCATAATTCGCGTGCTCCTCCATGCCGGTGCCGACGGTGAGCACGTTTGGATCGAAAATGATGTCTTGCGGAGGAAACCCAACCTTTTGAGTCAATAAATCGTAAGCGCGTTTGCAGACTGCGATGCGGCGCTCAAACGTGTCGGCTTGGCCGCGTTCGTCAAAGGCCATTACAACCACGGCCGCGCCGTAGCGACGGACGAGCTTCGCCTGGTGAAGAAATTTCTCCTCGCCTTCCTTAAGGCTGATGGAATTGACAATGCCTTTGCCTTGAAGGCATTTCAGGCCGGCTTCGATGACTTCCCATTTCGACGAGTCAATCATCACGGGCACTTTGCAGATGTCCGGTTCGGAGGCGACGAGGTTCAGAAAACGCGTCATTGCCGTGACCCCGTCAATCATCCCTTCATCCATGCAGACATCAATGACCTGCGCGCCGTTCTCGACCTGCTGTCGTGCGATGGCCAGCGCGGCTTCGTAATCACCGGCTTTGATGAGTTGAGCGAACTTTGGCGAGCCGGCAACGTTCGTGCGCTCGCCGATGTTGATGAAATTGGAATCGGGCCGGAGCGTCAGCGCGTTCAGTCCGCTCAATCGCAAAAACGGTTCAATTTTTGGCGGAACACGAGGCGGCAAATTTTTAACCGCTTCGGCGATTGCCTTGATGTGCGCGGGCGTCGTGCCGCAGCAGCCTCCGACAATATTGAGCCAGCCGTTTTGCGCCCATTCCTTGAGTTGCGGCGCGAGCGTTTCCGGGGTTTCAGGGAAACCGGTCGGCAACAGTGGATTCGGCAAACCGGCGTTCGGATACGCGCTGATGTAAATCGGCGCGATGGCGGAAAGTTCTTCAATGAGCGGACGCAGTTCCTTCGGGCCGAGCGCACAATTCATGCCGACGGAGAGCAGGGGAACATGCGAGATGGAATTCCAAAACGCCTCGACGGTTTGGCCGGTCACGCCGCGATTGCTGCCCGCTTGAATGAACGTGACTGAGGCCATAATGGAAATGCGGATTGGCGGATTCTATCCGATGCGACGCCGCGGCGGATTGCGGATTTGCCGGTCTACTGCAACTTTGGGCTGTAGGGCAGGGGAACGGTTATCCCGCGCTCATCAAAAATTTTCTGGATCGCGAAAAAAGCGGCTTTGCCGTTGAGCGTATCGAAAATGGTTTCGACGAGCAGAATATCCACGCCGCCGTCGAGCAAACCGCGGATTTGTTCGCTGTAAGCCGTGACCAACTCATCGAAAGTCGTTCCGCGCGCGCCGGGATTGTTCACGTCGGTGGAGATGGACGACGTTTTTGTTGTCGGCCCGATTGCGCCGGCGACGAAACAAATGCGACCGGGTTGTGCCTTTTCAATTTTGTCCACTGCACGTCGCGCGCATTCCGCACCCGTTTTCGAGAGTTCGTAAGCCAGCGATTCCAGCCCATAATCCACAAGCGAAATCGCCTGCGAGTTGAATGTGTTCGTCTCAATGATGTCCGCATCCGCTTCGAGATACTGGCGATGGATGTCCTCGACAACGTGCGGCTGCGTGATGTTGAGCAGGTCGTTGCAGCCTTTGAGATCTTTGCCGCGCCAATTTTTGAACCGTTCACCGCGAAACGCCGCCTCATCCAGCTTGCGTTGCTGGATCATCGTGCCCATTGCGCCGTCGAGGATGACGATGCGCTCGCGCAAAAGGCGTTGGAGATGTTCAATTTTGTCCGGCATCGGCTCAAGGCAAACTAACCGGTCGAAAAATAACCAAAAATCCTTCCTGATGCAAATAATAAATCAACGTATCTTGATATGATGATATAATATTAAGAAAAACTTTGCTGTCAAATTTCTAGCCAGAATGTTACGAACGTGTTAGAGCCAAGCTTATATGGCGGCGACTGTCCTGGATGTGAAAATGGTGTCTGTGGATGCCAAGATACCACGTTGATTGAGTCCATTGGTTACGTGGAGGCCTCCCGCCAGCTTATCATAAAATTTCGCCATACGCCAATGCTTTGTTTCGACAAAGTTCCATTTTTCCGTTTTCAAGGTTTATTG
>CAWIGO010000008.1:0-4764 GCA_963835625.1 uncultured Verrucomicrobiae bacterium
GAGAATTTTCCCGGTGCTCCCAGCTCGCCCAACCAAAACTGGAATGCGGGTTTGCAAATCGTTCAATCCATTTATCAAGGCGGCAAGCTGATGGCAGCGGTGCGGGCGGCCAAGGTCACCAAAGAGCAGGCTTTGGCGCAATATCAGACGATGCTT
This sequence comes from uncultured Verrucomicrobiae bacterium, assembly GCA_963835625.1. Lineage (GTDB taxonomy): Bacteria > Verrucomicrobiota > Verrucomicrobiia > Limisphaerales > UBA11358 > UBA11358. Next base: position 157 of record CAWIGO010000008.1, read on the forward strand.
GCGGACACACTGCTGGCCGTGCGTCTGGCGTATTACGACATTTTGCTTGCGGCGGAACAAATCACCGTGAACGAGGCTTCCGTCAACCTGCTGGAAAAGGAACTGGAAGATCAGCAACGCCGTTATGACGCGGGCACCGTGCCGCATTTCAACGTGCTGCGCGCCAATGTCTCCGTGGCCAATGCGCGTCCGGCCCTTGATTCAGGCGCAGAACAGTTATCGCATCGCCAAAAACAACTTGTGCAATCTGCTGGGTTACAATCTGCCGCGCGAAGTTTGGGACAACATTCCGTTGAGCCTGACCGACACGCTTGATGCGGCGCCGTATCAGATCAATTTGTCTGACGCGATGCAGCAGGCATTGGCGAACCGTCCCGAACTGGTCGCGTTGCGCAAAACCGAGGAGTTGCAGAAACTCAACATCACCAACGCCAAGTCCGGCTACAAGCCGAACCTCCAGGTTTTTGCCGGCTACAACTGGTATCAACGCGCAATTTACGCCGCCGGTCGAACTCAATCACGATATCAACGGCTGGAACGCCGGCGCCCAGGTGAGTTGGGATATTTTTGACGGAATGTTGACACACGGCAAAGTCGTCCAAGCCAAGGCGCTTTACGAAAAATCCCAAGACCGCCGTGGACGAAGAGGCGCGCAATATCGAACTGGAAGTTCGCACCGCCTATTCCGATTTCCTCGAAGCGCAGGAAGTTTTGGAATCGCAGCAAAAACCGTGCAGGACGAGGCCGAGGAGGCCCTGCGCGAAGCCAGACGCTCGCGCCGACGCCGGCACCGGCACACAACTCGACGTGCTCGATGCCGAGACTTCGCTGACGCAGGCGCGCACCACGCAGATGCAGGCGTTGCACGATTATGACGCCGCCCGCGCCCGGCTTGAACGCGCCATCGGCGAGGAGATGATTCAAAAGCCCGCGCCGGCAAAACCATGATTTGCCATTGACGAAATCGGTGGCTCTGGGATTTTGTCGGGCTATGGCAAAAATTCAACGGGCACTGATTTCGGTTTCGGACAAAACGGGCTTGGTTCCGTTCGCGCAAATTCTGGCAAAAGCCGGAATTGAGATTATTTCCACCGGCGGCACCGCCAAAACGCTGCGCGAGGCCGGGCTGACGGTGAAAGACGTCAGCGAACACACGGGCTTTCCCGAAATGCTCGATGGCCGCGTCAAAACACTCCATCCGAAAGTCCACGGCGGCTTGCTGTTCATTCGCGGCAACGAAACGCACGAAGCCGCTGTCCGCACGCATGACATTCAGCCGATTGATCTCGTCGTCGTAAATCTTTATCCCTTCGAGCAAACCGTCGCCAAGCCGAACGTGACGCTGCACGACGCGATTGAGAACATTGACATCGGCGGACCTTCGATGTTGCGCAGCGCGGCGAAAAATCATGACAGTGTCACGGTGGTCGTTGATCCGCTGGATTACGCTGAAGTTGCGGAACAGATTTCGGCCCGCGGCGATACGACGCTGGAATTGCGCCGCAAACTGGCGGCGAAAGTCTTTGCGCGCACCGCGGCTTACGACGGCGCCATTGCGGCGCATCTGCAAAAGGAATTCAAGCCGGCACCGGCCTCCAGCCTGCCCGCTTCACTCAATGTTTTCGCGCCGCTGGCGCAGCCGTTGCGTTACGGTGAAAATCCGCATCAAGCGGCGGCGCTTTACGGCGGCTTCAATGAATTTTTCCAGCAACTGCACGGCAAGGAACTTTCCTACAACAACATTCTGGATTTGACGGCGGCGGCGAATTTGATTGCTGAATTTTCGGACGACCCGCCGACGCTGGCAATTTTGAAGCACACCAATCCGTGCGGGGTCGGCCAGGACGCCAATTTGCGCGGGGCGTGGGACAAAGCGTTCGCCACGGACAAACAGGCGCCATTCGGCGGCATCATCGCCGTGAACCGTCCACTCGACGGCGCATGCGCGGAGGCCATCGCGGAAATTTTCAGCGAGGTCATCGTCGCACCGGATTTTTCGGCGGAGGCTTTGGAGATTTTGCGGAAGAAAAAAAATCTGCGGCTGCTCAAAATCTTGAAATCGCCGCTCGCCGCACGGTCGCTGGACGTGCGAAGTGTTGGGGCAAATTCGTTTTTGTTGCAGGAGCGCGATTTGAAAACAGCGGCGCGCGCGGATTTGAAAATCGTCACGCGCCGGCAGCCCACGGACGATGAATTGCGCGCGATGCTGTTTGGCTGGCGGGTGGTCAAGCACGTGAAATCAAACGCGATTGTTTATGGGGCGGCCGACCGGACGCTGGGCATTGGCGCCGGACAAATGAGCCGCGTGGACGCAAGCCGGATTGCGGTCTGGAAGGCGGGCGAGGCCAAAGCTTGTCGCTGAAAGGCAGCGTGGTTTGCAGCGACGCATTTTTCCCGTTCCCGGACGGTTTGATTGCGGCGGCGGAAGCGGGCGCAACGGCGGCGATTCAACCGGGCGGTTCGGTGCGCGACGCGGAAGTAATCGCGGCGGCGGACGAACGAAATATGGCCATGGCATTCACCGGCACGCGGCACTTCCGGCATTAACGGATGAGCCAGTAAATCAACGCGAACTGGGCGGCAGTGACAGCCGCCAGCAACACCCAGACGAATGCTTCCCGCAAGTGCAGGCCGCGCTGGCGGGCGGCGGTAAGCCAGAACTGGAGTTTGGCGGAACCGAGGGTGATGATGTCACCGTTCCGAAGAATCGCGGTCTGAACGGGTTCGCCGTTGACGGTGGTCAGGGCGTTTGGCGCGGTTGCGAGCGTGAAACCTTTCTGCCGGTTAAATTCCAGTGTGAGGTGCTGATCCCAAACGCCGTCGTCGTCGAGTTGCAGTTCGTTTCCCGCCGCACGTCCGATGCGGAAAGGAAAACGGCGGGCTGCTGATTGGGCGCCCGCCTTTTTACCGGAAAGGATGTTGAATTGAATCATCACAAAATTCGGCGCGGCACCTGGATCTGGTCGTTGGGATAAACCAGCGGGTCTTGGGACGAGATCCTGAAGGGCTTTGTTGCAATTGACTTTGATGCGCTGGCCGTTGGCACGGATGAGCCAGACTTTTTTGTGATTGGCAAAGTCAGTGAAGTCACCCGCCGTGGTAATGGCCTTGGTAACGGTCATTTGGCCGGCGTAGAGCTGGCGTCCGGGACTTTTGACTTCACCGGTGACGTAATAGACACGATCTCCGGTATTCACGGTGACCGTGAGATGGCGGTAAAGTTTCGGCACATAGAGGTTATATATTTCGTTCTGAAGTTCCCCCGCAGTTTTACCCGCAGCCTGAACGTGGCCAATATCGGGCATGGTGATGGTGCCGTCCTCTTTGATGGGCTCTACGTGTGGTTCTATGGTTTCCGGCAGGCCGGTCAAGGCCACCGCGACAGTGTCACCGACGTGAAAACGGGCAACCTCTGCTACAGAATAGCCTGTAACCGGCGAACCGGTCATTACCGGCGGAGTGGGGGTGTCGGAAAAGATGGGATCAATCGACGACGAGTAGCATCCGGTGAAAATGACACCGGTGAACAGCAGGCCACAGGCAAAGAATCCCAAACTTGACGCTTTCCAAAATAATTTCATTGTCTCTAATCCTTACGAAACTGGGCGCACAATCAATACTTTTGTTTAATCCCGATCATGTCGGTGTCGTCGGAATCTTTTCCCTTGGCGGTGGTTTCCTGAGCGTCTTCGCGTGCGCGTAGTAGTAATAATTGCCGTGGTAGTAGCCGGTGTAATAGTAATAGCTTTCGTCCTGCGACATGTTGATGTTGTTGAGGAGGATGCCAATGAGGTTGCCGCCGACTTTTTCGATCAATTGCTTGGCGCGGATGCTCATGGGCTGTGGATAGCGGCGGTATTGAATAACCTGAATGACCATGTCCACTTCACTGGCCAGGACCGAGGCGTCGCTCACGCCCAGAATGGGCGGCGAATCAAAGAAGATGAAGTCGTATCGCTGCTTCAATTCGGCAACCATTTCCTTCATCTGCGCCGAACCGAGAATGCTCATCGAAGTGCTCGGCAGTTTGCCGCTGGCCATGAAGTCAAGCATCGGCACACTGGTGGTCTGGATGACTTCTTCGAGTTTGTTTTGTTTCAGCAGATAATTGGTCAGGCCGATGTTGTTGCCGACGTGCAATTGTTTATGCAGTGTCGGACGGCGCAGGTCGGAATCCACGATCAATATGCGCTGGCCGGCTTGAGCAAACACCGTGGCCAGGTTTATGACGGTAATGGATTTGCCTTCTCCCGCACCGGCGCTGACGACGACAACGGTGTTGAGCTTTTCGTCCTTGCGTGAGAACAGAATGTTGGTGCGCAGCACACGGTAGGCCTCGGCGTGCGGGCTTTCGAGACCTTCGTCCACCAAGTAGCCGACGTTTTGCGGGATAACGCCAAGCACCGGCGATTGGAACGCACGCTCCACCTCGTCAATCGTCTTGACGCTGGTATCCAGATATTCAATGAAGAAGGCCAAACCGACCCCCATGACCAAGCCGATGACAACACCGAGAACGATGTTCAATGTCTTGTTCGGTTTGACGGGGTTTTCTCCAGGCTCGGCCGGGCCGGTAATTTCCACGATTGAAGTTTTGGGAATTTCAAG
>CAWIGO010000009.1:0-4916 GCA_963835625.1 uncultured Verrucomicrobiae bacterium
TGCCTCAATATCGCGCTTTCACAAAACGCCACCATCCTCAAGGCCAAGAATGATCTGGATGCGCAGTATGGCGTGGTGGTGCAGACGCGCGCCGTCGCCCTGCCGCAATTGCAGGCGACCGGCAAATACACGGACACGGAGCAGCGTTTGCTACAGGAACCGCCCGGATTCAGCTACCCGCAGCCGTATCAAAACTGGAATGCGGGCGTGCAAATCGTCCAAACCATCTACGAAGGCGGAAAAATGGTCGCGGCGTTGCGCACGGCCAGCGTCACAAAGCAGCAGGCACTGGCACAATATCAGACCGTGATGGCCGACACGTTGCTTGGTGCGCGCACGGCGTATTACGATGTGCTGCTTGCCGCCCAGCAAATCACCGTGCATGAAGCCTCGGTCAACCTGCTCCAAAAGGAACTCGAAGACCAACAACGCCGCTACGATGCCGGCACCGTGCCGCACTTCAACGTGCTCCGCGCCGAAGTCGCCGTTGCCAATGAGCGTCCGGCCCTGATTCAGGCGCGAAACAATTATCGCATCACCAAAAATAATCTGTCCAACCTGCTGGGCTACAATTTGCCGCGCGAAATCTGGGAGGACATTCCGTTGAACCTGACGGATACGCTCAACGCCGCACCGTATCAGGTGGATTTGCCCGCCGCCATCCAGCAAGCGCTGGCCAGGCGCACCGAACTTGTCGCCGCGCGCAAAACGGCGGAGTTGCAGCGCCTCAATGTCGTCAACGCCAAGGCCGGCTATAAACCGACGGTTCAGGCCTTCGCGGGTTATAATTGGGTCAACTCTCAATTCAGCACCGATGTCGGCGAGGATATTCGTGGCTGGAACGCCGGCGGACAGTTGAGCTGGGACATTTTCGACGGAATGCTGACGCACGGCAAAGTCGTCCAAGCCAAGGCGCTTTACGAAAAAGCCAGGACTGACGTGGACGACAAGGGACGCCAAATTGAACTCGAAGTTCGCACGGCCTATTCCGATTTTATCGAGGCGCGCGAAGTTCTGGAGTCGCAGCAAAAAGTGCAGGAGCAGGCCGACGAAGCCTTGCGCGAGGCGCGCGCCCGCGCCGACGCCGGCACCAGCACGCAACTCGACGTGCTCGATGCCGAGACTTCGCTGACGCAGGCGCGCACGACGCAAATCCAGGCGTTGCATGATTATGCCGTCGCCCGCGCCAGGCTTGAACGCGCCATCGGCGAGGACATGATTCAAAAGCCCGCGCCGTCAAAACCATGATTTGCCGTTGACGGCAGCGGCAGTCATGGGGGATTTTGGTCGGGTTATGGCAAAAATTCAACGGGCGTTGATTTCAGTTTCGGACAAAACGGGCTTGATTCCGTTCGCGCAAATTCTGGCAAAAGCCGGAATTGAAATTATTTCCACCGGGGGCACCGCCAAAACGCTGCGCGAGGCCGGGCTCACGGTAAAAGACGTCAGCGAACACACCGGCTTTCCCGAAATGCTCGATGGCCGCGTCAAAACTTTGCATCCGAAAGTCCACGGCGGTTTGCTTTTCATTCGCGGCAACGAAACGCACGAAGCCGCTGTCCACACGCATAACATTCCATCGATTGATCTCGTCGTTGTGAATCTTTATCCGTTCGAGCAAACCGTCGCCAAACCGAACGTGACGCTGCACGACGCGATTGAGAACATTGACATCGGCGGGCCGTCCATGCTCCGCAGCGCGGCAAAAAATCACGACAGTGTCACGGTTGTCGTTGATCCGCTGGATTACGCGGAAGTCGCGGAACAAATTTCCGCCAACGGCGATACGACACTCGAACTGCGACGCAAACTGGCAGCGAAAGTTTTTGCGCGCACTGCCGCCTATGACGGCGCCATTGCCGCGCATCTGCAAAAAGAATTCAACGTGGCGGAGGCTTCCAGCCTGCCATCTTCGCTCAATGTTTTCGCGCCGCTGGCGCAGCCGCTGCGTTACGGTGAAAATCCGCATCAAGCGGCGGCGCTTTACGGCGGCTTCAATGAATTTTTCCAGCAGTTGCACGGCAAGGAACTTTCCTACAACAACATTCTGGATTTGACGGCGGCGGCGAATTTGATTGCGGAATTTTCGGACGACCCGCCGACGCTGGCGATTTTGAAACACACCAATCCGTGCGGGGTCGGCCAAGGCGCAAATTTGCATGAGGCGTGGGACAAGGCGTTGGCAACGGACAAACAGGCGCCGTTTGGCGGCATCATCGCCGTGAACCGTCCGCTCGACGGCGCGGGCGCGGGGGCCATCGCGGAAATTTTCAGCGAGGTCATCGTCGCGCCGGATTTTTCAGCGGAAGCACTGGCAATTTTGAAAAAGAAAAAAAATCTGCGGTTGCTCAAAGTCTTGAAATCACCGCTCGTCGCACGGTCGCTGGACGTGCGAAGTGTCGGGGCAAATTCGTTTTTGTTGCAGGAGCGCGATTTGAAAACAGCGGCGCGCGCGGATTTGAAAATCGTCACCCGCCGGCAGCCGACGGACAATGAATTGGGGGCAATGCTTTTTGGCTGGCGCGTGGTCAAGCACGTGAAGTCAAACGCGATTGTTTATGCGGCGGCCGACCGGACGCTGGGCATTGGTGCAGGACAAATGAGCCGTGTGGACGCAAGCCGGATTGCGGTCTGGAAGGCGGGCGAAGCAAAGCTTTTGCTCAAGGGCAGCGTGGTTTGCAGCGACGCGTTTTTCCCGTTCCCAGACGGTTTGATTGCGGCGGCGGAGGCGGGCGCAACGGCGGCGATTCAACCGGGCGGTTCAGTGCGCGACGCGGAAGTAATCGCGGCGGCGGACGAACGAAATATGGCAATGGCATTCACCGGTGCGCGGCATTTCCGGCATTAACGGATGAGCCAGTAAATCAATGCAAATTGGGCGGCAGTGACAGCCGCCAGCAACGCCCAGACGAATGCTTCACGCAAGTGCAGGCTGCGCTGGCGGGCGGCGGCAAGCCAGAACTGGAGTTTGGCGGAACCGAGGGTGATGATGTCACCGTTCCGAAGAATCGCGGCCTGAACGGGTTCGCCGTTGACGGTGGTCAGGGCGTTTGGCGCGGTTGCGAGCGTGAAACCTTTCTGCCGGTTAAATTCCAGTATGAGGTGCTGATCCCAAATGCCGTTATCGTCGAGTTGCAGTTCGTTTCCCGCCGCACGTCCGATGCGGAAAGGAAAACGGCAGGCTGCCGATTGAGCGCCCGCCTTTTTTCCTGAAAGGATGTTGAGTTGAATCATCACCAAATCTTGCGCGGTACCTGGATTTGGTCGTTGGGATAAACCGGCGGATCTTTGGACGGGTTTCGCAACGCTTCGTTGCAATTGACTTTGATGCGCTGGCCGTTGGCGCGGATGAGCCAGACTTTTCTGTGATTGGCAAAGTCAGTGAAATCGCCCGCGGTCGTAATGGCCTTGGTGACGGTCATTTGGCCGGCGTAGAGCTGGCGTCCGGGTACTTTGACTTCGCCGGTGACGTAGTAGACGCGATCTCCGGTATTCACGGTGACCGTGAGATGGCGGTAAAGCTTCGGCACATAGAGATTATATATTTCGTTCTGAAGTTCCCCCGCAGTTTTGCCCGCAGCTTGAACATGCCCGATATCAGGCATGGTGATGGTGCCGTCTTCCTTGATGGGTTCCTGATGCGGAAGAATATCAGTCGGAAGGCCGGACAAAGTCACGATGACGGGATCGCCGACGTGAAAACGGGCAACCTCCGCGGCAGTATCGCCCGTGGATGGCGAACCGGTCATTACCGGCGGAGTGGGGGTGTCGGAGAAAATGGGAACACTCGATGACGAGTGGCATCCAGTGAAAATGACACCGGTGAACAGCAGGCCACAAGCAAAAGATCCCAAACTGGACGCTTTCCAAAATAATTTCATTGTCTCTAATCCTTACGAAACTGGGCGCACAATCAATACTTTTGTTTAATCCCGATCACGTCGGTGTCGTCGGAATCTTTTCCCTTGGCGGGGGTTTCCTGAGCGTCTTCGTTGCGCGAGTAGTAATAATTGCCTTGGGAGTAGCCGGTGTAGTAGTAATAACTTTCGTCCTGCGACATGTTGATGTTGTTGAGGAGGATGCCGATGAGATTGCCGCCGACTTTTTCGATCAATTGCTTGGCGCGGATGCTCATGGGCTGTGGATAGCGGCGGTATTGAATAACCTGAATGACCATGTCCACTTCACTGGCCAAGACCGAGGCGTCGCTCACACCCAGAATGGGCGGCGAATCAAAGAAGAGGAAATCGTATCGCTGCTTCAATTCGGCGACCATTTCCTTCATCTGCGCCGAACCAAGAATGCTCATCGAAGTGCTCGGCAGTTTGCCGCTGGCCATGAAGTCAAGCATCGGCACGCTGGTGGGCTGGATGATTTCTTCGAGTTTGTTTTGTTTCAGCAGATAATTGGTCAGGCCGATGTTGTTGCTGACGTGCAACAGTTTATGCAGTGTCGGACGGCGCAGGTCGGAATCCACAACCAATACGCGCTGGCCGGCTTGAGCAAACACCGTGGCCAGGTTCACGACGGTGATGGATTTGCCTTCTCCCGCACCGGCGCTGACGACGACAACGGCGTTGAGCTTTTCGTCCTTGCGTGAGAACAGGATGTTGGTGCGCAGCACACGGTAGGCCTCGGCGTGCGGGCTTTCGAGACCTTCGTCCACCAAGTAGCCGACGTTTTGCGGGATAACGCCAAGCACCGGCGATTGGAACGCACGCTCCACCTCGTCAATCGTCTTGACGCTGGTATCCAGATATTCAATGAAGAAGGCCAAACCGACCCCCATGATCAAGCCGATGACAACACCGAGAACGATGTTCAATGTCTTGTTTGGTTTGACAGGGCTGTCTCCAGGCTCGGCTGGGCCGGTAATTTCCACTATTGAAGTTTTGGGAATTTCAAGGTCGAGCTTT